>JAVVYP010000024.1:0-26865 GCA_036651015.1 Alistipes sp.
CTGCTCGTCGGCCATCTCTTTGTTGCGCATAATGTTAATTGCGTCGGATTGGGGCGCACTCACTGCCTTTATGGTCAGCGCTTTGCCAAAAATTGGCTGGACGATTTCATTCAACGCCGCGGTTGCATAGGACAACTCCTCCTGCTCAAATGTGGTGCAAATCGGGGTTTTGCCACTGAGTTCAAAGACGCCGTCTTGTGCTTGCAGTTGCACGGGTTTGGGAACAATTGCCAGATTGTGATCGGTCGGTACAAGCTTGCCGCATCCTTGGAGAATTGCGATGGCGAGAGCCGCAAAAAAAAGTTTTTTCATCATATTTTGGTTGTTTTGGTTGTTTTTACTGAACGGTCGATCCCAGCAAGGTAATGTTGTTGATCGAGGAGGTGCAAATTTTGAGTTTTTCTATGTTCTGCGGATAGGGAAATTCGCCGAGTTGCCGATTCATACTCTCGGCAAATAGGTTGTAGGCATTGGCAATGCTTCCGCCGAAAACGATCGCTTGCGGATCGTAGGTATACAAAATGGCCATTACCAAATTGCCGATGTGGGTGCCAAATTCCTGCCACAACGCCAAAGCCTCTCGGTCGCCGGCAATGGCCTTGTCGTAAGCCTCTTTCCCCGAGGTTCCTCGCCCGATAAAAAAGCGGCTGCTGCAATAGTATTCGTAGTCTTTGTCCAAATATTGCACACTACCGATCTCGCCGGCTCCTGTGTTGTGGCCACTATATAATTTGTGATTGATCACCACGCCGGCGCCGACGCCCGTTCCCAAAGCGACGCATACCACGTCTTTGTAACCGCGTCCCTCTCCGAAATGACAAATACCCAATGCAAAACAATTGCAGTCGTTGTTGATACTTGTGCTTATTCCAAAGCGTTCTTCGATCATACTTTTCAAAGGAACCTCATCCCAAGAAGGGATGCTTATGACGTTGTAGACGATACCTTTGTCGGTGTCAACAATCGAGGGAACCCCCACTCCGATACGATCCACATTGGGTGTGATGAGGCGCTCAATCATCGTTATGATTTGATCAACAACAACTTGTTTCGGTGCATTTGCTTTACACGATTCCGATAGCAACTCTACGACTTGTCCCTGATCTACTCGGCCAACTCTGACATTTGTGCCACCCAAATCTACTCCTATTTCCATAGCGTGTGATTTAAAAACTGATTCTAATGTTTAATATATTGCACCCCATCGCAGGTCACATAATCTACTTTAGCGCCATCACGCTCTTTGATCCACGTGTCAAACGATCGGGTACCCTGTTTCATTTCGATGAGTCGGGCACCGTGTTTGAGATCTGTGTAGGTGGTTTTGTAGCCCGAAAACCGTCCATATGCCAAGGCGATGCCCTGTTTGAGAAGTAAATAATCGTTGTTGTGGTCGTGCCCTGTGAAAACGCCAAAGACATCGCCACACTCGACAAAGGCGGCAAACAACCCGGTGTTGAGCACCCCCGGACACTCGTCTTCGGTGCGTTGCCCGATCAATTGTTTGTCGGTGGCTGTTTTCGCTTCGAGATATTCGGGCAGCGGAATGTGGAAGAAAGCCAGTGCCGGAAGTGGCTTGTTGTTGTTGGCCTTCGTATAGCGCTGGCTAAGGGTTCGGTACCACGCAATTTGCGCGGCGGTGATCCACCCGTAGCCATCCATATTTTCCACGGTCGAATAGTCATTGGAATCCAAACAGTAAAGCAGGGCTTCTACTTTTTTGCCGGTATGGTCGGCTACCTCAATTGCGCAGTCGGCCAATTTACCTTTGACCAGCAGTGTAATGTTTGTCTTGTAGGATGTCACGATAGCCGCGATTTCTGGTGCCGACAGATCTTGTTCGCGGTCGTGATTCCCAAGCATAACAGCAAACGGAATTCCGTAGCGATCAATGGCCGTCAGGAGGGTTTTCCACCCTTTAGCGCTTGGTTTTCCCGTTACAACGTCACCCGTAAATAACAGAACATCTGGTTTTTCGGTCTCCAAGATATACTCCATTTGCGCAATTGCTTTTTGTGATTCGAGGCTGCGCTCGGGGGTGCTGAAGTCGATGTGGGTGTCGGTGAATTGTGCGATGAGCAGCGTGCCGTTTTGCCGAAAAGCCACGTGTTGGGCTTGCGCCGGAAGCATCATCACGGCGAAGATCAGTACGATAATCTGTTTCATAATTTAGAGAGGGTTTGTCGCCCGGGTTTTATTTGATATTTTTGACTTTGTGAGGTACCCCAATTGAGCGTCAGTTCGAATGGTATATTACTTTCGACGGTGACCTCGGGACGATTTTCGACCGAATGACGAGATTTGGCCTTGAGTGTAAGAGAGCCGTTCGGACCAAACGGATAGCGTTCGATGCCGTGTTCTTCGGTTTGTGTAACATCCCAAACCACACGAGCTTCGGAGTAGTCGGACTTGATACCCAAAATGTACTCAATGAAGATTGCAATGGGCGGCAGTCCTGTCCAGCCGACAAACTCTTTGCGTGCCATAAATCCGGGCTCCTCGGCCTCGGGCGCGTAGTACTCCCAGAAAGTCTCTGTTCTGCGGAAGACATTGAGCACGACGTTGTAGTGGTTGCGCGCAATTTCGTTTGAAAGTTGATGATACCCTTTTTTGTAGAGACCGGTGATAACCATATAATTGGTGCCGGGCCATACGCCGCCCTGCCAATAACGGCCATTGGGGTTGTATTTCGGATTATCTGCCGACAACGAGGGTACACGATGGGTGCGGTTGAATGTGGTGGTGTCGCTCAACGACGCCACCATTTTGTCGAGCCGCTCTTTGTCGAGAAGGTCGGTTTGTAGTGCCCAAAAAGCGCCGATGCCTTTGGTGGGGGAGAGCGAACCGTCATCGTACTGGTCGAACAAAAAATTCTCAGCCTCCGACCACATATTTTTATTGATGTAGGTTTTTATCCGCTTGATTTCGTCTTCAAAATCTTCAATTTCCTGCCATCGTTCGATCTGAAATCCGATTTGTAACAGCGCCTCGTCGGCCAGCATCTGCTGGATACAGGTGTCCAGCCAGATCATATTCCCGTGGCTGAATATCATATTGTATTGCGGTTTGACGCGGGGCATATTGTCCATTCCGGTTCCCCAGCCACTCGACCAATACATCCCATTTTGCCACGTGCGGTTCAGTCGCCACCATTTGGTGTAGGCGCACAGCGCAGGAAATATTCGATGCAGGCGTTCGATGTCTCCATATTGTTGAAAATAGAGCAACTCCGCCCACGGCAGCAGGTTGGGACCCGTGCTGACCGGGTCGTAGCGTTCGAAGCAATCGGCTCCGTCAGCCTTGATTTCGCGGCAGATGAATCCGTCGGGGTGTTGTTTGGCATAGAAGTTATCAAGCGTACCTTGGAAGGGGAAGAAGTGGTGCCCGTAACGCGCAAACATCATCATAAAGGAGTCGTCCCACATAAACAGATTGCCGTTGTAGGCCACGTCGAGGTAGGGAGCCACCAGTCCCGAGTTCTTTTCAGGCTGACGAATGTTCCCGATCGCAATTTCCCACGCTCGCCAATACATTCGCAACTCGTCGTTGTGTCCCACCCAAATCGGATTGGGTAAGATGTTTTTTGCAGCGGCAAAGCTTTTGGGTTCAATGTGTTGTGGTTTTGCAATGCGAAATTCATTTTCGGCAACCAATGACTCCTTGACGTAGGTATTTTTGTAGGGCAAGTTGTATTTGGGTTGGCTTGCCGGCTCTTGAGCAGACACAGCGTCCGCGACACAGAGCGCCATCACAATGGATAGAAGCGATTTTATCATCGGTTTATTGGTTAAGTAGTTCTTTGATGCGACGGGCTATCTCCGTGTTTTCGTAGACGCCGCAAAAGGCATCAGCACGAGGTCCGTAGGCAAATACGGGCAGCATAATGGGTGTGTGATCGTCGGTAACATAATATCCGGTTACGCGTCCAGATGTCAGATCGCCGTCGAGCAACGTCAACCCTCCGGTTTCGTGATCGGCGGTAACGATCACCAGCGTCTCCCCGTTTTGGTCGGCGAATTTGAGCGCCTCGGCAATGGCCAAATCAAAACTCAAGGTTTCGATGATTGAGCCGGGTAGACACTTCGAGTGGCCGGCGTAGTCGATTTTTGCCCCCTCGACCATTAGAAAAAAGCCCTCTTTGCTTTGTTCTTGTAATTTGGCGATGGATTGGCGAGTCACCGAGGCGAGCATCTCGAGATTTGCTGCTTCGGCGGCATCACCCATCTGTTCGTCGATGCAGATGACTTTGCCCTTGGTAGATGCAATTTTGTCGATATTGCGGATAAACGAATACTCTTTTTTGAGCGCCCCAATGATGTTGTAGTGATCTTTGCGTTGTTCGAACTCGCGAATCCCACTGCCGCACAACAGCGATAATTTACCGCGCAACAGCTGTTTGGTCAGCGTGTCGGCATCATCACGTTCGACCCAATTTCCGTAGAAGGCGGCTGGTGTTGCATCGGCAACATTGCCCAAAGTGACAACTCCGACGGCCTTGCCCTTTGCGATGGAGGTGTCCGACAACGACGCTTGGGCACAACTGTCGGCGCTCATTGCGATGTGTCGGTTGCAGGTTTTCTCGCCGGTCGCCAATGCGCTGCCTGCGGCAGCCGAATCGGTGGTGTAGGCATCTTTGGCGGATGAGCGTTGCAACCCCACATAACGCATATTGAGCATCGAAAGGGTGTGGTTGGCACTTGCCGCCGCGGTGATTTGTGCCAGCCCCATTCCGTCGCCGATCAGGTAGATTATATTTTTAATGCGACAAGCCTTACCGTCTGACTGATAGGTCGGAGTGTAGGTTTCGATAGCGGCCGACAGTTGCATTTTTTCGTGCTGAAAGCCTTTGAAATTGCGCGTGATCTTATCCAAACGTGTGGTTCCTGTGACCTCTTTTCCCGACTGAGCTGGTGTGGCGATTGTGAAATTTTTGTTCGAAAAATCGTCGAAGAAATTAGCACAGGCTTCGACGTGGTCGGTATTCAAATAATCGACACCTATATTATAAAATGTATACCACGTTGTCAGGCAATCGGGGGCATCCCAAAATCGAATGGGTTTGCCTTTGGCGTGGGCGGCGTCAATCGCCGCTTCGATGTGGGGCAGATCTTGACTTGTGATTGTGCCCTTTCCATTCCACGTGCTCAGATCGCGAAAACAGGTGCTAATCATTGCCACACGCGCTAATTGTTCCGGCGTATAGGTGTCCGACAGCTCGCCGTCAAAGAGAATATAGGCAGGATATTGTGCGAACGTGTCGGGCGAAGGAACCTTGCCCGTGATGACAATGCGTACAGCATTCGGATTATTACGGCAATCAAAGACTTCGCGGTGTTGTTCCAATTCGGCGATGACCGCACGCAGCGTTGGCGCGGTCTCGGATTTCAATTCGATGAGTAGTTGCAACGCTTGGTCGGGATCTTGATAGGGATGACCGCCATTGCGATTAAATAGTTTGACGATCGGGTCTATGTAGAGTTCGCGCAGCGTAGCTTCACGCTTCAATTGATCGAGTTCGTGCCCCACGAGCAGCTGCCCCTCGCTCAGAAAAACATCGGCTTCAATCGAATAAACACCTTGTGAATAGGCCGCGTAAAATGGTACGACACGCTGATAGTCGTTGTGCGAAAAGATCGCGATCGGCTGTTTGGCTGTTGCCGAAATGGTGCTAAAGAGAATAACGAGTAGCGTGATCGTTGTTCCTATATATTTATTATGATTCATAATTTAGGCGATTTTAGCAGTTAAAGGTACAAAAAATCCGGTGAGAGGGGGATCAATGTGTCGTTTTTGGGGCTACATAGTGCGCATTCGAGCGCCTCGCCTTCGTAGTCTTCAAAATACAACAGCTTGAAACGGTGGAATCCGCGTTTCAACGCGATGCGTCCCGTGGCGGTGATAGCCGCGTGGGAGCCGTTGTTGTTGACCACCGCTTGATCGGCGATGTAAAGCACACTGCCGTCATCGCTTTTGGTCGAAAAGGTCCAGACGCCATCTTCGGGGATTCGTATCCAGCCTTCGAAGATGTAGGCGAAATGATCCGAGTCGGGTGCGTCAAGGATTGAGGGCGTTGGCATAACACCCGAGGCGATTTTGTGCCCTGCGGCAATCTGCTCTACCTCCGAGAAGTGCCCTTTGTAATAGCTGTAATGCACGCCATTTACCAACGGTTGTTTCAGGACAACCGGTGTGGCAAATTCGGCTTTGGTGGCCAGAATGGTTTGCGTCTTACTGGGAGAGTAGTCCTGTTTGAAGGCTTTGGCTTTGAGCGTCGTTGTTGCGGTGATTGACAGGGGTGCTGTGTAAAGCGCAGATTCTTCGGTAGGCTCTTGCCCGTCCAAGGTGTAGCGAATGGTGGCGTCGGGGGTGGCGGATGCCAAATCCAAGAGAAGTGTATCGGTAAACAAGCTCGGGTTTTGGGTCGTGTAGGGAATCGAGACGTGTTGCCCAACGGTTTGGGAGTAGGGCAGCGCCTGCTCCGTGGTTCCGCGCAGCAGATTGGGTTGTGCAGTGAGGGTGAAGATCAATTGGCCGCCTTCGGATAGCTGGGCGTAGGTAATGTAGTTTTTATCAATACATTTTCCGTTGAAGGTGACGCGGTCGATGTATTGATTGGCCGAGGGGTTGTTGGCCGTAATGACGAGTGTTTTGCCATTGCCGAGTTGCAGGGTGGCCTTTTCGAAAAGGGGTGTGGTGAGCGAAAACTGATCGGAGGCGGGGCAGACCGCATAAAGCCCGATGCTCGATAAAATATACCAAGCCGACATCTGTCCGCAATCCTCGTTGCCGCTGATGCCTTCGGGAGTTGCCTGATATAGATTTTCGAGTAAATAGCGCGTCCATTTTTGGGTTTTCCACGGTTCACCTACGTAATTGAACAGATAGGCCATATGATGACTTGGTTCATTGCCGTGCGCATATTGACCCACCACGCCCGTAATATCGACCAATTCGGGCTGTGAGCTTGTGGGGGTTTCGAGGGAGAAAAGGCGCTCCAACTCCTGCGAAAAGAGTTTTTTGCCACCAAACAACTGAATTAATCCATTGATGTCGTGCGGAACAAAAAAACGGTATTGCCACGGAGTGGCTTCGGTGTAATCGCGGCCGGCCGAAAATTCATTCAGGGGCGTGCTCCAACTACCGTCAAGATTTTTACCCCGAAAGAAACGACTGCTTCCATCGAAAATGTGGACATAGTTCAAGGCTCGTTGTGTGTAGTTGTTGTAGCCGATCGTATCACCGAGGGCGTGTGCCATTTGGGCGATACACCAATCGTCATAGGCGTATTCGAGTAGGCAAGAGACCGATTCGCGTTTGATGTTGGCTGGAATATAACCCAACGACAAGTAGAAATCAGATCCCTTTTTGTTGATGTCCGAGGAGTGTTTCATCGCCTCCAGTGCTTTTTGGGCATCGAATCCCCGAATCCCTTTCAGGTAGGCATCGGCTATCACCGACACGGAGTGGTAGCCGATCATACAATTGGTCTCTCCCGAAGAGAGCGGCCACAATGGTAATTCGCCGGTGCAGTCGTACATATCCAACATACTGCGAATCATATCGTTGATGAGCGACGGATCAATCAATATTTGGAGCGGACTCCACGCACGGAAGGTGTCCCACAACGAAAAGGTTGAGTAGGTTTTGTGCGTTTTGCCGGCGTTGCTAATGGTCTGGTCTGATCGTCGAAAGTCACCATTGGTATCGCTGGTTATGTTTGGTGCCAGTTTGGTGTGGTAGAGTGCGGTGTAAAACAGCGTTTTGTCTCTCTCTGAGCCGCCCTCGATTTTGATTTGTTCGAGCGACTCGCGCCACATTTTGCGTGCGCGAGCGTGTGCAGCGTCAAAATCGAAATCGGCAACCTCCGCTAGCATATTCGCGCGTGCGTTGTCGATGCTGACCAACGACAAGCCAACTTTTGCAATCAGTGGATCATTTTCACCGAATGAAAGTAGCGCCACCGATCCATTGCGTAGAAAATTTATTTTGTCAATATCTTTCGAAAATTGAACCGCAAAATAGATGTGCTGATTGCCTACCCAACCCGTTGTGCGGCGCATTCCAGTGACTTCTCGCGGTGAGGTTTGCGCAATAAATGCGGTGTCGATCGCCTCATCGGTGAGCAGGTGTGTCAAATCAATCGCAAGTTGTTGCGAAGCACCCTTGGCGAATGTGTAGCGGTGGACGCCGGTGTGTGGCGCGGCCGTCAACTCCACTTTTAGATGATCGTTGCGCAGATCGACGCTGTAATACCCGGCCGTTGCTTTTTCGTCCTTGTGTGAGAATATGTAGGGTTCATAAATGCGATTTTGCCGCGTTGTATCTATCTTGCTGCTTGTGGGGTGAAACAAGATGTCTCCCAAATCGGCACAACCGGTGCCACTGAGGTGTGTGTGCGAAAATCCGATGATCGTTTGATCTGAATAGTGATAGCCACTACAAGCATCCCAATCTCCGGTGCGTGTATCGGGACTCAATTGCACAGCGCCGAATGGTGTGGTTGCTCCGGGGTAGGTGTGGCCGTGAGCGCCTGTGCCAATAAACGGATCAACATAGTCGATCGGCTCTTTGGGTGTGCACGAGCTGGTCAAGAGTAAGCCTACAAGTAGTGCGAGGTGTGTCAGTTTCATCGGTTGGCGGTTGTGTGAATAAGGTGAACTTTCGAATAAAAAAATATCGTTTATAAACTCCACGAAAATAATTAAATACAATTTAGGAACGGTTGAAATTTGCGTATTTGTACCCTCATATTGCGTAAAATTCAAAAATTAGCACTACCTTGTTTCTGCAATTACGTCAATTTTTGATCGCTCTATGGCCAGAATAATTTTCTTAACGGATTTTTCCGAGGAGTATGCTCGCACGATCTTGCGAGGCATTGCTCGTTACGCCAAGGAGACCAAGCCTTGGAGCTTGTGTAAATTGCCACTTGCGATTCGTGATAAATATGGAATCGAAGAGGTTATCCACTGGGCTAAGAAATACAAGGCGGAGGCCATTATTGGTCAGTTTTACAACAATGATCCGGTAGAGAAGTTTCGTGAAAATGGCATTGTTGCCGTTGCGCAAGATTTCAAGGAGCGATTTACATCCATTCCCAACATCACGGGTTCGCACCGTTTGGCCGGCGAAATGGGGGCGAAATATTTCATAGCCAAAGGATTCAAGAACTTTGCGTTCTACGGATTGCGCGGTATTGTTTGGTCCGAAGAGCGGTGTCAAGGTTATCGCGAGGCTATTACAGCCCACTTTAAAACGCAAAATACCCCCCCCCAGATTTCTGAGTTCTCACGGAGTAATTTAGATGATCTGTGGTACTATGACTCTACGCGATTGGTGACGTGGTTGGAGTCGTTGCCCAAGCCGGTGGCCATTATGGCCTGTGACGACAATCAAGCCTATCAAATTACCGAGGCCTGTCAGCAGGTGGAGTATGCCGTAGGTTTTCGTATTCCCGATGATATTGCTGTTTTGGGGGTTGATAACGATGCAACGATGTGTAGTCTTTCGGTTCCCAATCTCTCTTCTTTGGATCAGGACGTCGAGCGTGGTGGTTACAATGTGGCGCGATTGATTGACTATCTGATTGCCAATCCCAATGCCGAGTGGGAGGATGTTGTGGTTGAACCAACCCACATTGTCACGCGCGAATCGACCGATATTTATGCCAATAACGACCGTTATATTGCCCGCGCGCTGAAGTATATCCACGAAAATTTAGCCCAGAAATTGCACGTTGAAGATATTGTCGCCCAAGTTCCTCTGTCTCGGCGTTTGCTTGAAGTGCGTTTTCGGGAGCAGATGAATATGTCGATATACGACTATATCATCAACACCCGTATCGAGAAGATGGCGCAAATGCTTCACGAAAATTTGTCGGTTGCGGAGGTTGCCAACCAATTGGGCTTTGCCGATACAAAAAACATTGCGCGCATCTTTAAGCAGATAAAAGGCGTCACGCCCTCTGAGTACCGCAATAAAATCACAAAAATTTAATAATTCCGTTATTCCTTTGAGATAACGCGATGTGCCGATTGGAATCCATCCCAATCGGCGCATTGTATTATATATAAGGTATATAATATCTGCGTGATTTGAGGATATAAATACGCAAATAATCACCACTATCGTGTTAGAACTCCATAACTTTGAAAATGAAAAGAGAATTAACAAATATTGTTTTTCTTCTCGTTATATATTATTAAATATTTTATTAATATTTCCTACTAAATTTTAATGCCTTAAACCATGAATTTCAAATCTATTAATCATTAACCAAAATCCTATGAAAATGAAATTGACTACAACACGGAGTTGGTATTTTACCACCCTGCTAATGGGTTTCTTTCTGTGCCTATTCGTAGTTCCGCTTCAAGCGCAGGATAACCAATCCGTCGTCGTGACGGGCGTTATCAGCGACTCGAACAATCAACCGCTGGTTGGAGCCTCGGTTGTTGAACGTGGAACCACCAACGGAACAACTTCGGCCGCCGATGGTAGCTACTCGCTTTCGGTGAAGAAGAACGCCACGCTCGATTTTTCGTTTATCGGTTACAAGACGAAGAGCGAATTGGTGAATAACCGCACGACGATTAATCCATCGCTCGAAGACGATGCGACGATGATCAGTGAGGTGGTGGCCATCGGTTATGGCTCGCAGCGCAAGGAAGACCTTTCAATGGCGGTTACGACCGTGAAACTTGATGAGGTTTCCAAAAGTCGCTCCTCCAATTTGGCGACGATGCTGCAAGGTCGGATGCCGGGTGTGACGGTGGCTCAGTCGGGTGACCCGTTGAAGAAGGCCTCGTTCTCGATTCGTGGTCGTGGATCCAAAGGTAAGGACAATGATCCGACGTCGGGTGATGGCGTTTTGGTTGTTGTCGATGGTATTCCTAACGCCCCCTATATGATTGAGGACGTGGAGTCTATCACGGTTCTCAAAGATGCCGCTTCGGCCTCTATTTATGGTGCGTCGGTTGGATCGAGTGGTGTTATTCTCATCACGACAAAAAAGGCACAGGAGGGTAAAATGAAGGTGGACGTGAATGTGGCTGTGGGTGTTGAAAAAGCGAGCAATTTGCCCACAATGCTCAATGCACAACAGTTCTGTGACACGTGGGCTTTGGCTGCCAAAAATTCCAGCAATAATTTTCTACCCAGCCTTGCCAATCCTGCGGTCTACTCGGGAGCCAACATTACCCAAACAAATTGGCTCGATGAAATTTTCCGTACGGGATTGACGCAGCACTACGGTATTTCGTTGAGTGGTGGTAGTGAAAAATTACAGTCCGTTTTCTCTTTGTCGTACGACAAAAAAGACGGTGTCATCTTGAATACAAACAGCAAATCGGTGGGTGCTAAGTTATTCACCAACTACAAGATTAACAAATGGTTGTCGTTGTCGGAGCGCGTATCTTTCGATTATTCGAATGGTCAAGGCGGTGTCAACATATCCCATACGGGTCCGATTATGGGTGCAATGTGGTTCCCCTCGTCGGCTTCGGTTTGGGAGCAAAGTAAAGAGGGCGAACCGGTGTACAACGATGACGGAGATCGTTTGTACGGAGGAACATCTCCTATGTATGCCGATGGCGTTGAGGGTCCCAATATCATCAATCCCGTGGCGCAGTTGAAATACTTGAACAACAAACATCCTCGTACGCAGGTCTTTTCGACGACGACTTTGGAGGTGAAGCCCGTGCGTGGTTTGAGCCTTAAGTCCGACTTCACAATTGATATGGACAATCGTGAGGATGAAGATTTTTATGGTCTGATGCCGCTTGCCAAAAACCCGACGAAAACGTCATTGATGGAGCAAACAGAGGCGAAAAATTACCACTATTTGTGGGAGACAATCGCTACTTATGCCGAAGTATTCGGTCGTCACCATGTCAGTGCAATGATCGGTTTCACAACGGATTACGGCAAATATCACAACCGCGCATTCAGCACAGAGGGTTACTCCAACAACAACGATCACGAGCACGTGTGGGACGGCGCCGACAAATGGACGCGTAATCCGACAGAATTGATCTACGAGCAAACGATGGTGTCGTTCTTGACCCGTGTAGGTTATTCATTTGCAGACCGTTATTTCTTGGTGGCCAGTGCTCGCCGCGATGCTTCGTCCAAGTTGCCATCCACCAAAAATTATGACTGGTTCCCGTCGGTTTCCGGTTCGTGGAAACTTTCCTCCGAAAAATTCTTCCAAAATCTCGGAATTGACAACACGTTGAATCTTGTCAAATTCCGTGCTGGTTGGGGTAAAGTCGGCAACGTCGATCTCTATCCGCAGTCGGTGACCAACATTCCGCTGTCAACCTATGAAAACCCGATCATTTTGGGTAAATTTGAGCACTACGGAACCTATTTTTCAACAGTTCCCAACTTTAATGCCCGTTGGGAGACCACCGAGCAGACGAGTGTCGGTCTCGACCTTGGCCTGTTCCACAATTCGCTCGAAATCAGTGCTGATTACTACCACAAAGAGACCAAGGATTTGGTTGATAAATTGGCTATTTCCGAGCAAGTCGGTTTGAATGAAGCCCCAATGGGTAATATGGGTCACGTGATCAACAAAGGTTGGGAGTTTTCGGTTAACTACAACGGTTCGGCCGCGCAAGGTAAATTAAACTACACGGCTTGGGCTATGTTCTCGACCAACAAGGGTTATGTGAAGGATTATGGTCCTCGCAAAGAAGATATTGAGCACACATCACCCAATGTTGACAGCAAGGCGTTGCTCTATTCTGCTGCCGGTCAGCCTTGGTACTCCTTCAAAGTGTATCCCACGGCAGGAATTTTCCGCACGGAGGATCAGATCAATAAACACATTGCCAAAGATCCGAAAACCGGAGAGGCGAAATTGTTGCAGCCGGATGCAAAAGTTGGCGACTTGATTTTTGTCGACTCCAACGGCGATGGCATTATCTCAGAGGGCGATCGTCGATTCTCAGGTTCGTATGCCCCCAAACAAACCTACTCCTTTGGCGGTTCGCTCAACTGGAAAGGGTTGGATTTCAGCCTCTTCTTCCAAGGTGTTGCTGGCAATAAAGTATACAACGGTATGAAACAATTGGCGATGAATGGTCGTCAGGACAATGGTAATTTAATCTCAGACGTGTTGGACACTTGGGACTACAACAACGCCGGCAGCGAATATCCTCGTTTGGGTTTGAAGGAGGACCGCAATGGCAACTACTTGAAGTTTACCGACATATTTCTGGAGAAGGGCGATTACCTGCGCTTGAAAAACATCACGATCGGTTACACCTTGCCCAAAAACATAAGCCGTTATGTCGGCTTAGAGAAGGGTTCACTGCGCATCTACTTCAGTGTTGATAATGTGGCTACAATCACCGGTTATTCGGGTATTGATCCCGAAGTAGGCAATTACGGTGTGGATAGCGGTGTTTATCCGTTGACTCGTTTCTTTAACTTTGGTGCCAACATCAATTTCTAATAAATTATCCAATTACGATTATTATGAAAAAAATAGTAGCAAACATAAGCGTACTTGCGATTAGTACCTTAATGCTGGTCGGTTGCTCCGATTTTCTCGAAAGAGAGCCCTACGGACAGTCTACCAAATGGAAAACAGAATCGGATGTCGACAAAGCTATCTTTGCACTCTACGACTATTCGTCTGCCAACTGGGCCGAGGAGATCTGTGGCCGTGGCCATATGTGGTTGGAGTGTGTGAGCGACAACGTATTGATTGGTCGTGACCGTGCCGAAGTGGAAGAGATGCGTCGATTCAATATGGCTCCAAGCAATGGTCAGGATTGTAAGTTTATGTGGAAGGTAATGTATGAGAACAACGCAAAAGCCAATAACATTATTTTGCTGGTTCCTCAAATGGCCGGCTTGAGCCAAAGTTACAAGAACAAGGCTGTCGGCACCGCTTACTTCTTCCGTGGATTCTCTATGATGTGGATTGTCCCTTATTACGGAGACAATGGCCCCAACGGCGGTATTCCGATCATCACCGACAAGACGGAGGCCGTCAATATGGATGCCCCGCGCCCCAAGTCCGTGCTGGACAATTATGACCAAATCATCAGCGATATGCGTCAAGCCGGGGAGCTTCTTCCGCTGTTCTCCGAGTTGAAGGCCGATTCGGAATACGGACTTCCCCACAAAGCGGCAGCTTGGGCGTATGCAGCTCGTGCAGCGTTGTATGCTGCGCAATACAATGCCAAATATTACGACATTGTGATCGAAATGTGTGACAAGATTATGGGTCTGTCGGGTGCTGATAAGCGCGAATTGTATGACGACGGAACGGCCAACGCCTTTGCAAATCTGTGGACAACGAAGAATAATTATTGCAAGGAGTACCTCTTCTCGATTGCGGGTGATGCGAATCACGGTGCAAAATATTACGGAGTCACTTTTGTGAATGGTGGCTGGGGTATCTACAACACGTGGGGCTATTTCACACCGAGTCTCGAACTTTACAATGCGTATGAGCAAGGTGATGCGCGCCGCGATGCGACGATTCTTGCGCCGGGACAACACGTGCAATTTGTTGGAAATGATGTTCAGTTTGGCGGTTTTTGTCAAGACGGGTCGATTTCATCGTGGAAAACGGGTCACGCAACTTGTGGTCTGGTTGTGCGTAAATTCATCGCGCCCTTTGCTGCATCGGATGCCCCCGGCAAGGATATTTCACCCTTGCGCGATAAATGTTATACGTCGTTAAATGTAAGTTTGATGCGCTACGCAGAGGTTGTATTGATGAAAGCCGAGGCCTTGATTTGGTCGAAAGGTGAAGGCAATGCTGAGGCCAAAGCGTTGTTAAATAGCCTTCGCAAGCGCGCAGGATTACCCCAAAATAGCGCGGCAACCAAAGCGCAACTCCAAAATGAACGTCGTTGTGAGTTGGCATTCGAGTTCCAACCGAGTCGTTTTGTGGATGTGATCCGTTGGGGTAAGGGAACCGAATGGTTGAATCCGGCCGCTCACAGTGTGGCCTCCTACAAGGAGAACAATGTGATCAAGATGCGTCCGATTGAAGTGTATCCGGCTCGCTCTTATCGTGAGGGTGTCAGTCAGGTATTCCCAATTCCGGCGCGTGCTTTCAATGGTACGGTCAATTTGAAGCAGAATCAGGGTTATTAATTCACATCTCTTAAAATATCAGAATATGAAAATTTATAGATATATCGTGGTTTTTAGCGTGTTACTCTTTGCGACTCTCTCTGTGGCGACAGCAACGGCTCAAAGCCTCAATTTGAAATGTATGTCGTGGAACATACTTTCGTTCGAACGACCCGATAAATCGGGTGAACGAGCCGGATTCCCGATCGCTGACTTTATGAAACTGATCAAAGAGTCTAATCCGGATGTGATCTGTTTCAATGAATTCGAAACGGTTACGGATCGTATGAAAGGGGTGGAGAAGTTGACGGAATGCGGTCAGGCGCTGGGTATGTATCCGTTTTTTGGTTACTCTTACGACAAGTCAGGATCCAATGGATACTACGGCAATGGACTGTTGAGTAAATACCCGATCGTCAACTCGGGATCGAAGCAAATGGGTCGATACAATACGGATAGTTCTGCAAAGGATATTCGCAGCGTGGAATTTATCGACATTTTGGTTCCCACGTCGGCGAAGCCCGAAGGTCGGAAGGTGCGCATTGTCGCCACCCACATCGAAACATTCTGCGATGATGAAACGCAAGTGAGTCAGGTCGGCGAGGTTATCGACTTTGCGGTAGCTCCGGCGGTAGCTGACAACATCCCCGTAATTGTTATGGGGGATATGAATTGCGGATACCTCAGTCGTGCGATCCAAAAATTCGAGCAGACGGGTGCGCGCTTGTGCAACAACGATGGTACCTATGAGAATATGAGTAAACTTGATTACATCATCGGTTTCCCCAAAAACACGTGGAGTACAACCGATTATCGGGTTGTCACCAAGGGGGTTACCGATAAGTATTCAGATCATAGTCCTATTTTTTGCACCGCAGTGCTGAAATAAAGTTGTAAAAAGTATAATTGTAGAAAGATGAAAAACATAAAAAAATATCTTGCGATAGCACTCTCATTGGCGGTGTTTATGCCGATTTTAACGGGTTGCAGCGATGATGAGCAGTCTCAATTCGACTCCATCTCGGTCAAACCGTCGGAGCGTTTCGACACGAAGATTCACTTCGTGAGCCGGCTGTCCAACGCTTCGGCCGCCTCGTCTGATGCTGATTACACGGCACTATCGGCCTATGTGGCCAAGCACACGGCAGCCAATGGTTCGTGGGTGACGGTAATAGACCGTGCCGATGCCACACTCAATGGCGCCAATATGACTAAAAATCTCAAAATTGCACTGGACAACAAACGTTGGTCGGCGCTGGCCTTTAATCGGATCACCAACAACACCCAGTTCGAAGGTAGTATGTTGTTGTTTAACAACTACACAACCTCAATGAAGGGCTATCCGGTGACCGCTGATTGTTATGTGACGGGTTTTGCGCCTATTATGTTGGGGACGCGAGCCGATCAGGATGATGCAGGTACGGTTACTTATGCCAATGTCTCCTTCCCTGTAAATTTCCGCACAGCGCGTTTTACCACCGATGCTCAGATTACGGCTTTTGGTGGAGATGCCGGTGTGATGAATCAACTCAAGCGCGAGAAGATGAATTTATTGATGGTTGGTACGGTGAAGAGCGATCTGTTGAGCAATCTATCCGGCACGGTGGGCAATACGGACGAATCTTTTGTTGTCACCCCGATTGTCGCAGATGGCGATTACACGTTGTTTTTACTTGCTGAAAAGCGTTTTTGGGCGTTGACGCGTGTCGAAACCGAGTCGCTTTCGTCGGGTCTTAATGCCTACACCATTCATATAATGTGGTAGCGAGGTTGTCAGCAATATTTGAAAAATGAAAATCCTGTGTCGTCCTGTCTGTTTTTGGGACGACACAGTTGTTTTCGGTTTTCAGTTGTGTGTGTTTCGATTGCCCGACACCTATATATATAGCCCTCCCTGCCAAAGCGGTGGAGGGCTTTTTATGTTAAGTTAACGTTAACAATAGGTTTCAAAACTGTTTCATCGAAAAAAATGGTGTAAATTTGTTCAGTAATTGCACTAAAACCTCATTATGAGCGAAATCTACACCGTTATTATTGTTATACTCGGAATCCTCGCTGTTTCAGGCCTTTTCGTCGGCGTGACAAACGACGCAGTTAACTTTCTCAACTCGGCCATCGGCTCCAAAGTCGCCTCGATGCGCACCATTTTGATCGTCGCTTCGGTCGGTATCCTGCTTGGTGTGGTGACTTCGAGTGGTATGATGGAGGTCGCTCGAAGCGGAATGTTCAACCCCGGAATGTTCTCTTTCCACGAGGTGATGATGCTCTACTTGGGGGTGATGTTTGCCAACATCATTCTGCTCGACCTCTACAACTCGTGGGGACTACCCACCTCGACTACCGTGTCGTTGATCTTCTGTCTGTTAGGCGCGGCGATCGCCGTCTCGATCTATAAAATTTCACACGATACGACGCTCAATATCGGTTCGCTGGGCACCTTCATCAACACCTCGCGTGCGATGGGTATCGTCTCGGCAATCCTGCTGTCGGTGGTCATCGCCTTCACCTGCGGTACCTTTGTGATGTACATTTCGCGTGTGATATTCTCGTTCCGCTATACCGCGATTTTCAACCGTTTCGGCTCACTCTGGTGCGGCGCTTCGCTCACGGCAATCATCTACTTTGCCGTTTTCAAGGGGTTGAAGAGTCTGCTTGCTCAGCACGATTTCATCCACAACGTCGACCAACATCTGCTTTTGTCGCTTCTGATTTGCTGGCTGGTCTGCTCGCTGCTGCTGTTTTTCATCCAGCGCTTCAAGGTCAACATTCTGCGTATCACTATTTTATCGGGTACTTTTGCGCTGGCGCTGGCTTTCGCCGGCAACGACTTGGTGAACTTCATCGGTGTGCCGGTAGCCAGTTTCGACGCCTACCACATCGCCAAGCAAGCCGGCGATACGACGATGCTTATGGGCTCTTTGAATCAGAGTGTCCCGGCGAATTTTCTGGTTCTGTTGGCGGCAGGCGTCATTATGATCCTCACTCTTTGGACCTCCAAAAAGTCGATGAACGTCTCGAAAACCGAGCTGTCGCTCTCGGCACAAGACGAGGCGGCGTCGGAGCAATATGGCTCCTCGGTCTTCTCGCGCACCATTGTTCGTGCGGCGCTCAACGTCAACTCGGGGATCGAACGCGCCTTCCCAAAATCTCTCCGCGAAGCTATTTCGCGTCGTTTCGAATACGAAAATGTCGAGCACAGCGGCGCCCCCTACGATATGATTCGCGCCACGGTGAACCTCACCACTTCGGCGTTGCTCATCTCGCTGGCCACCTCGTTCAAGCTGCCGCTCTCGACCACCTATGTCTGTTTTATGGTTGCAATGGGTACGTCGTTGGCCGACCGTGCTTGGGGACGCGAGAGTGCCGTCTACCGCATTTCGGGCGTTATGACCGTCATTGCCGGCTGGTTTGTCACCGCCTTAGGTGGTTTCTTGATCGCTTTTGTGGTGGGGCTGGCGCTCATTTATGGCGGCACCATCGCGCTGATCGTCGTCTCGGTGCTCTGCGGTTATATGCTTATCCACAGCAACTTCCTGAAGAAAAAAGCCAAGGAGCCGGCTCAGGTGCAGACCGATGGATCGGTGAGCGATACGGATATTATCAACAGTCTGCGCGACGAGGTTTGCCGCACAATGGAGTTTGCCACCAAGATCTACGACCGCACGCTGATCGCCGTTTTCAAGGAGAACCGCAAGGTGTTGCGCGATATGGTCAAGGAGTCCAACGACCTGTTTTACCAGTCGCGCGAGCGTAAATATACGTTGATGCCTACGCTCAAAAAGTTGCAGAGCAGCGACGTCAATACCGCTCACTACTACGTTCAAGTTGTTGATTATCTGAATGAAATGACCAAAGCGCTGATGCACATTACGCGTCCGGCTTTCGAACATATCGACAACAACCACGAAGGACTTTCGAAGGATCAAGCCAAGGATCTGATGGGGATCAACGACGACGTGGAGACCATCTACCACCACATCAACGTGATGCTTCGCAACGACGATTTCTCGAACATCGAGATGGTGCTATCGTTGCGCGACCAGCTCTTCGAGGCGATTGCCGAGGCGATCAAATCGGAGCTGAACCGCATCAACGAGGCGCGCTCGAACACCAAAGCCAGCTTGCTCTACCTCACCATTTTAACCGAGACCAAGAACATGGTTCTCCAGTCGCGCAACCTGCTCAAGTCGCAGCAATATTTCCTCAAACACAGTACAAACGGCCCCAAAAAATGGATATAGCCCAAGCCAAACGCCGCGAGAATATTGCCGAATACATCCTCTACCTGTGGCAGTTGGAGGATCTGCTGCGCGCGCTGCAATTTAGTCCCGAAGCCGTTTTTTCGCAGCTCATCGCTCCGCGCAAGGATCTCAACGAGGAGCAAAAATCCGTTTTTCTGCTGTGGTATATGGATTTAGCGAATCTGTTGCGGCAGGAGGGTAAGGAGGAGCAAGGGCATTTGGAGCACACGCTGCACCTGATTGCCGACCTTCACAACCTGCATTTGCAACTGATGAACTTGCCCGTGGGCGCGCACTACCGCAAGAGCTATGCGCACCTCGAACCGCAATTGGCTCACCTGCGTATGCTACTCGAAAAGCCCGGCATTAGCGACACAGAGCTTTGTTTCAGAGCGCTTTACGCCGCGATGCTCTACAACATCAAAGGGCAGGGCGACAAATCGGCCGTGGCCGATACCCTCGAATTTATCTCGCCTGTCATTGCCGAATTGGCTGCGATCTACCACCAAGTCGAACGCGGCGAAATAGATCTCTTCAAAACCGCGTAATCCACAGATTTGCAGCCCCATTTTATTTGCAAATGTAGCAAAAGATGGGTATCTTCGCCATTGAGCACGAGGCTTCGAAAATTGCTTCGGCACCAAATTCAAACAGCTTCATATAAAATCACAAATGGCAGCTCCCTCAATTTCGGTCATCATACCTTTATATAATAAGCAGCAGGAGATTGGCGACACCCTGCGCTCGATCTTGGCGCAAACCTTTCAGCCGCTCGAAATTGTCGTTGTGGACGACGGATCGACCGACAGCAGTGCGCAAATCGTGCGTGCGATCGCCTCGCCGCTCGTCAAACTTGTCCAGCAACCCAATGCCGGGGAGTGCGCTGCTCGCAACCGTGCAATTGCCGAATCCAGTGGCGAATACATCGCGCTCTTAGATGCCGATGACCAGTGGAAACCCGGTTTTTTGGAGGAGATTGCCGCTATGATCGAAGAATTTCCGGACTGCGGCGTCTACTGCACAGCCTTCGATATCGTCAGCCACGAGGGCGTTTTTCCGGCCAAAACCCCTGCCGCAAGGGGTGTTGTTGCGAATTTCTTCCGCGACTCGGCACACCAATTCATCGCCATCCCATCGGCCAGCTGCGTGCCGCGCCGCGTGTTCGACACGGTCGGCGGATTCCCCGAGGGGATGAAGATTGCCGGCGACCTCTATATGTGGATCAAAATTGCACGTCGATACCCGATCTGCTTCTCCCCCAAGCTGTTGGCGCTCTATTCAAGGGTCGCATCCAACCGCTCGGCTGCGACCTATACGCCCGAGCGCACGCAATATTCGTTCGAGGAGCTTTACGACGCGACAGCCGGCGACGACTACAACGAATTTGTGGCACGTGCCGCGCTTGGTAAGGCTCTCATTATCAGTGCAAAGGGTGGAACCGAAGAGGCTGCTCGCGCGGCTCGATTTTTCGCCTACACAAAAGTTTACCGCCGCACACTGCGCAAAGTCCGCGTACTCAATGCCTTGCCCGTGGCTTGGCGCGCTCCGCTTATCAACCTCTACAACGCGTTGGCGTGGCGCATTGCCAAGAAAGGACTCTGACCAAAACGGGTGGCCTCTCTTGGTGAAAAACGCCCGAAAAATTGTGTTTCGATATGTAAGTTGCCTAATTACCTTACAGTTTGTAACGACAGTTACTTCATTACTACCGAATTGTCATAAAACGACCCTCTTTTCCGCAATAGCGGCTCCAAACATCGAATTGGAGCCGTTTTTTGTAGCCCAACGTCCTCTTCGTGCGGCGCCCGATTACCCGAAAAATCGCTGATTTCACAATCCCGATCGAAAAAAATCACCTAAAAGTGCATTTTTTCATAAATTTTATATATTTATTAAAAATTGTGCGCACGAAAACGACACTTATATTAATATTTTAATATATGGTGACGCAAAACGATGCCGTATTTCAACATCCTTGCCACCTTTGTCGTGTCAAATGTATAACAAATCAAGAAATAGCATAAAACTGATAAAATAAAGAATGTATTTTGCATTTTTATAAAAATAATTTGAATTTTATTTAACAAAAGTGTAACAAACTGAAAGATTTCATTAAACTACTTACTATAAGAAAGATACAGCCCTGTTTATCGCATAAAAAATCGGAAATAGTGCCTTATATAGCTGTGTAACTTACATTTTCATCGTTTGTGGTATTTGGTAAAGTCATTTTAAATCTTTTTCTTTGTTCCATAAAGAAGTATAACTCCTTATGCAAAAAACAAATTTTCTACGCTACATTTTGACATTTTTCCTGTTTGCACTCCCGGTTGCGTCTTTGGCGCAGGGGGGAGGGGCGACAGTGACCGTCAGCGGTATTGTCTCCGCCGCTGAAGATGGGCAACCCCTGATCGGCGTCAATGTCATCGCCGGCCCAACACAAGGTGTGTCCACGCTCCTCAATGGCGGATACTCCATTCAGGTCGCTTCTGGAACCGTGCTGAAGTTTCAGTACATTGGTTACAAGAACGTCGAATTTGTCGTTCCATCGGGCAAGAGCTCGGTGGTTCACAACATCGCCCTGCAAAGCGACTCGCAGTCGCTCGAAGAGGTGGTTGTCGTGGCCTATGGCGTCCGTAAAAAGGGCACCATTGCCGGTTCTGTCTCGACCGTCAAGGGCGGGGAGATCAACGACGTGCCGACAGCCAGTTTCGACCAAGCGCTTCAAGGTAAGTCGACCGGTTTGATGGTGCTCTCCAACTCGGGTGAGCCAAGCTCTCCGGCATCCTTCCAGATCCGCGGAACCAACTCCATCAACTCGGGAACCGAGCCGTTGTTCATTCTCGACGGAATCTCGATCTCGAGCAATGACTTCTCGTCGATCAACCCGGGCGACATCGAGTCGGTTTCGGTGCTCAAGGATGCCTCGTCCACCTCTATATATGGTGCGCGTGCAGCCAACGGCGTGGTGGTGATCACCTCCAAGCGCGGACGCATCGACGCCAAGGCTTCGGTCAAATTCCGGATGCAGCTGGGTTTCTCGAACACGGCCAGCAACAATTGGGACGGTATGAACACCGCCGAGCGTATTCAATACGAGCACGAGATCGGCATCGCAGGCAACAAGAACTACGAGGAGCTTGCCAAGGTCAACACCGACTGGCGCAAAGAGGTCTTCAAACGAACCGCTGCGATCCGCAACTACGAGGCTTCGGTCAGTGGTGCGTCGAAGGTCTTCAACTACTTCGTTTCGGGCGGTTACTTCCGTCAGGAGGGTACCGCACTTCAATCGGACTTCGAGCGTTACAACCTGCGCGCCAACTTCGAGGCGAAAGCCGCTAAGTGGCTCAAGCTGGGTACCAGCACGATGACCGCCTTGGAGGATGCGCGCGAGGCCGATCAAGGTGAATACACAACCGTCACGCCAATCTCGGCAGCATTTTTTATGATGCCTTATTGGAGTCCCTACCGCGAAGATGGCTCCATCGCCTCGCGCAAGGACGGCACGTGGCTGGGCACCAACGACAACCCGTTGGAGTGGCAGGCTGCCAATCCTTCGTCGTACCGTCGTTACAAAGTGATTTCGAACACCTTTGCCGAGATCTATCCCGTCGAGGGGCTGACCCTGCGCACGATGTTCGGTATCGACTACACGCAGCTCAATGCGAAGAATGCATCGCTGCCGAGCTTCACCTCCAACAACGGCTCCGGCCGCTTCGGACGTGCCTCGTCGACGGCCTTCAACTACACGATCACCAATACGATCAACTACAAATTAGATCTCAACAACGCCCATTCGTTCAACTTCCTGCTGGGTCAGGAGGCGATCAACAACCAATCGGAGAGCTTCTCGGTCTCCACGCGCGGTCAGAACAACGACAAGTTGATGACGATGGGCACCGGAACTACCGCTTCCAGCTGGAACGATAGCTTTGCTGGTAGCTCTTACCTCTCGTTCTTCGGGCGTGCCGAATACAACTATCGCAACCGCTACTACGCCGATGCTTCGGTTCGTGGTGATGCTTCGTCGAAGTTCGGAACCGGCTCGCGCTGGGGCGCATTCTGGTCGGTGGGTCTGATGTGGAACCTGCGCAACGAGAAATTTATGGAGCGTCGTGCCGATTGGCTGACGATGGCGCAAGTGGCCTTCAGTACCGGTACCACGGGTAACTCCTCGATTCCGCCTTACGACCACTTGGCACTGTTGGCCGGTGGCCCGATCTACAACGGCATTGCCGGTGTTGCCCCCTTCTCGCGCGGCAACGAAGACTTGACGTGGGAGAAGACTTGGACGACCAACTTGGCCTTCCACCTTGGATTCTTCAACCGTCTGAACCTCAATGTCGAACTCTACAACAAGAAGACCACCGATATGCTGATGGCCGTTCCGGTTTCGTTCTCCACAGGTTTTTCCACACAGTGGAATAACGTGGGCGCGATGGTCAACCGCGGTGCTGAGATCGAAATCGACGCCGACGTGATCCGCACCAAGGATTTCACGTGGAATCTGTCGGGTAACATCTCCTACAACTACAACGAGATCACCGAGCTTTACAACGGCCGTGATTTCTATGAAATGTCGGGCGCCAACCTGCGTCTGGAGGTTGGTCACCCCTACGGTGAGTTCTACGCCAACCGTTATGCAGGTGTCAATCCGGCCAATGGTGATGCCCTGTGGTACACCAAGGACGGTGAGCTGATCAACGAGATCCGTGACCAAGACAAGGTGATGCTCGGCAAGAGCTGGAACGCCCCTTGGCAGGGTGGTTTCGGTACGACTTTCAGCTGGAAAGGACTCTCGCTTCAAGCACAATTTAGCTTTGTGGGTGACCGCTGGATGATGAACAACGACCGTTACTTCACCGAATCGAACGGCTCGTTCCAATCCTACAACCAGTCGAAACGTCTGCTCTACGACCGCTGGAAGAAGCCGGGTGATATCACCGACATTCCGCGTCACGGCGAAGGTGTCTACTTCGACTCGCATCTGATCGAAGATGCTTCGTTCATCCGTCTCAAGAACTTGTCGCTGAGCTACACACTGCCTGCGTCGTTGTTGAAAAAGACCCATTTCTTTGAGTCGGCACGCATCTATTTCCAAGCTCAAAACCTCTGCACGTGGACCAGCTTCTCGGGTTTGGATCCTGAAAGCGACGAAAGCCTCTATCACGCACAATACCCGATGTCCCGACAGTACTCGTTTGGCCTCGAAATTTCATTCTAAACAACGGGAAAGGAGAAAACTATGAAATACATTATTAAAACATACATTTTACTGCTGCTGGCCACGTCGGCTGCCTCTTGCGAGGGCTTCTTGGAGAAGTATCCCGAGAGTTCGATTCCGGCACAGATGACCACCGTTGCCGAGACCGTGCAAGTGGACTACGGTATCTTCAGCTGCTTCAAAAATCCGTCGCTTTATAGCGGCACCCTCACCTTGGGTCAGGACTTGCAGAGCGATTTGGTTTACGCCTTCGAGGGCTACACCAACGCCTACGGTCAGGTTTATCGTTGGGACTTGCTCTCGACCGATACCGAGGTTGAAAAGGTTTACGCTGGCTTCACGCAGGCTATTTCGCGCTGTAACTTCCTGCTCGACAATGCCGATGCGCTGCTTGCCACGCTGACCGCCAAGGCCGACATCGAAACGGTCAAGAAGTGTATGGGTGACGCCCATTTTGCCCGTGCACTCGGCTATGCGGAGTTGCTCAAGGTTTACAGCAAGGCCTATCCGGCCAACGACGAGCTGGCCAAGGACGCCACCACCTACCCGGGTGTCTCGCTGGTGCTGACCTACGACGATAGCCAACCGGTGCCGATGCGCTCTTCGCTTTACGACTCCTATCAGCAGGTGCTCAAGGATTTGGAGAAAGCCGCCGAGCTGCTCAAAACGCGCAGTTTGGCCGCCGACAATCCCTACTTCACCACCGGTACGGTCAATGCGCTCTACGCGCGCACCTATCTTTATATGCGCAACTACCAGAAGGCCGCCGAATACGCTACCAAGGTGATCGACAGCAAGGTCTATACGTTGGCCGATGCCAATAAATCCACCCATACGGCTCAGTACAACGACTACCGCTTTATGTGGCTTTACGACTCGAGCGATGAGATCATCTGGAAGGTTTCGAACAGCTACACCGACCGCGGTGGTGCGCTGGGTCAAATTTTCCTCGGTTTCGACTACGCCGGTCACTACCGTGCCGACTTCGCCCCCTGCTCGTGGGTTGAAGACCTCTACACGCGCAACGACTATCGCTACGCCGCTTTCTTTATGCAGCAAGCCACAACCATCTACGGTCATACGGCGACCCTGCTGCGCAAATACGCCGGCAACCCCGAGTTCGACCAGCAGGCCGGGCAGTACCTCTACACCAATATGCCCAAGCCGTTCCGTTTGGCCGAGCAGTATCTGATTCGTGCCGAGGCCAACTACTACCTCAAAAATGAGACGGATGCCAACAAAGACCTGACCACCCTGCGCCGTGCACGTATCGCCGGCTACGGATCGTCGAGCACCGGCGGCACTGCGATGCTCAAAGAGATCCGCGACGAGCGTGTCCGCGAGTTGATGATGGAGGGTTTCCGGTTGTCCGACCTGAAACGCTACGGCGAAGGATTCACCCGTAAGCCCCAAAAAGGCTCCTACAACGGCCCTGACCGCCTTACCATCAAAGCCTCCAATCCGCTGTTCACGTGGCCGATCCCCCAACACGAGATCGATGCCGTTCCGGGAATGCAGGGCAACGAAAGTAATCAGTAAACGAGACAATTTACGACTATGACAGTAATAAAAAGTATTTCATCCATCACCCTCACGCTGCTTGCGGCCGGAGCGCTGTTTACAAGCTGCGAAGCCGACAAAGTAACCTATTCGGGGGCTGAGCGCGTGCTGTTTGCCGACACGATGGCGACCTATCCGATCCTCGCAGAGGACAAAGGTTTCGACGTTGCCGTGGCTTCGACCGTCACGTGTGACTACGATCGCACGTTCGGCGTGGAGATCGTTGACAAGGGGTCGACCGCTATCGAGAACTACCACTACCGTTTGGAGACGAACAACGTCACCATCAAAGCTGGCGAAGGCTCGGGTGTCGTGCGTCTGTTGGCCAATTACGACCACTTTGAGGCGAGCGATAGCTTGGGCGTTGTGCTGCGGCTGATTGTTCCCGATCAATTGAATTGGGAGTCGCTCTATCCCACGCAGACCAAAGTTGTCTTCATGAAATGTTGTCCGTTCGATGCCTCCAAGTGGGTGGCCGACGGTGGTAACTTTATGCTCTACGCCACCTTCCCGCTCTCTGAATCATCGGTTGTTCACCGTTTGGTGAAGGCCGAGGTGGCGCCCGACGGCAAGCACATTATCTTCAAGAAGCTGATCAGCGACGTCTATGACATTACAATGCATTTCGACGACACCGACCCCTTGGAGCCGACCGTCGAGGTTTTGCCGCAAATCAGTTTTGCCGATACCAACTACGGTGTCATCTATATGCAGACCGATGACTCGGTGGACAACTAC
>JAVVYP010000025.1:0-24784 GCA_036651015.1 Alistipes sp.
GATCATTCCTGTGATCCTGACCGCAATTTTTCAGCGGAAAGTGGTGCAAAGATAAGTCATCTTTTTGGAACCACCAAATCTTTTTGAAAGAAATTTTCAGAAATTTTTCAGAACCTTTTGTTCCTGTTTCGAATCGTGTTTATCAATCGAAGCGGGCTGCAAAGGTAGTGCAATTTTCCGAACCTCCAAAGGATTTCAGAACTTTTTTCAAAATTTTTCAGAACCTGTTATTCGAGCTTCAGAGCAGTGTTTCTCTCTTGAAGCGGGTGCAAAGATAACGGCTTTTAAAGGTTATTTCCAAATATATCTACGACTATTTTTCAACTATTTTCAGTTGATTTCCTCACACCATTAAGAGACAGACAGTTAGTTGTCAAAATATTTTAATAACCTCGCCTTTGCCGATCAGATGCACGCGTTGTGCTTTTATATTATATATAGGTATACCCCATAGCTGTCGTTTTAAGCATCTCAGCCGGCCAGTGCGAGCACGCAAAAGACAAGTCGCAGCGTCACGTACGCGGAGTGCAATTGGCTCCTGCGGCACACAAAAAACGCCCATCGACGCTCCGCCGCCCACTTTAGAAGCAGTCGATAGCAACCATCATTGTCTGGCAAAAAAGTTAATTAAAAGAAAATAGCGCAATTTTTCGACAATTCGATTGTAGTATCTAAAAAGTTTTGTACTTTTGCAAGCTATGTTTAACTAATTAACTATTTACGACAATGCCAAAAATGAAAACAAATGCCGCTGCGAAGAAGCGTTTTACCTTCACAGGCACCGGTAAGATCAAGCGCAAACACGCTTATCACAGTCACATTCTGACCAAGAAAACGACCAAACAGAAACGCAACCTGTGTTATTCGGGTACTGTTTCCGCCGTTGATGAGGCCAAGATCAAGAACCTGCTGGTTAAGTAATTAACCTCCAGAATTTAATTTAATCGGAGCAAATCAGCCCCAAAGAATGCGGGAGAACCGCGTCGCTGACAGCTCTTCAAAAACTTCAAATTATGCCACGTTCAGTCAACGTCGTTGCGTCACGCGCACGGAGAAAGAAAGTTTTGAAACTTGCCAAGGGTAACTTTGGTTCAAGGGGAAATGTATGGACCGTAGCCAAAAATACGGTCGAAAAGGGTTTGCAGTATGCTTATGCACACCGCCAGCTCAAAAAGCGGACATTCCGCAGCTTGTGGATCACGCGTATCAACGCCGCAGTCCGCGCACAAGGAATGACCTATTCACAATTTATCGGCAAGCTCAGCGCCAAAGGTATCATCCTGAACCGCAAGGTGATGGCCGATTTGGCAATGAATGAGCCAAAGGCATTCGAAGCAATAGTTAAAGCAGTTAAATAGTCGACTTCCGCTTGTCGGTAAGTCGGGTTGAGCATCTCGCAAGAGGCGCATCTAACCGCAAAGAGTAAGCGAGGCAACGATTTTCGAATCGTCACCTCGCTTCACTTTTTGCATTCCCACATTACCGCAAGAAGAGCAGCTCGCGGTACTTGGGCAACGGCCAAATTTGGTCGTCGACGATCTCCTCCAACTTGTCGATATGGTAGCGGATCTGGTCGAAGAATCCGGCCACCGTGTCGTGGTAGACGATCGCTTTTTCGCGCGGCTCGTCGATACGATTGGCAATCTTACGGGCTTCAACCATCTCATCGGTAAGCTTTTGGATCTCGGCTGTGTGATCCTGAATCCGTTTGATGAGCATCACATCGGCCGTTGCACACAACCCGGGAATCTGCGACATTTTGTAGACCTTGTCGAGCAGCATCGCCTCATATCGCGACGCCGTGGGCACAATGTGGTTCATCGCCAAATCGCCCAATACGCGCCCCTCGATCTGAATCTTCTTGGTATAGGTCTCCCATTTGACCTCCGTGCGCGCCTCCAATTCGACCCGCGTGAAGACACCTATCTGCCCAAACATTCGAATCGTCTGCTCATCGAGGTACCGATCAAAGACCAGTGGCGTCGAGGTTTCGCAGTCCAATTTGCGACGAGCCGCTTCGGTGCGCCACTCGTCGGAGTAGCCGTTGCCGTCGAAACGAATCAGCTGGCACTCCTTGATCATCCGTTTGAGCACCTCGTAGATCGCCTTCTCCTTTTTGATACCAAGCTCGATCTTGGCATCCACCTCGCTGCGGAATTGGGTCAACGCATCGGCGACCATCGAGTTGAGTACGATCATCGCCTCGGCGCAGTTGTCCGACGAACCCACGGCGCGCAACTCGAAACGGTTGCCCGTGAAGGCAAAAGGCGAGGTGCGGTTGCGGTCGGTATTGTCGAGCAGCAAAGTCGGGATATGGGATATGCCGCTCATTTTGAAGACATTCTTGGCATCGAAACGGATGTCGCCATCGTCCTCACTGGCGGCTAATTTGTCCAATACGGCCGAAACCTGCGTCCCCAAAAAGGTCGAGATGATCGCCGGTGGTGCCTCATTGGCGCCCAGTCGATGGGCATTCGTGGCACTCATAATGGCCGCCTTCATCAGTCCATTGTGCTTGTAAACGGCCGAAATGACGTTGACCAGAAAGGTAATAAATTGCAGGTTTTCAACGGCATTGCGCCCCGGGCCCATCAAGTTGACCCCTGTGTCGGTTGCCAGCGACCAATTGTTGTGCTTGCCCGAGCCATTGATCCCTTTGAAGGGTTTCTCGTGAAGCAGCACGCGGAATTTATGGCGACGCGCCACCTTGTCCATCACCGTCATCAGCAGTTGGTTGTGGTCATTGGCCAAGTTGGCCTCCTCGTAAACGGGTGCCAACTCGAATTGGTTGGGCGCCACCTCGTTGTGACGGGTTTTGACCGGAATACCCAACTTCAGGCACTCGTATTCCAACTCTTTCATATAGGCCATCACGCGCGAGGGTATCGCACCAAAGTAATGATCTTCAAGCTGTTGATTTTTCGCCGACTCGTGTCCCATCAGCGTGCGACCGGTCAACATCAAATCGGGACGCACGGCACACAGGCTCTCGTCCACCAAAAAATACTCCTGCTCCCAGCCCAAATAGGTCGTCACGCGTTGCACATTCTTGTCAAAATAGTGGCAGACCTCGGTAGCCGCCTTATTTACAGCCGTTAACGAGCGCAGCAAAGGCACTTTGTAATCGAGCGCCTCGCCCGTGTAGGCGATGAAAACGGTCGGAATACAGAGCGTCGTATCGACAATAAACGCCGGTGAAGTGGGATCCCAAGCCGAGTATCCGCGCGCCTCAAAGGTATTGCGAATGCCTCCGTTGGGAAACGACGAAGCGTCAGGTTCTTGTTGCACAAGCAGTTTGCCCGACAGCTCCTCCATCACACCGCCGCATCCATCAGGCTCGGCAAAAGCATCGTGCTTCTCGGCCGTTCCGCCCGTAAGTGGCTGAAACCAATGGGTATAATGGTCTGCACCGTGCTCCAGTGCCCACTGGCGCATCCCAGCAGCAACACTGTCGGCAACCTCACGCGTCAGAGGGGTGCCGTTTTCCATCGTGTCGAGCAACAACGCATAGGTTGTTTTGTCGAGGTATTTGCGCATTGCGCTGCGACCGAAGACCTTTTCGCCGAAGTAGTCCGAAGGGCGACCTTCGGGAGCTTTGACCTCGACGGCATTGTGATTGATCGCGGCATCGACCATTTTGAACCGAAGTAATGACATAGGATTATCTTTTTTTAATGGATGCTTATTTCGGTTACAAAGGTACATACATTCTGCTATTTTGGTTTTGTCGAAATATACATTTTTCGTAAAAACATCAGTTTTTTTCATCATTTTCCGAAAATCGTGGGTTGTTTTCAGCATTTGCACCCTAATTTCAGGCTATTTTTCGGAAAACAGCTCGTATTTTAGACGAATTATCAAAAATCATTAAAAATTGAAATCGCACAAAACAGTTCCTATTTCGCACAATATTCAACCAAAGTACCACAAATAATATTCACGGTCAGCCAACCGTCCCCACCAGCTGCTCCACCCCGAAATCTGCACACACATATACATACTGTTATTTTAGTAACAATTTCTTGTAACAATCGACATAATTTTGTACCTTTACATTCCTAATTGAAAGAACAACACTTATACTAATCTCTAAATAGTTATGGCAAATACCAAACAAGAAAAGCTGTTTACCGAATTTCCGCCGGTTTCGACCCAAGCGTGGGAAGAGGTGATCACAGCTGACCTGAAAGGTGCTGACTACGAGCGCAAGCTGGTATGGAAGACAGGCGAAGGTTTCTCCGCCCGTCCCTACTACCGCGCCGAGAACCTTGAAGGACTCAAATTTTTGGGATCGCAAGCAGGCGAATTCCCTTATGTACGCGGTACACGCGCACACAACCGTTGGCGCATACACCAGACCATCGCGGTTGCTTGCCCCAAGCAGGCCAACGCCGAGGCGCTGACCCTGCTCCAATCGGGCGTCACCTCGCTCGGCTTCTGCATTGGCTCGGAGAACTTCTCCGCTGCCGATCTCGATGCGCTGCTCTCGGGCATTGACCTGAGCACCTCGATGACTTTCTGCGGCTGCAAGGTGGCCGACGTCGCCGAGTTGGTGCTGGCTAAACTCGCTCACCAAAGCGTTGCAAAAGAGGATGTTCGCATCTCATTTTGCATTGACCCGCTGGTCAAAGGGCTTGCCGAGAAAGGCGATTTCTGCTCGCCCAACGGCGAGAAATGCTTCGGCCGCATTGCCGAGCTGATCCGCAAAACCGCCGATTACAAACACATCCGCATCGTGACCGTCTCGGGTCAGATCTTCGGCAACGCCGGATCGACCATCGTCGAGGAGTTGGCTTTTGCACTCGCCGCCGGAAACGACTACATTGCTCACCTGACCGACTTAGGTGTTGATGCCGAGCAAGTTGCGCGTAAATTGCGCTTCTCACTCTCGATCTCATCCAACTACTTTATGGAGATCGCCAAGTTGCGTGCAGCCCGTATGTTGTGGGCGAACATCGTCAAAGGGTACAACCCCGAGAAAAATTGCGCCTGCAAGATGCAAATCCACGCCGAGACTTCGCGCTGGAACCAAACGGTCTACGACCCCTATGTGAATCTATTGCGCGGAACCACCGAAGCGATGTCGGCAGCCATTGGCGGCGTCTACTCGTTGGAGGTTACCCCCTTCGATCGCGCCTACGAAGCGCCGACCGAATTTTCGAAGCGCATTGCCCGCAACGCCGAGCTGATCCTCAAGCACGAAGCCCATTTCGATCAGGTTGTAGACCCGGCCGGTGGTTCGTACTACGTCGAGAATCTCACGCAGTCGATTGCTGCCGAGGCTTGGAAACTCTTCCTCGAGATCGAGGAGAAGGGCGGATATGCCGAGGCTTACAAATCAGGAATGATCGTCGATCGCATCAAAGCATCGGCCGCAGCCAAGGACAAAAACATCGCAACGCGCCGTCAGACGCTGCTGGGTGCCAACCAATACCCCAACTTCAACGAGAAGGCCGGGGACGAGGTTTCGACCGATGCCGTGACGCGCAAGAGCGTCGAGGGCAATCGTCTGGTTGCGTACCGCGGTGCTATGGCCTTCGAGCAGATGCGCTTGAGCGCCGATCGCAGCGGCAAGCAGCCGGTAGCATTTATGCTCACCTGCGGCGGCTTGAATATGGCGCGTGCTCGTGCGCAATTCGCCTGCAACTTCTTCGCTTGCGCCGGCATCAAAGTGCAGGACAACACCTACTTCAAGAGCATCGAAGAGGGCGTTGAAGCTGCCTTGGCCGCCAAAGCCGAGATCGTTGTGGTCTGCTCGAGTGACGACGACTACGCCGAACTGGCACCCAAAATCAAGGCGCTGCTCGCCGGCAAAGCTATCCTCGTGGTCGCCGGAGCCCCTGCCTGCACGCCCGAACTCGAAGCACAGGGCATCACCAACTTCATCAACGTGAAGTCGAACGTGCTCGAAACATTGAAGTTCTACCTTAAAGAGATGGGAATCTAATTATGAGAGCGAAATTTTCAGAACCAACATACGATGCAGGCAAGCAGCCCAGCTGCTGCGCCTCGAAAGGCTGCGGAAAAGTCGAACCGTGGCTGACTGCTGAGCGCATCTCCGTCAAGGGCGCTTACACAGCCGAAGATCTCGAAGGAATGGAGCACCTGAACTATGCGGCAGGTATCGCCCCCTTCTTGCGCGGTCCCTACTCGACAATGTACGTGATGCGTCCGTGGACCGTGCGTCAATACGCCGGTTTCTCGACCGCCGAGGAGTCCAACGCCTTCTATCGCCGCAACCTCGCCGCAGGCCAGAAAGGTCTGTCGGTAGCCTTTGACTTGGCCACACACCGTGGCTACGATGCCGACCATCCGCGTGTGGTGGGCGACGTGGGTAAAGCCGGTGTGTCGATCTGCTCGGTCGAAGATATGAAGGTGCTCTTCAACGGCATTCCGCTCGATCGGATGTCGGTGTCGATGACCATGAACGGCGCTGTGTTGCCGATCTTGGCCTTCTACATTGTCACCGGATTGGAACAGGGCTGCACGCTCGAACAGCTGTCGGGTACGATCCAAAACGATATTCTCAAAGAGTTCATGGTGCGTAATACCTATATCTATCCGCCCGAATTCTCGATGAAGATCATCGCCGACATCTTCGAATACACCTCGAAGAATATGCCCAAATTCAACTCGATCTCTATTTCGGGTTACCACATGCAGGAGGCCGGAGCCACCAACGACATCGAGCTGGCCTACACGCTGGCCGACGGTTTGGAGTATCTGCGTGCCGGTATCAACGCCGGTATGTCGGTCGATGCCTTCGCGCCGCGCCTCTCGTTCTTCTGGGCCATCGGTATGAACCACTTTATGGAGATCGCCAAGATGCGTGCTGCACGTATGTTGTGGGCGAAGATCGTGAAGCAGTTCAACCCCAAGAACCCCAAATCGTTGGCACTGCGTACCCACTCGCAGACTTCGGGTTGGTCGCTCACCGAGCAGGATCCGTTCAACAACGTAGCTCGTACGGCCATCGAGGCGATGGGCGCTGCGCTGGGACACACCCAATCGCTGCACACCAATGCCCTCGACGAGGCTATCGCGCTGCCGACCGATTTCTCGGCACGTATTGCTCGTAACACCCAAATTTACATTCAGGAAGAGACCTCGGTTTGCCGTGGTGTCGATCCTTGGGCTGGTTCCTACTACGTGGAGAGCCTGACCAACGAAATCGCCCACAAAGCGTGGGAACACATCGAGGAGGTTGAGAAGCTGGGCGGAATGGCCAAGGCGATCGAAACCGGCATTCCGAAGATGCGTATCGAGGAGGCTTCGGCACGCAAGCAGGCACGTATCGACTCCAACGAGGAGAAGATCATCGGTCTGAATGAGTACCGTCTGGACAAGGAGGCACCGATCGACATCTTGGCTGTGGACAACACCGCCGTGCGTGAAGGTCAGATCCGCCGATTGAACGAAATGCGTGCAACACGCGACGATGCCGCCGTCAAACGCGCATTGGCCGCCATCACCGAATGCGTGAAAACCAAGCAGGGCAACCTGTTGGAGTTGGCTATCGAAGCCGCCAAGGTGCGCGCATCGTTGGGTGAAATTTCCGACGCCTGCGAGGTAATCGTAGGTCGCTACAAAGCAGTTATCCGTTCAATTTCAGGTGTTTATAGTTCAGAAGTGAAAAACGACAAACAATTCGAACACGCCAAGGAGTTGGCCGCTCGCTTCGCCAAGAAGGAGGGTCGTCAGCCGCGCGTGATGATCGCCAAGCTCGGTCAGGACGGCCACGACCGCGGTGCGAAAGTGGTTGCCACGGGTTATGCCGACATCGGTTTCGACGTCGATATGGGTCCGTTGTTCCAGACTCCGGCCGAAGCTGCCAAGCAGGCCGTCGAGAACGACGTGCACGTAGTCGGCGTATCGTCGCTGGCCGCCGGTCACCTGACCCTCGTGCCGCAGATCATCGCAGAGCTTAAGAAGCTCGGCCGCGAAGACATCATCGTCATCGTCGGTGGTGTGATCCCGGCACAGGATTACGACCAGCTCTACAAGGACGGTGCTGCCGCGATTTTCGGCCCCGGCACCCCCATCGCCACTGCGGCTATCAAGATTCTCGAGATTCTGCTCGACGAATAGTGACGCAGAAGCACACAAACGAGAACGCCCCGAAATCCATTGTGATTTCGGGGCGTTCCTTTTTTATGTGTTGCAGTCGTTACAAGCAGGCCTCCAGAATTTGGCGGGCAACAGCTCCAGTAACATTCTGTTTCTCGCCGTAGGCCGCGCCGCGTGCGTTGAAGCGACGTTCGATTTCGGCAATGGTCGCCTCACCGATGCCCTCCTCGGAAAGCCGGGTCGAAAGCCCCAACGAACGGAAAAATTCCTCGGTACGCGCAATCGTACGGTCGATACGCTCCTCTTCGGAGCCGTCGGTGATGTTCCAAATACGCGCGCCATACTGCAACAACTTGCCGCGTTTCTGGTCGCGCAGCACGCGCATTGTGCCGCCAACGACGATGGCCAACGTAGCTCCGTGCGCCAAAGCGTGCAACGCCGTCACCTCGTGGCCGATCATATGCGACGTCCAATCTTGATTGACCCCCATACGAATCATATCATTGAGCGCCAAAGTAGCCGAAAGCATATACTCCGACATCACGGCATAATCGTGCTGGTCGGCACGAATCAGAGGCGCCAATTCGACAACCGTGTGAAGAATACCCTCCGCCCAACGATCCATCAGGCGCGATTGCCCGGGGGTGGTGAGGTACTGTTCGAACACGTGCACAAAGGTGTCGGAGAGTCCGCAGGCAATCTGTCGGGGAGGCAGTGAAAAAAGCGTTTGCGGATCGAGAATTGAGAAAAACGGATAGTCACCGTAGAAAGCAAACTTCTCGTGGGTCTCGGAGCACGAAATTACCGCGCCGCAATTCATCTCCGATCCGGTGGCCGACATTGTGAGCACCACGCCCATCGGCACACACGTCGCAGCCTTGCCGCGGAGTACAATCTTCCACGGATCCTCCGCGTCATTAATGCCGGCTGCGATCAACTTTGTGCCGTCAACGACCGAACCGCCACCGACCGCCAGCAGAAAATCAACCTTGTTTTCGCGCGCCAATGCAATCGCCTCACGCACGGTCTCGACCGTCGGATTGGGTTCAATGCCCCAAAACTCAACAAATTCACGCCCTTCGAGCGCCCGAACAACTTGGTCGTAGACACCGTTGTGCCGCGCACTGCCTCCACCGAAGGTGATCATAATGTGTTTATCGGCCGGAATCAGCGTCGGTAATTTGGCAATGGTATCCTTGCCGAAAACCAATTTGGTAGGGTTCTGAAAAATAAAATTATCCATATACTTATATTATATTGTATTTTGCATCTAAAGATAGCTAAAAAAAACAAAAAGAACGCCGGAAATCAATCCGGCGTTCAAATTATTTCGAAAGAAAAAGGGTCGCCTAAAAATATTTACCGCGCAGATCCTCCACTTTGGCCATTTGCTGGATGGCAGGAATCGAGTATTGCTGTGCCATATTCTCGATCATCGCCTGAGCACGAACTTTTTCACCCTCGGGAGTTTGCGTGGCAGCCGTCTGAATGTCATCCACACGGAAAATATAGACGCCCGACAGACCTTTGACCGGTTTCGAAACCGTGCCTTTGTCGGTGGCCGAAATCTGGCCGACCATACGCGGCTCGACGCCCGGGCCGTTGATGTAGTACGAAGCAAAAGTCACATTGTCGAATCCGGCAACCTCCGAACCAAGGCTCGCAGCCTGCTCCTCGAGGGTTGTCCCAGCAAGATCCTTGACAATGTAATCATATTTTTTATCGCGAAGTACCTGTGTGCGAATCTGATCAGCCACCTTTTGGAGCGGTGCATAGTCGTTGTTGTCAATCTCAGTCAGCATCGCAATCACATAGTCTTTGCCCACACTGAAAATCTCAGAAAGATCGTTTTTCTCAGCACCAAACGCCCAGCGAGCAACCTCACGCGAGTCGTCGAGACCACGGATTACGCGTTCACTCAGTGCCACTGAGGCCATACGAGGTGTCAGCGCCTGACCCGAAGCAGCTTCGTTGAAGGTCTCGGTCGAACCCTTGGCCGTTACCGAGAAGGTACCTGCTTGGTTGTGAATCTCGCGACGCGTAGCCTCCGAAGCTTCAACAGGATAGGTGATCGACGCCACCAGCATCTGCTTTGAGGGTTGGTCGGCACGATAAACTTGCATCAATTGGATCGCATCACCCGACGCAATCTTCACGATGTCACCTTGTTTCGCACCGGCAAGAGCCTCGGCAAATTCATCGGTGAAAGCCGAGAAGGGCATCACACCCACCTCACCGCCATTGGCAGCCGTAGCGTCGTAAACCGAATATTGAGCCGCCAATTGTGCGAAGTCGCCACCGTTGCGAAGAACAGTCAGCAAGCTATCAGCCACAACCTCTTGTGTATAAGGAAGTACAATGTGACGCACACCCAGCGAGTCGGAAACAGTTTTCGACTCAAGCACACGCGACATTGTCCACTCGTTGTTTTTGAGCACAGGGCCATAGGTACCACCAGCCAGCAACGCTTGCGCCTCGTCGGCCGGAAGTTGCGATGCCGAGACATAGCGATCGGCAATATGACCGTTGCGATTGCCGCGAACAAAAGTTTTCAGATCGGTCGTGGCCGCAAACTGAGCACCAACCTCAGCAACACTCTTTTCGAGCGCGAGCAGGTCGTCATCGGTCGGCGTCACCTCGAAGATCACATAAGACAACGTACGCGAAGGCGACTGTTTGAACATATTTTTGTGGTTGTTGTAGTAGGACTTCAACTCACCAGACTTGACCGTAAAGAGCGAATCGGGAACCGCCGAGAACTTTTTGGAAGCCCACTGACCGGCATAGGTGTTGTTAGCTGCGGCGACGCCATTGGCCACCTCGAGCGTATTAATATAGGTACCACCCTTCACCAAACCGAAGAATTTTTGCAACTCACGCTCCAAGCGCGCCTGATCGTTGAGCTGCGTCCACGCCTGTTGGGCTTGGGCATTGGTTTCGGCCTCGGCAAGGAACTGACTCACGGCAGCCACATTGTATTCGCCCGTACGCGGATTGGCAAAAGCATTGTAGAGCGCCTGCGACATATGTTGGCCGCTGATCATTGCCAAACGCTCAGGTTCGGTGACGCGAAGACCCATCTTCTCGAAACCCGGATTGAGCACGTATTTGGCAAACAGGGTCTGCCAAGTGGCATTGGCAAGCTGCGTGGATTGCTGCTCGTCACTCTCCTGAACATTGTTCTGCGTCTTGATTTTCTCGTACTGATCGTAGTACTCCGAATAGCTGATCTTCTCACCGTTGATCTCACCGACCTTGGGGTCGTTGCCCGAAAATCCCATCTCAGTTTTCAGCGAAAGAACAAATGCCAGCAACGCCAATGCGATGATGATCGACAATAAGATGCCGAATTTGGTACGTAGTGTGTTTAAACTTGCCATAAAAATCGTATATTATTCTTAATGTTTCAAATTAGCAGTCAAAGGTAGTAATTTTATTCGAAAAAGGCGACAATCACCGTGAAAATCTCACAATTTCTTGACACGCGCCAATTCTATGCGTGAGCGCGTTGTGCGCACGATTTTAAGCTCAAGCCGCCCAATGGTCACCGTTTCGCCGGCCAGAGGAATGCCCTCGTAGTGGAAAATGATGAATCCGGCCAAGGTGTCGTATTCGTGGCTCTCCTCGATCTCCAAGGCATATTTTTCGTTGAGATATTTCACTTCAAGCCTGCACGAGAAGATATATTCGTCGTCGCCCACCCGTTTTTCGATCAGATCCGTGGTGTCGTGTTCATCCTCAATTTCGCCGAAAATTTGCTCCAAAATATCTTCCAGCGCGATGATGCCGGCCGTGCCGCCAAATTCGTCGATCACCACCGCCAAATTGTTGCGGCGTTTGGTGAATTTGGCCAAAACCAATTGCAAAGACATCGTCTCCGGCACAAAACTCACCTCCATCATCACGTCGGTAATGCTCTTCGGTCGGGCAAAAAGGCTCTTCGAATTGACGTAGCCGATGATGTTGTCGATGCTGTTGCGCCAGACGAAAATACGTGAATATTTCGAATCGGAGAAGCGCTCGGTAAGCTCTTCGATGGTGGTCGAGTCGATGTCCACCGCCTCGATGTCCACACGTGGAACCATACAATCGCGCACACGTAAGTCCGCGAAATCCAATGCGTTCTGAAAGAGTTTAAGCTCGTTATCGGCCTCCGGGCGCTGTTCGACGTTGTTCACATCGAGCAACGAAGCCAAATCCTCGCGATCGAAAATGCGCGTCGGGCGTGTCACCACGATGCGGCGTCCCAAAAGACGCAAAATGGCGTGCGAAAGAAGCGTCGTGAGGCGCGCAATGGGATAGAGCAGGATATAAAAAAAGTAGATCACCGGCGACAAAATCCGGTAATAGAAGTTGGGGTTGTTGCGAAAAATAGACTTGGGCAGAAACTCCGCCACAAAAATAATGATGAGCGTTGAAATGGCTGTCTCCACGAGTATCGAGCCGTCGTGCGCCCAATCGACCCACCCCACGGCCGAGAATAACGCACGCAGCAACAGCGACATATAGAGCGAATAGATCACCAACGCGATGTTGTTACCCACAAGGATGGTGGTTATGTATTGACCCGGATGGTGCGAAAAGGTGTTGGCGATGAAGTCGAAAACGCGGCTCTGCTTGCGATCAATCTCCAACTTGAGGCGGTTTTTGCTCGTAAAAGCGATCTCCATCCCCGAAAAAAAGGCAGAGAGCAGCAGCATAACGGCGATAAGCAGGATCATCGAGAGCATTACTTCTTTTTTACTGGTTTTTGGGGAGCATCTTGCAGTTCAATCGGTCTCAGCGTTTGCGGCGCCTCATTCAATTGACGTTTGGCAGGCGCGACCTCGGAGGGCAACGCATCAACCGCCGCAGCGGCAGAACCGCGAGGCGCCTTGCGCCAAGGCTTTGTCGCACCGGCACGTCCATTGGGCGCGTCCTCCACCGCCTTGGCGTCGGTGGCCGTCTGCGTTTGTGCAGCAGCATCAGCAGCAGCCGACTGCGTGGAGTCAGCGGCATCTGTGGGCTTCACATCGACTCCCATCCGCCCTTTCATACGGCGGAAACGCCAATCCTTAAACCCTTCATCCGACTCGAAGCCCTCGCCGATGAAGACGTCCCGACCGCCACTTTGAACGATCTTGGAATCGACATTCGAGTAGATTTTTTTGGTTTGTGCATTCCAGAAAAGCTGCTGGGTGTAGAGGGTTTTGCCGTCCGATTTCTCGGCCACCACATTTCCCTTGGCCTCCCACAGCTTGCGGTTTTCGTAGTAAATGGCGTAATTGGCCGTCAGCACAGCGTCGACCGTAGAGAGCGAATCGTCTTGGTAAGTGGTGATTTTCACCCCTTTGCGAAATTCGCGGTAAGGTTCGCGCGCCAACGAATAGCCCTCGACAAGCGGCGTTTGGAAGTAGTAGGAGCGACGGCCATTCTGCGACATAACGATCGAAAGATTTTCACTGTACTCGGTCATCATCGTCTCTTCGGGCGCCGCAGCATCCGCCGCCTCGCCACCGTCGCACGAAGATAGCGAGATAGCACTCCCCACCATAGAGAGTGCTATCACAGCATATCTGATCGCTATTTCGCGCATCAAAATATCATTCTAAATGTTTAGCGGGTACGAATTGTGGTCGAGACACCCGAAGCCGTACCGCAGTTGACCGTATAGCGGCTACCCACTTGCAACTCGTTGAAGAAGCACTCTTCAGCCGAGGGGAAACGGCTACGATAAGCACCCATCGAGGCCTTGGCCGTAGGCAGGTATTCCGAATCGGCAGGCAGCATCTCCACCGCCTTGGACATTGTATCGTAAGCGGCCAAGAAGGCAGCCTGTCCAGCCAAACCACCGCAAGCGGAAGCCGACGAGCTATAACATTGAGCCAACACGAAGTAAGCGATACCGTCCGAGGGGTTGAGTGCAATGGCTTGGCGTGCGGCCGAAGCGGCACCCGAAATATCGTTGGCAACCAAATCTACCAGCGCAATACGCACCAGCAATTTGTGACGTTCAACCGGATCTTTTTCTGTATCCAGCGAAGCATTGAGGTACTTGATGGCTTTGGCATAGTCACCCTTGTTCTGGAAAGCCTGTGCCAAGAACATCGCCGTCTCGGACGAGGGTTTCACTTGGTAATATTTCTCGGCCAAGGTGAAATAGTAGTCGCTCTCGCACTTCGCGCGCGACATCAGCGACACGGCCTGCGACAGCAGCGCCTCGTCGTCGGGGGCAGCAGCGAGCTTACCACGGAAGAGTTTTTCAAGGTTTTCGCAGCTGGCAGCACCACTCAAGCCAAAGGCCGCATCGAACTGACCCTTGTATTCACCAGCCTCGGGATTCTTCACAAAGAAAGGGGTCAGGCGGTCATACTCGGCGATGATCTCGTCGGGCAGCACCTCATCGGTATTCTTGTAGTCTTCGCACAGGTTGCTGTAATAAGCCACCAAAGTTTCGGGATCGGTATTATCGCCACCGACCTCAATCGCCTCGCGGAATGCCTTGCGGATTGCGGCGCGGTCGTTGGGTTTGTAGGTCAAGATCTCGCGCGCCTTGCGGTCGAGGATGTAGGCCGTACCCTGCTTGGCGTGGTCGCCGAAATATTTGTTGCGCAGGTCGTACATCATCACCAGCGAATCGACATACATATTCTTCTCGTCCACACTTTTGGCGCGAGCAATTTTGTTTTTGTAGACCGTACAGCCACGGATGAAGGTGTTCTGCGACACGTCGGGGCACTGTTGGATCAGCAGCTGAAGGTAGTGCGCAGCGGCGTTGTAGTCCTTGTTGTCGCACGACTCCTTCAAGAAGTTGCTGTTCAGGATGTTTTGTTCACGCTCTTCGGGCGTTGCACCCCACTTTGCATATTGCGGAGCGCTAAAATCTTGCGCCATCGTGGCGACAGCGAAAAGCGAGCAGGCAGCAGAGAGCAGAAATTTAAGGTTTTTCATAGATTAAATAAATTTTATGATAGTTTTTTGAATGATCTCGGATGAATTAATCGTATTTGGGACGCAAGAACCAGTACTCGCCGTTCTCGCTGCCGGCAAAGAGGGTAAATCCAATGGCGAACTTGAAGTATTGTTGGCGTACCAGCCCGACACGTTCGGCCACATTGAAACCGCGGTTGCCGTACTCAAAACCGACGTCGATGGCCGAAACAGCCAAGAATTTCACCGGCACACCCACACCCAACGTCACGGCATATTGTCCCAAGTGGTGGCCATCGTAGGTTTGGTTGTAGTTGCCATAGCGCACACCGGCACGGTAGGACCAACGCTTGAGCATCCGGCGGATGTCATAACGTGAAGGGGTAAATTCGACACCGATTTTCACCGTACTGGTGTTGGTATAGGCGACCTCAAACGAAGAGGCATCGGCACCGCTGACGCCCGTAAATTCCGAGGATTTGTTGCGTCCGCCCCAATTTTGGTAGACGTAATCGACACCCAAAGACCACTTAGCGGTTTGGTAGTAAGCACCCAACGACAGTTGACGCGGCAGCACCAACGCCAAATGGGTGGTATCGCCTTTGACCAAGGTGTTGAAGAGGTCACCGACGTAGACTTTTTTGGTCACGCGTGGCGACAGGTCACCGCCGAAGTCGAAGGTGGCACCGAAGGTCAGCGCGCGTTTTTGGTTGAGAAGGGCATTCCACTGCACACCGATTTGCCCTTTGATGCTCGAAATGCTGTATTTGTCGGCACCGACCGATGAGGTATAGGTACCATCACCCGTGATCGGAATCGGGGTCATCACAAAACTACGGTCAATGTCGCCCCAGTAGTATTGCATCGCCAATCCCACCGAGAAATTTTTGAAGACCTCCCAGCCCATACCGAGTTTGACCTCCGTTATGTCGCCCTCGCCTTGGTAGTTGTACTGCACTTGACCCACATTGCCCAAAACAGGGTCGTTGGGGTCTTGGGTGTGGTTGTATTTGGTGCGATAACCCACGGAGCTATAAGGAGTCAAGCTGAAACCCAGACCCAATTTCTTGGTCACCGGCAGCTGAAAAGCCACATCGTGGAAGTTGAAGGTGTTGTAGGCGCTCTTCTTGCCCACACCGTCAATCTTTTGGGAGTTGTAGTAATTTTGCCCCTCCAAACCGAAGTTGAAGAGGAAGCTCTTTTGTGCCGCAGCGCTGTACGCCGCCGGATTGAGCAGATTCACGATGCCGGCACCGCGTTGAGCCACACCCACGCCGCCCATCGAACGCATTGGCAATGTACCGGGTGTGTTCAACTCGCCGATGCCGTACATCGTGTAGGGGGAAAAGGCATTTATACTGCTTGTCTGTGCCCAAACAGCGGCAGGGAGCAGAGCCGCAGCCACGACAATCAGTTTTATCAAGGTGTTCTTCACTTGCATTTTATGCTAAAAACAGTTTCTACTATTCGATCCAATCCGCAAAAAACCAGATTACAATTTGCAAATATCGTATTTTTAATTCGCTTAACAAAGAATTTTGCGTCTCCACCCGTAAAAATTACACATAAATCATCAATTTCGTCTACCATTCGGGTAATATAGCCCTCAATTTCGAAAGTCAGCGAGTTCATCACCCCCTGTTCGATGGCCGCGCGCGTGGTCAATCCCAGCAACTCTTCGCTCTGCGAGGCGGCGCACAACGGCAGTGCCGCCGTGAAGTCGTGCAACGCCCGAAAGCGCAGCTGCATTCCGGGCGAAATGCACCCGCCGCGAAAGGTGTTGTCGGCGCTCACCAAGTCGATGGTCACCGCCGTACCGAAATCGACAATCAGCACGTTGCGCCCGGGATAGAGCACCGTGGCTCCCACCGCGGCCGCCAACCGATCGCAACCCAACGTCTCGGGCGAGCGGTAGGCATTGTGGATCGGCACCGGCGTTTGGGGCGTGAACTCCACCACGCGGTGCACACGCGCACGCAACAACGCCAGCAACTCATCGGAGTTACCGCACGTCGAGGCGACGATGGCTTGCGTGATCGGATAGTCGGCCGTCAACGCATCAAGCAACGACGCATCTAACTGTTCGACACAGCGTTGTGTGACGATGTTCCCCGCATCCATAACGGCGAGTTTCACCAACGAATTGCCTCTATCAACGATCAGATTCACAGCTGTTGTAGGGTTTTGTAGGCGTCTTCGACGTCTTTAATATTCCTAACGGTCATCGCCAGTCGATTATTGTGTTGACGCAGAACAAACCGGTTGGGGTGCTGCGTCACGCTGCGCAACAGATCCATAAAAATCGCACTTTTGTAGTAGGGCGAATTCTCTTCGCCGACGAAGTGCACGATCATCAGCCCGTTTTTGACCTTCACGCGCTCCATACCCAACCGAATGGCCTCCCAACGCAGCCGCACGACGTTCAGCAGCTCCGCAGCCGCACGCGGCAATGGCCCGAAGCGGTCCAGCAGACGGCTCTCAAAGGCCTGCAAAGCCGCCTCGTCCTTGGTCGAATCAAGCTCACGGTAGAGGCGCAGTTTCTCGGCCTGCTGTCCCACATAATCGTCGGGCAACTCGGCTTGAATCTCGATTTCGATGTGGGCATCGTCGATATAGTGCATCTGGTCGGCCGCCTGCTGTTCGGGCGCACTCAGGCCGGCAACATCCAAACCTTCGGCACGCAACTCAGCAATGGCCTCATTCATAATCTTTTGGTAGGTTTCAAAGCCAATATCGGCGATAAAACCGCTCTGCTCGGCACCCAGCAAGTTGCCGGCACCGCGAATATCGAGATCCTGCATCGCGATGTTGAAGCCCGAACCCAAATCCGAAAACTCCTCGATGGCGCGCAGACGTCGCCGCGCATCGGACGAGAGCAGCTCATCGGGTGGCGAGAGCAGGTAGCAATAGGCCTTTTGGTTGCTGCGGCCGACACGTCCTCGCAGCTGGTGCAGGTCGCTCAGACCGAAGTTCTGGGCGTCATCGACCAAGATCGTATTGGCGTTGGGAATGTCGATGCCGTTCTCGATGATGGTGGTGGCCAACAGCACGTCGAACTCCCCGTAGATGAAGTCCATAATCAATTTTTCGAGCTGTTCGGCAGGCAGTCGGCCGTGTCCCACGGCAACGCGAGCCTTGGGGCAGAGTCGCGTGATCAGTCCTTGGAGGGTTATCAGATCGTCCACACGGTTGTGAACGAAGTAGACCTGACCGCCACGGGCAATTTCGGTCTCGATGGCGTCGCGGATGATCTCCTCCGAGAAGACGTGCGACTCGGTGAGAATCGGCTGCCGGTTGGGCGGAGGGGTCGAGATGACCGACAAATCACGCGAGCCCATCAGTGAAAATTGGAGGGTGCGCGGAATCGGTGTCGCGGTGAGGGTCAGCGTATCGACCGCCACGCTCAGCTGGGTGAGCTTCTCCTTGGCCGCCACGCCGAACTTCTGCTCCTCGTCGATGACCAGCAACCCCAAATCGTGGAAACGGATCTGCTTGCCCAACATTTTGTGGGTGCCGATCAGAATATCGACCTTTCCGGCCGCCAAATCGTCGCTAATTTGCGTCACAGCCTTGGCGCTCTTCGAGCGATTGATGTACTCGACACGCACCGGAAAATCGCGCAGCCGCTCGACAAACGAACGGTAGTGTTGCAACGCCAAGATGGTCGTCGGAACCAACACCGCGACCTGTTTGCCGTCGGTGGCCGCCTTGAAAGCGGCACGAATGGCCACCTCGGTTTTGCCGAAGCCCACATCGCCGCAGATCAGGCGATCCATCGGCTGGTCGGACTCCATATCTTTTTTGACGGCCTGCGTGGCGCTCTGCTGATCGGGCGTATCCTCCCAACGAAACGACGCCTCTAACTCCTGTTGCAGGTAGCTGTCGGGCGAAAAGGCGAACCCCTTGGAGGCCTTGCGTTTGGCATAGAGGGCGATCAGCTCGCGCGAGATGTCCTTGACGGCCTTCTTGGTGGCATTTTTGAGCTTCTGCCAAGCACCGTTACCCAATTTGTAGATCTTCGGCGGCTCGCCCTCACCCGACTTGTAACGCGCAATGCGGTGCAGCGAGTGGACGTTGACAAAGAGCACGTCGTTGTCTTTGTAAACCAACTTGATGGCCTCGTGGGTCTTGCCGTTTTCGTCGATTTTCACCAATCCGTCGAAGCGGCCGACGCCGTGGTCGATATGCACCACATAGTCGCCCGGCCGCAGCTGGTTGAGTTCGGCAACGGTCATCTGCTCATCGCGGCGAATCTCGTTGTTGATGCGGTAACGCTGGTAACGATCAAAAATTTGGTGGTCGGTATAGAGACAGATTCGCAGCTGATTGTCCACAAAACCGGTGTGAAGCGTGGCACCCAACGGTCGCACAACAGCCTGTCCGCGGCCGATTTGGTGGAAGATATTTTCGAGCCGCTCGACCTGCGCCTTGTTCTCCGAAAGGATGTAGGTCGCATAGCCGCGCAACGTGTTGCGAATCATATCATCGGCCAGCAACTCGAAGTTTTTGTTGAATTTGGGCTGGGGCACGGTGTCGAAGACGACCGTCTCGGTTGCCGGACGTTCCGGCAGGTTGTCGCGCAAGAGCAGCAGTCGGCAATCGGCCAAATCGGTCAACAGCGCGTTGCGGCTGGTCAGCAGACGGTCGATCTGATCGGGTTGTTCCAAGTCGCCCAACGTCTTGCGACGCACCTCGTTGACCCGTCGCAGCACGTAGTCGGCATCGTAGCACCAATAGGTCGCCTCGCTGCCCAAAAATTGCACCAAGGAGACCCTCGGCGAGGACGAAACTTGCGCATTGAGGTCGGGAAGGATCTCGACACGATCCAATTTATCGGCCGAAAGTTGACTCGAAATGTTGAATCGGCGGATCGAATCGACCTCATCGCCAAAGAAATCCAAACGATAGGGTTTGCTCTCGGAATAGGAGAAGACATCGACGATACCGCCACGCACGGAGTACTGCCCGGGTTCATAGACGAAGTCGATGCGCGAAAAGCCCGACACCGCCAGCTCCTGTTCGAGCACGGCGATCGAAATCTTGTCGCCGACCTTCACGGCGATGGTGCCCCGACGCTGCGACTCGGCATCGACCACCCGTTCGGCAAGTGCCTCGGGGTAGGTGCAGATGACCAAATAACCCTGCGTCAGGTTGCGGACGGCGTGCATCGTCGAGGTGCGTTGCACCACCCCTTGCGCCTCCTCCACGCCGGTAGCGACGGAGTGTTTGTAGGACGAGGGGAAAAAGTAGATCTGCTTCTCGTCCAGCAGGTTGTAGAAATCGTTCATCAAGTAGGCAGCCGCATCGCGATCTTCGGCTACGAACAGATGCACGCCCCCCGTTTGCGCCACGGCAGCGGCCGCATAAAACGAAAGAGCACCACCGACCAACTCTTGGAGATGGACGGTAGTGCGCTGTATCTTCTGTTTGCGGCACAGCTGCGACAAGGAGTCAGACCCTGCGGCAAATTGCGCCAGCTGCTCGCGAGCAGTCATATCATTACTCCTTTATCAGGTCGGTACCTTTGTCGTCGTGGTAGTGCACCTCGACGATGCCAACACTTTGATCCTCCGAAATGTGCAGACGCACCTTGTATTTCCACTCCCAACGACGACGCAGCGACCACAAACCTTTTTTGAGGTAGGAGGCAACGTAGGGGCTGACCACCAAATTGATATACTTTTTACCGCGATCCTGCGTGAAGAACGAGATTTGATTTTCGATCTTCTTATCCAGCAGCACCGTAGGTTCGATTTTGCCCGTACCATTGCAGGCCGGACAGACGTCCGACACATTTTCGACAGCCACCGGACGCACCCTTTGGCGCGTGATCTGCATTAGACCGAACTTGGTGAGCGGCAAGACCGTATGCTTGGCTTTGTCGCCGGCCATCGCCTTGACCATCTCGTCGAACAGAAGCTGCTTGTTGGGCGCTTTGTGCAGGTCGATGAAGTCGATGATCACGATGCCGCCCAAATCGCGCAGACGCAGCTGACGGGCAATCTCGTTGGCAGCGGCCAAATTCACGTCCATCGCGGTCTGTTCCTGATTGTCTTCGGCCTTGGTGCGGTTGCCCGAATTGACGTCGATGACGTTCATCGCCTCGGTGTGCTCGATGATCAGGTAGGCGCCGCGACGCAGCGACACAAACTTGGCAAAAAGCGATTTGATCTGCTTCGAGATGTCGAAATTGTCGAAAATAGGCACGTTGCCGCGGTACAACTTGACGATCTTCTCCTTCTCGGGGTCGATCTGCTTGATGTAGGTGCGGATGTCGTTGTACATAGCCTCATCATCGACGGCAATTTGCGAAAAAGAGCCGTTCAGCGAGTCCCGAATGATGGTGTTGGCACGGTTCATCTCGCTCATCAGCTGAGCAGGAGCCTCGTGTTTCTTGATCGCCTGCACGGTTTTGCGCCAACGGTCAATCTGGGTCTGGATGTCGTGTTCGATATCCTCATCTTTGGCCTCGATGGCCGCGGTGCGGATGATAACCCCGAAATTTTTGGGCAGCACCGACGCGGCGATCCGCTTCAGGCGCTTCTTCTCCTCAACGGCACGGATCTTCTGTGACAGAAAAACCTTGGTCGAGAAGGGAACCAGCACCACATTGCGACCCGCCAACGAAATATCGGCGGTCAAGCGCGGTCCTTTGGTCGAGATGGCCTCCTTGGCGATCTGCACCATAATACTCTGACCCACTTGGAGGTAGCTGGTGATCTTACCACCTTTTTCCACGGCCGGTTCAAGTTTCATCTCCTCGGCGCGCAAGCCCCGTTTACCGGGCATTTGCGAGGCGACCAACTTGTTCAACGACGAGAATTGCGTTCCCAAATCGAGGTAGTGGATGAAGGCGTCTTTTTCGTGTCCGACGTTGACAAAAGCCGCATTGAGACCGGGCATAATCTTACGCACCTTGCCCAAATAGATGTCGCCGACGGCAAAACCCATCTGGCACTGCTCTTTGTTGAGCTCGACCAGCACCTTATCTTCGCACAGGGCGATCGAGATTTCGGTTGGGTTGACGTTTATAATTAGTTCTTTATTCATTATCGTGTATCGTTCGCCGAGGTCGGAGAACGGTAGATTGAAATTAAGGGTGGAACGCCTGTTGGGATGAAGTGGCGATGAACTTCAAAGGGGGATGCCGACCCATCGGAACGACTGGTTCGACGGGGGCAAAAAAGGCGGCTGAGAACCGCAAAAAATTGAAAAACTTTAAATAGGTAAAGCTAAAAGAGCCTCGGGCCCCTTTAGCTTTATCTAATCATCGAGCACAAAAGTGCTACCCTACTTGTTTTTGTGGCGATTCTTACGAAGACGTTTCTTCCGCTTGTGGGTAGCCATCTTATGACGCTTATGCTTCTTTCCGTTTGGCATAATCCTGTTTTTAGAGTTCTTTATTTATCTGAGTTATTTCACCTTCACTGCGAAGCTCTTTGCGGGCTTGAATGCAGGAATGTTGTGAGCGGGAATTGTGATGGTGGTGTTCTTCGAGATGTTGCGAGCAACTTTCTTGGCACGTTTCTTTACGATGAAACTGCCGAACCCACGAAGGTAAACGTTGTTTTTCTTGATCAGCGATGCTTTGACGCTGTCCATAAACGATTCAACGATTGATTGAACCTGCACCTTCTCAACACCGGTGCTTTTAGCGATTTCGCTAACGATATCTGCCTTTGTCATATCTATGATAGTATTTAAAATTAAATTTCTACGAACTTGGGTGTGCAAATATACGTTTAATTTAGATTTCCGACAAGAAAACCTGATTTTTTTTCAAAAATTTTAATTGCGCAGCCTACACACCACACTGACAGAACAATAACAAATATCGGGCAAAACTGATGAAAAATTAAATTATTCTGACTCAGCGATTTATTCCATTCTGCAAAATGCGACCGCAATATACTACAAAATTTTGGGAACCAACTCATTAACTGCAATAATTATTTTTTGTCACTTGTTCGACAGCTCCCCCACAAAGTCAATATGTAATTAAATAGGTGAGGTGATCAATAAAACGATCGCTTTTTGCGTTTGATGAGAAATATCACTAATTTTGTATTCTTAAATTTCGAAAACAGTATGGTCAAAATACTTTGGGTCGATGACGAAGTCGAACTGCTGAAACCACACGTGCTCTTTCTGCAACAGAAAGGCTACGAAGTAGATACGTGCAACAACGGCTACGACGCCATTGATATGGCCTCCGAAGGAGCCTACGATTTGATCATCCTCGACGAGATGATGCCCGGTATGACCGGACTCGAAACCCTGCCCAAGATCAAAGAGGTGCGCCCCACCACACCTATTATTATGGTCACCAAGAGCGAGGAGGAGAATATTATGGACAAGGCCGTCGGCTCGAAGATCGCCGATTACCTCATCAAACCCGTCAATCCCAATCAGGTGCTGCTCTCGATCAAGAAAAACGTCCACTCGCAACAGTTGGTCACCGAGCAGACCACCGCCGACTACCGTTCGGAATTCGGCCGCATCTCCTCGTCGCTGCAAATGGCGCAGAACTTTGCCGATTGGTGCGCGCTCTACCGCAAACTCACCGCGTGGGAGGTCGAGTTGGCCGATTCGTCGGATCAGAGCATCCGCGAGGTGCTCACCTACCAAAAAAGTGAGGCCAACCAAGAGTTCTCGAAATTTGTGCGCCGCAACTACTACAACTGGATCAACAAACGCACCAACGAGACCCCCGTGATGTCGCACACGCTGATGCGCACCAACATATTTCCGGTGGCCGAGCAAAGCGCAAAAACCACCCTGCTGCTGATCGACAACTTCCGCTACGACCAGTGGCGCATCATCAGCTCGCTACTGCGTGGCACCTACGACGTGGTGCAGGACGACTTCTATTGCGCCATTCTGCCCACCGCAACCCAATATGCGCGCAACGCGATCTTCGCCGGGTTGATGCCGCTGGCCATCGACAAACTGATGCCGCAGCAGTGGCTCAACGACAACGAAGAGGGGGGTAAAAATCAATTCGAGGAGCAATTTTTCAAGCGGCTGCTGTCGCAAACCGGCAAGACGTGGAAATACTCCTTCGACAAATTGGTACGTCCCGAGCAGGGGCGCCGTCTGCTGGACAACATCCAGAAGGTCTACGACGCCGACTTCTCGATCATCATCTACAACTTCCTCGACATCCTCTCCCACGCTCGCACCGAGACCGACATCATCCGCGAACTGACCGAGGATGAGGCGTCGTTCCGCTCGCTCACGCGGTCGTGGTTCGAGCATTCGGAGCTTTTTACCATCCTCAAACTGCTCGCCGAGCAGGGGCATACGGTGATCATCACCTCCGACCACGGCACCATCCGCGTTGACAATCCGGTGAAGGTGACCGGCGATCGCGAGACCTCGGCCAACCTGCGCTACAAAACCGGACGCAACTTGGCTTACAACCCCAAAGAGGTCTTCGAAGTGTTGAAACCCGAAGATATTCAGCTGCCGGCCAGCAACCTCACGTCGAGCTACATCTTCGCCTACAACACCGACTTTTTGGTCTACAACAACGACGCCAACCGTCATATTCGCTACTACCGCGACACTTTCCAGCACGGCGGCATCTCGATGGAGGAGATGATCGTACCGTATATTGTACTGAAACCCAAGAAATAACAGGGCTGTTGATGTTTTTTCGGGAGGGTTGTATATAGCAGGAGGCCATTACTCGCGGTCTGAAGCCGCGTTTACAAATGCGACCTCCCCTAAGAAGCTGTTTGAATTTGTTACCAAAGTTATTTTTGAGCTATTTTTGTTCCAGTTTTTGTTCTGTCAATCCGATTTT
>JAVVYP010000026.1:0-24777 GCA_036651015.1 Alistipes sp.
CGTATCGTCGTTGCCCGGAATGCCGTCGGGCTGCGTGGTGAAATAGCGGTCGATGAGTCGTCGCACCTCGCGCTGTGTGCGCCAAGCCTCGCCTCGAAAGTAGCTAAATAGGTAGGGGTAAGCAATATCGGGTTCGTTGGCCGGATCATACAGCCCCTCGTCGAAGACGCGCTGCAATTTGTCTACAAAGGGTTTGCGGCCCCCCATCAGACGTGCCAAACCGGCAACATCGTGCGGCACAGCAAAGGTGTAATTCCAAGCCGTGCCCTCGTGAAACCCGGGTGCCGCCTCGAAATTGGCACCTGCGTTGGGATCAAACGGCGCATAGAATTTTCCGTCGTCACAAAGTGGGCGCAGCGTACCGAAGGTCGGGCAATAGTAGTGGCGGTAGCCCAGTGAGCGTTCGCGGAAGAGCGCTGCATCCGCTCGTCGGCCAAGCGAGTCGGCCAAGCGTGCAAGGGCATTGTCGGCCACGTAATATTCCAAAGCGTGGGAGACGGAGTTGTCGCCCGAATTGTCGGCGGCATAGTTTCCGATCGGCACATAACCGCGGGCAATGTAGGGGTCGATGTCGGGACGCATCAGGTTCTGCGCACCCGGCAGCGTGGCCGATTTACGCATTGCCTCGTAGGCCGTCGCCACATCGAAATCGCGCAATCCCTTCATCCACGTATCGACAATGACCGGAATGCTCGGGTCGCCCTCCATCGTGAAAGTTTCGCGGCCATAGAGTTCCCACTTGGGCAGCCAGCCCCACTCCCCATACATAGCCACCATCGAGCGAACCATCTCGATTTGCCGCTCAGGATAGACCAACGTCATCAATTGGTGGAGGTTGCGGTAGGTGTCCCACAGCGAAAACACCGTATAACGGTTGCCCTGCGTGGTGCGAATTTCGCCGCTCTCCATCGCCGGATATTCGCCGTTGACATCCTGCAAAATATTGGGATGGATGAGCGTATGGTAGAGCGCCGTGTAAAAAACCTCGCGTTGAGCCGCTGTTCCGCCCTCGACACGTATGCGCGACAGATCGGCATTCCACGCCTCACGCGCTTCACGCGCCACACGGTCGAAATCGAACGTCGGCTGCTCTGCGTCGAGGTTTTCGCGTGCATTGGCAATCGAGACAAACGACACGCCGATCTGCACCTCGATCTTTTCGCCGGCGGTCAGATCGTCGTACGAGAAATAGACGCCGATGTCGTCGCCAGCCAACTCCTTCGTGTATTTGGTGTAGAGTTTATAGCGTCCGTTATCCTTGTCCCACGCCCCCTCGACACCCGTCATCTTCCGCTGCATCTTCCAGTAGCCGAACCCCGTCGGACGTTTGTTGACGCGCATCACGAAGTAGATCGGGAAAACAGCCTGCGGATTGTAGCAAAAGGTACCCAAAAGTTTGGTGCCCTCGACCTCGGTCTCCGAGACCCGACGCACCGAGGCGCCCGACTCATTGGTCAGCCCTTCGCCCAAATTCAACAAGAGGTTGCCTTGTCCAGCCGGAAAGGTGAAACGTGCGGCAGAGCTGCGCAAGGTCGCCGACACTTCGGTTTGAATGCCGTAGCGCGTCAGAAAATTGGAATAGCGGCCGGGTGAAGCCTGCTCGTCGGTGTATTCGCTGCCATAGAGGTGATAATCCACTTGCAGTTCACCGGCGGTGGGCATCAACAGCAGCGAGCCTAATTCGGGACACCCCACGCCGCTGAGGTTGACGTGCGAAAAACCGGTAAAGAAACGGTTCGAAAATTCGTAAGGTGTTGACCACCAACGCGCATCTTTGTCGTATTTGTTCTGCTCCGAACCCATCACATTGAACGGCGCAACCGACATCATTCCGTTGGGTCGCACAGCACCCGGGTTGGTGGTTCCGAAATTAGTCGTGCCGATAAACGGATTGACCGCATCGACAGGCTCTTGCGCCCACGCCTCGGCACACGCAAGCATTGCCACCAAAGCCCACGCGACGACAACCACTCCGATTCGCCTCATCCGACTTATTTGAGTATGTTGGTGCGTTTGGTAAACTCGATAATCTCGGGTATGTAACCGAAAGTCAAGCCCGTAACCGTGTCGGCACAACCGTAGTAGACGGCCACGCGGCCAGTTTCGGGGTCGTGCAACGCAGCGCACGGAAAGGTCACATTCGGCACATCGCCCATACATTCGTACTCCTTTTGCGGAGAGATCAAATACGGGCCGCTGCGTGCTATCACGCGCCACGGCTCATCGAGATCGAGCAATGCCGAGCCGAAGCTGTAAACGAAGCCGTTGCACGATGCCAACACCCCGTGGTAGAAGAGCAACCACCCCTCGGAGGTCTCGATCGGAATCGGACCGGCACCGATTTTGGTGCATTGCCAAGCGCTCACCTCGAACGGAGCAGGCGACATCACGTGGCGGTGACGCCCCCAAAATTCCATATCGGGAGAGGCACTGTAAAAAATATCGCCAAAGGGCGTATGACCGTTGTCACTCGGACGCGACAACATCGCAAAACGTCCGTCAATTTTGCGGGGAAAGAGCACGCCATTGCGGTTGAAGGGGATAAATGCGTTTTCCAACTGGTGGAACGTCTTGAAATCCTGCGTCCACGCCACGCCAATCGTCGGGCCGTGGTAGCCGTTGCACCAGCTCACATAGAAGCGGTCTTCGATCCAGCAAACACGCGGATCGTAGCCATAGACCCACTGTCCGATCTCGGGATCGGCACCTTCGAGGTGAATATCCTCCTCCGAAATATTCCAGTTGATGCCGTCGGCCGAGAATCCGGCGTGCAGCCGCATCCGGCGATTGGTGTCATCGCAGCGAAACACACCGGCATAACCGGCACCGAAAGGCACGACAGCCGAGTTGAAAATGCTGTTCGAAGTTGACAGCAAATTGCGTGGAATGATCGGATTGGCCGAATAACGCCACATTGTCTCGTGGCTGCCGGCAGGACGCTCCTCCCAAGGCATAGCAGGCTGCGGTAAGCCCACTATTTTCAATGAATTGCTCATATCAATAGGATTTTATAGGTTATTTTTTTGAATCATCGTGGGTGAACGGGACGAACCACGTAGCCAGAAAAGCCGGAATCGTCGCCAGCATTACGCACAGGAAAAACAAGCGATAGCCCATCAAATCGCTCAAATAGCCACTCGCCATACCGGGCAACATCACACCCAAATTCATAATTCCCGAGGCAAACGCGTAGTGCGCCATCGAATGTTTGCCGGGCGCCACTTGCTGCATCATAAAGAGCGTAAGTCCCACAAAGCCAAAGCCGAAGCCAAAATATTCCAGCACAATGCCGCCGCCGATAACCAGCAAACTCGACGGTTGGAACAGCGCAAACATCAGGTAGACCACAAAGGGAATGTTGAAGACGCAGCAGAGTGAAAATAGGGTCTTCTTGAGTCCGAACGACGAGATGTAGTAACCGGCCAAGATCGAGCCTAAGATGAATGCCACAACACCGAATGTGCCGTAGACCATACCGATGTCGCCCGTCGAAAGTCCCAGTCCGTGGCGCGAGACGGGCGCCTTGAGAAACAGCGGCACAACTTTGAGCGCAAAGCCCTCGCCCAAGCGGTAGAGGATGATGAAGGCTATGTAGAAAGCGATGTATTTTTTGTGGAGAAATTCGAGAAAAATCTCTTTGAGTTCTGCGAAAGCTTGACGCAGGTTGGTGGTTTTGTGCTCAGCACCTCCGGTGGGCAACACGCGCATATGATAAAAGGCCAGCAGCAGCATAATCGCCGAGCAGACCCCCACCACAATCATCCACGCACGAATTACGCCGAAATGGTCGGACAACACACCGGCAAGCGTCACCAAACCGCCCATCGTCAAGATCTTAGCCAAGTTGTAGAAAGCGCCTTGCCATCCGATATATTTCGCCTGCGTTCGCGCATCGAGGGCGGCCAAATAGAGTCCGTCGCCGGCAATGTCGTGCGTCGAACCACTCAGGGCAATGACGCCCATCAGCGCAATCGAGTAGGTGAAAAAATTGGGCAACGGCAACGAAAAAGCCATCAGCGCAAACGACGCTCCGGTAATGATTTGTGTGCCGACCAAAAAGAATTTTTTGGTCTTAAACATCTCCAACAGGGGACTCCACAGCGGTTTGAGCGACCACGGAAGAATGAGCAGCGACGTCCAAAAAGTAATTTTGGCATCACCAACGCCCATATCCGAAAAAAGCAGCACCGCGGCCATAGACAAGAATACGAAGGGCATACCCATTGCAAAATAGACGCTGGGAACCCACTTCAAAGGATTGGGCGATTGTTGATTCATAAGTTTGGTTAGATTAGCTTGGTAAAGGTACTAATTTCGACCATACGCTACAAATAATTTGTATAAAATCGCGCTACAAACAGCGTAAAAAACACAAACAGCCTCCAAGCAATTCTTGAAGGCTGTTTGTTTGTGCTATTTCCGAAAAACGCAATCTAATAGCGGTAATGCTCGGCTTTGTAGGGACCGTCGGCGCTGATGCCCAAGTAGTCGGCCTGCTTTTGACTCAGGCGCGTAAGCTCCACCCCGAGGTTGTCCAGATGCAGCCGTGCAACCTCCTCATCAAGGTGTTTGGGCAGGCGGTAAACGCCCACGCAGAACTCCTTCTGCCACAGCTCCATTTGAGCAAGGCACTGATTGGTAAAGGAGTTCGACATCACAAACGAGGGGTGTCCGGTCGCACAACCGAGGTTCACCAAACGCCCTTCGGCCAAGATGAAAATCGCGTGACCATCGGCGAAGGTGTATTTGTCGACCTGCGGCTTGATATTTAGCTTCACAGCGGCCGAGTGCTCCAATTGAGCCATCTGGATTTCGTTGTCGAAGTGGCCGATGTTGCAGACAATTGCCTGATCGCGCATCTTCTCCATATGTGCCAAGGTGATGATGTCGCAGTTACCCGTGCAGGTGACATAGATGTTGCCTTCGGCAAGTGCATTTTCGAGCGTTTTCACCTCGAAGCCCTCCATCGCCGCCTGCAATGCGCAAATCGGGTCAATCTCGGTCACAATGACCCGTGCCCCATAGGAACGCATCGAATGGGCGCAACCTTTGCCCACATCGCCGTAGCCACAGACAACGACCACCTTGCCGGCAATCATCACATCGGTAGCCCGTTTGATACCGTCGGCCAGCGACTCGCGGCAGCCGTAGAGGTTGTCGAATTTCGATTTGGTGCAAGAGTCGTTGACGTTGATGGCAGGCACCAACAGCTCGCCCTGCTCCTGCATTTGGTAGAGACGATGCACGCCGGTGGTGGTCTCCTCACTCACGCCGCGCCACTGCTCGACGGTGCGATGCCAGCGACCGTAATCCTCGGCCAACAACTCTTTGAGCGTGGCGAGGATGACCTCTTCCTCGTAAGACGAGGCCTTGACGTCGAGTGTCGTGGCGTCATTTTCAGCGCGGAATCCTTTGTGGATCAGCAGCGTCGCATCACCGCCGTCATCGACGATCAGCTGAGGACCTTGGCCATTGGCAAACGAGAGTGCCATCGCCGTACACCACCAATATTCGGGCAGGGTCTCGCCCTTCCAAGCAAAAACTGGAACACCCGTGGCAGCAATCGCCGCCGCCGCGTGATCTTGGGTCGAAAAAATATTGCACGAACACCAACGCACGTCGGCACCCAATTCGACAAGGGTCTCGATGAGAATCGCCGTTTGGATGGTCATATGCAGCGAACCCATCACACGAACCCCCTTGAGCGGCTTTTGAGGGCCGTATTTGCGACGCACAGCCATCAAACCCGGCATTTCGTGTTCCGAAACTTCAATCTCCTTGCGACCCCACTCGGCCAACGACATATCGGCAACTTTGTAGGGTAATGTCAAATCTAAATACATAATTTTACTAAACTATTTTAATGTTATAATATACTTTTTATCGGCTTCAATCTGTTGTTGCAACTCTTCAAGGGTCGCAAATTTACGCTCCTCGCGGATTTTTTGCAACAACTCGACCTCGAGCATTCGGCCGTACAACGCGCCCGAAAAGTCGAAAATATGCGTTTCAAGGTGGCGTCGAGCGCCGCCAACCGAGGGATTGCGCCCCAAGTTCGACATTGCTTTGTAGCTCACACCGTCCACCTCAACGCGCGCTTGATAGACCCCGTCCGAGACCTCCACATCGTCCTGCACAGCCATATTGGCCGTCGGAAAACCCAACTCCCGTCCCAAGCGGCGGCCGTGCTCGACAACACCGCGAATCACAAGCGGTTTCATCAAATTTTCTCGGTTAACTTACGTACCAGCCGGAATTGCGAGAAAAACTCTTTGGCAAAGACACGCAGCACGGTATAGGAGGGAATCGCCAGCAGCATCCCGAGAATGCCGGCCAGTGATCCGGCGATGAGTATCACCAGAAAAATTTCGAGCGGATGTGCCTTCACCCGTTCTGAATAGAGTGTGGGTTGGAGTACAAAATCATCGAATCCCTTCAGGATCAGCAATGAACCGGCGATAACAAAGGCCGTATGTCCCACCGTCATCCCTTCGATAGGGCTGATGATACCCATAAAAACAGCAATGACGCCTCCGATAAAAGGACCCGCATAGGGCACCACATTCATCACACCCATCACCAAGCCGATGAACGAGGCATCGGTAGCTTTCATCCCGAAGGCCATCATCGTCAGCGACACGCCAAGCGTCAGCAGCAGGCTCTCCGACAGGATTCCGACGAAATAGCGAGACAGCAGCAAAGTCACCGAATTGAGCGCACGGGTGATGTTCTCGTGGTAACGTTCGGGAAACATCGCCGCCACCATCGCGTAGAAAAGACCTTCGTCCTTGAGAAAAAAGAAGGTGATGAAGGTGATCGAAAGAATCGCGATGACCAGTGAAAGAACCACACCGGCAATCGACGAGAAAATAGCGTTTATGGAGTTGGCATTGACCAGCTCCTTGAGGGCATCAGCCAACGATTCGGAGAGCGAAAAACTGCTTGCCGGCAGGGCAAAAAATTCGTTCAGATAGTTTTGCGCACGCGCGATAGGCTCTTCGATGCTTTTGATGACCGTTGCAAAATCGAGGTTCGAAAGCAGGTGAAATTTGTTGAAAACGAGCGGTACGAAGAGCGAGCAGAGTGTTGCCAAAACCGCCCAGATGACAATCAGTGTCACCAGTGCAGCCAACCAGCGCGGCACCTTCCAGCCGCGAATGTGCACCGCAGCCAGACACCGAACCAGCGGATTTCCGACCACCGCCAACACCGCCGAGATCAAGATGTAGACGACAATCGAGCTGAAATACCAAACCAAGAAGAGGATCACGGCAACCAATGCCGCCCCCGCAATAAATTTCAAAAAGGTCTGAGGCGTTGTCGTCATCGCAGAGATATTTAGCAGGTTTTAGCGATCTTTACCACTTCACGCAGCCGCGCGATCGGAGTTTGCGAGCCGACAACCGGATCGCCGATTTCGACCAGCAATTCGCTGTTTTTGGGGATGAGCACATCAATGCGCGAGCCGAATTTGATGAAGCCGCTGACACTATTTTGATCGACCGCCGTTCCCACTTTCATATAGGAGACGATGCGTCGGGCGATCAGGCCGGCCACTTGACGAAACAACACCTTGCGGCCGTTGGACATCCGCACAACAGTCGTCGTACGTTCGTTTTCGGTCGAAGATTTGGGATGCCACGCCACCAAAAAGCGCCCCGGATGATATTTGAAATACTCCACCACGCCGCCCACAGGAACCCAGTTCATATGGACATTGGTAATCGACATAAAGATCGAGATTTGCAACATCTCCTGCTTCAGGTACTCGTTTTCGACCACCACTTCGGTGACCACCACGCGACCATCACAGGGCGAGAAAACCAAATCGGCATCGTGGATGCGCACACGGCGCGGTTCGCGGAAAAAAGCCACGATGAAGAACCAAAACAGCACCAAAAATACGGCACTCACCCACAACAACGAAATGTTGGCATTATTGGTCAGAAGCTGATAAAAGAGCCACCAAATAAGCAGGCAGATAGCACCTGCAATACCGATGATTTTGTAGCCTTCTTTATTTATTTTCATAACGTAGTAAAAGTTTGCAATTACATTACAAAGAGCATATAGACAAAGACGAAGGGTGCCGAGAGCAACATCGCATCGAAACGATCCAACACACCGCCGTGTCCCGGGATCAGCGAACCCGAATCCTTGACCTGAGCCGATCGTTTGAACATCGACTCAACCAAATCGCCCAGCACGCCGCTCACCGAAGCAATGAGCGCCAAACCTGCCCAGATCCAGAGATTTGCCTCCAACACATAGGCCACCGCCATACCCATAGCGACAGCGCCGACCAATCCGCCAAAGAACCCTTCCCACGACTTTTTAGGCGACAGACGCTCAAAAAGGCGGTGGCGTCCCAGCGTCATTCCGACCAAATAAGCAAACACGTCGTTGGCCCAGATGATAAAGACGTAACCGATCATCACCCCGGGTGCCCACACCTCGCTGCCGATGATCGGCAAGTAGCACATCAGCGAAAAGGGGATGGCCACATAGCAGACGCCCATCAGCGTGGTGCCGATGGCAGCCATCGGATTTTCATTTTTGCGGTACAACTCGCAGATGAACATCAAACTGATGATCAGCAGCAAGAAGGCCATTCCGTAGGCAAAGGGCAACTGCGCGGCGCCCAAGATTTGGATGTCGTCGCAGACAAAGGCGAAGTTCAGCGCAAAAAGCACCAAGCCGGCAACCAAGCCGATCACTTTTTGGGGTGCATTACCCCGACTTTCGGAGAGTTTGTAGAATTCAAGCATCCCCACAACGAGCAGCACGGCAAGCAGTGCGCCGAAGCTCCATTGTGACCAGACGATAGCTCCCAGCACGATCACGGCCAACACCGCGCCGCTCAATGTGCGTACCAAGAGATTCTTCATTTTATCATTCATACGTTATTCGGGTGAATTCGCGTCTTCATTTTCGGGAGTTGTCTCGTCTGCCGACTTTTCAGTTTCGGCAGTCGGAGTCGGTTTGGCCTTGTGACGAGTCGATTTGACCTGTTTTTCGAGGGGCGGAGTCGATGCGCTAACGGTGGCCGCCAATTCAGCTGTTTTTTTGGCTGCAATGGCATCTTGCTCAGCCTCTTTACGCTCGCGCTCAATATCTTTTTTGCGGCGTCCAAAGATGCGTTCGACATCCTCGGTGAAGACCACTTCGTGTTCGAGCAGCAATTCGGCCAACTCTTTCAGTCCGTCTGCGTGATTTTTGAGCACCTCTTCGGCCATTGCGTATGCCTTATCGACAACCACACGTGCCTCGGCATCAATCTGTTGCGCCGTATGTTCCGAATAGGGCTTGGTGAAATTCATATCGCTCTGCCCGGTCGAATCATAGAAGCTGATGTTGCCCACGTGGGCACTCATACCGTAGTAGGCCACCATCGCATAGGCCTGTTTGGTAATGCGTTCCAAATCATTGAGCGCGCCGGTAGAAATTTGACCAAAGGTCAGTTGCTCCGAGACGCGACCACCCAACGTGGCGGCCAACTCATCCATCATCTGTTCACGGGTGGTGATTTGACGTTCATCGGGCAGATACCACGCTGCCCCGAGTGCCTTGCCGCGCGGAATGATGGTCACTTTGATCAGCGGATTGGCGTGTTCCAAAATCCAACTTACCGTAGCGTGACCAGCTTCGTGATAGGCTATCACGCGCTTCTCCTCGTCGGTGATGATCTTATTTTTACGCTCCATACCACCGACAATGCGGTCGACAGCGGCCAAAAAATCCTCTTTGGCGACACATTTTTTGTTGTGACGCGCGGCGATCAACGCCGCTTCGTTGCAGACATTGGCAATGTCGGCACCCGAAAATCCGGGGGTCTGACGCGCCAAGAACGCGCGGTCGAGATTCGGATCCAGCTTGAGTGGACGCAGGTGCACGCCGAAGATCTGTTCGCGCTCCTTGACGTCGGGCAAGCCCACTTCGATCTGTCGATCGAAACGGCCGGCACGCATCAGCGCCTTGTCGAGTATATCGGCACGGTTGGTGGCCGCAAGCACAATCACGCCGGCATTGGTTTGGAAACCGTCCATCTCCGTAAGTAACTGGTTGAGCGTATTTTCACGCTCGTCATTACCCGAGAATCCGGCATTTTTACCACGGGCACGGCCAATGGCATCAATCTCGTCGATGAAGACAATGCAGGGCGCCTTTTGCTTGGCCTGTTCGAAGAGGTCACGCACACGCGACGCACCCACGCCGACGAACATCTCCACAAAATCGGAGCCTGAAATCGACAAAAACGGCACATTGGCTTCGCCGGCAACGGCTTTGGCCAACAATGTTTTACCAGTTCCCGGAGGGCCTACCAACAGCGCTCCTTTGGGAATTTTTGCCCCTAAATCTTTGTATTTTTCGGATTTATTGAGGAAGTCCACGATCTCCATAATCTCGACTTTGGCCTCCTCCAATCCGGCAACATCCTCGAAAGTCACCTTTTTGAGGTTGTCGCGATCGAAAACTTGGGCTTTGGCCTTGCCGACATTCATAATGCCGCCACCAGCACCACCGCCTGCGCCGCGCGACATCGAGCGCATCACAAAAAACCACACCCCGATGATCAGCACCCACGGCAGCAGCCCGATCAGCACACTTGTCCAATCGTTCTCCTTATTTTGGTAACTCACCGGTACGGCCTGTCCGGTCTGCTGTTCGACCAATTTGAGATCTTCACGGAACGAATCGACCGATCCGATGGTGAAAATCAGTTGCGCACCCGACTCAGGCAGGTGGCGATAAGCCTTATTGACAGAGTCGTTGCGGTATTTTTCGGCCGCCGATTTCTTTAAATAAACTTCGGCTTTGTCGCGGTTAACAATTTGAATCTTATCAACATCGCCGCGCTCAACCATCTGCTCAACCGAAGTCCAATCGCTGGCCACGGGAACATCGTTGGCATCGCCGAACAGATACCAACCAATGATCAACGCACCAAGCAGTCCATACACCCACAGCATCGACGGCCGGGGCACATTGACATTCATCCGATTCTTATTTTTGTCCTTTCCCGGCACCTTATTTTGTTTTGCCATATTTAATAATAGAAAACACTTATTTAATACATTTCAGGAATACGGAGCTTCTTACTCCTCATATTCGTGTCTCATCAGCGGCGCATCAGCCCACAACTCTTCGAGTTTGTAGAAGCCGCGCAACTCGGTTTGGAAGATGTGAACCACGACGTCCACATAATCCATCGCGATCCACAGCGACATCTGCTGTCCCTCGATACGCCAGACTTTTTCACCCAGCGTTTCGCGTACCTTCTCCTCGATGCCGGCAGCGATAGCCGACACCTGCGTTGTGGAGTCGGCATTGCACACCACGAAATGAGAGCAGATTGCCCCGTCGAATCCCGTGAGATCCAACGATACAATATTCTTACCCTTTTTATCTTCAATCGCGCTAACGATCGTTTCAACCAATTTATCCATATAATTTTAGAAACTGTTTTAATTTGTCAACAAAATTTTATAACAATTTTCGAGACCGTTTTCCGGATGCTTCCAAGTGCATAACCACTCTCTGGAGCGACAGGCAGCCGAAAAACAGGGGCGCAGAGAGTGCCGTTCGTAAATCAAAACAGCTTCTTAATGCGTGGCTATAACCTTGCAAAGGTAGGAATAAGAATTAAGAATTAAAAATATCAACTATAAACTGTTTGAAATTAGTTTTTTGCCACCTCAACATTGTCCAAAATTGTTTGGGTCAACGCCTTGATAATCGAACTTTTGACGTAGGTGCGCCGCACGGCGACGGCAATTTTGCGCGAGGTGGCTCCCTTGGCGAGCATCTTCAACCGATCGCGGTGGTCGGACGGGATGTATTCAAGCGCCATTTCGGGGATAATCGTCAGACAGGCCGTGCAATCGACTATGCGCATCAGCGTGTCGAGAGAACCCGATTCGAAGGAGTAATGCGACGGCATATCGCGTTTTGCCTGACACAATTCGATAATTTGGTCGCGCATACAGTTACCCGCGCTCAGGATCACCAGATCTTTCAGATCAATGTCCTCGATGCGGATATTTTGCCGCTCGTAAAGCGGATTTTCGGGCGACACATAGGCATAGAAACGGTCGTTGAAAAGCTCTTGTTCCAAGATTCCGTCGCCGCACGTTCCGCTGGCAACAAGCGCAGCGTCAATGCGATCACGCTTCAGCGCCTCGACAATATCGGCGGTCACCATCTCCGAAATCTCCAGCTCGACTTTGGGATAGTCGCGCACAAACGAAGGGATGAATTTGTGGAGCAAATAGGGGGCAATGGTCGGAATAACGCCCAAGCGCAACTTGCCCGAGGTCTCGCCCTTGAGGTTGAAGACCGCCTCGCGGATGTAGTTGTAGGCCTTGAGGGTCTCGCGCGTCTGCTCCAGCACCACCTCGCCGGCTTCGGTGGGGATCACGGGTTTTTTCGAGCGATCCAGCAGGATGACCCCCAACTCCTCTTCCAAAGATTTAACTTGCATACTCAGCGAGGGCTGCGTCACAAAACAATGTTCAGCAGCCAGCGAAAAACTACCGCAGTTGGCAACCGCCAAAAGGTACTCAAGTTGAATTATAGTCATAGCAAGGGGTTATTTAACAGCCCAAAAATATAAAAAAAATCTATAATAGACAACTTTTTTAGGAGACTCGCCGAGATTTTTGTATGTTTGTCTGCAAAATAGAGATAAACATAGAGATGGGAAAAATAATTTTAACGGGTGACCGTCCTACCGGTCGGCTTCATTTGGGTCATTTTGTGGGTTCACTGCGTCGTCGTGTCGAATTGCAAGATTCGGGTGAATTTGAGCGGATTTTCATCATGATCGCCGATGCGCAAGCACTTACCGACAATGTTGACGACCCCGAAAAGGTGCGTCGTAACATCATCGAGGTGGCTCTCGACTACCTTTCGTGTGGACTCGATCCCCAAAAATCGGTGCTTTTCATCCAGTCGCAAATCCCCGAGTTGTGCGAACTGACCTTCTATTATATGAATTTGGTGACCGTGCAACGGCTGCAACGCAATCCGACCGTCAAGGCCGAGATCGTGCTGCGCGGCTTTTCGGACAATGCTGCCGAGTGCGAGACGCAGCAACGGCAGGGCATTCCCGTCGGTTTTTTCACCTATCCGATCAGCCAAGCCTCGGACATCACGGCCTTCAAGGCTACGACCGTGCCCGTGGGCGAGGATCAGGAGCCGATGATTGAGCAGACGCGCGAAATCGTCCACAAATTCAACACGCTCTATGGCCCGACGCTCGTCGAACCCGAAATTCTGCTGCCCGACAATGCGGCTTGTCTGCGGCTGCCCGGCACCGACGGCAAAGCCAAGATGTCGAAGTCGTTGGGCAACTGCATCTATCTGTCGGACACGGCCGAGGAGCTGCGTCGCAAGGTGATGGGGATGTACACCGATCCCGACCACCTTCGCATCGAAGACCCCGGCAAGATCGAGGGCAACACGGTTTTCACCTACCTCGATGCCTTCTGCCGTCCCGAACATTTCGCCCAGTATCTGCCCGACTACACCTCGTTGGAGGAGTTGAAGGCTCACTATCAGCGCGGAGGTTTGGGTGACGTGAAGGTCAAAAAATTCCTGATTGCCCTGCTCAACGAGTTGCTCGATCCGATTCGTGCACGTCGCCACCACTTCGAAGCCAACATCGGCGAGGTTTATGCAATGTTGGAACAAGGTTCGGCAATCGCTCGTGCGGCGGCCGCACAGACACTCGATGAGGTGCGCGCTGCTATGAGAATCAACTACTTCTCCGACAGTGAGTTAATCTCAAAACAAACCGAACAGTACCAACAAAAATAACCCAATGCGCTTTCGCCCCGACAGCCTTTACCGCGCTTTCCTCCGCCTGACACAGCGGTTGAGCAACCGCCAGATGATGATGCTTCTGGCTGTGGTGGTCGGTGTGCTTGCCGGACTGGGAACCTACCTGTTCGAAGTGCTGCTCTACGCGATCAAAAACGGACTAACTCGTTGGTTTCCAATCGACAGCGCTCATTTTTTGTTTCTCATCTACCCAGCTGTGGGTATCGTTTTGGCGGCGTTATTCGTCAAACATATCGTTCGCGACAACATCTCGGAGGGGGTCACGCGCGTACTCTATGCTATGTCGAGCAAAAATTCGCGCATCGCCGGCCACAATGTTTGGACGTCGATCGTCGGCGGCGCCACCACCATCGGATTTGGTGGTTCGGTCGGTCCCGAGGCCCCGATCGTACTCACGGGAGCGGCCATCGGCTCAAATTTGGGTCGTCTGGCTCGACTCAACTACCGCGATACCACGCTCTTGCTCTGCTGCGGAGCCGGTGCCGCGTTGGCCGCAATCTTCAAAGCCCCGATCACAGGCGTGGTCTTTGTGCTCGAAATTCTGATGCTCGACATCACCGCCGGCTCGGTCATTCCGCTGCTCATCGCCTCAATTACCGCCACCACGATGGCCTTTATGTTGCGCGGCTTCGACCCGATTTTGGCCATCACGCTGCGTGCCGAGGATGCCTTTGAACTGTGGCAAATTCCACTGTTTATGCTGTTGGGCGTGATGTGTGGACTGATGGCGTGGTACTTCACCACGATGAACCGACGCGTGGGACGCATCTTCGGCAAGATCACCAACCCCTACAAGAAATGGATCGTCGGCGGCGCTGTGTTAGGCGTGCTGATCTTCGTCTTTCCGCCCCTCTACGGCGAAGGTTACGAGGGCTTCACCTCGCTGATGCACGGCAATGCGCAGTCGCTGTTCGAAAATTCACTCTTTTACAGCTTCCGCAACATCGACTGGGTAATCATCCTCTTCATCATCGCCACGATGTTCTTCAAGGTCATCGCTATGGCCTCCACCAACGCCGCCGGTGGTGTAGGTGGAACATTCGCCCCCTCGCTATTCGTCGGTGCTTTCACGGGTGCCACGCTGGCACTGGTGTGCAACGCGCTCTTCGGTTGGCAGGTCTCGATCGTCTCGTTCACATTGGTCGGTATGGCCGGGGTGATGGCCGGGGTGATGAACGCCCCACTGACCTCGATTTTCCTCATCGCCGAGCTGTCGAACGGTTATGGACTGTTCATCCCACTGATGATCACGGCCTGCATCTCGTTTGCGGTGGACTACTACCTCGATCCCGATTCGATCTACACACGTCAGCTGCGCCACCGCGGCGAGCTGCTTACCCACGACAAAGATCAGTCGGTTTTCGTCTTCCTGAAGCTCGACGAGCTGATGGAAACCGACTTTCTACGCATCAAAGAGAGTATGACGCTGGGCGACATCGTCCACATTATCTCGACGGCGCACCGCAATATCTTCCCGGTGATAGACAACTACGGTCATCTGTTGGGCGTGGTTCAACTCGATGATCTACGCGAAGATATGTTTAAACACGAACGCTACGGGACGCCCATCTCGGACTATATGGTTGCTCCTCCCGACAAAATTCTAATCCACGAAGCCATCATCAGTGTGATGGAAAAATTCGACGACAAACACGCGTGGATGTTGCCCGTCGTGGACAAACAAAATCGCTATTTGGGCTTTATCTCCAAGTCGCGAATCCTGAACGCCTACCGCGAACAGCTGGTCAAAATTCAACAATAAGAAGCTGTTTACAATTTATTAATCGCTCTTTTCACCTCTTTCCACACCAGTTTTCACCCTGCAAATCCTCATTTAGCGCACTAAATAACATCTGTAACAAATTAAAACAGCTTCAAAAATGATGACACACACCCCTTCGTGGGTCGATGCACTCAACTGCGCCGTCACGGTTTGCGACACCGAGACCACGGTAATCTACCAAAACGACCACTCGCGTCAAGTCAACGGCGATGTGTGCGGAAAATCGCTAATTCCCTGTCACAACGAGCGTTCGCGCGCGCTCATACGCCACCTGCTCGACGAGGGCGGCACCAACACTTACACCATTGAGAAGCGCGGCGTGCATAAAATGATCTACCAAACGGCTTGGCTCAGCGAAGGTAAGATCGGCGGATTGGTGGAGTTTTCGATGGAGATTCCGGCCGAAATGCCCCACTACGTGCGGAGTTTGGCCGAATAGCACAACTTTTTACTGAAATAATTTTGACATTCGGTATTTTCGCAGTATCTTCGTGCGCTCTTAAAAACGATAAGGGCATTCCCAAACAGTTCGGGGTGTAGCGCAGTCCGGTTAGCGCGCCAGCTTCGGGAGTTGGAGGCCGCTGGTTCGAATCCAGTCTCCCCGACAAAACAGTAAAAGGTTTAAAAATAAGCAGTGTAAATTGCTTATTTTTAAACCTTTTTTTTGAAAATCAAGCGGCTATTTCGAAGATCAACGAATCAAGCGACTCAAGCGGCTATTCTCGTTGGTGGAGATGATGTTGCGCGTGCTACCGCATTACCCCTTCGACAACTTCAACTTCGGTTACTGTCCAATCAAATAGCTCGTTGGCGCATTGATTTTCGAGCTGTGTGATCTGCGAAGTTGGGGTGTTATTGGAGAGAATGGCGTTGAAAAACTGCTCCATATTGCTAAATGTGGCGTTGACTTTGCCGGCGAAACATTGGTAGAAAGCTTGCAGCTGATCGTGGTTCAATCCTGCCGGCAGCGTGCCTTGGGCGACGAGGTAGTTGTAGGGATAGATGTGGCGCATATTGCGTGCATCGGCATCGAGCTGGTCGACAATTGTCGTCACAACCATCACATCGACCGAGTCGACCACGCCCGGCATCGAAACAAACGTTTCGTAGACGGGGAAGTCCTCTTCGAGTGCGACGGCCACCTGATCGGTGAAATAGACGAAGTCGGCATCGTTTAGGTCGTCGAGATAGACCATCTGGCGGTAGTTTTGCAACGATTCACGCATTGCTTGTCGTTGTTCGTTGTTCCATTCTTGGCGTTGCGAGCAGCCGCCCAAAGCCCCTACAAGGAGGGCAAATAGTGATACACAAAGGAGATTTTTTTTCATTTTACCTGCATTTTTGGTTTTACTTCCTCTGCTCACGCAATCTGTATGCCAAAATTTTATGTATATTTGTGCGATGGATGTTTTGACTTTTCGCGACTACTGTCTGTCGCTGCCGTTGACCGAAGAGACCACGCCCTTCGATGAGACGACCCTCGTCTACAAGATCGGAGGCCGGATGTATGTCTATGCGGATATGGTTGATTTCGAGCATATTGCTGTGAAATGCGAACCCGATGAGGCGATCCTTCTACGCGAGCGTTATCCCGAAATTACCCCCGGTTTTCATATGAACAAGCGGCATTGGAACACCATTGCCACTTCGGGCGACCTGCCCGATGCCTTCATCCGCGAGCAGATTCGCCGCTCCTACCTGTTGGTGCTGCGGCAGAACGTCACGCCGCGCGCGCGGCGTGAGCAAATCGAGTCCTATATCGCCCAACACGACCTGCCAAAATAAAACCCCGACTTCGCAAAGAGGTCGGGGTTTTCGTTTATCGTATTTGTCGGAGCCATCGCAGGTAGCCCACCACAGCCAGCACCGAATAGAGTGCATACAATCCGGCCGTGAGCGGCAGCCCCTTGTAGAAGTAGAGCCCCACGGTGATCAGATCCACGGCCAGCCACACCAGCCACTGCTCGACCTGCTTGCGCGAGAGCATCCACATTGCGACGATGCTGCCGGCGGTGGTCATCGCATCCAAAATGGGCACGGTGCTGTCGGTGAAGCGGCTGAGCAGCAGGTAGAGCGCAATGTAGGCGCCGATGAAGACCCCTACCAGCCACGGCACGATCCGCGGGGGCGTGTGCACGATCTGCACGCTTGTCTTTTGGTGGGCGGCGTTGTGCCACACGATCCAGCCGTAAAGTCCTGCCAGCACGTAGTAGAGCTGCATCGACGAGTCGGCATAGAGCCCTGCTTGGTAGTAGAGCGTGCCGTGCACCAAGGGCATCAGCAGCCCCACGACCCACAGTCGGATGTCGGCTCGATACTCCAACCACAAGTAGAGCAATCCGAGCGCGACGCCAACGATTTGCAAGATCAACTTGAAGTCCATCTTAGAAGCGTACCGTTACGTTGGCCAGCACGTTGAGCGGTGCTTGCGGAAAGTAGTAGGACATATCGGTGCGCTTGCCGTCATACACATAGGAGTAGCCGTAACCGTTGCTGCTGTACGTTGCATCGAAGAGGTTGTAGACAGCCAGACCGAAGCGGACGCTTTTGGCGGCACGGGTGTGCAGCGTGTAGGACAGATTGAGGTTGGTGACGCAATAACTGTCGAGCGACAAGGCGTCGATTTCGTTGTTGGTGAAGTATTGTTGGCCGACATATTGCGTGTGGAAGACGGCCTCGAATCCCTTGTAGTGGAAGTCGAAGATCGCTCCGGCGATCACATTAGGCGAGTAGGAGATCGTTCGGTCGCCCTGATTCTGCCCGAAGGTCGGGCTATCGGCGAGCTGATCGACATAGTCTTTGATCTTGTTTTGGCTGAAGGTACCGTTGGCACCCAGCGTAAACCAGTTAGCCACACGCCACTGCGCCGACAGTTCGATGCCGCGGCGGTAGCTGTCGGGCACGTTGATATTCAGACCGTCGGAGCTGTCGTTCACGATGCCGGTCTGCACGAGCTGATCGGTGTACTTCATATAATAGAGGTTTACGCCGGCGTTGAATTTGGGCGACGAGTAGCTGTAACCCAGCTCGTAGTCGTAGAGTTTCTCGGAGGAGGGGGATTCGGCGACGTTGGAAAACAGGTATCGGTCGGTGAAGTCGCTGCGGGTCGGCTCCTTTTGTGCGATGGCGAACGAGGCGTAGAAGTTGTGCCGCTGGGCGAGCGTGTAGCTGATGCCGGCGCGTGGGTTGAAGAAGTGATACTGCTCATCGACGTCGATGGGCTGCATTCCACTGCTCTTTTTGTCGTAGTTGTCGTTGACGCCCCACGCCTTGTAGTGCACGTAGCGATATTGCATATCGGCGAAGAGGTTCAACCCTTTGGCAACGTTCCAGTTGGCACGTGCAAAGATGTTGGCGTCCTGCTTGTTGACATCGTTGTCGTACCAGCGCATACCGGGTGTGAAGCTGGCCGGAGCCTTCTCCTGCATCCAGTCCAACTCGCCCCAATGGGGGCAGGCGTAGTAGCTCCACGAGCCGCCGAAGGCCATTTCGAGCCGGTTGGAGGTGTAGAGTGCCGAGAAGTTTGCACCGCCCAAATGGTTGCGCATAATCTTTTCGCGGATCAGGTCGCGGCGAATTTTGATCTTGCTGCCATACTCATCGAGCACGAAATCGCCCTTGTCGTCGGTCTGGTAGGCCTCTTTGTCGGGAAAGAGGTATTCGAATAATTTGGCGTTGTCCTTATACTGCTTGTAATAGCCGTAGCCGTAGGTGTAGAAGGCGGTGGCATTCATCGCCCAATGGTCGTTGAAACGGTGACTGATGAGCAGCTGGTTGTTGATTTGCAAGTAGTTGTCCGTTTGGTCGTCGTAATAGTTGACCTGCTGCCACTCGCCGTCTTCGCTGTTGTAGATGCGCTGTGAGTAGCTGTCGGAGGTCTGATACATACCGCTACTGTTGTAACGGCGGCCGTTGTGCTCCATCTCCTCTTTGGTCGCGCCGTTGTAGGTGAGGTAGGTCTTGGCCTTGCCGCCGAACGAGAGGAATTTGACCATTGTGTTGCCGGAGTAGTAGCCGGCTTGGAACATATAGGATTTGAGATCCGTGGCACCGCGGTCGATGTAGCCGTCCGAACCGATGTGGGTCAGCCGCGCATCGACAGCCCAGTGACCCCCCATCAGGCCGGAGGAGATACGCACCGCCTGCTTGTTGGTGTTGTAGGAGCCGTAGGAGAGCGATGCTTCGCCCTCGAATTGGGTCGAAAGCGATGCCGTGGCCATATTGATTGCGCCGCCGAAGGCTCCCGTGCCGTTGGTCGAGATGCCGGCACCACGCTGCACCTGCATCGAGTTCACCGAAGAGATCAGGTCGGGCGTGTCGTACCAGTACATCGAGTGGGAGTCGGGGTTGTTCATCGACACGCCGTTGATGGTGACGTTCAGCCGCGTGGCGTCCGTGCCGCGCAGTCGCATTGCGGTGCCGCCGATGCCGATGCCGGTCTCGTTGGTGGCCACCATCGAGGGGGTCAACGCCAAAACCGACGGGATGTCGAGTCCATAGCTGTTGCGCGTGATCTGCTCCTGTGAGAGGTTGGTGTAGGCCACGGGGGTGTTGCCGGTGGCGCGTGTGGCGGTGACTTCGATCTCCTGCAAATTGTACATACGCAGTGAATCTTCGTGCACGGGCATTTCGGCTCGCGCATTTACGGCTGAGCAGAGTGCTAAAGCCGCGATGGGTAGTAAAAACCTTTTCATGTTAAACTTTTAAAGTTAAAGAACTGAAAAGGGGTCTGGTTTTTTGATTATGTGTCCCGGTCTCGGCATTATCCGTCTCCGGTTCAATGGGTATAATCTCAGCCTGAAAGTAAGGCACCCCTTTGTGAATTGTGGCCACAAAGGTAATGCTTTTTCCCAATATGTAGTCAAAAATGAGGAGATCATCCTAAATTTTGCCTATTTTTGTAATCTCTTGTAATCAGAAAATGCAAATACTATGAAAGATACTGTATTCAGTCCCAAACTATTTGAGACCCTCAAAAATTATTCGCGCGCCAATTTCCTGAGCGACTTGATGGCTGGTGTGATCGTCGGCATTGTGGCTCTGCCGTTGGCCATCGCCTTCGGAATCGCGTCGGGTGTCTCGCCCGAAAAGGGCATTATCACGGCGGTCATTGCCGGTTTTGTCGTCTCGTTGCTGGGCGGCAGCCGTGTGCAGATTGGCGGTCCCACGGGGGCGTTCATCGTCATCGTCTATGGCGTGGTGCAGCAGTATGGCGAAAAAGGGCTGCTCGTGGCGACGTTGATGGCCGGGGTTATGCTGGTGCTGATGGGCATCTTTCGACTGGGCGCGGTGATCAAATTCATCCCCTATCCGATCATCATCGGCTTCACGGCCGGCATCGCCGTGACGATCTTCACCACACAGATTGCCGATTTCTTTGGTCTGACCTTTGGCGCGGAGCAGGTGCCGGGTGATTTCATCGGCAAATGGGGGCTTTATTTGCGGTCGTTCGGCTCGGTCAATTGGTGGAATACCTTGGTCGGGGTGGGCAGTTTGCTGCTCATTGTGGCGACGCCGAAGGTTCTGCGCAAAATCCCGGGTTCGCTGGTGGCTATCGTGGTGATGACCTTGGTGGTGTGGCTGTTGAAACACTATGCTGGCATCGGGGGCATCGACACCATTGGAGACCGCTTCACCATTCGCGCCGAGCTGCCGGCGGCGGTGCTTCCCGAATTGAATTGGGAGACGGTGCGCAGCCTGTTTCCGGTGGCGGTGACCATCGCCATTCTGGGTGCGATCGAATCGCTGCTCTCGGCCACGGTGGCCGACGGCGTGATCGGTGACCGTCACAATTCAAATACGGAACTCATCGCCCAAGGGGCGGCCAACCTGCTGACGCCCTTGTTCGGCGGCATTCCGGCGACGGGGGCGATCGCTCGCACGATGACCAACATCAACAATGGCGGCCGAACTCCTGTGGCAGGTATCATCCACGCCGTGGTGTTGCTGCTGATCTTGCTGCTGCTGATGCCGTTGGCACAATATATTCCGATGGCTTGCTTGGCCGGTGTGCTGATGTTTGTGGCCTATAATATGAGTGGCTGGCGGATCTTCCGCGCCCTGATGCGCAGCCCCAAATCGGATGTGGTGGTGCTGCTGCTGACCTTCGGTCTGACGGTGGTTTTCGACCTGACGATTGCCATTGAAGTCGGGCTGCTGATCGCCTGCGTGCTCTTCTTGCGACGGGTGATGGAGACCACCGAGATCTCGGTGATCCGCAACCAAATCGACCCCAGCCAAGGCGACGATGCGTCGCAAGGCGAAGAGCAGCTGGCCGTTCCTGCTGGTGTGGAGGTCTACGAGATCGACGGCCCCTACTTCTTCGGTGTCGCTACCAAATTCGAGGATCTGATGTCGCAGTTGGGCGATCGCGCTGCGGTGCGGATCATCCGAATGCGCCGCGTGCCGTTCATCGACTCCACGGGCATCCACAACCTCGACACGCTCTATGCGATGTCGCGTCGGGCGCACATCACGCTGGTGCTGTCGGGGGTGAACCCTGCGGTGCACGAAACGTTGGTGCGTGCAGGGCTTTATGAGCGCATTGGTGGCGACAATGTCTGCCCCGATATTCACCACGCATTGGCTCGTGCTGCGGAGTTGATCGCCTCAAAAAAAGCAGATTAAATGCCACGTGGCGTTTAATCTGCTTTTCTATGTGATTCCGGAATCTATTAATAGGTGCCGAAGCGGAAGACGATTTTCTGGCAGTAGAGTTCGCCCGGGTGGAGCAGGGGCGACGGAAATTCGGGATGATTCACCGCGTCGGGGAAGTTTTGGCACTCGATAGCCACACCATCGTAGTCGGCATAGCGTCCGCCCGATTTGGTCTCGGGACAGCCGCCCGAGAGCCAGTTGCCGGTGTAGATCATCACACTCGGCTGCGACGAACTCACGCGCACGCAACGTCCCGATTGGGGGTCGCGCAGCTCGCCAACTTCGCCCAAAATATTGGGCTTCCAGCCGTCGATGACGAACGGGTGGTCGTAACCTCGGAAGTCGCTGATGTGGTTGAAGGGGCTGTCGATGCCGGTGCGGAAGTCGTGGAATGTGCGGAAATCTTGTGGCGTTGCGGCAGCCTCTATCTGTTTGCCGGTCGGAATCTGCTTGTCGTTCATCTCCAACACTTTGGAGCTGTTGAGCCGCAACTGGTGATCGAGGATCGAGCCACTGCCCTCACCGGCAAGGTTGAAATAGACGTGGTTGGTGAGGTTGACTACCGTGGTCTTATCGGTTTTAGCCAAGTAAGTGATCTCCAGTGAATTATCATCGTCAAAATCAAATATCGCTTCGACATTCAATTCGCCCGGGTAGCGTTGATCACCGTCGTCCGAGGTGAGCGACATCACCACGCGGTTGGTCTCCACACGGCTCTCCCACACACGATTGGCGAAATTTTTCGTGCCTCCGTGGAGGTGGTTGACACCGTTGTTGACCTCCAAGGTGTACTCCTGCCCCTCGACGCTCATCCGACCGTAAGCGATGCGATTGGCGCAGCGCCCGACACTTTTGCCGCAAGCGGCACCATCGAAAAAGTAGCCTTCGGGTTGCTTGTAACCCAGCACCACGTCGGCACGATGGCCGTCGCGATCGGGAACCTTGACCGAGAGGATACCTGCCCCGAAGTTGGAGAGTTGCACCTCATTGCCCTGTGCGTTGCGCAGCGTGTAGCGGATGATGGCTTCGCCCTCGGGGTTCATACCCCACACGTGTTGTTCGATATTCATTCTTAAGCAGGTATTAAATTCGTTAGAATCTGATCAATGCGCCGCAAGGTCTCCTCCTTGCCGATGAACGACGTGATGTCATACATACCGGGTCCCTTGCCGGCACCCACCAGAGCCAACCGTAAGGTATTCATAACCTGCCCCATACCGTAGCCTTTCTCTTCGATCCAAGCGTGCACGGTCTGTTCGGTGTGCTCCATCGAGAAGTCATCGAGGGCGGCCAGCACCTCGCGCACCTCGCGCAAAATGGCCGGATTTTCGCCTTTCCAGTATTTTTTGGTCTGCTTCTCCTCGTATTCGGTGGGGGCAACGAAGAAAAACGAGGTCAGCTCCCACAGATCGGTGATGAACGTGGCGCGCTCTTTCATAATGCCGGCCACTTTTCCGGCCTGCGCATCCGACACGGTGATGCCGTGTTCGCGCAGAATCGGCTGATAGAGTGCCGCCAACTCGTCGTCGGTCATGTGGTGCATATATTGGGCGTTGAACCACTTGGCTTTGTCGGGCTGAAAGCGCGCGCCCGATTTCGAGACGCGGTCGAGCGAGAAGTTGTCAACCAGCTCCTGCATCGAGAAGATCTCCTGCTCGGTGCCCGGGTTCCAACCCAGCAGCGCCAACATATTGATGAAGGCCTCGGGGAAATAGCCGTCTTCGCGGTAGCCGTGGGCGGTTTCGCCGGTCGGGGCTGTCCAGAAGAGCGGAAAGACCGGGAAGCCCATCTTGTCGCCGTCGCGCTTCGAGAGCTTGCCGCCACCCGTGGGTTTGAGCAGCAGCGGCAGGTGGGCAAACAGCGGTTGCGACTCCTGCCAACCGAAAGCCTTGTATAATAGGTAGTGCAGCGGCAACGATGGCAGCCACTCTTCGCCGCGAATGACGTGCGAAACCTCCATCAGGTGGTCATCGACGATGTTGGCCAAGTGGTAGGTGGGCAGTGCATCCGACGATTTGTAGAGCACTTTGTCATCGAGCGTCGAGGTGTTGACCTCCACGTGGCCACGGATCAAATCCTCCATTTCGACCACCTCGTTTTCGGGCATTCGGAATCGGATCACCCATTGATCACCACGATCTATGCGCGCTTTGACCTCCTCGGCAGGCAGCACCAGTGACGTGGCAAGCCGCTCGCGCACCGTAAAATTGTAGGCAAAGGCCTCGCCTTTTGCCTCCGCTTCGGCACGCAGCACATCCAACTCGGCGGCCGTGTCGAAGGCGTAGTACGCCCAACCGGCCTCGATGAGTTGCAGGGCATATTTGAGGTAAATTTCGCGCCGCTCGCTCTGGCGGTAGGGGGCGTGAGAACCGCCCACACCGACGCCCTCGTCGATTTCGATGCCGCACCACTGGAGAGCCTCCATAATATAGGACTCGGCTCCGGGGACAAAACGTTGTGAATCGGTGTCCTCGATGCGCAGGATCATTGTGCCG
>JAVVYP010000027.1:0-24447 GCA_036651015.1 Alistipes sp.
CGGGCGTCATTGAGCGATCATACGAAAGAGTCGCTCTATCCGGTTCTGATAACGGCGATTGCCAAAAAATCGGAGTCCGAGGCGGCGAATATCCTGATAAATTTTGTGCAGACGGCGTTCGAATACCAAACCGATCAGGAGCAGTTCGGAGTCGAACGATCGTTGTTTGCCGACGAAACACTCTATTATCCATACAGCGACTGTGAAGATCGCGCCATACTCTATTCGGTACTTGTCCGGGAATTGCTGGGGCTTGAAACCGTGCTGCTTCATTATCCCAACCATCTGGCGACGGCTGTATGTTTCAAGAATGATGTTTCCGGAGATTATATCGACCTCGACGGCCGCCGTTACATTGTTTGTGATCCAACCTACGAAGGTGCCGACATCGGCCACACCATGCCCGGAATGGATAACCAAACGGCTGAAATAATTATGCTGTAATTGTTCCTATTTTGGCAAGATAAATACAGGTGCAGAATACCGGCATAAGCAATTAATAATCAGTCGACTTTCCCTGTTTTGCAAGTCGCTGTTATTTTGAGGTGCTTCTATTTGTGGGCAACCTGCTTTTTGATGATACCGGTCACTTCGCGGAACGCCTCGAGCCGGAAGAGCGCCGAGAGCACAAGGTAGCAGACGACACCGACGACAAGCTTGCACAGCAGCCGCAGCATCATTTGATCGGGCAAAGCGATGCCCACCAACCACACAGCCGCATACATAGCCACAGAGACCAACGCGATGGGCAGCAAGGTGCGCACAAAACGATAGGACGAAAGTGCGGTAAACCGCGTTGTGGCCAAGAAATTGACGACCATTTCGCAGAAAGCGATGGCCACCAAACCCCACACCACAGCCTGCACACTGTGATAAATTGTCACGGCAAAAATCGCCGTCATAATGATTTTTTTGACGATCTCCAGCTTCACGATCAACGGGCCATCACTCTTGACCTTCAGGATGTTGTAAGCCACCATCGCCACCGGATAGAACAATCCTGCCAGACAGATCACCTCGAAATAGGGAACCGTCGGCATCCATTTTTCGCCCAACAGCAACTCGAACATATCACTCGCCACGGCCGACATTCCGAGCATCATCGGGAACATCACATAGGCCACCACCATCATCACCTGCCGGTAGCTCTCGGTGAAACGCTCCGCGTCATCGCTGATCTTGGCCAATGCCGGAAAGGTCACACCTTGAACGGCTTGCATCACCGAAGTGACGGGTTGATCTTTGAGTTTAATCGCCTGATCAAACGAGCCTAATACAGCTGTCGGATAGAGTTTACCCAAGAAAAATTGGGGTATTTTGGTATAGAAAGTCGAAATCAAATCGGTGGTCATCAGGCTGCAACTATACGGCGCCATTTGTCGCAAGCAGCGGCCATCGAAAGCCCCTCGCGGACGCCACGCACTCACCCACCACAGCAGCCCCGAGCGCACAATCATCTGTAAGACACGCTGCGCCACGATACTCCAGATGCCGAAGCCAGCCAGCGCAATGCCGATCGCCACAACACTGCTGATGAGCGATGCCGCCAACGCAATCTTCGACAGCAGGGCGAAGCGAAATTCGCGCATCAAGACCGTATTTTGGACTGCGCAGAGCGCATTGATGGGCAAAATCAGGAAGAAAATCGGGGCAATGCGACCGATCATCGGCATCGCGTAATAACTCCCCACCCACGGCGCGATAATCACCAGCGCCAAATAGAGGATGATCGAAGCCGTCAAATTGAAGACAAAGACCGACTTATACTCTTCGGGAGTGGGTGCCGCTTTGCGAATGAGCATCTGCGAGAATCCACTGTCGGCCAGCACCAACGCCACGGCCACAAAAGCCGTCGGAATAGCCATAACGCCCAGTTGATCAGGCATCAACAGGCGCAACCAAACCAAGCTCACACCCAGCTGAAGGAGTATCGAACCAGCCTTTTCGGCAATACTCCACGCCACGCCGCGCGCGACCTGATCTTTGAGTTCCCCGTTCAAAGTTTACGAAATTACTTTACTATTTTTGCCAGAATCTCTTGGTTGCGGCGACGAATTTTGCTTACGTCGGCAATCTCGACATACGAAGCACCGCCGTCGGGACCGAAACTACCGCCCACGATGGCCAGCAGATCGTCGTCATCGAGTTTGCGATACTGGTCGAGGAACTCCAACGCGTCGACCAGAAAATGGTAACGGTCGTGAATCTCTTGGTTGCGCAGAATCGGAACAATGCCATAGGAGAGTGCCAGAATGCGCTGTGCGTGACGCTGATAGCAAACAGCCATCACCGTTTTCTGACCACGGAAAGCCGCCAAATAACGACCTGTGCGGCCGGTTTTTGTATCCAAAACGACGTATTTAATCGGCAAGTTGGTGCAAGCACGCACGGCCGAACGAGCCAACTGAGCGGTGATTTCGTGGTTCACCGAGACCATATCCATATCAATCATCGGCTTGAAATGGACATCGTCGCGTTCGATTTCACGCGCAATGCGTGCCATCGTTTCGACCGACTCCACCGGGAAATCGCCCATCGCCGTCTCGTCGCTAAGCATCACAGCATCAACACGTTCATAGATTGCGCTGGCCACATCGCTCACCTCGGCACGTGTCGGGCGCGAACTTTTGACCATCGAATAGAGCATCTGCGTGGCGATGATCACCGGACGTTTGGCGGCAATACACTTCTCGACAATGCGGCGTTGTGCATTGGGAATCGCCTCGGCAGGAAGCTCCACGCCCAGATCTCCGCGCGCCACCATAATGCCGTACGAAGCCTCAATGATCTCGTCGATGTTGTCCAAACCCTCCTGATTCTCGATTTTCGAGATGATTTTGATGTTGCTGCCGTGGGCATCGAGGATCTGCTGCACAGCCTGTATATCGCGTGCACTACGCACAAAGGAGTGGGCAATGAAATCCACTTCGTGGTCAACCGCCCACTCGATGAAGCGGCGATCCTTGTCGGTCACCGACGGCAGCGCGATCGAAACCCCCGGGACATTGACGCTCTTGCGCGAACGCATACTGCCGCCTCGCACAAATTCGCAGGTCAACTCCTGCTCGTCCTTCTCGACCACACGAATCTCCAACTCACCGTCGGCGATCAGCATCCGCGCACCAACCGCAATGTCGCGCACGATCGAGGGCACATTCATATAGATCACCTTGCGCGTGGTCACATCGGCACCCACCGAGCCACGCACCGCAACGCGATCTCCGGGCTGGAAGTTGATGCTGTTGCCGTACTCGGCAGCGATCGTTGTGACGCGAATTTCGGGACCTTTGGTGTCGATCATAATCGGGATGGCCGGATTCACGCGGTGTACGGTATCGACAATGGCCGTTGCGCCCTCTTCGGTCACGTGTGCAGAATTGATGCGAATGACATCCATACCGGCATCAAAGAGATTTTGAACGAACTCTTCGGTGCAACGGAAATCCGACATCGTGGCAACAATTTTGGTCTTTTTCATTCTGTACATATATGCTTTTTTAAGATTTTAAGATTGATGAATCAGCAGCGCTTCAACACCCAAGCGGTAGGAGTCGAGGCCAAATCCCATAATCGACCCACAGGCCACCGCCGCCAAAAGCGACGTATGGCGAAACTCTTCACGCGCGAGGATCGACGAGATGTGGACTTCGACCACGGGCACCGACACCGCCGAAACGGCATCGCGCAAGGCCACCGAGGTGTGGGTGTAGCCACCGGCATTGAGCACAACACCCTCGTAGAGACCATCGGCGCGCTGCACAGCGTCGATCAACTCGCCTTCGATATTGGATTGGAAATAGCCAAACTCGAGCGCCGGATAGTGCGCCTTCAACCCTTCGAGATAGCTCTCAAAAGTCTGCAAACCATAGACCTCCGCATCACGCCGCCCCTGCAAATTGAGGTTTGGACCGTTGAGAATCAATATTTTCATCGTCACCGCTATTTATTGGATCCACTCGCCACGCATCACGCATCGCCGCCGCCCGCCATTCGTTACCGCGCAGCCGCCGCACGATTCGCAAACAAAGGTAGTGATAATTTGGAATTTTTCGGGTATCTTTGTCAGAAGCGAGTTTAATAAATTTCAAAACAGCTTCTCAAGATTACGCGCGTCAAATTACATCTATATATAGGTATGACCGAATTCGGATTCATAGATCAAATCAAGGCGATGTTCGCATCGCTGCCTGCCAACAACTTCGAAGGCATCGGCGACGATTGCGCCATTCTTCCCCTTGGCAACGGTGAATCGCTGGTTTTCACCACCGATATGCTCACCGAGGGGGTTCATTTCCTGCGCGCCGCAACCTCTGCCCGAGAGCTGGGACACAAATCATTGGCCGTCAATTTGAGTGATGTGGCCGCTATGGGCGCCCGTCCGGTGGCTACCCTGCTGTCGGTTGCGCTGCCGGTCGAGACCACCGGGGAGTGGGCTGAGGAGTTTATGTGCGGCTACCGCGCCCTCTCCGACAGGTTCGGCGTGGCGCTCGTGGGTGGCGACACAACGCGCTCCGAGATGGGCATCACCATCAACGTCACCGCCATTGGCCGCATAGCCGACAGCCACATCAAACGCCGTCGGAGTGCCGTGGTGGGCGACACGATCTTCACGGCCGGTAGCCTTGGCGCTTCGGGCAGTGGGCTGCAAGATATTCTGGCCGGAGCGTACCACACCGCGGCCGCCGATATTCACCGCACGCCACAGCCGCAAGTCGATGAAGGGCTTTGGCTCGGCGCACGTGAGGAGGTTCACGCAATGATGGATCTTTCGGACGGGCTGGCCGCGGATCTACCCCACATTTTAGCAAGTTCGAAGGTCGGGGCACAGATCAACGTGGAGCGGATTCCCGTAGCCGAGGGCAGTGATCTGCGGACGGCAGCCTGCGCCGGCGAGGACTACAAATTGCTCTTCACCGCCTCGGCTGAAGCCACCGAACAACTCTGCAACGACTTCCGCGCAACTTTCGGCACACCACTCTATCCGCTCGGTCGCATCACAGCGACACAGGGACTCATCTGGCTCAAAAACGGCAAATCCGCGCCTTTGGATTGGCACGGATTCACCCATTATTAGAAACTGTTGCTGTTGCTCCTTATTTGACCGCTAAAATGCGCTCCACAGCGGCAGCAACGCGGCGATAGAGCTGCGCAAGGTCAACTCCTTGGACGCGGCGATTCTCGACAACAACCTCACCATCAACAACTACCGTTTCAACATCGGACGCTTTGCCACAGTAAACCAAATTCGAAACCACATTGTGGATCGGTTGCAAGTGCGGTTTTTGAAGGTCAACGACGATCAGGTCGGCCAACGCGCCCTCGCTGACCACACCCAACTCGCCTTGCGCATAGCCCAAAGCCCGAGCGCCATTGACCGTCGCCAACTTCAGCGCCTCGTAGGCCGGCAAGGCACAGGGGTTGCCCGTGGCCGACTTTTGCAGGAAAACCGCCGTGCGCAGCTCCTCCCACATATCCAGATCGTTGTTCGAACAGGGACCGTCGGTGCCGATGGTCACCAACGCACCGGCAGCGCGCATCTGCTCGATGGGCGCCACGCCACTCGAAATTTTCATATTGCTCTGCGGATTGTGGGACACAGCCACACCACGCGCCGTAAGCGTTGCGATGTCGCTGTCACTCACGTGGATGCAGTGGGCGCCAATGGTTTTCTCGCCCAATAGTCCCAGCTGATCGAGGTGTTCGACCGAGCTAACGCCGTATTTTTCGCGCACGATACGCCCCTCATCTTTCGTCTCGGCAATGTGGGTAATCAGATGCAGACCATATTGATCGCACAGCGCCTTGCCGCGCAGCAGGTTTTCGGGCGAAACGGTGTAGGGCGAATGAGGGGCAACAGCGATCTGAATGCGCTTACAATCAGCGGATTTAACCACAGCATCGACCACCTCGGGCAGCACCTCATCGACATTGGTGTCGAAATAGTTGCAGCCCAACATCGCGCGAATACCCAGCCGCCGAACCACCTCAACACAACGATTTTCGTGGTAATACATATCCACAAACGACGTCACGCCGCCCAGCAGCATCTCGACAATGCCCAACTCCATACCCAGCGCCACCTCATCGGGAGTTTGACGCGCCTCGAACGGCCAAATGTAGTCGTTGAGCCACTCCATCAGCGCAATATCGTCGGCATAGCTGCGTTGCAGGGTCATCGACGCGTGGCAATGGGTGTTGACCAAGCCGGGCATCAACAATTTGCCGGTGCAGTCGATGGTTCGCACGTCGGCGTGCGCCGCGCGAAAAGCGGCCACCGCCGTATCGGAGTTGGTAACCAGCACGATGCGGTTGCCGCTGACGCCCACCGAACCGTTGAAGGTATGGGGTTGGTCGTCGGCCGCGGTCATTGGCAGGATCGTGGCGTTTATAAAGAGCAGATTCATAGGTTATTTCTTTTTATGATTTCGGAGCTTCAGCCCCGCCTTTTCGTCGATCGAATTACCTTGCACGGTGATCACATCGCGCTCATCGGTCGAATTGGAGTAGATTTGGATCACTTTGTTGAAAACCCCCGGCTCGCTTTTGTGGGGTTCATAGGTGATGCGAATCACCCCCGAATCCCCCGGCGCCACAGGTCGTTTGGAGTACGAAGCCTTGAGACACGAACAGGAGGTGATCACGCGCAAGACCACCAACGGCGTGTCGCCTGTGTTGGTGAAGTTGAATTCGCGCACCAGATCGCCACCCCGACGAGCTACGTCGCCGAAATCGTGGGTCGACGCGGCCAGCGTCAAATTAGCCCCCTCGGGCTGACGAGCAGAGGCCGTACCTAAAAGTAGGCTGCTGAAAAGTGTCAATAAAATTATTCGCATACTTTCAAAAATTATTTCATTCGGAATGTGTAAGTTATTATTCCGCCCTGCACCGCGGCACGGCTCTCGGTAAAGCGCGTTTTGCGTGCCGCAGCCAGCGCCGCAGCCACCAAATCGGCATCGCTTTCGGTCGAACCTATCGGCTCAAACGACGCGCCCGTCACATCGCCGCGCGGTCCCACGGTCACCCGAATATTGATCCGACCACTCTTTGATCCCGGGTAGCGAGGCTCAGGCCAATTGCCTACCAAACCACGTTTTTGCAACCCTTTGTCGAGTTGTTCCAATCCGTCGGGATTAAGCCCCGAACCGCTGCCGTGTGCTTTATCCTCACCTTTTGGAGCGCGCTGATTACCGGCATCGGCCGGCTCGTCGGCACCACTCTTGCTCATCTGAAACAACGCCTTGGGATTGGGCGTTTGGGTCTTTTCGTCCTTGCCGGCCACCTGTTCCGTATGCTCCTCGGGCGCAGACGCATCGTGCATCCGCGGTTCGGTGGGCGACGGCGTAGGCGGTGGCGTGATCTCGGGCAACGGCGGCTGCGAGAAATCGACCAAAATCGTGTCGCCACGCTTCTCGGCAATGCGGTGGAAGTCGAACGACACCGACGCAAACGACACGCCCAGCAGCAACGTGTAAGCCGCTGCCGCCGCCAAAGCCCACCGTCGGGGCGATTTGTCGTTCGGATCGTAGTAGTTCATAAACCGTTGTGTGATTTAGTTTGGCGTTGTGGCCAAAATCAGCTTGTAGTCGTTGTCCTTGGCGATATTCATCACCTTGACCACCTCGTCGACAGCCACCGTTTTGTCGCAATGGAGCGACACCGTGGCGTTCTCCTGACCGCCTAAGCGCGTTTTCAATGCCTGTTCCACCGCCTCGATATTGGGCATCTTCTCCAACTCCACATAATAGCGATAGGAAGCCCCGTCTTGCTGGATCGACACCGTAGTCATCGCCTTGTCCTTGAGCTGATTGGAGCTTTTCGGCAACATCAGTTTCAAGGCGTTGGGATTGATCAGGGTCGTGGCGATCAGCAAGAACAGCAGCAGCAGAAACATAAGGTCGGTCATCGACGAAGCCGAAAAGGATTTATCGACCTTTGAACCGTGTTTGATTGCCATAATATGCTATTTTTGAGCAGGTTGATTCAAAATATCCATAAAGGCGATCGAGTTGGATTCCATCTGGAAGACCAGCTTTTCGATGCGTGCCACCAGATAATTGTAGGCAAAATAGGAGGGAATACCCACGATCAAACCGCCCACGGTGGTCACCATTGCCACATACATACCCTGCGAAAGCAGCGACATATCGACCGTGCCGCCAGCTGCGGACATATCCATAAAAGTCTGAACCATACCGAGTACCGTACCCAAGAAACCAATCATCGGAGCGCCACCGGCAATGGTCGCCAGAAACGGAAGGCCGTTTTCGAGCTTCGACACTTCGAGGTTGGCGACATTTTCGATCGCCGTCTGCACGTCGCCCATCGGACGCCCAATGCGCTCGATACCCTTTTCGATCATACGGGCGATCGGCGTATCGGTCTTTTTGCAGAGATTGACGGCCACCGAAATTTTGCCGTCGGAGATGTAGTCACGAATGCGATTCATAAAGTTAATATCCAGCACCGAAGCTTTGCGGATAGCCATATAGCGCTCCACAAAGATGAAAATCATCACGCCGCCCAGCGCCAACAGCGGCCACATCAGCCAGCCGCCCTTGGTGAAAAGCGTCCACAACCCCATTCGCGTTTGTTCACTCACAGCCACCTCCCCGGCAGCCTGTAAAAAAGTAATCATAGTAGTGTATTTAAAGTTTAATTAGTTGTTTTAATGTTGTTAAAATCCGTCCCTCATACATTCGCGGCTGGTGCCGCGTTTATAAATCTGACCCACCCCTAAATCCCCGCCTCGGCGGGGACTTGTCGCCAAGCGACCCAAATACCTTGGTTGTATTTAAAGTTTAATTAGTTGTTTTAATGTCGTGAGGGTCTGTCCCCTTGTGCTTCGTCCTTGCTTTCGTCCTTGGTTTCTTCCTTGGTATTCTCCTTGGTATTGTCCATTACAGCTCCCTTTTCGACACGTTTTTCGGCCGCCTTGGCCTCGCGGCGCGCCTTGCGTTTCTTGTTGGTAAAACGATCTTTGATCCGCTGACGCAGATCTTTGAAGTTGTTGAAATCCTCCTTATAATAGATGCCGATGCCGGTCTCCTGCAAACCTTGGTTCTCATCGAAACGATCTATGGTTTGGGTGAACGCCTTGAATTTCAACGTGCCGGCGCGGTCGATCAAGTAGGTGATATAGGCCTCGCCCATAAAGTTGGACATCGAACTATTGACCGCCTGTTTGTTGTCAATCAGATAGTTGCCCTCGACCTCAACAAACAATCGGTTGTTGATCAGGCTCTTCGACAATCCGAAATCAATCTCGTCACTGGTCAACTCCGACTTGGGGCGATAGCGCAGCAGCACACCATAATCGCTGGTCGAGAGCCAGCGGCTCAGCTGGTTGGCAATGAACTCAAATCCGGTGGCTGCCGAGACCGAAGCGCCGATATTGGCACTCTGCGCCGCGTTGTTCTCGGAGAGAAAACTATTGAAAAGCAGCAGGTAAAGAAACTGCATATCGACTGTTTCGGGGGTATTGAGGGCGTTGGCAATCACCGTTTGCGTTTCGGGATCCGACGCCGGCACACGCACATCAAAGGTCACCGCCGGATTGGTCAGGCGGTCGCCAAGGTGGATCACACACTCCACAGGCACCGATCGGTCGGCGGCCAATTTGTCGGCCGTACCCAACAGCAACGGCTGTAACGACGCCTTGAGCTTGTAAATAGCGTCGATATTGAGCATCGCATCCATCGGGGAACCAGTCCATTGGATGGTCGAACCACTGTTGATGTTAAAAGTTTTGTTGATGATATTTTTCAGCGAGAAGATGTAACTACCCTCGGTGATCGAGTAGTCGCCATACATTTCGAAGACGTTCGACCGCGGATTGATCTGCATATTGATCACCCCGTCGCCACGTGCACGAATCACATTGTCGGAGACGGTGAGCTGCACCTCGGCATTGGGTCGCACATCGAGCGCCAAGGCTATTTTCATCTGGCTTTCGGCGGCTGTTTTTTGGCGTTGACGACGCTCGAAGAGCTTTTTTTTGCTGGCCAATTCGTCGGCGGTGGTCGCCTGCTCCGGCTCCTTGAAGACCACGAAGTCGGCGTTGGAGATGTTCGATTTGCTCGACAGCGGCATAAAGAACGACGAATGGTCGTCGGTGGCGGCCGTAATATCCATATTGACACCTCGTTTGTCTCCCGAGATGCGCGCCACGCCAGTGGCGTAGACCTTGCCGTAAAAAGCATCGTTGTCGTCGGAGGTGGTGTTGAGCACCAACATCTGCTGCGGCACAACGCGCACATCATAGGCAATATTGGAGAGGTGTTGCAAGCTCAGATCAATGTCGAAAAGCCCCTTGTTGCCTTGCGGATCGAAGATCGGCACGCCCGAAGTGCGGAATCGGTTGCCCTTGACATCCAACACGGCTTCGGGCATTGTGTAGGTCACCTGCGTGAAATCGACTTTGGTCGAAATTCCACGAACCAAAATTTTGCCAGTCAGATCGGCTTCGCGGCGCTGTCCCTGCAACACCAAATCGGCCGAGACAAGCCCCTTGGTCGAGGAGATAACCCCGGCCAACATCGGATCCAGCAGCCCCAAATCGAGGCTATCGACCGCCAATCGCGCATAGTAACGCATCTGATCGGGGGCATAGAAACCGCGAATCAGCGTATCGCGCTTGACGCGGTTCATCACGTTCACACCGGCTCGGTTGCGCGCCAAATCCCAGCGCGAGGTGAGCCGCAAGGGGGGCGCCATAATTCCGTTCACGGCCAAGCTATCGAAGAGAATGTCGGCCGACACTTCACCGCCGCGAAGCACCGATTTCATCGTCGCCGAGCCATTCGTGCGCCCTTCAATGCCGTAACCCAAGTGGTCGGCGATCTGCGAGAAGGGAGCCAAATCGAAATTGCGCAGACGCAGCATCAGCGAATCGGCACGGCTGCGCGAGGCAATACCGTCGATGAGTAACTCCTGACCGCGGTTCGTCACATAGAATTTGTCGATGACCACCTGCGCCGTGTCGAGCAGAATTTGGTGGGCAAAGATGCGCCAAGTCTTGTCGCTGCGCGTAATGTGCGAGGGCAGGATGCGCAGTCCGACAACGCGACCGTTGGGACCGTGCTCGTCGACCACGCCGGCACGTATGCCAAATAGACCCGAAAACCGCCGAAGCGTATCGTTGAAACCGGCCGAGAACTGCACCTGACCCTGCTTGGCACCACCCGTCAACGAGAGGTGCGGCAGGTGGAGCGCTCCGGCATAAAGATCTTCGGCCGAAGCATAGACCGTCAGCGAGTCCCCACGATTGGAAGCGTTGATATTCAGGCGTGTAGCCAACATCCGTTTGCGCTCGATGTAATCCGAGGTGACCCTGAACGAGAGTTTGTTGCTGGCCGGATTGAGCAGCAGATGAAGCGACGATCCGTCGGCCACCTGCAACCCGGGTGAGAGGGCATCGGCCACCGCGTTGAACTTGCGGATCTGCACCGTCAAGAGCGAATAATCATCGGCCACAGCCATCTTGTGGCCGGCCGCAAGGTTTTGCACCCCACCACCACGCAGCAACGGCAGGTACCGCCACGCACTCTCGCGCAGGTAGGCAAAAACCTCGCGATAGCTGGTTTTGCTGCGGAACGTGGCATCGGCGAAATCGGAGTGCAGTTCGATGAGTTTGCTGCTGGCGGAGTTCTCGCCCGTGAGGGTCAGATTTGTGGCCTCAAGTTGCTTGCTATTATAGCGATAGACAGCATCTGAAATGTGCAACTTACCATTCATATCGTCGAGTGAATGGCCACTACCCTGCGCCGTGATATGCGCCGAGAGTTGCGAAAGCGAGTCACGCGGATTGATGCGCAACTTGACCAAATCGGCTCGACGCAGCTCCATCGCAAAGTCGAAGCGAGGTACCGAGTCGTTGAGATCGACCAAACCCGAAAAATCGAAATTCAGGTTGGGATCGCGCGCTGTGATCAGGCCGTCGAACTCCTTGTTGCGCAGCCGCCCGTCGAGCCGCAGCGAGTCGTAGACATAGCCATTGAGACCCAGCTGAGTGACGTCGCCGACCACTTTGGCGTCGGCGCGGCCGCGTCCCACCACGCCGTCGATGCGTGCCGCAAGGGTCGCATTACCCAGCAGGGTGCGGTTGCCCAACAGTTCGCCCAACCGCAAATTGCGCGTTGCAACATCGCCCTGCACGCTCTGCAAGCCGTCTTTGCGTGGCTGCATCTGCAAATTGCAGGTTAGATTGCCCACATCGGTCATCAACCCCACCTGCATATCGAACGACGACAGCAGCCCTTTGAATTGGGCGTGGAGGTCGATTCGCCCCGAATTATCCAACATCGCCACCACCTTGGGCGAGAGCGTTTGTTGGCCGATATTGGTGGCCAGCTGCTCAATATCCGCGGCCGACGAGGTCAGTTGTCCGATGGTCAAATCGAATCTTGTACGTTTGATTTCGGGCAGCCCTTTCACCGTGGCATCGGCCGTGAGCGAAGTTCCGTCGCCGATCTGCATCCGCGTAATCTTGCCCGTAAAGTCGGAGACCACGCCCGCCACATCGACGTCGACGTTGCTAAATGTGGTGTGCCACGTGCGCAATTTTGGAGAGAAGTAGGCAATGTCGTCGGTTGAGATCGTGGCGTTGCGAAGCGCCGCTTCGATCCGCACCTCACCGATGAAATCCTTGTAATCCGCCCACGAATTGCCCACCAACGAGATCGAGGGAAATGAGAGGTGCGATTGGGCGGTGACGATCCGCGCATCTTCGAAACCAATGCAGCCGCCCGAGAGGTAGAACTGTCCCGAGAGGTGTTCCAACGCAAAACCACTGCGTTCACGCACCGAAAGGGTCTCGATGGTGGTATAGATCGCTTGTCCGTCGATGGTAAAATCGTCGATGTAGGCCTCCAACTCGTAGAGGTGCATATGGCCGAAGTCTATGCCAAATTCGGGGTTGTTGTGTTTGAGGCGCTCCAAACAAAAATCCATATTATGGATCGACGCCTTGCGAAGCGAGAGGCTGAAAGTACCGGTTTTGGGTTTGTCGGGATTGCTCATCCGATCGACGATCTGCTTGATATTCATCTCGCCCGAGGGGGTTTCGCGCAGGTATAATTTGGCATCGACGATCTCGCCACGGCTCAATTCGATGCCGCCGCCGAAAAGCCCCAAGCCCGTGATGAAGGCATCGAGCCGACCCACATAAAGCAATGTATCTTTCTGGTAATCTTCGACATAAAAATCTTTGATCTTCACCTTGCCGAATAGACCGACATCGACCCTGCCGATGGCGACCGTTGTTTCGAGTGTCCGCGAGACGACGTGGGCAGCCTTCCGCACCACGAAGTTCTGCACCGCAGAAATTTGGAGCAGAATCGACAACACCAAAGGAAAAATTATCAGCAACAAAAACGCCACTGAGAATACCTTTCGCAATATTTTTATACCTTTGTGCATCGGAAGGCGGTTATAACTGACAAAAATAACTATAATTCGCGAAAAAAACGAAAAACAGGATGGATATTACAATTCTCGGCATCGAATCTTCGTGCGACGACACGTCGGCAGCCGTACTACGCAACAACGTGCTGCTGTCAAATGTTATTGCATCTCAAGCTGTTCACATCAAATACGGCGGCGTAATCCCCGAATTGGCTTCACGCGCCCACCAACAAAACATCATTCCCGTGGTCGACACGGCGCTCAAAGAGGCCGGCTTGACGGTCGACGACATCGACGCCATCGCCTTCACACGCGGTCCCGGGTTACTCGGCTCGCTGCTGGTCGGCGTGTCGTTCACCAAAGGACTTGCCATCGCCCACAACATTCCAATCGTCGAGGTCAACCACTTGCAAGGGCACATTCTCTCGCACTTCATTGACCTGCCCGATCGCACACTGCCGCATCCCGACTTCCCGTTTCTGTGTCTGCTGGTCAGTGGCGGCCATACGCAGATCGTGCGCGTGGACTCGCCGCTCGAGATGCAGATCATCGGCACGACGATCGACGACGCTGCAGGTGAGGCCTTCGATAAATGTGCCAAAGTGATGGGTTTGCCCTATCCGGGCGGTCCGGTGGTCGATAAATTGGCCAAAGAGGGCAATCCGCAAGCTTTCCGCTTCGCCCATCCGCGCGTCGAAGGCTACGGATACTCGTTTTCGGGACTCAAAACCTCGTTCCTCTATACGCTGCGTGATGCGGTTGCCCTCGATCCCGACTTCATCGAGAAGAACAAAGCAGACCTCTGCGCCTCGCTGCAAGCGACGATCGTCAACATCTTGCTGGAAAAATTGGTGCGTGCATCAAAAGATACAGGCATTCGCGACATCGCCATTGCCGGCGGCGTGTCGGCCAACTCGGAACTGCGCAACGGCGTCGTCGCCGAAGGTGAAAAGCGCGGCTGGCGCACCTTTGTGCCCGAATTCAAGTTCACCACCGACAACGCCGCGATGATCGCTATGGCCGGCCATTACCACTACCGCCACGGCGATTTTGCTTCGCTCGATGTCTCGCCCGTTGCTCGCTTGGGCGATCTCTAAAAAAGGGTTGCAAATCACACGCTTATGAACCCGTTCAAAACTTTATTTTCAATTTTGACTACGCTTTGTGCATACTCCTCCGGCTGCGGACAAACTCCCGAATTGCAAATTCTCAAAGAGTGGCAGGCGGGCAAAAGCGTCTCAGAACAGAGCGTCGAACACTTCGGCATTGCGAATTGCTTCCAAGCTGTTGCTATCGACAATCCGATATTTCGGCGCATCGACGGCAAATCCTTTAAAAAAGAGTGCACCACGCCCCGTGCTGATCTTCGCTACATCAAAGTGCTGCACCACGATCTCCGTGGGCAAATTCGTCTTGGAGAGATGATTTGCCATCAGTCCATTAGCGAGGAGTTGCTCGAAATTTTCCAAACGCTCTACAATGCCAAGTATCCCATCGAACGTATGGTGCTCATCGACGACTACGATGCAGATGACCAACGCTCGATGGTGGCAAATAACTCTTCGGCCTTCAATTTTCGGGTGATAGCAGGCACCACCAAATTATCAAAACACAGTCGAGGTATGGCGGTCGACATCAACCCCCTCTACAATCCATTTGTGAAGCATCAGGCCGGGAAGCTCATCGTCGAGCCGCAAGAAGCCATGCCCTATGTCGATCGCAAACAAGATTTTCCCTGCAAAATCGACACCAATTCACTGTGTTACAAAGAGTTTATCAAGCACGGTTTCGAGTGGGGCGGCAGCTGGCAGAGTTGCAAGGATTACCAGCATTTCGAAAAGTAACAACCACAGCTCCTCACCTACGAAATATTTTGTCGCTATGAAAAAGCACAAAAAACAGCTTCTCAGATTCGACAACGAACTTTTTATCGCCTAATCCGTCTCATAGCTACACATAATTAGGGGGTTGAAATCGCAAAGATTTCAACCCCCTAAACTTTGTATTTCGAGCGCCCCTATTTTGTACCGAAGAGCTTCTCTTTCAACGAGAAATTGTCGTATTCGCTCTTGAGCGATGCCATCAGTTCGCGTACCGACTGAATCTTCTCGGCACGCCAAGCATTGGTGCCACAGAAAGCGTAGCCGTTTTGCAACTTGCCTTTGAAGGCGTTGTAGAGCGCCAGCATAATGCAGTAGGGGCTATGGGTCACGTCGCAAGTTTTGATGCAATCGAACGGACACGCCTTGGGAACCTTCAGTCCCTCCTTCACCCGATCGAGGAACGAGTTGTGGATGGCACGTCCGGGCATTCCCACCGGGCTGCGGATGATCTCAATATCTTGCTGTTTGGCATCAATATAGCTCTGTTTAAAGCTCAGATCAGCATCGCACTCGTCGGTGGTGACAAAACGCGTACCCATCTGCACCCCGTCGGCGCCTAACGCCATAATGCGGTAGATGTCCTCGCCCGTATAGATGCCGCCGCCGGCAATCACCGGAATATGGCAGTTGTGCTCCTTCTCGAAGGCGCGCACTTCGGCAACAATCTCAGGCACAAGTGCCTCCAGCGAGAAATGAACATCGGTGAGCTGCTCCTCTTTGTAACCGAGGTGGCCGCCGGCCTTGGGTCCCTCGATGACGATAGCATCGGGAATGTACTGATATTCGCTCCACCACTTTTGACACAGCAGGCGCGTGGCGCGAGCCGACGAGACGATGGGAACCAATTTGGTTTTGGTGCCCGGAGTCAGGAACGACGGCAGGTTGAGCGGTAGCCCAGCGCCCGAAAAGATGATGTCGGCTTTCTCGGCGATCGAGGTGCGCACCATATCGGCGAAGTTGGAGAGGGCGACCATAATGTTCACACCGATAATGCCTTTGGTGGCCAGACGAGCCTTGCGCAACTCCTCTTTGAGACCCCAGATGCAAGCCACCTTGTAGTCCTTCGAATAGTTGTTATAAATTGCCCCGAGTCCGGCCGACGAAATCACGCCGATGCCGCCCTGATTGGCCACAGCCGACGCCAATCCCGAGAGGGAAATGCCTACTCCCATACCTCCCTGCACGATGGGCATAGAGGCGAGTAAATTTCCGATTTTCAATGCTTTCATTGGTATCTGATTTAAAAAATCTTCCTTACTAATTGGGCAAAGATACGCAATATTCGGCACATTATGCCAATTAATTAGAAAAATCGCACACCGCGCAATCGACAACGCCCCTTGTCGGCAATTTCGTGTTCGACGATGCCCGTGACCACATCGGCCGCATCGTGCCAGCGGTTGCTGCGGAAGCGCCGACTATAAGTCACCAAGTGGGCATAAAGCTCCGGCCACCGCAGATTCCAACCCCTCGGAAAGCGCATTAAATGCAGCGCTGTGGCCGAATTGGAGAGGATACGCGCCTCCTTGTTGGCACTTTGGTGGAACCACGCAATGCGCACATCGGGGGCGAGAACCTGCACCGCTCGGGCAAAGCCGCGACCGCCGTTGTTGCTCTCGATGGTGGCCTGACGCGTGGCGGAGCGCACCAGCATCTGGCCGACAAGCGGCTCGGTGATCTCCATCGGCTCGCGCGTGTAGACCACATCGACCACATAGATCACCCCATCGGCATCGACCGCATAGCTCATCGAACAGAGGTAGTCATCGCCCGTATCGGCCGTATCGGTGTAGTTGGCGCGACGAACAATCTCGTGCGGCAGCGCGTCGTACTCAACAAAATTCGCGCCGTAGAGCAGCTCTTCGCGCGAGGAGGGGTGACCTTGGTACATACTCTCGAATTGCAGTGGATCGAGACGGCGTTTGGCCGCCAACAGTGCGGCGCCGTGCTGCTGCTCCCAGAGGGCTTCTCCTTGCGCGCGCGGATCAATTTCGGTCGGAGGTGAGGCCTTAAGCGCCTCGAAATTGAGGTGCAGCCACACGTCAGGCGGCAGGGTGTCGATCTGCGACCACGTCGTCAGCTCCACCACCTGCTCGCGTGCGGCAATGGCACCGATCAGATCCTCCTCGTGCCAACGCGTGAAGACGATCAGCTCGCGCGAGGCGTTGTGCATACGCGTACGCACCACCGAGGTATACCACTCCCAGCAGTTGGCGCGAATGAGCGGCGAGGTGGCCTCCATTGCATCTTTATAGAGGTCATCGAGGATAAAACAATCGACTCTGTTACCCGTGAGCGACCCCTCGCGCCCCACCGACAGCAGACCACCGCGACGGTCGATGATCTCCACCTCCTCGGAGGTGCGTATGTAGTTAGGCGGCTTAGCGCCCTGTTTGATGGTGGTTGCTGGGAAAAACGCGGCGTACTCCTGCGACTCGAGGATGCGCTGCGCACGACGGTTGAATTTCGAAGCCAACGCCCCCGAATAGGAGGCGATTGCTACACGCAAATCGGGATCAAGCCCCAACATATAGGCCGGCAGCAGCGTCGTGGCACCGACACTTTTGCCGTGCTGGGGCGGCATCGTGACCATCAACCGACGAATGCGCCCCGTAGCAAAGGACTCCAAGACGCGATAATAGGCTCGATGAAACGATTGCAACTCCAAAAACGGATAGAGCGTAAGCGCAAATTGGTCGAAAGGCACAAAAACCTCTGCGGATCGTGTTTCCGCAGAGGTGCAAGCAGGTTTTTTTGACATAAATAATTTAATTTTTGAACCCAATGCACGGCGCTGCGGCAGGAGGTTCAGTTGATAAAAATCGTTTCGGCAGGCGGCGCCGCGCACAAGGATGTGCAACACCGAAACGCACCAAGCAGCCACTACACCACGTAGGATTTCAACTCCGAAAAGTCGAAATCGTTGAGTTGTTCGCCCTCGGCATCGCAGGTGTGGAACTCCCACCAAACGGGAATCAAGTTGGTGATAGGCTCAAAGATACCCTCGGGCTGCGACACCAGTTGACGGTAGACAATCACCGAGGTGGTGAGCCGGCACTCGACATCCTCAAAAAGGAATGAGACGGTGCCCGAAAAGTAATCCTGTCCGTCGATGGCGTCACACAAACGCGCTGCGGTCTGTTGGTAAAGTGCTGGTAAAATGGAATAATTCATCATATATTTGTTAAATAAAAATAAATTGCTTAACTTTGTCGAACAAAGATAGGTTCAATTATTGATTTTCCTACTCGAAAGTACAATTATTTAATATCATATTTTCTGATCACAAAGCGATGAACGAACGAGTAAAACTGATACGCAAACAGCTTGCGATGACCCAAGACCAGCTCTCTCAACGACTTGGCATAGGCAAAGCAGCGCTCTCGATGATCGAAACCGGCAAGGCCGGATTGTCGAATCGCAACCGCAACATTCTAATTCAAGAATTGAACGTGAATCCCGAGTGGCTCGAGACCGGCAAGGGCAATATGTTCAACGCCGAACCCGATCTGACGGCCTATATGCACCGCACCGACAACTCGTTGCCGCTGCAAAGTGTGCCGCTCTACTCGATCGAAGGGACGGCCGGCTTGGTGCCGCTCTTCGCCGATCAGTCGCAGATCAAGCCCATCAACTTCATCCACATTCCCAACCTACCCAAGTGCGACGGTGCAATCTACATTGTCGGCGATTCAATGTATCCGCTGCTCAAAAGCGGCGATATTGTCCTTTACAAGCAACTGAGCGACATTAACGATATTTTTTGGGGAGATATGTACCTGCTGTCGATCGACATCGACGGCGAGGAGTACGTCACCGTGAAATACATCCAAAAATCGGATCGGGAAGGGTTCGTCAAACTGGTAAGCCAGAATCCGCACCACGCCGATAAAGACATCGAGATCAGCCGCATACGCGCCATTTCGCTGGTTAAAGCCAGCATCCGAATGAATTCGCTCCGATAGAAGAGCGCACCAAAAATAGCACAATCAAAGATTGTCGCACCAAAATAGGGAGTAAAGCCGTGTGCAAGCACAGCTTTACTCCCTATTTTTGGCGCAGAGGCACGAAGCGAATCGCCAACTATTCTCAAAAAATCACCAAAAAAAAATCGACTTCGTTTATCGCTTTTCCAAAATATTTCTTATCTTTGCAGGGATGGAATTGGTTAGCCAATTTCGAGCTAAGCACAAAAAGAGTAAAATTCAAAATAAGAAACACAATGAAAACAAATTACGAAATCCGTTACGCCGCGCATCCCGAAGATGCCAAACAGTACGACACAACGCGCCTACGCCGCGATTTTCTGATCGAAACCGTCTTTGCAGCCGATCAAGTAAATATGGTCTACTCGATGTACGACCGAATGATTGTCGGCGGTGCAATGCCCGTTCGCGAGGCGCTGCCGTTGGAGGCCATCGACCCATTGAAAGCTCCTTTTTTCCTGACACGCCGCGAGATGGGTATCTTCAACGTCGGTGGTGCAGGTGTGGTGACCGTCGGCGGCACACGCTTCGAACTGGACTACAAAGAGGCGCTCTACCTCGGTTCGGGTGATCGCGAAGTGCTTTTCGAGAGCAAAGACGCCAAGCATCCTGCCAAATTCTACTTCAATTCAACCACCGCACACCGCAACTATCCCGACAAAAAAGTCACCAAGGCCGATGCCATTGTGGCACATATGGGCTCACTGGAAGGCTCCAATGACCGCAACGTCAACAAGATGATCGTCAGCCAAGTGCTTCCGACCTGCCAAATTCAGATGGGGATGACCGAGTTGGAACCCGGCAGCGTATGGAATACAATGCCTGCCCACGTGCACTCGCGCCGTATGGAGGCCTATTTCTACTTCGAGGTGCCCGAGGAGCACGCCGTGTGTCATATGATGGGCGAGGTGGCCGAGACACGTCACATTTGGATGAAGGGCGACCAAGCCGTGCTTTCGCCCGAATGGTCGATCCACAGTGCCGCCGCCACCCACAACTACACCTTCATTTGGGGTATGGGCGGCGAGAATCTCGACTACGGCGATCAGGATTTCTCGAAAATTACCGATTTAAAATAACATTTAAAACCAACAAATATATGGTTAACTTTTCATTACAAGGTAAGGTTGCACTCGTAACGGGTGCCTCCTACGGTATCGGATTTGCGCTGGCTACGGCCTACGCTCAACAAGGTGCAAAAATTGTCTTCAACGACATCAAACAAGAGTTGGTGGACAAAGGTTTGGCCGCCTACAAAGCCGAGGGCATCCAAGCACACGGCTACGTCTGCGACGTAACCAACGAGGATCAGGTGAACGCGATGGTTGCACAGATCGAAAAAGAGGTCGGCGTGATCGACATTTTGGTCAACAACGCCGGCATCATCAAACGCATCCCGATGATCGAGATGACCGCTGCCGAGTTCCGTCAAGTGATTGATATTGATCTCAACGGCCCATTTATCGTCTCAAAGGCCGTCATTCCGTCGATGATCAAAAAAGGTCACGGCAAGATCATCAACATCTGCTCGATGATGTCGGAGCTGGGTCGCGAAACGGTGTCGGCTTATGCCGCTGCCAAGGGCGGACTGAAGATGCTCACGCGCAACATCGCTTCGGAATATGGCGAATACAACATCCAGTGCAACGGCATCGGGCCGGGTTACATTGCCACGCCTCAAACCGCTCCGCTGCGTGAAAAGCAGGCCGACGGCTCGCGTCACCCGTTCGACTCGTTCATCATCGCCAAGACTCCGGCAGCTCGCTGGGGCACCCCCGAAGATCTGATGGGCCCGGCTGTCTTCTTGGCATCCGACGCCTCGGACTTCGTCAACGGCCACGTGCTCTACGTCGACGGCGGCATCTTGGCCTACATTGGCAAACAACCGCAGTAGCCCACCGCGCAACACACAACATTTCTCGAAACCCCCTCCATCGCGGAGGGGGTTTTTTCGTGTCTGCCTCTTCGGCTCCTCGACAACGGCACGCGAAACACACAACGAACCAAAAAAGGCAACCTAATAATAGGCGATCTGATAATAATTTTATATATTTGTTATTAATTTAAAAACCTAATCTAAACTGAACATGGACAAAACCAATGTGCGGGAGTTGCAGGATGTCGTCATTCGCTTTTCGGGCGACTCGGGCGACGGAATGCAGCTCACGGGCACGCTTTTCTCCGACACCTCGGCTCTGCTGGGAAACGGAATCTCAACTTTTCCGGACTACCCTGCCGAAATTCGCGCCCCTCAGGGGACAGTAGCCGGCGTTTCCGGCTTTCAAGTGCACTTCGGCGACCACCGCGAATTGAATCCGGGCGACTATTGCGACGTGCTGGTCGCGATGAACCCTGCGGCACTCAAAGCCAACCGCAAATGGCTCAAAAAAGGCGCTACGGTGATTCTCGACGGCGACACACTGACCGAAGAGCATATCAAAAAGGCCGGCTACACAACGCTGGATCCCATCGCCGAGCTTCAATTGGACGCATACAACGTCGTTATTCCCGACATCACCACGATGACGCGCGAGGCGCTGGCACAGACCGGACTCGACAACAAGTCGATCATCAAATGCAAAAATATGTTTGCGCTGGGCATCTGCTTCTGGCTCTACAACCGTCCCGAAGACCACGCGCGCAAATACATTGATTCGAAATTCGGCAAGAAGAATCCGGCCGTGGCTGAGGCCAACAAACTGGCGCTCAAAGCCGGCTACGACTACGCCTCGAACACCCACCAATTTGCCAACACCTATACAATCGCCTCGGCGAAGATCGAAAAGGGCACCTACCGCACCATCAGTGGCAATGTGGCCACCGCGTGGGGCTTATGTGCTGCTGCCGAGAAGGCCAACCTGCCGCTGTTCTGCGGCTCCTACCCGATCACGCCGGCCACGGTGATTCTCGAAGAGCTGGCCAAGCGCAAAGACCTCGGTGTCAAGACCGTGCAGGCCGAAGACGAGATCGCCGGCATCTGCACCTCGATCGGCGCCGCCTATGCCGGTAATTTTGCGGTGACAAGCACCTCCGGCCCGGGTCTCTCGCTCAAGAGCGAGGCGCTGGGATTGGCCGTGATGGCCGAGCTGCCGCTGGTGGTTGTCGACGTGCAACGCGGAGGCCCCTCGACGGGTCTGCCGACCAAAACCGAGCAGAGCGACCTCGCACAAGCTCTCTACGGCCGCAATGGCGAATGCCCCGTGATCGTCGTCGCATCGTCGTCGCCCAGCGACTGTTTCCACTACGCTTTCGAAGCCGGACGACTGGCAATGGAGCATATGACACCCGTCATCCTGCTCTCCGACGGATTCATCGCCAACGGTTCCGAGCCGTGGCACGTGCCGGCAATGAAGGACTACCCCACCATCACGCCACCGATCGTCGATCGTGCACCCGAGGGCGGCTTCATGCCCTACGTGCGCAACGAAAAATTGGCTCGCGGCTGGGCTTTCCCGGGCAAAGTCGGACTGGAACACCGCGTTGGCGGATTGGAGAAAGATAGCATCAAAGGCTGCATCTCCCACGATCCGAAGAACCACCAACTGATGGTCGACACACGTGCCGCCAAGGTTGCCAAAGTCGCCGAATACATTCCCTCACAGACCGTTACAGGCGCTCCCGAAGGAGACCTGCTCGTTGTCGGGTGGGGCGGAACACGCGGCCACCTGCAAAATGCCGTCGAGCAACTTAGCGCCGAGGGACACCGCATTTCGCTGTGCCACTTCAACTACATCAACCCCCTGCCGCGCGGCGTGAAAGAGATCTTCGCGCGGTTCCGCAAGATCGTCGTCTGCGAGCTTAACGAGGGTCAATTTGCCGCCTACCTGCGCCAAAATATGCAGGAGTTCCACTACGAAGAGTTCAACAAATGCGAAGGACTTCCCTTCACCATCGTTGAGCTGAAAGAGAAATTTGAATCTTTACTCAAGAAATAACGCCATGGCTGACTATAAATATACCCCTGCCGACTTCAAAAGCGACCAAGAGGTGCGCTGGTGCCCCGGATGCGGCGACCACGCCATCCTGAACGCCGTGCAACGCGCGCTGCCCGAAATCGCCGACCTGACCGACACCCCCCACAACTTATTCACCTTTGTGTCGGGCATCGGCTGCTCGTCGCGCTTCATCTACTATATGAAAACCTTCGGGTTTCACTCCATCCACGGCCGTGCCAACGCGGTAGCTACGGGCGTCAAAGTGGCCAACCCACGACTGAACGTCTGGGTGGCAACCGGTGACGGCGACTCGCTGGCAATCGGCGGTAACCACTTCATCCACGCCATTCGCCGCAACGTCAATCTCAACGTATTGCTATTCAACAACGAGATCTACGGTCTGACAAAAGGGCAGTACTCGCCGACCTCAAAATTGGGCAAAGTGACCAAAACTTCCCCCTATGGAACGGTCGAAAAACCATTCAACCCGGGTGAGTTGGTCATCGGTGCCAAGGGGACGTTCTTCGCGCGGTCGATTGATATGGAGGTCGCCCTCACACAAACTTGTATGATTGCAGCCGCCAAACACAAAGGAATGTCGGTGGTTGAAATATTGCAGAACTGTGTGATTTTCAACGACAAGACCCACGCCGCCTTTGCCGCTGACAAGGCCACGCGCGCCGCCCACACCATCACCTTGCGCCACGGCGAGAAGATGCTCTTCGGAGCCAACAACGAGCAGGGACTCGTGGCCGAGAATTGGAAATTGAAGGTGGTGACCGTCGGCCAAGACGGCTACACACTCGATCAGGTGCTCACCCACGATGCCCACGAACGCGACACCACGCTCCACAATATGCTGGCCGCGATGAAGTACCCCGACTATCCGGTGGCCTTGGGCGTCATTCGCAGCGTCGAGGACGATGCGGTCTATGATTTGGCCGTCGAACGACAGGTGGCCGAGGTCAAAGCCACAAGCAAGATTCATTCGGTGGACGAACTGCTCCACTCGGGTGAGACTTGGGAGGTGCAATAATTAGCGTTTGACGCAACAGACTTAGTTTAACGCAACACACTCATTAACAAGACGTTCACGATCATCAGGTGTATTCGACCTTGATGATCGTGAATTTTTTTGTCTAAGAAACTGTTTAAAATTTATCGTAATTTTCGGGACGGGTATTGTGGGAAACAAAATTTCCATTATCTTTGTGGCCACAAGGGGGATTAGCTCAGTTGGCT
>JAVVYP010000028.1:0-23986 GCA_036651015.1 Alistipes sp.
GTCAAGGCCGAGTTTTCGGCGAATATTGGTGCGCTGACAGGTGATATTGCTGGACGATTTGCCCAATTCGTGGCAGATCTCCTTCAACTTTTTATCCTTCAAAATCAGGGCACAAATCTCCAGTTCGGAGGTCGTAAGTTCGGGCAACCGTTCGCTAAGTTTATCAAATTCGATGGCACCCTGCCTGAGATAGTAGGCCACGTTGTTGCGAATTTGCTGCGCCGGGGCGCCTCCGATGGTGCGCAAAAACTCTGAAGTCTGTTCGGGTTGCAATTTTTTCTCGCGCGCCAACGACATAAAGGCCAGCAACTGCTCCTTGCTGAGATGAAAAACGTCCAAAACAAGCTGCTGCTCGTCCTTCAAATTGCTATTTTCACGCTCCAAACCCGAAGAGTTCGATGTGAGCGTCCAGCCCAAAAGCGCAAGAAGTAAAAATGCAAGAAAGAAAATAATTAAAAAATTATCAAGCACCAAATTATCAGTCATATAGATGCTAAAGATGAAAGTCGACATCGACAACGCCGCCACCACACAAGGAATCGCACGCAAGTAAGCAACAATGCTAATCAACAGGATAATCGCCGAAAGCACCATATTGCCGATGATCAGGCCAATGGCGTAGGGCGTGTTTTCGAACGCACAATGAATGGTTTCTGCGGAAAGTTCGATCTGTGAGACAACACACAAAATCGACATCACCATCGAAAGCGGAAAGCGACGATAGAGGTACAAAACAAAAACCGTGATCACAATCGCTCCGTGAATCGAATTGGCAATTTTGTAGAAAAGCGAGATGGGGCCGAGTGCTTCACACAAATTGAGGATGATGCCCACCATAAGAATAATGACAGGATAGATGAATGCGACCACCCGTTGCCGGCCAATAATTCCCTCCTCTCGCGCATAGAGCGGCGCCAAAAAACGTTCTCTATGCCGCCAAAAATTCACATTAAACCTCCACATCCCCCCGGTGTTTTAGTGTTTATTAGTGTACAAAGATAGTGATTTAGTTTATATTAGTGTTAATATGCGGAATTGTTTTGCAAAAAAACGAATATTAATAATTGGAAAATATTTAACTTTGTCGCAAGGACAACCTGCAAGAGGGTTTCACAGGAGTACAGCTCAAATTTCACAGACAAAGGCAACAAAATTACCCGTGGTCATTGCGATCGCAAAAAAAAATAAAGAGACAGTTTTGGGGCAGGTAAAATAATTATTGTCCTATTATTTATCTGCTATTCGGAGCTAAATAGTTACATCAAGCGGCTGAGTTTGCCGCAGCGTTTTACGACAGCTGTTGCTGCACCAATTGCAGCGTTAGCTACCGTTCCTGCTGCGCAAACTTAGCTTTTTTTAAGCGGTGTGCCGGCAAGGGTATTTGCAGCTATTCGTAGGGCTGTGACGCGCATTACAACAGCAGTTACGCCCCTTGAGTTCAGCGCGAACTCAGGGGGCGTAATGGTTGTAAATGGTGGCTTATTGGGTGTTAACGCGCAGGCTGCACCAAGAAGCGGAAGGTGTAGTCGCCATAGGGCAGGCGGTGCGGCTCTTCGGGCAGAGCGCCCCAACTATTGATGCAACCAACACCCGACTGCCGCAGGTCGAAATTGACGTAGACGGCATCGCGCGCCACGAGCGTTCCGGAGTGTTGCTGGGGCGGAAAGTTCGAAACGTCGAGATCGGCGGTGGTGTAGGGCAGCGCCGAGGCTGAGAAGGGCGCATTAGAACGAATCGTAAGCCCCGAGCCGGCGGTATCGCTCATCGTCCACCAACGCACATCACATTTGGTGCCCGACTCCTGTGGCCGCACATAGGCGTCGTGGTACTGGTCGGCGACACGTTGGGTGAAGCATCCAAGATCGGCCGAAGAGAGGCGGTCGGCATAGTTCTCGTGGGCACCACGACCCGAGTAGGCCACGCAACCGTAACGCGCCGGCATAGCAAGCGTCATTCCGAAGCGGAAGAGGTGCGGCGCATCAGCCTTGCCGGCCGTCATCTGCTCGGTGACCTCCATCTGACCAGCGCCATTAATGCGGTAGGTGAGCGCCAACTCGGCACCCACATCAGGCAGTTCATAGTGCGCCCGAACGACGGCAATGCCCTGTTCGAGGGTGGTCTCAAATGTTTTCAACTTCAGTTCGGGATTTTTCCAAACAGCTTGTTTGCGATCCAATCCTGCTCCCAAATCGTTCTCGGTCGGGGCGCGCCAAAATTGCGGACGCAACTCGGAACCCTCCAGCAGAAGATCCTTGCCTTCAAACAGATAGGAGCTAACAAAACCACTGCGCGAAAAGAAGATAGACCAGTTGTCACCAGCCACACGCGTGCCGCGTTCCCAACGCGTCGCGGCAACAGGGCGCGCAACCGTCGGCAGCGAGAATTCGGCTGCGCAGTCGTAAGCGCGAATCACAAACTGCTGACGGGCAACGGCATAGCCGGCATCCAACAGCGGTTCGCTACGTTTGAGCCGGTAAGCGACGTTGAGCAGCACCTCCTTGGCCGCCGGATCGAAATCGGCAGCCGAGAAATCGAGCGTATAGGCGCGGCGCTGCTGCGGTGCCACCTCCAAGGTCGCGAGGCTGCCGGTGCGCGTCACACGGCCATCCTGCACCAACTCCCACGCAAGGCTATAATTATCGAGTCCGATAAAGAAATTTTCGTTGTAGACCTCCACGCGGCCAGCCGTCAAATCGACGGCGGTCGTCCAGAGCGATTGGTATTGCCGTTGCACCTCGTAGGCGTGGGGGTGGAATGAGCGATCGGCAGCTATGATACCATTGTTGTTGAATGAGTTATCGGTAGCATCGTAGTTGTTGAAATCGCCACCATAGAGGAACGACACGCGGCCGTTGGGTTCATAGCGCGCCAAAGCCTGATCGACAAAATCCCAAATGAAACCGCCTTGGAAGGCCGGATATTGGCGAATCAGCGCCCAATAGCGATCTAATCCGCCCATCGAATTACCCATTGCGTGGGCGTATTCGCACATAATCAGCGGTCGCTGCGGATCGTCTTGGCAGTACTTTTCGCACCACGCATAGTCGGGGTACATCGGGCAAACAATGTCGGAACTGCACTCTTTTTTGTAGAAGATCGCCTGCTCGTAATGCACCGGTCGCGAGGCGTCGTAGGCCTTGATCCAGTGGTAGCAAGCCTCAAAATTGGGTCCCATACCGGCCTCATTACCCAACGACCAGATGATGACCGAAGGGTGGTTTTTGTCGCGCAAAACCATACGCTGGCTGCGTTGCAGGTGCGCAAGGGCATAGGAGGGGTAGTTGGCCAGCGAGGGGTTGTGACCCATCATACCGTGCGATTCGGCATTCGCCTCGTCGAGCACGTAGAGACCATATTGGTCGCAAAGGGCGTACCACGCAGGAGCATTGGGATAGTGGCTCGTACGCACGGCATTGATATTGAGCTGCTTCATCGCGCGTATATCTTCGATCATCCGTTCACGACTGACCACATAACCGGTCAGGGGATCCATTTCGTGGCGGTTGGCGCCTTTGATCAACACCGGCTGTCCATTGACAAGCAGCTGTGCACCGCGCATCTCCACCGAGCGGAAACCAACCGCTTGGGTTGTAGTTTCGGTGCCCTTGCGACCATCGGAAAGCGCGATTTGGAGCGTATAGAGGTTGGGGGTTTCGGCTGTCCATTTGGCAGGATTAGGCACCTCGAAAAGGCACTCGGCTTTGCCTCCCGAAGCGGCCAGCGTGCGACTTTGGAGCGCTGCCCCTTGGGGATCGAGCAGCGTCAGTGTGTAACTTTTAACCGCAGGTGTGCCGTCGAGCGCAACACGCAGTGTGGCATCGGTATAGGCGGCGTCGAGCGTCGGGGTGATGCTCACATCGCGCAGGTGCGCACGGTCGCGCGCCGTCAATTCGACACTTCGCGCAATGCCCGACAAGCGCCAAAAATCTTGATCTTCGAGGTAGCTGCCGTCGCACCAGCGAAACAGTTGCAACGTCACAAGATTCTCACCGGCTTTGAGGTAGCGCGTGACGTCGAACTCGGCGGCGAGTTTGCTATCCTCGCTATACCCGACAAAACGGCCATTGATCCACAGATAGACGTTCGACGTGGCGGAGCCAATCGACAGGAAAAGATCCTTGCCCGTCCACCCCTCGGGCAGCGTGAAGGTGCGGCGATAGGTGCCCACGTGGTTTTCAGCATCGGGGACAAAGGGCGGATTCAGCTCAAAATTGCCACGCCACGCGTAGCCGACATTGACATAGACCGGATCGCCATAGCCGTTCAACTCCCACATACCGGGCACGGGCATCGACGCCCAAGCCGAGTCGTCGAAATCCACAGCTTCGATCCCCGAGGGACGTTGCGAGGCGTTGCGCACCCAGTGAAAACGCCATACGCCGTCGAGCGACAGGCGTTCGCCGGCCGTGAAGGTGGCGTGCATCGGTAGTCGATTAATTTCGTTGATGGCCGGATCTTGCCATTCGTCGCCCGATTGGGCTGACGCCGTGGTGAGGGCACAGAAGGCCGACAGCAACAGGGTCAAAAAAGGTTTCTTGATCATTTCGGATTGAAGTTTAGAGTTTTCGAATTTGGGTTTGAGGGGTCAGCCGCAACGTGGGGTAATCAAGGCCGGAGATCACCGCCAATGGACAACAACGCCTCTCGGCAACCTCACACGCCCCGTGGGGAAGCGCGGTGGCCAGTGTAGCAAGTATTTCGGGCAGCGGCGTCTCGGGTAGTGGTCGCCGGCGGCAAAGTGCGGCCAAAGGTTCAGCAAGCGTTTGCGCAACAAGCACACCGGCAAAAAACGCGGTGCCAGCCTCGCGATCGGGCGCAGGGCAAGCCACCACACCGAGGACAACCCCGTCCGTCGAGAGCCTCACCAGAGGATCTCGCAACAATCCGCGCGGTGTCCAAAGCAGATTAGAGGCTATCTGTCGGATTGGCTGCTCGGAAGAATTCATCGGCGAAGATGCGAATATTGAGCTGCCGCGCATAGAGACTATCGACGGCAAGCGCAGATGGAGGGGTGTGGGTGATTTTAAAGTTGGTGACAGTCACCGAGGTTTTTTGGGGCTTGGCATTGAAGTTCACAAAGTTGAAGTGCAGGCGACGGTGGGTGGTGTCGGCCGTCACACGATGCAAAAAATTGTCCTCACGATTGCGATACAGCGTCGTTGTATGGATCTCCGAGCGCGTACCCTGCCGATCCTCGAGCCACATTGTACCGGTGAGCCGCTGCTCGTTGCGATCGAGCGAATCGACCAAATAGTTCAAGCTGACGGTATATTCGCCCGGAACAACGTCGAGACTAATGCGCAGGCGCGCCGTATCGCGCAAGGCGCGCACGCGAATTACCGAGTCGGCGCGAAGTGTGCGCGTAAAACTTCGTCGCGCCACATTGTCGATGGTGTCCAGCGCCGCAACTTCGCGGTCGTAGGCTTTGCCCTCCGACTCCAACTGGTCGATCGACAGCTCTACAACATCGCCCAAACGCGCACTTTTGCGCTTCGAGAAGTTGCCGATGGTGTATTGCACATCGTCGGTCGTGTAGCCGTAAGTGGCGAAAATCGGCTCGTAGATGTTCAGCGAATCAATGCGCAGGTTTCCATTGTCGATGTAGGCGTTGGCCAGAAAGGCGTCGTGGAAAATTTGCGCCAGCACCTTGTCGGGAATAATCTTGTGGCGCGCACAAGCACCACAAAAAAGCAGCAGAAAAGCAAAAACCGTTATGCGAAAAATGCGTTTCATAATCACTTGTTTTTTATCATATTGCGTACCGTGATGTTCGTCAGCAGGAGGGCAACAGCCGCGAAGGCCGCAACCACAACCACCAAATCGGGCAGACGAAATTCGACCGGGTAGCTCTTTGTGAGGAACGTCTCGGCCGGAATCTCGATCAGGCCGAAATGCTGCTGCAAGAGGGTGGCACCAACCCCCAACAGCACACCCAAAGCCGCCCCCAACACACAGATCAGAAGCCCCTCGCTGCGAAATATGGCGCGTATGAGCTGCGTGTCGGCACCCAGCGCACGCAACGTAGTGATGTCGTGGCGTTTATCGACGATAAGCATCGCCAAAGCACCGACCACCGAGAACGAGGCAACCACAAGCACCAACAGCGAAATGAGGAAAATACCCCACTTCTCATAGGTCATAATTTGGTAGAACGACGCCTTGAGTTCGTAGCGTGTGCGAACCTTGAAGTCCTGCCCCACAGACTCTTCGACAGCTTTTTTCACCTGCTCGGCAGCAGCCGGATCGTCGAGGCGAATGACCAAGGCCGAGACGCGGTCGGGGTAGAGAAAAAGCGCCTGCGCCAGCCGCAATGACGAGAGCACATAGGTGCGCTCCGTTTCGAGATCGAGGGTGAAAACACCCCCGACGGGGAGCGAGCGCCGCGTATAATTCTCGGTCGGAAGCAGCGACGAAAAGGAGCCACGACGCACGGCATAGGCCGTGATCTCGGCATCAGCCAATGTGTGAACGCCCAATTGGTAGGCCATTGATTGGCCAATCAGCAGTCGATCCAAATCACCGATGCGCACGCGCTCTTCGCCAGTCGTCACAGCATCTGATAACGGTAGAACCCGTTGGTAACGGTCATCGACGCCCCGCACCGTGGCGGTAGCTTGACGGCCATCGTGCTCGAGTAGGGCGCTCTGTTCGAGGATGAACGACAGATCACCGACCCCCGAGATGCGCGACAGCGCGGCGGTGTCGAGAGCCGACGCCGGATAGGTTTGACCCTGACGCACCGAAACCGTCAAATCAGCATCGAAGACCGAGCACATAGAGCGCACAAGGGTCTCGAAGCCGTTGAAAACCGACAGCAGGATGATCATCGCCGCAACAGGCATCGCAACAGCAGCCACACTCAAACCCGAAATCAGGTTGATAACCGATCGGGATTTGGGCGAAAAAAGGTAGCGGCGAGCGAACAGTTGCGGCAACATAGGCTTACGAAACGGCTATTCGTTTTTGAGCGTTCGGTCGATGTGCTCGATGTATTCGAGCGAGTCGTCGAGCAGGAATTGGAGTTCGGGAATGCTCTTAAGCTGGTTGCGGATGCGCTGCCCCAAAGCACGACGAATGAACCAATTGTTGTGTTCCAACTGAGCCATCACGACCGCATTTTGGTCAAAGGGAAAGATGCTGACATAGATTTTAGCATAGGCAAAATCGGGTGACATTCGCACCGAGGTGACCGTAACGAGCGACCCCTTGACGATCGAAGCACCCTCCTTTTGGAAGATTTCGGCGATGTCTTTTTGGATCTGCTTGGAGATTTTTTGTTGGCGTGTGTTGTCCATCTGGTTGATTTCTTATAAACCGAATTGATTGTTGTCTTTGTATTTTTCGCGTTTCACGCGCGGCTTCCACGCGTCGAAACCCTCTTTGTTGAAGCGATAACTCAGGCCGATACTGATATTGAGGTTGTCCATTGGCGATCGCAACGGAGTCGCCCAAAATGGATTTTCGACACCATCGGTGGCGTTGTTGGCGTATTTATTACGGTTGCGAACGATGTCCGAGTAGCCGAAATAGTAGCGAACTCGGAAGTTCAGTTCGAAGCGTTTGATCAAAACCGCCACACCGCCACCGCCGGCAAGTCCATAGCCCCAACGGTTGTCACGCGCCATTTTGAAGGGGTAGTCACCTTGCCAATCGGCCGAACCTCCGGCGTGAGCCTGCTCGTTCTCATAGGTGGACGAGAGGTTGTAAGAGAAGGTGGCAGCGGCCTCGAAATAAACGCGTAGGTGGTTGTGAATCAAATAGAAATGAGGTTGCCACACAATGGGAAGCATAATCGAATTGACGTGGCGCGTATAGTAGATGAAATCCTTTTTATCCTCGACCTGCGATGCGTTTTGGGCAAACGAAAAGCCTTGTTGCATAAATTCCAAATCAACACCGAAACCGCCGACAAAACGTTGCTTGCCGTAGTAACGCCACGTCAGTCCCCCACTGTAAGAGCCCCACATTGCCTTGGTCTCGAATTTGGGTTGAAAGCGACCGCTGGACATCCCGTAGCCGGCCACAAAACCGAGTGTGTGTTGTGCCGCCGCTCCCTGCCACAGCACAAGTGCCGCAAGCAGTAGAAATCCGATTTTAAGTTCTTTTTTCATCTTATCTTCTTTGAGCACAACGCTTTATCTACGGTTGAACATATTGCCGGAGGAGTTGAAATTGCTGTTTCCACCACCATTCATCCCGTTGTTCATACCATTATTTTGGTTGCCGTCGCGATCGTGATCGTGACCCTGCTTTTTCGGTCCCTCCTTGGCGCGTTTCTCCTCTTCACGGCGCAGACGCTGGGTCTCGCGCTCGTCCAATAGGCGCGTGAGCGAAGTCATCGTCATCGGGGTGAAGATGGATTCCATATTCATCGTAAATTCCACCTCCCAGTTGGCTTTGGTGGCAAAGGTCTCCTCGCCGCGCTCGTTGGCATAGATCTCGGCTCGTTCGGGCTGACGGCGCTCCACCAAATTGCCGGTATCCCACTTGCCATTGCCATTTTTGTCCTCGATAATGCGGAACTTGATCTCGCCAGCCGGCACGTAGTTGAGTTGAATGTCGCCCGATGAGATGTTGCGCTTCTCCTGTTTGAGGGCATTGTTGGCATCCAACTGCTGGATAATGTAGCGCGTGCCGTCGTCACGCCCCTTGACGTGGATCACGACCGTTGCAAACTTCTCGGGATCACAGGCCGTATATTTGCCGACGATCGAGTCGTTGGAAAAACCAGCGATGTCGGTGATGGTTCCCGGGGGAATGGTCAGCGTGTATTGCGCACCGGCCTTCCACGGCGCCCGAATCGTCCAACGACGCAGTAGCGCCGTGTCGCGTACGAAATGGACGGGAACATCCTCAACACGGTTTTTTTCGAGGGTGGTCGTAAGCAGCACGGCCGCCGAATCGAGTCGCGCCAAGGGATAGTCGAAATCGACCGTTAGGTTGGTTTCGGGATTGATGTCGCCCGACAGCGGCAATTTGTAGACAAAGAGGCTCGGCTTTTTCGGCTCCTTCCACTTCTCACCTGCCGCCTCGGCTTTGCGGCGATCGCGATCGAGTTTTTCGCGTTCGCGCTCCTGCTCTTTGGTTTCGACGAGTCGCCAAGCGAGTTTCAGAGGCTCGGTAACCGGGTGCAAAACGTTGATTGTATCGTGTTTGAGATAGGTTATTTCGCCCTTCAGCGTATCGGGTAACGAGGCGGAGGGGACGTTGAACCACAGGGCGATGGTGTCGCGGCCAACAGTTTGCGGATCGAAAATGATCTTATCGTCGGGAATGCTATCGAAGTGCAGCCGCTCAATTTTGGGATGCGCCGAAGCAAAGTAAAGCATTGCCTTGTGTTGCTGAGGGCGCTCGCTCTGCGAAAGCAGTTGGCGGCGGAACGCTTTGTCGGTAAACATACGCAGGTAGAGCTGCGGCTCGGCCGTCACATAGTGACGCAAAGAGTCGAACCACATCGCAAAATCGGGCTGGCAGCTCGGATTGTGCATCCCCTCCAAAAAGCCGACCTGATCACTGCCCGGCTCATACATTTGGTTGTCGTTTTTGTCCTGAACGGCATAGATTCGGTAGTCGATCGGCTTGAGGTTCTGCGCAATGAAGATACCGTTATTCTCGGCACGAGCAATGACCGACGGCTTGTATTTGAAGACCGTGGAGTCGTATTGAGCAACATTCTCGACCGAATCAGCCGGAAAAAACCAGATGAATGACTTCGACACCGAGTCGGCTTTGTAGCTGTCGGCCGTGTAGCCCGAGAAGACCATCGAGTCGATCTGGGGACCGGTCGAAAAGATGTAACGCATTGAATAGAGCGGATTTCCCTCGTTGTTGTCGCGAATGGCGCTGCCGAAATTGAGCGCATAGGTCGTATTTGCCGCCAACGTATCGCGCAGCTGGACGAAGATACCTTTGCCGCGCATCGAAACCAGCGGCTTCTTTTTCATAGCCGGCGAGGTGAAAAACTCCTTTTGCTGCTCCTTGAGCTGCACAAATTCGTTGAATTCAATGTAGATTTTGCCGTGACCGGTCAGCGGCCGATTGGTCGCGAAATTGTCGGGGATCATCGAGATAATCACCGGAGGAAGTGAATCGCGCGGCCCGCCCGTGGGGGTCATCATACTTGCGCAGCGGCTCAAAAAAGCCGGCACAAAAAGCAACAATGCGGCAACGCGCATCAAGCGGACGATCTGTTGTTTGGAACTCTTCATCGCTTATCTTTTAGCTTTGGGCATCGAGGCCGGTTTGGGTTTGGGTTTAGGCGCAAATTGTTGATCAACCACGCGCCATCCTGCTTCAACATAGATCCAGCTCTTTTTCCACGGACGGAAAACCACCGGCAGGGTGAGCGGTTCGCCACCCAACACCACCGATTGTTTGCTGTATGCGTAGAGCTTGCTGTCCTGATCGACCACCACCACCATCAGCGGTGTGCTGGTCACACTCATTCCATACATCCCCGACTCCTCTTTGTAGGCCAAGAAATTGGGGTTCGTGCGCGTCTGTTTCGGATCGGTCTTAAAGGTGATTTTGCCGTTCAGCGCATCGTCGTAAGAGGCAATATACCAAGCCGTTGTGTCGGCAGAAAAGGCATAGGCCTTGGCTTTGGCAATAGGCTCTGTGCTGCTGCCCTCCTCGAGAAGTTGTGCGGTGGGCGCAATCAAACACTTCAACGTCACAGGCGGCGTATAGAATTCATTGAAGAACATCCAAGCACCCTCTTTGTAGACATTGCCCACCTTCCACGGCTGAAAAAGCAGCGAAACATAGAGATTCGGCAGATTCTCGGGCATAACCTGTTGGGTGTAGGCGTAGAGTTTTTGCGCCGGATCCACGGCGACAATCATCTGTGTGGGTGCTGCGAGCAACATTTGCAGCCAACCCACGGTGCCCTCTTTCTCGTAAGGCTCGGCGACAGCGTCGGGCGTCGAGAGCTTCTGCGTCGGGTCGGCACGCTGGGTGATGACGCCAGCCAAGGCATCGGCATAGGTGGCTACCGTCCATTGGGTGGTATCGACATTGAAGGCATAGGCTTTGACCCCCTCAAGCGGCAACTTTTGATCGCCCGACAACTCCTGCAAAAGGGGTTTGAGCACAAAGGTTGTCTTGGTCGAAACATCCTTGAAGCAGCCCGTCAAAAGGCAGGCGGCGGCAAAAAACGCTATGATTGATTTTATGTTCACGGTTCTAACTATTTTTACTGCGCAGGGCATTCAACATCTCCCCCACCGTCAAACCCGAGACCGGGTGGCGGTGTGAGCGCACAATTTCACACAGCGGCACCAACGCAAATTCACGCTCGGCAAGCAGCGGATGGGGCAACGTGAGGCGGTCTTCGGCAACCACCTGATCGTCGTAAAAGATCAGATCAATGTCGATCGTTCGCGAGGTGTAACGCACACCGCGGCAGGCTTTTTCGACCTCCTCGGCAGCACGATTGCGCCCCAGCTCACACTCGATTTGTTGCACGGCATCGAGCACCTCCAGCGGTTGCAGGTCGGTGGAGACCTCCAGCGCTTGGTTCGAGAAACGCGCGCCGTCGGTGAAGCCCCACGGCTCGCTCTCGTAGCGGTGCGAGCAGTGCAACACGGCACCCACACGGGCGTTGATGAGTTGTTGCGCCGCTTGCAGGGTACGTTTCACGTCACCCGAATTGCCGCCTGTCAAAAGGACTACACGTGCCATACTACAAATGTTTTATCATTTTACTTACCGAAAGGGCAAAATGGGTGAAGACGATCGTTGGATTGCCATTTTGCGAGATTTGCGCCAAGGCGCTCTCGATTTGGGCGATGATCGCTTCGACATTTTGCGAGTCGATGAAAGGTGCAAATTTGGTGCAGAAAGCCAACTCCGCACCCCACAAATAGCCGATTTCGTCAATTCCGGCGTGAAGCATATAACTTTCGCGCAGCAGCCGCGCCATATCGCGCAAAAAAGCCCGTTGCTGCTCGCGCGTAAGTTGCGCGGCATCCGAAGCCCAGTCAACTAATTCGAGGTGCTTGTCGTTGTAGCTCAGACGCATTAGGTTGCAGAAAAATTCGAAATTCTCGCGCCGCGCGGCGTCGTTCTCGCCCGCCACCAAATGTTGCAACTCCAGCCTATCGCCACTCGCAAGCCGCGCCATATTGCGCGCCGAAAGTGGGTCGGCGATGCCGCACCGGGTGGCCTCGGCGGTCAGCACATCGAGCGTCAAGCGCGGAATGGCAACCTCTTGTGTACGTGAGAGTATCGTCGGTAACAACCGTTCGGGTTGCTCCGAAACCAAGATGAAAAGCGTGCGCTCCCACGGCTCCTCCAGAATTTTGAGCAGCTTGTTCGAGGCCTCGTCGTTCATCGTCTCGGGTAGCCAAATGAGGACGGTTTTGTAGTCGGCCTCGAAGCTCTTGAACGAGAGTTTGCGGATCACCTCATCGGCCTCGCGCGCGGCGATCAGCCCTTTGAGGGTCTTGCCCAAATCGAGACGATCGTACCAATCTTGGGGCGAGAAATAGCCACCTCGCTCGGCAAATAGCTCGCGGAAAACGGGCAGGAAATCGTCGCTACGCATTACCTCGCCCGACTTTTTGCCTTGCTTGTTGACCGGGAAAACCCAATGAAGATCGGGGTGTGCAAGAGCCGCAATCTGCTTGCAATCAGGGCATTCACCACACGAATCGCCATCGTGGCGGTGGTGACAGCAGAGGTATTGCACATAGGCCACAGCCAATGCGAGTGCTCCGGCGCCAGCCAACCCCGTGAAGAGTTGGCCGTGACTCACGCGTCCGGCGTCGATGCTCTGCACAAGGTGCCGCTTAAGCTCCTCTTGTCCTGTTATATCTGCAAATTTCATACGTTGTCTCTCTTTTTCATCCGCCGCAGGGTTTGTCGCGCGGCGAGGCACAGCAAAGCTCCGAAAATACAGGCCAGCAAGATCGTGCGGCCACTGCCGCGCTCCATCGACAGCACAAATAGACCGCCGACGAAGAGCACAAAGGCCACGCCCAGAACCACCAGTTTTTCGGTTGCTCCCTCTCTCATCTTAACCTCTTTTGAGTGCCGCGCGAAACATCGCCGCCAGATCAATCCGCTCGCGGCGGATCAGATAGACGACATAAGCCGCAAACAGCACACTATTAAACGCATAGCGCACAAATATATTGCCCGCAACAGCGGTTGTAAACTCACAGAGGGCGAAAATCACGAGTGCCACGGCGACATATTCGCCGATGCGTCGCCAGTTGTAGGGGGTGGGGTAGAAGCGGCGGTTGAGCCACCAGCTCACGGCCACCATTGTCGTTTCGCTCGCCAGACGCGCCCACGCGGCTCCGTAGTAGCCCCACAGCGGAATAAACCAGCTGCCGATGACCAGCATAGCCACCAAACCCGCGCCCGTGACCACAATCGCCAGCGAGGTGCGTTCCTCGCGTTTGTACCAAAACGAGAGGTTCAACCACACGCCTGTCAGCACGTTGGCGCCCAGCACCACCGGCAGAATGAAGATGCCCTCACGGAAGTCGCGTCCGACGATCAGCGCAAAAAGATCGCGGAAAAGTGCGATGCCCAAGAAGATCACCATCGAGGCCATAACGTAGTATTTCAGAGCCGCGGCATTCATCTGCACGAAGTCCGATTTTTTGAAATTCGACAGGAAAAAAGGCTCGGCAGCCAAGCGGTACATCTGGTAGAAGAGCATCATCACCACGGCGATTTTGGTGATCGCGCCGTAGACACCCAATTGTGCCATAGCCCCTTCGGGTACCAAATATTTGATCATCTGTCGGTCGATGAATTCGTTGGCTGTACCGGCCAAGCCCCCCACCAACAACGGCAGCGAGTAGACAAAAACCGCAGCCAACAGCGTCCAATTGACACGCGGCAAGGTGCGATTGGTGGTTGTCAGAATCACCAGCCACGTCACCACACTGGCCACGAGGTTGGCCACAAAGACCCAGCCCACGCCGAAATCGGTGGCGAAAAGTCCGGCGAAACCGAACGAGAAAGCCAGCACCACATTCAGCACCACATTCAACGCTTTGATCCCCACAAAGGTCAGTGCCCTACCCTGCTCGCGAAGCCGCGAGAAGGGGATGCACGCCCAAACATCAAAAAGGATGATCAGCCCGACCCAAACGATGTATTCCGGATGCGCCACATAGGCCTCACCCATCAGCCCCGACAAGCCGTTGCGGAAGAGCAGGATAGCGACAAAAAAGAGGGCGGCGGCAAGGGTGGTGATGCCCCACGTGGTGGCGAAAAGTCGGCGTTTGGCGGCCACAACATCGCCGCCAAGGGCCTCAGCCTTGGCCGAAAAACGGAAATAACTCGACTCCATACCCATCGTCAACAGCGTGAGAGCCAACGGAATAAGTGCATAAACATCGGTGACGATGCCGTAGGTCTCCTGTCCAAAAATGCGCGTGTAGTAAGGCGTGAGCAGGTAGCTCAAGAACCTCACCACAATGGTGCTAATGCCGTAGACGGCAGTTTGTTTCGCTAATTTTTCGAGCATAACAGGGTATATAGTCTGCAAAGATACGAAAATTAACGGAAAAAGGCGAGGGGTGAAAGGGCAATTGTGAATTTAAAATTGAGCCTCTTATCGGGCAGACCTTGGCGCCGATTGTCGAAAAAACACCTTTGGTTTTGGGGGTTAACGCAAACCCCCTCTGAGGAGGGGGTTTGGGGTGGGGTAGGACAAGGTGTCGATTCAAAAAACTACAACCATTTTTTGTATTTGAAGTACCAGATTGTCAGCGCCGAACAGAAGACCATCAGACCAATGGCGAAGATGTAACCCAAGGGGATCGTCCAGCCGTTGGAAAGCTCCCAGTGCCACTCCAATTCGGGAATCACGCGGAAGTTCATACCGTAGATTGAGGCAATGAGCGTCGCGGGCATAAAGATCACGGCGGCCACCGAGAAGATTTTGACAATTTCGTTCTGTTCGATGTTGATCAGACCCAGCGCAGCGTCTTGGATATAGTCCAAACGCTGGAAGCTGAAATCGGCGTGGTTGATCAGCGAGTTGACGTCCTTGATCATCAGCTGCAAACGGGGATAAATATCACTCGGGAAGCGCTCGGAGCGCAGAATACCCGACAGGACGCGCTGACGGTCGAAGATGTTCTCACGCAGCGACATCGTGTTCTCCTGCAAGGCACTAATGCGGTGCAGCACCTCTTTGTCGATCGAATCCTCGGAGTTGATGTCCTTGCTCAGCGCGGCGACCTGCTTGGCCACCAACTCCACCAAGTCGGCATCGAAATCAATGCGCACCTCGAGCAGCGAAATGAAGAGGTGATAGCCCGTCGAATAGCTGCGGTAGTTCATCTGGAGGCGTTTCTCGGTCTCCTTGAAGGTGCGGAATTCGGCATTGCGCACCGAGACCAACACACCCTCGTTGGAGATGATGAACGACACGGGTTCGACGATAAATGAGTCGCCTGTGGGGACAAAAAAGTTGGAGTTGGAGATGATGGCGTTCTCGTCCTCGGAGTATTTGGAGGTGGACTCAATCTCCTCGACCTGTTGCTTGGTCTGGAGGCTGATCTCCATAAAATTTTCGACCGCCTTCTGCTCCTTGATCGTTGGTAGCAGCATATCAATCCACAGGATGTCGTCGTAGCCCAACTCATCGAAGAGCTTGGTGTCGGCATTGCGGATAATCTTATTGTATTGCTTGAGATAGATGGTAATCATAACTACGCTCTCTTAAAAGTTCATAAATCCGTTTAGCAGAGAGGCGAACTCGCAGTTCGCTATCCTCTTCAGCCGGGATTGGCCCTCGGGGAAACTTTGATACCCGAGTCCCAGAATTTATGGAGCGCTTTGTATTTTTGGTGGTCGAAAATATAGTCGATTTGTGAAAGATAGGCGTAGGCTTCCTCGCATTCGGTGTCGAGACCTGAGTCCAAGAGGGCTTCGTAGCTGCGCTCCAAACCAAAGGTGAAGGCCTGCTGCACCGCCTCGATCAGCTCGGGATCGGTTTGCTTGTGCGCCACCCAGACGGCAAACGCAAAGGGCATTCGAGTCGCTTTCGCCCACTCGGCAGAGAGGTCGTAGACGTAGGGAAAGGCTCCCTCGAATTCGAAAACATCGTCGTCGGTGACCAAGAAAGCATCGCCGCGCTGCGCCTCAAGACGCCGTGCGTGCCCTTCGAGCACAATGTATTCGGGGTTGATTTTCCAGTGTTTCTGCAACAGGTAGGCCGCCAATTGAGCCGCTGTGGAGGTGCTGTCGCCCAGAAAAACACGGCGCACCTCTGCAATCGGGTCGTGGCTCACCAGCAACGCCAAGCGAGAGGCTGTAAGGGCGCCCACACAGTAGGTTGTAATTAGTTGCGCATCGGGCAACATCGGCACAGCAGCAGCAGGCACCAGCGCAATATCAGCGCGATGTTCGGCGAAATCTTGGATGCAGGAAGTGGGGTCGGACAATGACAGATCGGCACGGAGGTTACCCTCGTGCTCCACACCATAGAGAAACGGTATCGTATTGAGATACGACACAGCGGCTATTCGTGGGTCTATGACCATCATCCATAAAATAAACGGTTTCTTAATTCAAAACACAAAGGTAAGAAGTTTCTTGGGAAAGAGAAAGGAATCGGCTTATTTTTTAGCGTTGGGGAAATTTGAGCCACAAATACCGTTCCGCAAAACGAAGCAAACGCCTTTTTCTACAAAGTATAGAAATAAAGCCAAAAAGACTTGACAAAGGGGTATCGGCTGTTGTATATTTGCCCAACGATTCACAGCGCGTTGTGCACGACGCCGCAATTATCAACATCACGAAACTGCTCTGTTTCGGTCTTTTGTGAATTGTTATCATCGCTTATCAACAATTTATCCACATCTTATCAACACACGACCGTATTCCATACCGTCGCAGCCTGTTGTCCATTTGTTGCATCTAAAATTCTCGCCCATGCAATTCACACAACTACCCTCTCCTTACGCCCCACTGGGTGCGGAGGTTCTCTACGCCGTCAGCCACGAACTCACCACCAACATCGACCTGCGCATTACCGACACAACCAACAACACGCTGTTGGGCGCCAAACGTTTCGCCGCCGTCAAAACAGCCACGTTCGATGCCGCGCCCTACCTGCGTCGCGCCGTGCATTTCACACCGACAACGGGCGTCACCGGATTCTATGCGGCAAGCGGCCGCATCGTGACGGCGGTGATCGAAGCCGCCGTGGTTGGAGGCAGCGCAAGCGTAGCATCTGCCACACGGAGTTTTCTGCCGACACGCACCCACGCCACCGCGCCGACGCTGCTCAGTGCAATGCCCGGCAACCGACTGATCTCGGCCGGGGAGTGCGAAGAGCTGACCTTTTTCACCGCCAGCGCCTGCTCGGTGACAATCACGGCACAAGCGGCCGGGGTTGTGTCGGCCGAAAATTACACCACACCGACGGCCGGCGTGCATCTTTTCAGACTCAACACGGCCGACTATCCCGAAGCGGAGTACCTGAGTGTCGATGCCGGCGTGTGCGGAAAAATCGAATATACAGTCGTGCCACGGCCGCAAGGAGCGTGCCGTGTGGCGTGGCGCAGCGATGCCGGTTCGATCGAGCACTACACCTTTCCGGTGGTTGCGTCGGAGTCGGTCGAAGTTTCGAAAAAGCGCGCCTATGGTGCTGACGGCCACATTGCGACGGCAGCCAAGCAGGAACAACGCCGGCTTATTCGTTCGGCCTACGAGACGCAAACGGTGCTCGAACCGCTCACCGAACTGCTCACAGCGCCGCAGGTGTGGTTGGTCGAGGGTGAACGCTACACACCCATAGATGTTGTCAGCGACAAGGTGACCACACATCGCCAAGGGGCACTGAATTGTCTGGAGATCGAAATTCGCGCCAAACACAAAACACAAAAACAATGGAACTGAAAATCGACGGACAACGATGCGACTTGGGGGCGACGGCGTGTGTCGTTCCGGGCTATGACGCCGACAAGACAGTCGACACGGAGAGCTGCCGCGAGGGTCGCTCGCTGAAGATCACCCTGCCGCCAACACCGCAAAACGACGCCCTCGCCGCTTTTGCACGCGATCCGCACGCCGCAGTACACTTCAACGAGGTGCTTCACAGGGCTGAACTTACGGCCGATGGCGCGGTGTTGCTCTCCGGCACAGCACGGCTTTTGGCCACATCGGATGCCGGTTACACGCTCGAAATCCGCGACGGCGGTGCCCGTTGGGCAAGTGTGGCCGCGCAACAGATGTTCAACGCCCTCGACATTGATTATGCGGCACCACTCACCCCGACCACCATCTTCGAGAGCTGGACAAACACCTCGCCCGTCAAGTTTTTTCCGATTCACCGCGATGAATATGGCCAACAAAACAGCTCCTTGGATCTACTGCCGGCCGAGCGAATGCTCTCGGTGGACGACTATCATCCGTTTTTGCACATTGCCACTCTCCTTGGCGAGATCTTCAGGCAAGCCGGATACCGCACGCAAAGCAAATTTTTGGAGTCGGATTTTTTCCGATCGCTCTACCTGAGTGGTGCCTACCCTTCGCGCGACACAACAGCCGCAGCCAATCGGATGGGCTTTTTCGCCCGACGACTCTCACCGGTGACCGCTCTCGCCGATGATGTGGGGCGCGTCTACGCCGATCCCAAAGCCCAGTACAACACCGTGGGTAATTTGGTCGAGACGGCAACGCCCCAAACCTTGGATTGCGATTCGGAGCCGATTCCCGAGCTTCACAACAACGGCCACTGCTTCGCGCTTGAAAACGGCAAAATCCGCTTCCGGCCACTCACCGAGGTGAGTGTGGGTTTTGAATACTACCTGCACTACACCACCGACCACCGCATTATGAGCCGCACACGACTTCGAGGTTTCGACACGCTCTACCTCGGCCCGGGTGCCGAAATGTCGTTCACGCTGGCCAACCGCTACACCGATCACCGCGCAGCCATCACGACCAATTTCAGCTACCGCGCCTTGGTTTTCGACCACACCGTCGGGGCACAATATCGGCTCACCTACACGCGCAACGGAGCGGCAGGAGCACTTTGGGCAGAGTTCGCAGCACGCTCGGCGGTAGTCACCACCCCCGTTTCGGGCAGCGTCTCGGCTCCCGTGTTGCTCATCCGCAGCGGCAACAGTTGGCTTCCCTACTCGGGCGATTGGGCGCTCTACAACAGCTACGTGGGAGAAACCGGTGAGACGACCGTCGATTTGAGGGTACGCACAGCGGCCGAAATCGCATCTCCGGCATCACCCAAGCACTTCGATCTGATCTATTTGTCGGGTGCCGAAGCCGGAATGTCGCTCACCCTCCACAAAGCGTGCTCGCTCACACCGCGCTTTCTGTCAAGCCCGGGCTTCGGCTCAATGCTTTCGTTCGCCGACGTGGCGCAGCATCGCATACGGCAGGCCGCGCTCATCAACGCTGTCGGGCACCTTTTCAACCTGCGATTTTACACCGAGGAGGCGACAAAAACCGTTTGGATTGAGCCGGCAGATGACTTTTTTGGCGCGGGTCGTGAGGTGGATTGGACACAGAAAACCGACTTTTCGCAGCCAGTCGAGCGTCGGGATCGGGTGCTCGATGTCCACGAACTGCGGACGTGGGGCTACCTCAAAGGAGATGGCGCCGTCACACGCTTCGACGCCAAGGCAGCAACACCACTGGGTGATTGGAGCGTCAAAAGCCTTTCGTATGCTGCCAAGCTGGGTCGCGAAGAGGTGCGAAATCCGCTGTTTTGCCCCACACTCAACGACCAAGGGCACTACCTCAACGCCCCCTCGGCGCAAATTATGCAGGTCGGTGACCGCGACGACGCCGAGCAGGACGGCACCAATTTCACCCCACGCATCGTACGTTTTTGGGGAATGCACCCCCTCCCCATCGGCGAACGCTGGGGTTATCCCTCGGAACAAGCGGCCTACCCGTTGGCGGCATTTCACTTCGCCGGCGACAGCCACGCCGCAGGTTTCACACTCGGTTTCGAGGATCGCGATGGGCTTCGGGGATTGCATCGTTTCTACGATCGGCAGGTGGCACAAGAGTCATCGCGAGAGCGCATTACCCTCTGGCTACGCATTGCACCCCACGAATTCGAAGCCCTCTTTGCGCCCGGATGCGGCGCCCCTGATCTACGCACAACATTTCGCATCGACACCGGTCAAGGGGTGGTGCGCGCCACACTGCAAAGCATCGCAACCTACGATCCGCAAGCGCCCTCGGTGCGCTGCACATTCAACAGACTTACAGAAGATTAACCCTTATGACACAACACGAACAACGATTGGCCGAGATCATCCTCGGTCAGCTCCGCAACGTCTCGCCCGAACAAGCCGTCGAACGGCTCATCAAACAAGGACTTATCAACCGCTCAGCCTGCGAGCAGCGCGTCATCTGCGCCCAAGTCGAACAATTGGCACGCCAAGGAACCCCTCGTTGCGAAGCGTTGCACGTGGCCGCCGACAGCTGTTGTTGCTCCTACGAAAAGGCGCGCACCCTGTTTTACAACCAATACAAATCCCAACATTATGAAATCTGAAATTCAAATCAGCAACAACACCGAAGTCTGCCACATTGACATCGAAGGCACGATCGGCGTGCCCGAAGAGTGGCAGTTCGAGCAACCCGAAACTCGCGTAGCCACCTACGAAAAATTCCGCGATGCCGTGCAGCGCATCACCCAAATCGACGCTTCGGAGGTGGTGGTCAACATCCGCTCGACGGGTGGCGACGTGAACGACGCGCTCTTGATTCACGACGCGTTGCGCTCGCTGAGTGGCCGCATTACCACGCGCTGCTATGGCTACACCGCCTCGGCGGCCACCATCATCGCACAAGCTGCATCGGAGGGGTGTCGCGAAATTTCGGCCAACGCCCTCTACCTGATCCACACTGCCGCTTGTGCCACCGAAGGCAACGCCGCCGAACTTGCGGCCAAGATCGAAATGCTCCGCCAAACCGACACACGCATCGCAGCGGTTTACGCCGCACGTTCGGGACGCCCGGCCGCCGAGTTCGAGACTTTGATGGCCGAGAACAACGGCAGTGGCCGCTGGCTCTCACCCGAGGAGGCGGTGGCCGCCGGATTGGCCGACACGCTGATCGACGCGGCCGAGCATCCGGCAGCATCGCTCTCACAAAACATAGTTCGCGGCTGGGAACGGTTGCTGGCCAGCGTGGGGCTGCACACCGACACACAGCTGCCGGCCGATCGCAACATCCTCCATTTCGACGATGATGAGCAGATGGCGCAACAACGCTCCACGGTGGCAGCCGAACAAGCACAGCAACAACTGTTGCCCACACGACTCTCGGCTCGCGAAGATCCCTCGTATGGTGAACCCACGCGCTCGGCCAACGAACGGGCTTATGCCGAAGATGTAAAACTGTTCCACAACTAAAAAACTATTTTTCTCCACCCAATTTCTCAACCATTTAACACAAAAAAACAACCATTATGAGTTACTTAGAAAATGCAAAGCAGTACACAGGTGCTGATCTCGAAAACATCTTTTTCCGCCCGATGCTCACCGGCCCTTCAGCCCAAGATTTAGGCGTGCGGGTGATCTACAACATCCCCACACCCACCACCGTACAACTCTGGGATGGACAGCGCAACATCCTCCAGAAGTACAATGCCGCCGGCTGGACAGGGGGCAACCCGGCCACCAAATACCAAAAGACGCTCAACTTGAAGCGTGTGAAGGCCGAGCTTGGTTTCTCGGCAGCGGACTACTTCTCGCTGGTCTACGAAAAGATCGCAGCACGCGCCGACGTCAATATGGACGATCTGACGGGTTGCGAATTGGAGTTGGCCGAAACCGAACTCTTCAAGCAGGCTGTGGCCGAAAACATCCGCGCCACAATGTGGGTCGGGGATAGCGCCGCCACCACCGGTTACAACACCTTCGACGGATTTTTGAAGAGCATCAGCGCGATGGTCACCAGCGAGGCGATCTACAACACGACCTATCCAGTGGCCGAACTTAGCGACCCGGCACGCGTGGTCAAGATCTTCGATGAGTTGTGGAACAACGCCAGCAACCGCGTTCAAGACCTCAAGAGCGAGGGACAACTGGTCTTCTACGTCACCTCCGATCTTTATTACCTCTACGAAAAGTACCTCGACAGCAAGGGCGTCGATGCCGCCTATTCGGGTTCGGTGGATGGTCGGCAGGGGTTGGCCTACCACGGGATTCCGGTCGTCGACATTCGCCTTGGCAACTACCTCACAGCAACAACTTTGCACAAGTCGTTCTGCTTGTTTACCGATCGTCGCAACTTGGTGATGGCCGTCAACACGGCCGACTTCCCGGGCAACGAAGTTCGTATGTGGTACAATCCCGATGAGATGGAGAACCGCCAGCGTGCCGTCTTTATGGCCGGCTGCGACGTCCTCGACGAGACGCTCATCACCTACGCCTACCGCTCGTAGCACACCGCTACACCCTCCGCAGGATCTTTTTATATTCTGCGGAGGTTCAAACCGTTTCACACCTCTCAACAACTATGAGCAAAGCAAAAAAATTCAAAACGGCCGTCGCCGTGAGCAACCACACGGATCCCTACATTGCACTCGGAGCAGGCAGGGTCGAGAGCGACAAATTTTGGCGCTGGGGCGACGACAACCTGTTTCCTTGCGCCTTGGCATTGATGGCGCGCCGCTCGACCACCCACCGCCGTATTATCAACGACAAAGCCGACTACATCTCGGGCAAAGGATTCACGTGCGACGAGACACAGCAGCCCCGACTGTCGGCCTTCATCCGCCACGTAAACGGCAGTGGTGAGAGTCTGCGGCAGGTTCTCAACAAACTGGCCTTCGACAAGTCACTCTTTGGAAATGCGTTTTTGGAGGTGGTGACCGATGCCGCACACTCTTTCCTATCGCTCTACCACCAAGACGCTTCGCACTGTCGCGTGGCACGTGATTCGACCCACATTCTCCTGCATCCCGATTGGGCGGCTTTCAAACCCAAAGAGGCGCGAACACTTCCGCTCTATCCGCTCTTCGAGACCCAAGATGACGGATCGTTGCGCGCGATCATCCACTACAAGGACTACGAACCGATGTTCGAACACTACGGCGTGCCGCCCTACATCGCCGGTTTCAGCGTCTCGGCCATCGCCTACAAAACCGACCGATGGAACATCTCACGCCTCGACAACTCATTCCAGCTCTCGGGGGTAATGATGCTCGACAGCACCGTCGACAACGAAACGGAGGCCGAACGCATTGTCCACATGGCCGAACAGAAGTTCGCCGGCAACCCCGGGCAGGTGATGTTTGTCATCCGCGAGGGTGCCGAACAGGACAATTCGCGCTTCATCCCCATCGCCTCGCAGAACGAAGGCGACTGGCAGGCACTGCACGAGCAGGCGGTTTCGGACATTGTGGTGGCGCATTCGTGGTTCCGAACCTTGAGCGGACTGGACTACTCGACCGGCTTCAGCGCCGAGCGCATTCTCCACGAATACGAGGTGGCACTCAACACAGTCATCCTCGCCGAGCAATCCGAACTTTTGGAGCCGATTCGCGCGCTTATCACCGCCATTCTGGCCATCGACACCTCGTCACTCGAAATTGTCAACCGCCCACCGACGCGCTCAAAGCCCATCTATATGAGGGTTTGGGAGGCACGCAAAGCCGATGGGTTGGATTACGATCCCGACGACGAACGACAGCAGGTTTTTCTGTCGGAAATTACGAAATACAATGTGCGAAGCATCGAGTAGGGGCGAACGCGGAAACAGGCGGTTCCTATGCGCGCAATCAGACTACTTCCGGCGCGTGATCGCGGCGTGCCGCCGCGTTTGTAAGCCTGACCCCACCCCAAACCCCTCCCTCGGGAGGGGCTTGAAACAGGAAATGGTTCGCTGTGCGAAGCATCGAGTAGTATTTCAGGATTCCCTTTAGAATCCCCATCCTCAAAACCACAAAACCCCCTTTTTATGCAAACACTCATCACCCCATCTCGGGTGCTCAAATTGGCGTTCGGCGGCAGTGAACCACTCGCGG
>JAVVYP010000029.1:0-23976 GCA_036651015.1 Alistipes sp.
TATGCAACGAAATTGACACGAAAAAAGGGCGAAAAAGAGTCATAACAAAATTATTGAATGAATTTAAAACAGCTTCTCAGCCCCACAAGCTGCGTTCTTAAAAAAAGCAAAATGAAATATCCGATCCTTCTATTGGCAGCAACTCTTCTCGCGCTGCCACTTTGTGCGCAGCAACCGCTCTACATTGTCAACGGCACGCCCACCGAGCAGATCGCCTCGATTCCACCCGAGGAGATCGAACACGTTGAATCGCTGCCGGCCGACGAACAAAGCATCGCACGCTACGGCGCAGGCGCGGCACACGGGGTGTTGCTCATCACACTGCGCTACGACCAAGCCGCACGCTTTCAGGCCGATTCGTCTTTCAACAACTACATTGCACGCCAAGTGACGTGGGGCGAAGGCGAGCCGACGGCACGCGTTGTGCTACGCTATACAATCTCGCCCGAGGGCAAGACGCAGGTCAAACAGGAACTTGAATCAACCGACAGCCGACTCAAACGGCGCGTGCTGAAGGCCTTGGGTGAAGCCCCCGATTGGCTTCCGGCTTGCAAAAACGGCCAACCGATCGAAAGCGAGGGGGTGCTGTATGTTCAACTTCCAGCAGGTAAACAGATGCCGCAGCCTGTCGAATTGGTGATCCGATAAAAACACAGCAGAAAAACAGAAGAATATGAAAACCAACTCCCTATCTGCGTGGATTTTGGCCATCCGCCCTTACAGCTTGAGTGCTTCGGCCATTCCGGTTCTTGCGGCTTCGGCGCTGGCCTACTCCGACGGTGCCTTCAAGCCGATTATCGCCCTGTTGTGCCTCATCTTTGCGCTGTTGATGCAATGCACCGCCAATTTGGTCAACGACCTTTGGGACTTTCTCAAAGGCTCCGACCAACCCGACCGACTCGGCCCCGATCGTGCCTTCGCCAAGGGGTACATCACCCTGCCGGCGATGAAAAAGGGCATTGCAGCCTTCACCCTCGCCGCCTGCGCTGCCGGTTGCGGACTGCTGTTTTATGCCGGCTGGTGGCTGATCATCGTCGGTCTGATCTGCGTCATCTTCGCCTACTTCTACACCGCAGGTCCCTATCCGTTGGCCTATCACGGATTGGGCGATGTGGCGGTCATCCTCTTTTTCGGCCTAATCCCGGTCGGCTTCACCTACTATCTCCAAACCGGAGGGTGGAATTGGGAGGTGGTTGTTGTGGCTATGGCTTGCGGCTTGGTGATCGACACAATGCTGATGGTCAACAATTTCCGCGATCGTGAGGAGGATGCACAATGCGACAAACGCACCATTGTCGTTTGTCTGGGCGCCGGCGTGGGACGCTGGGGTTACTTGGCATTGGGCACCACAGCCGTAGCGCTCTGCTTGACTTTGCTTTGGGGCGGACGCACGTGGGCAGCTCTGTTGCCGCTGATTTATTGGGGTGTGTTTTATGTCACTTGGCGCAAGATGATCCGCATCGACCACGGCGAAGAGTTGAACGTCTGCTTGGGCGAAACTGCACGCAATATGCTGCTGTTCGGGCTGTTGCTAACCATAGGTATTTTGCTCGGTTAAAATGGACGAGCTACCCCACCTCTCGCTGCGCGAGCTGCAACGGCAGATTCGACAGACCCTCGACGAACGTTTTGCATCACCGTTGTGGGTCAGTGCCGAAATCTCCGAAATCAAGGTCAACTACTCGGGACATTGCTACTTGGAGTTGATCGAAAAGGGGGGTGATAACGGGGTACCTGTCGCACAGACGCGCGCCGTTATTTGGCGCACCCACTACGCGCGTATTGCCGCTGCTTTCGAAGCGCAGACCACCCAGCGGCTCGCTGCCGGCATCCGCATCTTGGCCAAAGTAACGGTCACCTACCACGAGCTTTACGGCTTCTCACTTCAAATCACCGACATCGACCCCTCGTACACGTTGGGCGATATGGAACGGCAACGACAACAGACCATTGCGCAACTTCAAAAAGAGGGCGTATGGGAGATGAATCACACACAGCTAATGCCGCCCGTCGTGCAGCGCGTGGCTGTCATATCGAGTGCCAATGCCGCTGGTTATCAGGACTTTTGTAAAGAGATCGAAAAGAGCGCCTACCGATTTTCGCTGACACTTTTCGATGCCTTTATGCAGGGCACGGCGGCCGAAGAGTCGATCGTCGCAGCGTTGTGCGAAGTGGCCGCTCGACAGGCCGATTTCGATGCTGTGGTGCTCATCCGTGGCGGCGGCTCGGCCAGTGACCTCAATTGCTTCAACGCCTACCGACTCTGCGCCCACGTGGCGCAATTTCCGCTGCCCGTGGTGACAGGCATTGGCCACGACAAAGACGTCAGCGTCGCCGATATGGTGGCACATACCTCGCTCAAAACCCCGACCGCCGTGGCTGGCTGGTTGGTGGAACGAATCACCGAATTCGACGGGCGGCTCAACTATGCCGCCCTGCAACTGCACGACCAAACCATACAGGCCGTGCACACCTCACAGATGCGTTTGGAGCATCTTTCGAGTGACCTGCGACAGTTGAGCAGCGGACTTATAACCCGGCAAACAATGCGGTTGGAGCAGTGCGCAACACGGCTTCCCGAGGCTGTGCGCGCACTACTTGCGCAGCAGACAATACACCTCGACCACGCAGCCGAACTCATCGCCGGACGCTCGCCCGAACGCATCTTGCGGCTGGGGTTTGCCGTGGTGCGCTGCGGCGGCAAAACCGTACACAGCGCGACGGCCGTACACGCCGGCGACGACTTGCAGATCAAGATCTCCGACGGCACCATCACAGCAACAGTAAAATAAGCAACGATATGGAAAAGAAAGAGTTGACCTATGCAGAGGCGATGACCGAGATCGAAAAGATTCTCACCCGACTGCGCAACGAGGAGATGAATGTGGACAGCTTGGCCGAGGAGGTGAAGCGCGCCACGGAGCTGATCGCCAACTGCAAAAAGCGGCTGATCAAGGCCGAAGAGGAGGTCAACAAAATATTGCAATAGGATGAAAGGGCTGATCAAATGGTCGTTGAACCACATTCCACGCCCTGTGCTGCAACACGTAGCCAGCTGGGCGGTGCCGGTGGCCGGACTCTTCTACAAAGGGGCAGGCCGCACGTGTGCGGTGTGCGGCGCTCATTACCGCCGATTTATGCCTTACGGTTATGTTCAAAGCCGTCCTGATGCACTGTGTCCCAACTGTTTATCGCTGGAACGTCACCGGCTGCTGTGGCTCTATCTGACGCGTGAAACAGACCTATTGCAACGTTTTCCACGGACACTGCACATCGCCCCCGAGGTCTGCATCCTGCGCCACCTGAAACCCCACTTTGCCAACCACGCCGGCCAATATATCACCGCCGATTTGGAGAGTCCGCTGGCCGATTTACACTTCGATGTTCAGCAAATTCCACTCACCGATGCCTCGGTCGAAGTGGTGATCTGCAACCATATTCTCGAACACGTCGCCGACGATCGGCAGGCGTTGCGCGAACTCTACCGCATCCTCAAACCCAACGGCTGGGGCATTGTACTCTCGCCCGTGGATCTGAGCTATATACATACCTATCAAGACGATAGCATTACCTCGCCCGAAGAGCGCACGCGCATTTTCGGACAATACGACCACCGACGCATCTACGGTGCCGACTACGCCGAACGACTGCGCGAAGCAGGTTTCACGGTCGAAGATATTGACTACGCCGCGCGCTTCACACCAGCCGAACGCACCCAATACGCCCTGCCGCCGGATCACATTTATTTGGTACGCAAAACCTCTTAATAGAGGAAAAAGACGATCCCGATGAAGTGGGAGAGTACGGCCAAGTTGATCAACAGGTGCCACACCATATGGTGGTAGCGGAACCCCTTGCGCGCATAGAACCACGCCCCCAACGTATAAAACACACCGCCCAAGGCAATGAGCACCAACAACGGCGTCGAGGCTTGGCGGATGAAGAGCGGCAGGAAGAAGACAATCGTCCAGCCCATCACCAAATAAATCGTCAGACTAATTGCCGGTATCGACTTGTTTGACAGCGATTTATAGAAGATCCCAAAGATCACCATTACCCACTGCAACACGGTGATAAACACCCCTTGCCAGCCGCCGATGACCGTCAGCGCGATGGGCGTATAGCTGCCTGCGATGGCCACGTAGATGAAGATGTGGTCGAGAATGTGGAAGACCGCCTTGTGTTTCGACGTGGGATTCATCGAGTGGTAGAGCGTCGAGGCGAGAAACATCAAAAAAATCGAAATCACAAAAATGCTCACCGACGCCGACGCCATCAGGCTGTTGCCCGTGTGGATGTAAGCCCACACAGCGGCAAAAGGCAGCGATAGCAGTGCCAGCAACGTCATCACACCGTGAGAAACCGAATTGGCAATCTCTTCGCCAAGGGTCGGTACGTAAACCTCTTTTTTCTGTGCCATTTTATTCGTACTGAGTTAATGCGTCAAATTTATGAAATTTTTTCATATCTTTGCAATCAAGGTTAGGAAACCATCGCTTTGGTCTCTAAAGGTTAGGTAAAAATGGACTTTTCACGCTACGAAAAACTTCGCACACTCGTGCGCGCGAACTTTTCGGAGGAGACACAGCACATCGTCGATGATGCGCTGGCGTTTGCCGACGAGCAGCTCGCAGGTGAGCTACGCTACGACGGGCGGCCTCTGTTGGATCACGCTGCGGCCGTGGCGTCGATCGTCATTTCGGAGATCGGCTTGGGTCGCAACTCCACAGTCGCCTCCATTCTTCACGATGTTATTCGACTCAGCCACAAACGTTTGCCAGCCGAAAAACTACTCGCCTTAACCGCCGACATACGGCAACGTTTCGGCGAACAAGTCGTAGGCATCACCGTGGGAATGTCGAACATCTCGGAGCTGAAGTTGAAGGTGGCCAAGGAGCAGGCCGACAACTTCCGCGATCTGATCGTCTCCTACTCACAGGATCCGCGTGTGATCCTGATCAAGCTGGCCGATCGGCTGGAGGTTATGCGCTCGCTGGCGATGTTCCCACACGAGAAATGGCGCAAAAAGAGCTGGGAGAGTATGAATCTCTATGCCCAAATCGCCCACAAATTGGGTCTTTACAACGTCAAAAGCGAGTTGGAAGACATCGCGCTCAAATACCTCGAACCCAAAGATTACGAGCTGATTCTCACCAAATTGGAGGAGAGTGCCGATGAACGCAGCGCATTCATTGCCCGTTTTTTGGTGCCCATCACCGAACGTTTAGACCACCTTGGCCTCCACTACCACATCAAGAGCCGCACCAAGTCGATCTTCTCGATCTGGACCAAAATGCACAAGCAACACGTGCCTTTCGAAGGTGTCTACGATATTTTTGCCATCCGCATTGTCGTCGACTGCCCCCTCGACGAGGAGAAACGGCAGTGCTGGACGGCCTACTCGGTCGTCACGGATTTCTATACGCCCAACCCCAACCGGATGCGTGACTGGATCTCGATCCCCAAATCCAACGGTTACGAGTCGCTGCACACCACCGTCTCGGCCGAAAGCCGCTGGGTCGAGGTGCAGATACGCACCGAGCGAATGGACGCCGTAGCCGAACGAGGTATCGCCGCCCATTGGCGCTACAAAGGGGTCAACCAAGGGGCGCAGACCAGCGAAATGTGGCTGGGGCGTCTGCGTGAACTGCTGGAGGATACCACCCACTCGCTGGCACAGCGTTTCGACGCCAAACCGGCATCGGGCGAGATCTTCGTCTTCACGCCCAACGGAGACCTTCGCAAATTGCCCGAGGGTGCCACGCTGCTCGACTTTGCCTTCGACATCCACACCTCGTTAGGGACAACTTGCTGTGGCGGAAAGGTCAACGACCGCTCGGCATCCATTCGCGACACACTCCACAACGGCGACATCGTCGCCATCCTCACCCAAAAGAACCAAACCCCGAAAGCCGACTGGCTCTCGTTTGTCGTCACCTCGAAGGCGCGCAACAAGATCAAATCTTTTCTGCGCGAAGAGCAGACCAAACACGCTCATATGGGGCGCGAGGAGCTGGAACGCAAACTCAAAAACTGGAAATTCGCACTGACCATTGACGAGGCAGTGGCATACTTGGCCAAGCATTTCAAACTTCGGATGGGCATAGACGTCTATACGCTAATCGCCACGCAGAAGGTCGATTTGGGTACCATCAAGGAGATTCTCACGCGTCACCTCTCGGGTGAAGCGGCCGAGGAGCGCCGTCAAGCGGCTGCCGAAGCCGAGCGCGCCAAGGTGCACCCTCTCGCCAAAGAGAGCACAACCGCGCAGGACGCGCTGGTCATCGACGACGACATCGCGAAGATCCAATACCGGTTGGCCAAATGCTGCAACCCGATCAAAGGCGACGAAGTCTTCGGCTTTGTGACCATCAACACCGGCATCACCATCCACCGCTGCGACTGCCCCAACGCCAAGCGGATGCACGAAAACTACCCCTACCGCGTCATCGACGCACGGTGGCGCTCCTCCTCCGACGGCTCGTTCCTGATCTCGATACGCATCGTCGCCGCCGACACCACCGGTATGGCCAACCACATCACCGAGGTCATTAGTCGCGACCTGAAATTCAACATCCGCTCGATGTCGTTCACAGCAGCCCCTGTCGGCTGCGTCACCGGCACGGTGAGCGTCGAGGTGCCCGGCACCAATGCCGTGGATACGCTCATCCACTCAATCACGCGCATCAAAGGCGTGCAACGAGCTTTCCGCGTCAACAATTAACGGCAAGGCTCCAACCCAAGAACACACATTTCAACATCTTTCAATAACCAATGAATAACAACTCTATCAGCGTCTTATTTGCCGACTCGACCCACGCACACTTCGCACCGCGAATCTGTGACCTGATCTACGAGTCGGCTTTGCAGCGAGGTACGGGCATCGCCAAACGATCGCCCGAGTACATTGCGGCAAAAATGACCGGAGGCAAAGCCGTCGTCGCATTGGACGGCCAGAAACTTATCGGTTTCAGCTACATCGAGTGTTGGGGTCACGGCGATTTCGTCGCCACCTCCGGATTGATCGTAGATCCCGAGTACCGCCATATGGGACTCGCCGAACGGATCAAACGACGAACCTTCGAGTTGGCACGACGACGATTTCCGTACGCCAAGTTATTCAGTATCACCACATCACTGCCCGTGATGAAGCTCAATTCGCGAATGGGCTACACCCCTGTCACCTTCTCGGAGTTGACCGAGGACGAGGAATTTTGGCAAGGTTGCCAAGGCTGCTGCAATTACGACATCCTGCAACGCAATAAGCGACGTATGTGCCTCTGCACCGGTATGTTATACGATCCGGCCAAAGAGCAGATACCCTCGTCACCACTGGCACCCTATGTGATGTATGTGAAAAATAAATGTAAGAAGTTGTTTAATCTGAAATAAAAGATAAAATGGAAAATAGAAAAGTAGTTTTGGCGTTCAGCGGAGGTCTGGACACCTCATTTTGTGCGAAATACCTCTCCGAGGAGAAGGGTTACGAGGTCTACACGGCCATCGCCAACACGGGCGGTTTCTCCCAAGAGGAGCTAACGAAGGTCGAACAGCGCGCGATGAGCCTCGGCGCGGTGCAGCACGCCACGCTCAACATCGAACAGGAGTACTACGAAAAGAGCATCCGCTATATGATTTTCGGCAACATCCTGCGCAACGGCACCTACCCCATTTCGGTCAGTTCGGAGCGCATTTTCCAAGCCATCGCCATCATCGAATACGCCAAACAGATCGGCGCCGCTTATGTGGCTCACGGCTCAACGGGTGCCGGCAACGACCAAGTGCGCTTCGATATGACCTTCGAGGTGCTGGCACCCGAGATCAAGATTCTGACCCCGACACGCGATATGACCCTGACACGCGAATACGAGATCAACTACCTCCGGCAACACGGCATCGAGGCCGACTTCAAAAAGATGGAATATTCGATCAACAAGGGGCTATGGGGCACCTCGATCGGCGGCAAGGAGACCCTCCATTCGGAGCAGACGCTGCCCGAAGAGGCCTACCCGAGCCAAATCACCGCAACGGGTGAAGAGTCGCTAAAGATCACCTTCGAAGAGGGTCAGATCACCGCCGTCAACGGCAAGGAGTACGCCGACAAAGTCGACGCGATCCGCACGGTGGAGGCCCTTGGCTCACGATACGGCATCGGCCGCGATATGCACATCGGCGACACCATCATCGGCATCAAGGGGCGTGTAGGCTTCGAAGCCGCGGCGCCAGTGCTCATTATCGCCGCCCACAAAATGCTCGAAAAACACGCCCTCACCAAGTGGCAGCTCTACTGGAAAGAGCAGGTGGCCACGTGGTACGGTATGTTCCTCCACGAAGCGCAATATTTGGAACCGGTGATGCGCGACATCGAAGCAATGCTCCGCTCCTCGCAACGCAACGTCACCGGAACCGTTGAGCTGATTCTGCGCCCCTATTGCTACACGCTGGTGGGCGTCGATTCGACCTACGACCTGATGAAGACCGACTTCGGCGAATACGGCGAGGTCAACAAGGCGTGGACGGCCGACGATGTCAAGGGTTTCACCAAGATTCTCGGCAACCAGATCAAAATCTACCACAACGTTCAAAAACGCAACAAGAAATGATCCGCGCCGGCATCATCGGAGGCGCCGGATACACCGCCGGCGAGTTGATCCGTCTGCTCATCAACCATCCGCAGGTGCAAATCTGCTTCGTCCACAGCACCAGCAACGCCGGCAATCGGCTCACACAGGTGCACAGTGGATTGGAGGGCGACACCGAATTGTTGTTTTGCGACACCTACGATCTGTCGTCCATCGACGTTCTATTTCTCTGTTCGGCACACGGCGAAAGCCGCAAGTGGCTCGATGCGAATACGCCTCCCGACTCCTTGCGGATCATCGACTTGGCGCAGGACTTCCGCGACGAGCGTTGCGGCTTCGTCTACGGGCTGCCGGAACTCAACCGCGAACGCCTCCTGCGAGCGCAACGCGTAGCCAATCCGGGCTGCTTCGCCACCGCGATTCAGTTGGCGCTGCTGCCAATTGCGGCAGCCGGCTTACTGACCGACGAGCTTCACGTGACGGCCATCACCGGTTCGACGGGAGCCGGTGTCAAACCCTCGGCAACCACCCATTTCAGTTGGCGTGCCGCCAATATTTCGGTCTACAAAGCCTTTGAACATCAGCACCTACAAGAGATTCGGCGCAACCTGCAACTCTTGCAGCCTTCATTCACGCGTGCCGTGAATTTTGTGCCCCTGCGTGGCGATTTCACCCGAGGCATTTTGGCCAGCGTCTACACCACGTGCACACGCAATGAGGTGGACGCAGAGCACCTCTATGCTGATTTTTACCGCGCAGCCGCCTTCACCCACGTGGTGGCCGGCGAGGTGGATCTCAAACAGGTAGTCAACACCAACAAGGCACTGCTCCACGTCGAAAAACACGGCGACAAGCTACACATCGTCGTCGCGATCGACAACCTGCTGAAGGGGGCTTCGGGACAAGCCGTGCAAAATATGAACCTGATCTTCGGTCTCGATGAAGGCGAAGGATTGCGGTTGAAAGCCTCGGCATTCTAAAAAAAACGAACGCAAAATTATGGAACTTTTCAACGTCTACTCTTTATATCCCATTGAGCCTGTGCGCGGTGCCAGCTGCTACGTCTACGATGCGGCAGGCGTCGAGTACCTCGATCTCTACGGTGGTCACGCCGTGATCTCGATCGGCCACGCGCATCCACACTATGTGCAAGCCCTTTCGCAGCAGGTCGCGCGTTTGGGTTTCTACTCCAATTCGGTTGAAAACTCGCTTCAGACCACCTTGGCCGACAAGTTGGGTCGCATCTCGGGCTATGACGACTACCGTCTTTTTCTCTGCAATTCGGGGGCTGAAGCCAACGAAAACGCCCTGAAATTGGCCTCGTTTCACACCGGTCGCACCAAGGTATTGGCCTTCTCGAAGGCCTTTCACGGCCGCACGTCGGGCGCCGTCGCCGTCACCGACAACCCCGCGATCTGCGCGCCGTTCAACCGCACGAGCAACGTCGAATTTGCTCCCCTCAACGACATCGCGGCAGCTCGCGCCAAACTCGAGACGGGGACGTTTGCGGCCGTCATCATCGAGGGCATTCAGGGGGTAGCCGGCATTCATTGCCCCACCGACGACTTTCTGCGCCAATTGCGCACGCTCGCCACGCAAACCGGCACACAACTCATTCTCGACGAAATTCAATCCGGCTACGGCCGCACAGGACGTTTTTTCGCCCACCAATGGGCAGGCATCCGCCCCGATTTGATCACCACCGCCAAAGGAATGGGCAACGGATTTCCGATCGGCGGCGTGCTCATCGCACCCCACATTGAGGCGCGTGCGGGACTTTTGGGCACGACCTTTGGCGGAAATCATTTGGCTTGCGCGGCCGCAATTGCCGTGCTCGACGTGCTCGAGGGCGAACAACTCATCGCCAACGCCGCCGCCGTGGGCGACAAGCTGCTGGGCGAACTGCGACAGATCGCAGGGTTGCGCGAGGTGCGCGGCCGCGGATTGATGATCGGCATCGAACTCAACGGCTCGGGGAGCGACTTCCGGCGGCAATTGCTCTTCGAAAAGCACATTTTCACAGGCGGTGCCGGCGCCTCCACCGTGCGACTGCTGCCGGCCTTGTGCCTCACAGACACACAAGCCGACTGTTTTTTGGATGCCTTTAAAGAACTTGTACGATGAAAAAATTCACTTGTGTTGCCGATATAGGCGACCTGCACACCGCAGTCACCGAAGCGCTGGAACTCAAACGCGACCGCTTTCAATTTGCCCACTTGGGAGAGCACAAAACACTGCTGATGTTGTTCTTCAACGCCAGTCTTCGCACCCGTCTTTCGACCCAAAAAGCTGCGATGAACTTGGGAATGAACGTGATGGTGTTGGATGTCAACCAAGGGGCTTGGAAGCTCGAAACCGAACGCGGCGTGGTGATGGACGGCGACAAGGCCGAACATCTATTGGAGGCCATTCCCGTTATGGGCAGCTATTGCGATCTGATCGGAGTGCGCTCATTCGCCCACTTTGCAGACAAAACCGAGGACTACGAAGAGCGCGTTTTGGAGCAGTTCATCCGCTATTCGGGACGACCCGTCTTCTCGATGGAGGCTGCCACACGCCACCCCTTGCAGAGCTTCGCCGATCTGATTACCATCGAGGAGCACAAAACCAAGGCGCGCCCCAAGGTGGTGCTGTCGTGGGCTCCGCATCCCAACGCACTGCCGCAGGCGGTTCCCAACTCGTTCGCCGAGTGGATGAATGCCACCGATTACGACTTCGTGATCACCCACCCCACAGGCTACGAACTCGCGCCGCAATTTGTCGGCAAGGCGCGTGTCGAATACGACCAGCGCAAAGCCTTCGAGGGGGCGGATTTCATCTACGCCAAAAACTGGGCGGCCTACGCCGATCCCAACTACGGCAAGGTGCTGAGTCGCGATCGCGCGTGGACGGTCGATGCTGAAAAAATGGCACTTACAGACAACGCTTATTTTATGCACTGCCTGCCCGTGCGACGCAATATGATCGTCACCGACGAGGTGATCGAATCGGAACGCAGCTTGGTGATTGCAGAGGCTGCCAATCGCGAAATATCGGCACAGGTGGTGCTCAAACGGCTATTAGAAGGGTTGAAAACGGTCTAAAAAAAACGAAAGTCATAAAATTAAGCTTCATAGAATGGAGAAAATCACAGTCGTCAAAATCGGCGGCAATGTCATCGACAACCCTGCGGCACTGGGTCGGTTTCTTGGAGATTTCGCGGCACTTCCGGGGGCGAAAATCCTCATCCACGGCGGCGGAAAACTCGCCACGCGATTGGCCGAACAACTTCGGTTGAAGGCACACATGGTCGATGGTCGTCGCATCACCGATCAAGAGATGCTCGAGGTGGTGACAATGGTCTATGCCGGGTTGATCAACAAGCAGATCGTCGCCGGATTACAGGCCGCAGGCTGCAATGCACTGGGGTTATCGGGTGCCGATGGCAACGCCCTGAAGGCCCGTCGTCGCAGCCCCGAACCAATAGATTTCGGCTTTGTGGGCGACATCGAACAGGTCAACTGCGAGTTGCTCGACACAATGCTCAAAGCTGGCATTACCCCGATTTTCAGCGCCATTGTCCACGACGGACAGGGCACGCTGCTCAACAGCAACGCCGACAGTGTGGCTTCGGCAATCGCTCAGGCGATGGTGCAGATAGCCCCCACGGAGCTGATTTTCTGCTTCGAAAAGTGCGGCGTGCTGCGCGATCGGGAGGATGACAGTTCAATCATCGGCCAAATCACGGCCGAGACCTTCGACGCGCTCAAAGCCGCCGGCATCGTCAGTCAAGGAATGCTGCCCAAGGTGGAAAATGCGCTGCAAGCCATCGCCCACGGCGTGCGGAGTGTCACCATCAAACACGCGGACAACCTGCTCAACCAAACGGGAACCGTCATCAAATAGCTTCTTAAGAAAACGCTCAAATGGACGCCAAAACCACCGAAGCCATCGCGCTGCTGCAAAGTCTGATCGCCCTGCCCTCGCCCTCACGCGGTGAGGAGCAGACGGCCGATCGGTTGTTTGCGTTCCTCGCCGAACACGGAGCCGCCCCCGAGCGACTCTACAACAACATCATCGCGCGCAGCACGACCTTCGATCCTGCGCGGCCGACGCTGCTGCTCAACTCGCACCACGACACCGTGCGCCCGGTGGACTCCTACACGCGTGACCCCTATGCCCCAACCATCGAGGGCGACAAGCTCTACGGATTGGGAAGCAACGATGCCGGCGCCTCGGTGGTCACACTCGCACAGACATTTCTCACACTGCGCGACCGCCCCTTGCCGGTCAACTTGCTGTTGGCACTCACCGCCGAGGAGGAGTGTATGGGCGAGCACGGCATACGCGCCTTGTTGCCCACGTTGGGACACATAGATTGCGCGTTGGTGGGGGAGCCGACCTCGATGCAGGCCGCCACGGGAGAGCGAGGCTTGGTGGTTTTGGACTGCCAAGCACACGGCATAAGTGGCCACGCAGCACGCGGCGAGGGGGTTAATGCCCTCTACATTGCCCTTGATGACATTGCTCAGCTGCGCACCCTGCATTTCGAACGCGAGTCTGCGTTGTTGGGGGCTATCGGCATCGCCGTGACCCAAATCGAAGCCGGAACACAACACAACGTCGTCCCCGACCGTTGTCATTTTGTGGTTGATATACGCACCACCGACGCCTACACCAACGAACAGACCATTGAGCTGGTGCGCCGTGCACTCCACGCCGAGCTAACGCCGCGCTCGACGCACATCCGCGCCGTTGCCCTCGACGACAACGACCCACTGGTTCGCGCGGCACGGGGCATCGGTCGCTCAACTTTTGTCTCACCGACCACCTCCGACCGCACGCTGATGCCTTTTCCATCGCTCAAGATGGGACCCGGGCAATCCGCTCGTTCACACGCGGCCGACGAATATGTGCTGCTCTCCGAAATCGCGGAGGGATTGACAATTTACGAACAATTTATCGAACAACTTATAGAAGAAAATGGCTGGAAAACTTTGGGATAAGGGCTTCGAACCCGACACAATGGTCGAAGAGTACACCGTGGGCAACGACCGCGAACTGGATCTGCGCTTGGCACGCTACGACGTCGAAGGCTCGCTGGCGCACATTGCTATGCTCGAAAAGATCGGGCTGCTTACCGCTTCGGAATTGACTGTGCTGACCGACGGATTGCACCAAATTGGGGCACAAATCGAGGACGGGCAGTTCACCATCGAGGCCGACACCGAAGATATTCACTCGCAGGTTGAGTTGATGCTCACCCGTCGTTTGGGCGATGCCGGCAAAAAAATCCACGCCGGCCGCTCGCGCAACGATCAAGTATTGGTCGATCTCAAACTCTTTCTGCGCGACGAATTACGACAAATCACGGGCGACGTAAAGGCGCTTTTCGACACCCTGCAAAGCCTCAGCGAGCAACACCGCGCGACGTTGATGCCGGGCTACACCCACCTGCAAATCGCGATGCCCTCGTCGTTTGGCCTATGGTTCGGCGCTTATGCCGAGACCTTGATCGACGACGTGCGGCTGCTGACGGCCGCCTACCGCATTGCCAACCAAAATCCGCTGGGTTCGGCGGCCGGCTATGGTTCGTCGTTTCCGCTCGATCGCACGATGACCACCCGCCTTTTGGGCTTCGAGACGCTGCATTACAACGTCATTGCCGCACAGATGAGCCGCGGCAAGAGCGAACGCGCCGCAGCCAATGCAATAGCTGCCGTAGCCGCTACCGTGGGACGACTGTCGATGGATGTTTGCTTGTTTATGAGTCAGAATTTCGGCTTTGTCTCGCTGCCCGACACGCTCACCACCGGATCGAGTATTATGCCCCACAAGAAGAATCCCGACGTCTTTGAGTTGATGCGCGGACGCTGCAACCGCCTGCAATCGGTTCCCAACGAGATCGCGTTGCTCACCGGCAACCTGCCGGTGGGTTATCACCGCGATATGCAGCTGCTCAAGGATATACTTTTCCCGGCAACCACCGAGATCCGCCGCACGCTGGCGATGTGTCGCTTTATGCTCTCGCACCTCAAAATCAACGACCACATCCTCGACGACAAGCGGTACGACTATCTGTTCACGGTCGAGGATGTCAATCGCCTGACGCTGCAAGGGGTGCCTTTCCGCGAAGCCTATCGGCAAGTCGGGCAGGCTGTTCAGCAGGGAACATATCGACCTACACGCGAGGTGCATCACACCCACGAGGGGAGCATCGGCAATCTCTGCACGGCCGAAATTCGCCACAAAATGGATCGGGCTTTGGCCGAGATGGAGTAAAAAACAGATTTCTTGGCGTGCAATTTGAAAAACCGCCAATTTGTTCGTAATATTGTCGTATAAAAAAGCACCAACCGCCATGAAACCGACCTACCTTCAACTGCTCTGTGCTGCCGGCCTTGCCCCACTGGGCGCCTGCCAACAAAGCCCATCGACACCTCCGAAACCCAATGTGATCATCATCTACGCCGACGACTTAGGCTTTGGTGATCTCTCGTGCAACGGCGCAAAAACCATAGCCACCCCCAACACCGACCGCGTGGCACAAGAGGGTCTTCGCTGCACCAACGCCCACACGGCCGCCGCAACCAGTACACCGGCTCGCTACGGACTGCTCACGGGACAATATCCGTGGCGCAAAGCAGGTACCGGCATCGCAACCGGCGACGCCGGGATGATCATCCGCCCCGAACAATACACGCTACCCGACCTCTTCAAGAGCGCCGGCTACACCACCGGAGCGATCGGTAAATGGCACCTCGGTTTGGGTGACACGGCCGGCACGCAGAACTGGAACGGCGAAATTCGTCCCGGATTGAGCGACATCGGCTTCGACTACTCGTTCATTATGGCCGCCACGGGAGATCGCGTGCCCTGCGTTTACATCGAAAACCAGCGCGTGGTGAACCTCGAGCCTTCCGATCCGATCGCCGTGAGCTACACCACCCCCTTCGCTGGAGAACCAACTGGCAAAGAGAATCCCGAATTGCTGCGCATTCACCCCTCCGATGGCCACGACCAAGCAATCATCAACGGCATTCCGCGCATCGGCTATATGAAAGGTGGCAAAAACGCGCTGTGGAAAGATGAACTGATCGGCGACCGCATTACCGAGAAGGCGCTCGCCTTCATTCGCGACAACAAAGACAAACCCTTCTTTCTCTACTTCGGCACCAACGACGTCCACGTTCCACGCGTTCCCAACGAACGTTTTGTGGGCAAAAGCGGTATGGGACCACGTGGCGACGCCATCCTCTCGTTCGACTATGCAATCGGACAGGTGACGGCTTGTCTCGAGGAGCTGGGCATTGCCGACAACACGTTGCTGATCATCAGCAGCGACAACGGGCCGGTGGTCGATGATGGTTACAAAGATCAGGCGGTCGAATTGTTGGGCGACCACAAACCTTGGGGCGACTATCGCGGCGGCAAATACAGCGCTTTCGAAGCCGGCACGCGCGTGCCGTTCATCGCTCGTTGGAACAAACACATTCCAGCCGGCAGCCAGTCTAATGTGCTGCTCAGTCACATCGACCTCTACGCTTCATTGGCAGCCCTTTGTGAGGCCGAAATTCCGGCAGGCGCCGCGCCCGACAGCCGCAACCGACTCGACGCATTTCTTGGCAAAAGCGACGTCGGATCGGATTACGTCGTGGAATACAGTCTGACGCAGGCGCTCTCGGTGATCGTCGGCGACTGGAAATACATCGAACCCAACAACGGGCCGGCCATCAACATCGGCACCAACACCGAATTGGGTAATTTGCCCACCGATCAACTCTATAATCTGCAAGCCGACCCCAACGAACGGCACAACCTTGCAGCCGAAAATCCCGAAAAAACGGCCGAGTTGAAGGCGCTTTTAGCGCAGATCAAAGCCGACGGCGGCATCCAAAAATAGAGCCATCCACCACACAGCAAAGCCGCAAAGAGAACGCTCTTTGCGGCTTTGCTGTGTAGTCTAAAGTGCTTATATTTTACCTCTTAGCAGCAGCGGAAATAGCGCTAAAATAACTTCGGTAACAAATTCAAACAGCTTCTAAAATTCGGAGGTGAAGTAGAAATGAATATCTTTGAAATTCTCTTGCGCCAAGGCCAGACCATAGCTCGTGTCGGCCAAATAGACATCGCGGTCGTACTTGTCGAGCGCCATATTGCTGTGTTTGCGGCGTTTGAAGTCGGCCAACTGCGCGGCGTTGTCGCTCTCGATCCAGCAAGCTTTGTAGATCGAAATCGGCTCCCAGCGACAAGCTGCATTGTACTCGTGTTCAAGGCGATACTGGATCACTTCGAATTGGAGCGCCCCAACCGTGCCGATAATGCGGCGACCGTTGAGCGTGGAGGTGAAGAGCTGTGCCACACCCTCGTCCATCAATTGATCGACACCCTTGGCCAACTGTTTGAACTTCAGCGGATCGGCATTGTCAATATAACGGAATTGCTCGGGCGAGAAGGAGGGAATGCCCGTAAATTTGAGCTTTTCACCCTCGGTGAAGGTGTCCCCGATCTTGAAGTTGCCCGTGTCGTGCAGGCCGACAATGTCGCCCGGGTAGGCAAAGTCGATAATGGACTTCTTCTCGGCCATAAAAGCGGTCGGCGACGAGAATTTGAGCTGTTTGCCGCTGCGCACGTGCAGCATATTTTTGTTGCGTTCGAAGACGCCCGAGCAGATTTTCAGAAAAGCGATTCGGTCGCGGTGATTGGGATCCATATTGGCGTGGATTTTGAAGACAAATCCCGTCATTTTAGGCTCCATAGGCTCCACAACACGCGTTTCGGTGGGTGCCGGACGCGGCGAAGGAGCAATGCGAATGAAGCAATCCAACAGCTCTTTTACCCCGAAATTATTGACCGCCGAACCGAAAAACACAGGGGCTAATTGGCCGCGCAGGTAGGCCTCACGATCGAACGTGTCGTAGACGCCCTCGATCAATTCGACATCCGTGCGCAGTTGGTTGGCATAGCGCGCCTCGACGTGTGCGTCCAGCTCCGACGACGACAGGTCGCGAATATCAACGGTGGCAGCATCGGCCGTCAGGCGTTCATCGGTCAGAAAAAGCGAGAGGTTTTTCTCGTAAAGATTGTAGACCCCTTTGAAGGTGGCACCGTTGGAGATCGGAAAAGCCAGCGGCCGCACACGAATGCGCAACTCCTTCTCCAGCTCGTCCAACAAATCAAACGGATCTTTCGACGGACGATCCATTTTGTTGATGAAGACAATGACCGGCGTGGAGCGCATACGGCAGACCTCCATCAATTTACGCGTCTGCGACTCAACACCCTTGGCGCCGTCGATGACGATGATCACCGAATCGACAGCCGTCAATGTGCGGAACGTGTCTTCGGCAAAATCCTCGTGACCCGGGGTGTCCAAAATGTTGATCTTAATATCTTTGTATTCGAAACCCATCACCGAAGTGGCCACCGAAATACCGCGCTGGCGTTCGATCTCCATAAAATCGGACGTCGCGCCCTTCTTGATCTTGTTGCTCTTGACCGCTCCGGCGACGTGGATTGCGCCACCGAAGAGGAGTAATTTCTCGGTGAGGGTGGTTTTTCCCGCGTCGGGGTGGGCGATAACGGCAAAGGTCCGTCGGCGTGTGATCTCTTCCTGTAATGTCATTGATTGTTTGAGTTGTAACGTTTTCTATTGTGCCGCTTCGCTCGGATAGTCGAGGTTGTAGTGACAGCCAACCGACTCTTTGATCTCGCGCCCCTGCTTGATGACCAAGTAGGCGATGGCGATCATATTGCGCAATTCGCACAATTCGCGGTTGGGTTTGATTTTGCTGTAAAGTTCTTCGGTCTCCTGCCAAAGTATCTCCAAACGCCGCATAGCACGCTTGAGCAGCAGGTTCGAACGCACGATGCCGACGTAGTTGGAGAGAATCGACTGCATCTCGCGCTTGGATTGGATGATCATCAGCATCTCTTCGGTGTGCTGCGTGCCCTCGAAGTCCCAGTCGGGAATGCCCTCCTGAATTTCGACCTTACCCAACAGCGCCGAGGCGTGTCGCGCGGCTTGGTCGGCATAGACCACCGCCTCCAAAAGCGAATTCGAAGCCAACCGATTGGCACCGTGAAGTCCTGTGCAGGAGGCCTCGCCCAAGGCGTAGAGCCGTTTGATTGAGGTTTGGCCGTTGGTATCGACCTTCACCCCACCACAACAGTAGTGTGCCGCAGGGGTCACCGGGATCCACTCTTTGGTGATGTCGATGCCGATCGAAAGGCACTTTTCGTAGATGTTTGGGAAGTGGGTGCGCACCGTCTCAGGATCTTTGTGCGTCACATCGAGGTAGACGAAATCCTCGCCCCGTTTGGTCATTTCACGGTAGATGGCTCGCGAGACCACGTCGCGCGGAGCCAGCGAGCGCATCGGATGGTATTTGTCCATAAACTCCTCGCCGTTTTGCAGCCGGAGAATCGCGCCGAAACCACGCATCGCTTCGGTAATCAGAAAGTTGGGTTTTTCACCCGGATTGTAGAGTGTGGTGGGATGGAACTGGATGAATTCCATATTTTCGGTGATGGCCTTGGCTCTGTGACACATAGCGATGCCGTCGCCCGTCGCCACAATCGGATTGGAGGTCGAAGAGTAGATGTTACCGCAGCCGCCCGTCGCCACAATGGTGAATTTCGAAAGCATCGTTTCGATTTCGTTGGTCTCCAGATTCAAAACATAAGCCCCAAAGCAGGTCAGCCCACGCGTATGACGGGTAACAAATTCGCCCAAATGGTGCTGCGTCAGCAGGTCAATCGCAAAATGATGCTCCAAAACCGTAATGTCGGGATGTTGGCGCACCGACTCAATAAGTGCCCGTTCGATCTCGGCACCCGTCAGATCCTCGTGGTGGAGGATGCGCGGTTCGGAGTGTCCGCCCTCGCGGTGAAGCTCAAAACGGCCATCGGGCGTCTTGTCGAATTGGGCGCCCCACGCCATCAGATCGTGCACCAACTCCGGCGCCCGACGCACCACCAACTCAACGGCCGCTTGATCGCATTTACCTACACCACAGATCATTGTGTCGCGAATGTGTTTTTCGAACGTGTCGGGGGCATAGGTCACCGAACAGATCCCACCCTGCGCATAATTGGTGTTGCTTTCGACCATTTCACCTTTGGTGATGATCGTCACGTGCCCGTGGGTGGCGGCTTTCAGCGCAAACGAGAGACCAGCAGCGCCGGAACCGATAACCAAAAAGTCGGTTTTCATAATTTTGTCAAAATTAGGCTGTGCAAAGTTACAAAAAAATGCGACACATCGGCGAATATGTAATCGACGTTGCGCTATTTTTTGTACTTTTGCCGCACAATCCAACGAAAAATGGAACGACACATAGATATTAACCAGTTCAACTACGATCTGCCCGATGCGCGGATCGCCAAATTTCCACTCGCCGAGCGCGCGGCTTCCAAGCTGCTCATCTACCGCAACGGTGAGATCTCGCAGGCGCATTTCGCCGACATCGGCGAGGTGTTGCCGGCCGGTGAATTGCTGGTTTTCAACAACACACGCGTCATCCGTGCACGCATCATTATGCACAAACCATCGGGTGCGCGCATCGAAGTTTTCTGTCTGGAACCGCACCTGCCGGCCGACTACGAACGCGCCTTTGCGGTGGTCGGAGCGTGCGAATGGTCGTGCATCGTGGGCAACCTCAAAAAGTGGAAAGAGGGGTACGTGGAGATCAATTTCGAACACAACGGACACGCAGAGCACTTGCGGGCGTGGATCGTCGAGAATCGGGGACGCGAGCAGACCGTACGCTTCGAGTGGACGACGCCGATGACCTTCGGGCAGCTGCTCGAATGCCTCGGGCGCATTCCGATTCCGCCCTACCTCAACCGCGAGAGCGAGGAGATCGACAACACACGCTACCAGACCGTCTATTCGAAATTCGAGGGTTCGGTGGCAGCACCTACGGCCGGACTGCACTTCACGGCAGCGCTGATCGAGGAGATGAAGGCTCGTGGCTTCGGGTTCGAAGAGGTGACGCTCCACGTCGGTGCCGGCACCTTTCTGCCCGTCAAGGACGACGATGCGGCACAGCATCCGATGCACACCGAACATTTCGAGGTGCGGCGCGATGCCCTTGCCGCGTTGCTCGAAAAATGGGGACAGATCACAGCCGTCGGAACCACCTCGGTACGCACGCTCGAATCGCTACCGGCTTTGGCGTGGCGCATACGCACCACGGGCACGCCCGACACCGAGCGCGTGATCGGACAATGGGAGTTGTATGAGATTCCCGAGACATTTTCGGGACGCGATGCGTTGGAGGTTTTGATCGGCTATCTGGATGAGCAACAGATGGATCGGCTGAAAACATCCACCCAGATTATGATCACACCACTGGGCTATAAGTTTCGCATTGTGCACAACATCATCACCAATTTTCACCAACCCAAGTCTACCCTGCTGCTGTTGGTCTCGGCCTTTGTGGGCGACGACTGGCGACGGATGTATGACTACGCCCTCGCCCACGATTTTCGTTTTTTGAGCTACGGCGATTCGTCGGTACTGCTGCGGTAGGAAGGCCGCTACGCCTGCTCGGGCGTGTAGCTTTTGAGCGCTAATTTCCGCACCACAAGGACAAATCCGCCCGTAAGGATCAGGTTGAGCACCAGCGTCAGCACCGAGATGATCAGTGCCGGGCCACCCAAGTGGTAGCCCAAGGCGATGAAGATCACGCCGGCACCCACCTCGCCACGCGTAAACATACCGATCGAAAGCGCCAATCGTTCGCTCAGGCGGCGGTCGCGGTAGAAGAAGAGCGGCACCAATTTGCCCAAATTCGAGAGCAACGACACGGCCACAACGTGCACGGCCACAACGCCCCACGGCATCATCGGCTGCGCGGCGGTGACCGATCCGGCAGCAACCGCGGCACTGACCACACCGCCCGTGACCAGCGGCATACTGACACCCACCAGCAGCATAAAAAGGAACGATATTCCGGTCGCCACGCGCTGTTCGACAAGGGTATCTATCGCGCGGTGCTTGATCAACATACCGACCACAAAAGCCGGCAACAGCACCTCGATGTGAATGCTATTTTCGGCGCCATACCAATGGGTGGTGGCGATATAGAGCGATTGTGTGATGGCGCACACGATGATGGCACAGCCCAAAATCGTCTTCCAATCCTGCCGGCTGTTCCACGTCGATTGCCACCGCCAACCGACAACAAGCAGCACCACAACAACACCCAGAATAACGCCCATCTGCCAGCGCATCCCGATCATCAGAATTTGCAAGGGGATCATCAGCAAGATCGTGTCGAGGTCGTCGAAGATGGCCAGCACCTGAATTTTGCGGTAGATCCAGCTTTTTTTGAGCTGCATCGCGGCAAGCATCGTGAAGAGAATGCCGGCCGAGGTTGGGGCGGCGAAACGACTCAACAGCAGGTTCTCTTTCCAAGCCACGGGGCTGCTCCACAAATCCGAAGGCAGCAGCACAAAGATGTAGTAGAGGGCAATCAGCAACCACGGCAACGCGGCGGTGGCCATTGCGATGAAATAATCGGCCGTATAGGAGCGCCAGCGCGTTTTGTCGATTTCGAACTCACGGCCGACGTTGACCATAATAAAGGCCAAACAGACATAGAGCAGCGTATCGGCTCCGGTTTTAAAAGCAGGGAAAGCAGTGCCGAGCCAGCCCGGCAACAGTTGCGAGGCGATAAGCCCCATCATCAGAAAAAGAGAGAACGAAAGAATCTTTCGCATTGAACGACAGTCGTTTACGTAATTATTTGCGCATAGCGGCACCGCAAAGATCGTAATTTATATTCGATTCTGAAAATCGAACACCGCATTTGTTAAAATAATAACAGCTTCTCATTTTTCAATTCATAATTATTTTGTACCTTTGCGGTGCGAAAACGTAAGACAGTATTTCAAAATCATAACATTAAACTATTACAACTATGCAGATTGTAGAGATTCATGCAAGGGAAATCCTTGACTCGCGTGGTAATCCGACCATTGAGGTCGAAGTTCACACCGTATCAGGCGCATTTGGTCGCGCTGCCGTTCCAAGCGGCGCATCGACCGGCGAAAACGAGGCTCTGGAGCTTCGCGACGGCGACAAAAGCCGTTATCTGGGCAAGGGCGTGCAGAAAGCCGTCAAGAACGTCAACGAGATCCTCGCTCCGGCGCTGCTCGGTATGAACGTTGCCGATCAGGTGGGTATCGACAAGGCGATGATCGCTTTGGACGGCACTCCTACCAAGTCGAACCTCGGCGCAAACGCCATTCTCGGCGTCTCGCTGGCCGCGGCTCGCGCTGCTGCCGACTACTTCGGAATGCCCCTCTACCGCTATATCGGCGGTGCTAACGCCAAGACGCTGCCCGTTCCGATGATGAACATCATCAACGGCGGTTCGCACTCCGACGCTCCGATCGCTTTCCAAGAGTTTATGATCCGCCCCGTAGGCGCTCCTTCGTTCGCGGAGGCATTGCGTATGGGTGCTGAGGTTTTCCACAACCTGAAAAAGGTGCTTCACAAACGGGGTCTTTCGACCGCTGTGGGTGATGAGGGCGGTTTCGCTCCGGCACTCAACGGAACTGAGGACGCAATCGAAGCGATCATCGAGGCTATCAAGTTGGCCGGCTACAAACCCGGTCGCAAATGCGAAGGCGGCGACGTGGCTATCGGTATGGACTGCGCCGCTTCGGAGTTCTGCATCGACGGCATCTACGACTACACCAAGTTTGAAGGCGCTAAGGGTGCAAAACGCACCTCGCAACAGCAGGTTGAGTTCATCAAGGAGTTGGTTTCCAAATACCCGATCGACTCGGTCGAGGACGGTATGTCGGAGAATGACTGGGAGGGTTGGCAAATGCTGACCGCCGAGCTGGGCGACAAATGCCAATTGGTGGGTGACGACTTGTTCGTGACCAACGTCGATTTCCTGAAGAAGGGCATCGAAATGGGCTGCGCCAACTCGATCCTGATCAAAGTAAACCAAATCGGGACGCTGACCGAGACCCTCGACGCTATCGAGATGGCTCACCGCGCAGGTTTCACTTCGGTTACTTCGCACCGTTCGGGTGAGACCGAGGATTCGACCATCGCCGACATCGCTGTGGCTACCAACTCGGGTCAGATCAAAACCGGCTCGATGTCGCGTTCGGATCGTATGGCCAAGTACAACCAGCTGCTCCGCATCGAAGAGGAGTTGGGCGACGAGGCAATCTACGGTTACACGAAGATCTACCGCAAATAGTTTGCGCAACGGCGGCTCTCTACGCCGCAGCAACAAATAGATAAATCCGGATGCCTGATCAAGGTGTCCGGATTTTTTTGTGCCAATTACGGCTTGGTTCAAAAGTGAACTTGATATTTACACGGCTGAAAAGATAACGCAATTTGGACATAAAAAATGCGTATTATCAGATTATTTATATACCT
>JAVVYP010000030.1:0-17303 GCA_036651015.1 Alistipes sp.
GATTGCAACTCAAGCCCACAAGGGGCAAGTTGATAAGGCAGGACAATCCTATATTGGTCATCCGCTGCGTGTGATGAGTATGGGCGCAACCGATAACGAAAAAATTGTCGGGGTGTTGCACGATGTGGTTGAGGATAGCGATTGGACTTTTGAGAGATTGATTGCCGAAGGATTTTCGGCCGAGGTTATTGATGCGTTGCGGTGCGTCACCAAACTATCGGAGTGTGAACCCTACGATCAATTTATAGAGCGAGTTAAGACCAATCCTTTGGCCGTAAAGGTGAAGCTCAATGATTTGACGGACAATATGGACATTCGTCGGTTGGCTGAGATCTCTGAAAAAGATGTTATCCGCCTGCAAAAGTATCTGAAGGCTTACAAAGAGCTTTCATCTCTTGTGTGAAATTTGCGTTGAAAGCGAAGTGGCGGTGAATTTTATTGCCACTCTTTGTGTCGTGGGCAAAAAAAGTAAGGCAGAGATCTCAAAATCTCTGCCTTGCTTTTTTTTGCCGCGGCGACCCTTTCGGGTTTGCGGCTTCTATGTCCGATCCGCCTACTGCCGTTGTGTGCACGGCTCAATGGGCAGCTATTTGTAGAAAATCGACGAAATTTCTTTGTAGTTGTGGACGCGCTCGATGACGTCGGCAAAGATGTCGGCCACGGAGAGCACCGTAAATTTGTGGAGGTCTTTGTCGGGGTTGAGCGGAATGGTGTCGGTCACGATCACCTCTTCGAGGAGGCTTTGGTTGATGCGTTCGTAGGCCGGACCCGAAAGCACGGGGTGGGTGATGGCGGCGCGAACACTCTTGGCGCCGCGCGACATCAGCATATCGGCAGCCATACAGATGGTGCCGGCCGTGTCGATCATATCGTCCACGATCAGGATGTTGCGTCCCTCGACCTCGCCGATGGCCGTCATTTTGCCGACTACGTTGGCCTTGGCGCGCTCCTTATGCGAGATGATGATGGGCGTTTCGAGCAGCTTGGCGTAGGTGTTGGCGCGTTTGGCACCTCCCATATCGGGCGCTGCGATCGAGAGATCTTGGATCTTGAGGCTGCGGATGTAGGGGATGAAGATGCCGCTGGCGTAGAGCGCATCGACCGGAATATCGAAGAAACCTTGGATCTGATCGGCGTGCAAGTCCATCGTCATAATACGATCGACACCAGCTGCCGAGAGCAGATTGGCAACCAACTTGGCGCCGATCGGAACGCGCGGACGGTCTTTGCGGTCTTGGCGTGCCCAGCCGAAGTAGGGCATCACGGCGACGACTTTGTAGGCCGAGGCACGACGTGCCGCGTCGATCATCATCAACAACTCCATCAGATTGTCCGAGGGCGGAAAGGTCGATTGGATAACGAAGACCGTGCAGCCGCGGATCGACTCGTTGTAGCAGGGCTGAAACTCGCCGTCGCTGAATTGCAGGACTTCAGCCTGCCCGAGCGCGGTACCGAAACTTGCAGCAATCTTTTTTGCAAGGTACTCCGAACCGCGACCTGAAAAAATCTTGATTTTGTGGATAGCCATAGTTACGAGGAATTTTTGATGGTGCAAATATAGGACAATCCGACGGAAAAACCCGACGAATTGATAACCTTTTATTAACAATCGGTTAAGAAAAGGTTCAAAATTTATGATTCTCGTTCTTTTCGGCTCGAATAGCGCTCAAATAACTTCGATAATAAATTCAAGCAGCGTCTAAACCTTTATGCTTTTTGCAGACACGTACCGATGAAATTGATGATTTCGTCGCGTCCTGCGCCGGTTTCACCCGACGAGAGGAACATCGGCGGCATCTCGTCCCACTGCTCCTCAAGCGCTTTTTTGAATTGGGTCACGCTGCGTTCTACCTGTGTTTTGGAGAGTTTGTCGGTCTTGGTGAAGATGATGCCGAAGGGAATGCCCTCTTCGCCGAGCATCTCGATGAACCGCAGGTCGATCTTTTGAGGCTCGATGCGGATGTCGATCAGCACAAAAAGAAAGTGCAATTTCTCGCATTTGGTGACGTAGTTGGTGATCAACTTCGAGAATTCACTCAACTTGGCCTTCGACGTGCGCGCATAGCCGTAACCCGGTAGATCGACCAAATACCACGTGTTGTTGATCAGGAAGTGGTTGATCAGGCGCGTTTTACCCGGCGTACTCGAGACCTTGGCCAATCCGCCGCGGTTGGTGAGCATATTGATGAGCGACGATTTGCCGACGTTGCTACGCCCGATGAACGCAAAGTCGGGCAGTTCGTCTTTGGGGACTTGCGAAATGCGTTCGGAGCTGCACTTGAATTCGGCTTTGTTGATCTGCATATCTGTTATTTTCGACAAAGGTAGCGAAAATTCCCGATTTTTTGTCGCTATTGTGTGCGCCGGAGGCTTTTTAGACGCTGTTTGAATTTGTCACCAAAGTTATTTTATCGCTATTCGAGCCGAAAAGAACCAGTGTCATAAATTGAAACAGCCTCTTAGTAGCCCAGAATGCGAAGCATCGAGCGGTAGGATTGCTCCTTGGCAAACAGACGCGTGTAATATTCGTTGTCGCTCTTGTCGCGGTCGATGATCACGTGTTTGGGGGCAGGGATCAGGCAGTGCTGGATGCCGCCGAAGCCACCGATCGACTCTTGGTAGGCACCCGTGTGGAAGAATCCGATATACTGTGAGTTGCCGACTTCGAGTTTGGGCAGGAAGATGGCGTTGGTGTGCGACTCGGCGTTGTAGAAATCCTCGCTGTCGCAGGTCAGTCCGCCGAGGAATACCCGTTGATACTCCTTGTCCCAGTTGTTGATGGCCAGCATAATGTAGCGCTGGTTGATGCCCCACGTGTCGGGCAGGGTGGTGATGAATGAGGAGTCGATCATATACCAGTTCTCGCGATCATTCTGCTGCTTTTGGTTGACGATCGAGTAGAGTGCCGCGCCGCTTTCGCCCACGGTGAACGAACCGAATTCGGTGAAAATATTGGGTTCTTCGGTGCCGTTGCGCTGGCAGGCGTTCTTGATCTGCGCCACGATCTCTTCGGTCAAGTATTCGTAGTCGTATTCGAAGTTGAGCGAGTTTTTGATCGGAAATCCGCCGCCGATGTTGAGGCTGTCCAACTCCGGGCAGATGGCTTTCAGCTCGCAGTAGACGTTCATACATTTCGACAACTCATTCCAGTAATAGGCCGTGTCGCGGATGCCGGTGTTGATGAAGAAGTGCAGCATTTTGAGCTGGAACTTCTTGCTGTTCTTGATCTTGGCTTTGTAAAAATCAACAATATCGTTGTAGCGGATACCCAAGCGCGAGGTGTAAAAATCGAATTTTGGCTCCTCCTCGCAGGCGATGCGCAGGCCGAGCTTGCATTTTTTGGTGAAAACGTCCTCGAAAAGCTCGATCTCCTCCTTGTTGTCGAGTACGGGAATCGTGTTGACGAAGCCGTCGTTGACCAGTTGTGCGATGTTCTCGACATATTGCGGACGCTTGAAACCGTTACAAATAATATAACGATCCTTGTCGATAATGCCACCGTCGTAGAGCGCATTGATGATGTGAATATCGTAGGCAGATGACGTTTCGAGGTGTATATCGTTCTTCATAGCCTCCTCCAGCACAAACGAGAAGTGGCTCGATTTGGTGCAGTAGCAATAGTTGTACGAACCTTTGTAGTCAACTTTGGCCATCGCCACGTTGAACATACGCTTGGCACGGTTGATCTGCTGTGAAATCTTCGGCAGGTAGGTCACCTTGAGCGGCGTGCCATACTGTTTGATCAACTCCATAAGGGGTATATCGTGGAAATTCAGCTCACTCTCTTCGACTGAGAACTCATCCTGTGGAAAGTCGAACGTCTGTTCGATGAGATCAATGTACTTGTCTTTCATAGTCCGTTACGTTGTTAATTTACAATCCGGCCGAGCTACATTGCCTCGATTGGTGCGAAGTAGCTGCTTCGGATTTTTGAAATTTACGGGATGCAAAATAGGTGAATATTTTTCGTTTGACCAACAAATTGACCTATTATTTTTAAAAGTACCCCTATTTTTTGTTTTTTAGCGTAAAAATGGGTATTTTTGAACCGAAATTCAAGAAGATTTTTAGCGTGCTGATTCAAATCATATCCCACTATTTAACGTCGCACAAGCGACTTGTTGTCCCTCAGCTTGGTGCCTTCATCGTCAAGGAGCCGGAAGGACGTGTTCTGTTCTCGGAGATGCTCAAACGCGACGACGGCGTGTTGCGCGAATTGTTGTGCAAGGAGGGCGCGAGCGAGGTGGAGGCTGCCGGTCTGATCGACCGCTTCGTCTTTGAGGTGCGTTATGCGGTGGAGCACGGCGCGGTGTATCGCATCGAGGGACTTGGCATCTTGCGGCAAGGGGAGAACCAAACTTTGGCTTTCGACTACCTGCCGCACGTAACGGCCGAACCGATCGCAGAACCCGAACCCGAGTTGGAGCCGATCGCCGAACCGATCGCAGAATCCGAGTTGGAGCTGGTGGCTGAACCGATCGCAGAACCGATGTCAGTGCCGGTGCAGCCGACGGTTAAACCTGCTACTTTGCCATTGCCAACCGTGACGCCGCTATCGACGGAGAAGACCGATAAAAACAAGGAGCGCGCGCAACCCTCGAGCCGATTGACGCCTGAGCCGTGTTTGCGAGGTCTGCGCTACGGCAAACCCCACAAGTCAACCGATGTCTTTACGCTTGTGGATCGTCCGCCTCACCGTCGGCGTGTGGATCGTTTTCTGCTGTTTGCCATTCTTGCGGTGGTCATCGCAATTGCTGCAATTGCCTTCGGTTACTACCAACAAACGCAAAATAAAGAGTTGACAGAGCCGGCGGCTGTTGAACAGCCTGAAAATGCGTCCGATAGCCCGAAAAACGATATTTCGGACGGCGCTACATCTGAAACAATAAATAAATAGGTCAATGACGGAGATTGCTACAGTCAAACAGCGTTTCGGCATCATCGGCACCTCGGAACTTTTGGATCGGGCGCTGGAGGTCGCTTTGCGCGTTGCTCCGACCGACTTGACGGTGCTCGTGATGGGCGAGAGCGGTGTGGGTAAAGAGTTTTTTCCGCAGGTTATCCACGGCTATTCGGCGCGTAAACACAACAAATATATCGCCGTCAACTGTGCGGCAATTCCCGAAGGAACGATCGACTCGGAGCTGTTTGGCCACGAGAAAGGCTCTTTTACGGGGGCTTTAGAGGCACGCAAAGGCTACTTTGAAGAGGCCAACGAGGGGACGATTTTTTTGGATGAGGTTGCCGAGTTGCCCCTGCCGACGCAGGCGCGCCTGCTGCGCGTGCTCCAAGCTGGCGAATATATGCGTGTCGGCTCGTCGAAGGTGCAGAAGACCAATGTGCGCGTGGTGGCGGCTACCAACACCGACCTTCAGCGTGCGATCGCTGCTGGGCGCTTCCGCGAAGACCTCTACTATCGGCTCAATACGGTGCCGATTCACGTTCCGGCACTGCGCGAACGTCCCGAAGATATTCCGCTGCTTTTTCGCCGCTTTGCCGCCGATGTGGCCTTACAGTATCGTATGCCGGCGGTGACGCTTGATGCCGGTGCTCGCGAAATGCTCACGCGCTATCATTGGCGCGGCAACATCCGTCAACTGAAAAACGTGGCCGAGCAGATTTCGGCCATCGAGCAGTCACGGCTCATCACTGCCGAAATTATGGCCAAATACCTGCCTTCGCAGGAGGGCGAGGCGCCGATGACGGCCGGTGGTATGCGCTTCGACGATGGAATGTCGAGCGAGCGAGAGTTACTATATAAGGTGTTGTTCGATATGCGCGCCGATATGAACGATGTCAAACGGATGCTCGCGGAGTTGATCCAAGGGGGCACACCGCATCGTGCGGAGGCGCCTCACGACATCAAAGCCCTGCTGCCAACAACGGCTCAGAGTTCGGCAGCGAGCTACCTGCCGGGGGGTGGCGCGTCGGTCTTTGCCGAGAGCGAAGAGGTGACCGACGATGCGCCGCGTGAGATGACCAAGGCCGACGTGCAACGCGAGCAGATCATTCGTGCCCTGCGTCGCAACAACGGCCGTCGGCGTGAGGCGGCAGCCGAGTTGTTCCTTTCGGAGCGGACGCTCTACCGCAAAATTAAGGAGTTGGGTATTGAGGAGGATTAATAATTGAGAATTATAGCGCATAACTATTAAAAATTAAGCATTAATAACTATACCTTGAAAAAGCACTTTCCGTTTTTTGCATTTTATCTTTTACTGCTTGTGGCGCTCGTCGTGCCGAGTAGTTGCGGCTTGACGGTTAAATATTCGCTGTCAGGTGCCTCGATTCCGCCCGATGCCAAGACCTTCAGCGTGGCCTACTTCCCCAACAATGCGACGATGGTCTCGCCGATACTCAGTTCGACGCTCACCGAGGCGCTCACCGATATGTTTATGCGCCGCACGCGTCTGACGCAGGTCGACGAGGGGGGCGATTTCGCTTTCGAGGGTGAAATTGTCAACTACACTTCGGTCACGGCTTCGGTTTCGACCGAAGATTATGCGCTGCTGAACCGATTGACAATCACTGTGAAGGTGCGCTTTACGAACGCCATCGACGAGAAAGCATCGTTCAGCAGAACCTTCTCGGCCTACGAGGATTACGATTCGACCAAGTTGCTAACCGAGGTCGAGGGAACGCTCATTCCGCAGATTGTCGATAAGATCGTTTTGGACATCTTCCAAGCCGCTGCTTCGAACTGGTAAACTGTGCATAATGAGCGATTACGACTATTTGATTAACCCTACTGCGGCGTTGCCGTCGCTGGCCGAATTGGAGGCTTTGGTGTCGCGTTACGCGTGGTTTGCACCGCTGCGTACCGTGCGCGTGAAGCTGACCGAACGGGCGGACGGGCGGCTGGAGGTAATGCGCCCTTGGCGTGTCGAAAGCGCGCTGTTCCGCCAACCGATGGACGCGAGTCTCTTCGCGACGCCCTCCTCGGACGAGGTGATCGACCGCTTCTTGCGTGAGAAAAATCTGCGCATCGTGGCCGATGAGCAAGATACGGAGGAGCAGGTGCGCATCGAGGCTGTGTTGGACGATGAAGATCAGGTTGTGAGCGAGCAATTGGCCGAGATCTATCTCGCACAAGGCTTGCGTGAGCGGTCTGTCGCGATTTATCGCAAATTAAGTTTGCTAAATCCCGAAAAAAGTGTTTACTTTGCCGAGCTAATTACGAAAATAGAAAACAATAATTAAAATTTTACGATATGTTATACACGATTTGCATTGCCCTGATACTCATCGCGAGCGTACTTGTGATTCTTGCGGTATTGGTACAGAACCCCAAGAGCGGTATGGCCGCTAACTTCGGCGCATCGAACCAAGTGATGGGCGTGCGTCAAACCTCTGATTTCCTCGAAAAATTCACGTGGGCAATGGCCATTGCTATTGTTGTGCTGAGTTTGGTGGCTACGATGGCTATGGATAAAGGCCTTGTTTCACAGAGCAATAGCGAAATTTCGAAGGATGCCAAAGCGCTTCAAGAGCGTGTGCTTGAGAACGAAGCTCCTGCTACGATGCCCCAAGTTGAATTGCCGGCTGCACAGCCTACCGAGGCGCCAGCTACGCAACCTACCGAAGCACCTGCCGAGGCTGCCAAATAATTTGGCATTGGTGTCGAAATAACGGGTCGGTGCGACCTTTCGGGTGTTCCCGAGGTGCGCCGTCGTGGTTTTAGAATAACAGAGTCCGCAATCGAAAGGTTGCGGACTCTGTTATTGTTGTTGGACGAAGCGTGGAAAGTAGGGTGAGGTTGAGGGGCTATTTGTATTATTGCTTCAACTCCTTGAAATAGAGATCCAGCAGCTCCTTGGCGGCGATGAACGACGACATCTTGTCGTTGAGTACGCGTTGCTCGTAATCATCGACCTGCGCCTCGATAAGCGGATCGTGGTAGAAACTGTTGCGCAGCACCTCGTTGATGGATTCATACATCCAATATTTGTTCTGTCGGTTGCGATTGTGCTCGAAATAGCCGTTGTCCTGAATGTGGTCGAGGTACTCGTCGACCCCTTTCCAGACCTCCTCAAGGCCGGTTTTGTCGTAGGCCGAGCAGGTGAAAACAACGGGTTTCCAACCGGATTCCGGCAACGGGAAAAGCCGCAATGCCCCTTGAAATTGCGTTCGAGCCAATTCGGCTTTGTGGATATTTTCGCCGTCGGCCTTGGTGATCACCATCAAATCGGCCATCTCCATAATGCCGCGTTTGATGCCCTGCAACTCGTCGCCTGCTCCCGAAATTTGCAACAGCATAAATAGATCGACCATCGAATGGACGGCCGTTTCGGATTGCCCGACGCCGACCGTTTCGATGAAGATCACGTCGAAGCCTGCCGCTTCACACAGCACGACCGTTTCGCGCGTTTTGCGTGCCACGCCGCCAAGCGAGCCGGCCGACGGAGAGGGGCGGATGAAGACCGCCGGATTGTTGCAGATGCTCTCCATACGTGTTTTATCGCCCAAAATTGAGCCACCGCTGCGCTCCGACGAGGGGTCGATGGCCAACACGGCGAGTTTGTGGCGCAGTGAGGTGACCATTCCGCCCACAGCCTCGATGAAGGTCGATTTGCCGGCGCCCGGAACGCCCGTGATGCCAATGCGCACCGACTTCCCGGCGTGCGGCAAGCACCGTTCGATGATCTCCTGCGCCTGTGCATAGTGAGCCGGGTTGTTGCTCTCAACCAGCGTGATGGCCTGCGAAAGGGTGGTGATGTTGCCGGCAAGGATGCCTGCAACATATTCGTCGGTCGAGAACTTTCGCCGTTTGAGACGGGTGAAGTTGGGGTTGACGATCGGTTGCTCGCCGACGCCTTGGGTGACGAGCAGCGCCGTGTTGTGGTGCGTGTCGGCGTACTCCTTTTCGAAATGCTTTATTTTGGTGTAAGACATCTGTTTATCGGCTATTTTTATGGATTACATCTTCGGTTAATTGGAGGGAATTACCCATCCAAAGCACACGATTTCGGCTGTCGGTCAAGACCCCAAACGGTACATAATTGACCCCAAATGCGGTGAAAATTTTGCCGGAACCGTCGAGTGCCACACTGATTTGCGACGAGAGGTAGGGGGTCAACAGGGGCGATATTTTGTCTTCTTTTTCTTGGGTGACGATGATCACGCGCAGTTTGGTTCCTAATTTGTGAGTTAACTTTTGGAGCTGTTCGAGCGCCGTGAGGCTCGCCTTGTTCGATGCGTGGAAAAATTCGATGTAGGAGAGTTCGGCCGCCGAAGGTTGTTGACCGGCCAGCCAAGCAGCTGGTTTTGTCTCGGGCGCACGTTCGCCGAGGGCGATGTTTTGCGCGAAGGCATTGATGGCGAGCATTGTAAGTGCCAAAAGAGTGAGAAACGCGATTTTTTTCATCCTAAAAACAGTTTCTTATTTGGAGCGAAGATAGCAAATATTTATCACATAGACGAACTTTTTACGTGGACATATGAAAATAGGAATTGATCACGCACCGGCATCTCCTGTCGGAACTTACGCGCAGCGCCTTGCTCAGCTTTTGGCCGAACAGGCGCCCGAACACGAGTATATCGTTGATGACGACCGCTATCGCGAGGTTGATCTTTATCACAGTTTTGGCCTGCGGCTGCCCTTTTGGATTCGGATGCGGCGTGTTCCGTCGGTGGTCACCGTCGCGAACCTCCATTTTATGCACTATCCGCATCTTTACACCTTTGTTGAGCGGATTTTTGTGCTACGCGCCTACCGTCGCACCTTGCGCTCGGCCAATCGTTTGATTGCTTTTGATAGTCGTGTGCGCGACCAACTGTCGGAGCAACTGGCTATTGATCGCGATAAAATCGAGGTGGTTCAATCCTTGGCCGCCCAAGTACCGCGTCAGCAGCCGTCGCCGATGCGCATAGATGCCGTTCGACGCAAATACGGATTGCCCGACAACTTTATCCTGATGCTCGGCACTGTCGAGCCGCGTCACAACCACGAGGTGTTGTTGCGGGCGTTGGCGGCTACCGATTTGACGGCAGGTGTGGTTATCTGTGGTCGTCGCACGGCCTACTCCGAGCAGTTGTTGACCTTTGTTCGCGAGCACCATTTGGCCGCACGTGTTGATTTCATCTACGAACTTTCGCCGGCCGATTTGCCGGCACTATTCAATTTGGCCGGGGCGTTTGTCTACTTGCCCGATGTGGACGCCGAAGCTTCGATTATTCCCGTCGTCGAGGCAATGCGGATGGGGGTGCCGCAGATTTTGAGCGACACGCCCTCCAATCGTGAAGTGGCCGGTGCGGCAGCGCTTTACGTGCATCCCGAAGAGGCAACCGATCTGGCCGCAGCCCTCGAACAGTTGCTGCAAGATGCGGATTTGCGTGGTCAGATGCAGCTGCGCGAACGTCACCGCGCCGAACTTTTTTCGGAGTACGCCCTCGCGCAACGGCTCATTGATATTTACACTTCGATTTAGAGCGTGTTTTCTCCGCGACAAATATCGGGATGCTGCCGGCGCAGTGTCCCGATTTTCTGTTTCTGAGAACATCAAAGAACCTCGCAAACAGTTTCTAAATAAATGCCAAAAATCCGGCTCAAACTTTGGCTATTCTCAAAGATTCCTTTATCTTTGTGTTCGCGAAATAACAACGACAAAACTAATCTCATAATATTTATCTAACTTAAATTTAATTTTGCTATGAAAGTTTCTCATATTGAGCATCTTGGCATCGCAGTCAAAAGCCTTGCCGAAGCTATTCCCTACTGGGAAAACGTAATGGGTCTGAAGTGCTATGCTACCGAAGAGGTGGCTGATCAGAAAGTCCGCACGGCCTTCTTTAAACTCGGTCAGACAAAGATCGAACTGTTGGAACCAATGTCCGAGGAGTCGACCATCGCTAAATTTATCGAAAACAAGGGCGTCGGTATTCACCACATGGCGCTGGCTTGCGAGGACATCGAAGCGCAGCTTGCCGATGCCGAAGCACAAGGTATTCGCTTGATCGACAAGACACCGCGTCACGGTGCCGAGGGGTTGACCATCGCTTTCCTCCACCCCAAATCGACACAGGGCATCCTGACCGAACTTTGCGAAAATAAAAACAAATAATTCGAAATACCTATGAGCGAAATTCAAAACAAAATCAATCAGCTGATCGAGAACCGCGAAACCGCGCGTCTCGGAGGTGGTCAGAAGCGTATCGACGCCCAACACGCCAAAGGCAAGTACACGGCACGCGAGCGCATCCAGATGCTGCTTGACGAGGGAAGCTTCGAGGAGTTCGATATGTTTGTCTCGCATCGCTGCTACGACTTCGGAATGGACAAAAGCCATACCTTCGGTGATGGCGTGGTGACCGGTTACGGAACCATCGACGGACGTCTGGTCTACATCTTTGCACAGGACTTCACCGTCACGGCCGGTTCGCTGTCGTTGTCGATGTCGGACAAAATCTGCAAGGTGATGGATATGGCGCTGCGCAACGGTGCCCCCTGCATCGGTATGAACGACTCGGGCGGTGCTCGCATCCAAGAGGGCGTCAACGCATTGGCCGGCTATGCCAATATCTTCCAGCGCAACGTGATGTCGTCGGGTGTCATTCCGCAGATTTCGGCCATCTTCGGCCCCTGCGCCGGTGGTGCTGTCTACTCGCCTGCCCTGACCGACTTCATCATTATGAAGAAGGAGACTTCGAATATGTTCCTCACGGGTCCGAAGGTTGTGAAAACCGTCACGGGTGAGGATGTGACCCAAGAGCAACTGGGTGGCGCTGTGATGCACACCACCAAATCGGGCGTGGCACAATTTGCCGTCGATACCGAGGATGAGGGTATCTTGCTGATCCGCAAGTTGATCTCTTATATGCCGCAGAACAATATGGAGGATGCTCCGCTGGCGGTTTGCAACGACAAAATCACGCGTCTGGAAGACTCGCTCAACGAGATCATTCCCGACAGCGCCAACAAACCCTACGATATGGCCGAGGTTATCAAAGCCATTGTCGATAACGGCGAGTTCTTGGAGTCGGCTGCCGGCTATGCCAAGAATATGATCACCTGCTTCGCGCGTTTCAACGGACAGTCGGTCGGCATCATCGCCAACCAGCCCAAATTTATGGCCGGTGTGCTCGACATCAACGCCAGCCGCAAGGCCGCGCGTTTCGTTCGTTTCTGCGACGCCTTCAACATTCCGATCGTCACTTTGGTCGACGTTCCGGGCTTCCTGCCGGGAACCACGCAGGAGTACGGCGGTGTGATCACCCACGGTGCAAAATTGCTCTTCGCCTATTGCGAGGCTACGGTTCCCAAAGTTACCGTCACCTTGCGCAAGGCCTATGGAGGCGCCTATATTGTGATGGCTTCGAAGCACATCCGCGGTGACATCAACTACGCTTGGCCTACGGCTGAGATCGCTGTGATGGGTGCCAGTGGCGCTGTCGAAGTGCTCTACGGCAAGGAGTTGGCTGCAATCACCGATCCCGACGAGCGTGCTAAAATGGTCGCTGAGAAGGAGAAAGAGTATAACGACAAATTCTCGAACCCCTACAATGCCGCGCGTTATGGCTACATTGACGATGTGATCGAGCCACGTAATACTCGTTTCCGTGTCATTCGTGCGCTTCAATCGCTTGCAACCAAACGCCTGCAAAATCCGGCGAAGAAACATTCAAACATTCCGTTGTAGTATGAAGCGTGTGATTTTAACAATCGGATCGCTTGTCGCGGTGCTTTCGGCTTCGGCCAAAGGTTCGGACACGATCCTCGAAAAAGATCCCGTCGGCATCTACGTGACGATCGTTTCGGTCGTTGTGGTGCTTCTTGCCCTGATTGCCTTGTTTCTGCTGATTCAGCTCTTCGCCAACATTATGGTGCGGAGTGCGCGCAAAAAAGCATCGCAATCCAAGGCCAAAAGCGTGGTTGTCGACGATGTGAAAATTTCGGTGCCCATCGGATGCGACGGCGTTGTCAATGGCGAGATCATCGCTGCCATTGCGCTGGCTGTCAAGCTGAACCGTGCCGAGATCCACGACCACGAAAGTGACGTGATTACCATCAACAAAGTGGCGAGGGTCTACTCGCCGTGGAGCTCCAAAATCCACGGTTTGACGCCGATGCCTGATCATATTCGCAAATAAATTACGATAAACAGTATGAAAGAATATAATTTCAAGATTAACGGTAACGAATATACCGTAGGCATCGACTTGGTCAACGACACCGAAGCAGATGTGATCGTCAACGGCGCCTCCTACGAAGTAGAGGTGCTCGATTCGACGGCAAAACCCGCGGGTGTCAAACCCCAAGTTTCACCCATTCCGGCTTCGCATCCCGTGAAGCCGTCGGCTGTCTCGGTGAGCAAGCCGGCCGCTGCGGCTCCTGCTGCGCTGAACGAAACGGCGGTCAAAAGTCCGCTGCCCGGTGTGATCCTCAATGTGAAGATCAAAGAGGGTGACACGGTTGCCGTCGGTCAGACGCTGATGGTGCTCGAGGCGATGAAAATGGAGAACAACATCGACAGCGATCGCGCAGGCGTGGTGAAGTCGTTGAAGGTCAACCGTGGCGACTCCGTGCTCGAAGGAGATGTCCTCATAACACTCGGATAATATGCTCGAATTCCTCTCATCGTCGTTTCTCGGCGAAAGCGTAACCAAGTTCCTGCATGAGACGGGTTTCGCCCAGTTCTTCTTGCAGGAGGGTGGGTACAAGTACCTCATTATGATCGCCGTAGGTTGCTTATTCCTGTATCTGGCGATCAAACACAAGTTTGAGCCTATGCTCCTTGTGCCCATCGGCTTCGGTATCATTATCGGTAACATTCCGATGGTGGCAGGTCACGGTATTGGTATCTACGAGGAGGGTTCCGTGTTGAACTACCTCTATTTTGGTGTCCGCTACGGTGTCTATCCGCCGCTGATCTTCCTTGGTGTGGGTGCCCTCACGGACTTCTCATCGCTGATTTCGAACCCCAAGCTGATTTTGATCGGTGCTGCGGCTCAAATCGGTATTTTTGCAGCTTATATGGGTGCTCTTGCGTTGGGCTTCCCGGCTAACGAGGCCGGTTCTATCGCCATCATCGGTGGTGCCGACGGCCCGACGGCTATCTTCCTGACCAGCCGTTTGGCTCCCCACCTGATGGGTGCCATCGCCATCTGCGCCTACTCGTATATGGCGCTTGTGCCTGTGATTCAGCCGCCTGTAATGCGTCTTTTGACGACCAAACGCGAGCGTCTGATCAAGATGCGTCCTCCGCGTGCCGTGTCATCCACCGAGAAGATTCTGTTCCCCGTGATCGGTTTCCTGTTGACGGCACTCGTTGTGCCCGATGCTATTCCGCTGCTGGGTATGTTGTTCTTGGGTAACCTGCTCAAGGAGTCGGGCGTCGTGAAGCGTCTGGCTACTACGGCTGGCAATCAGATGATCGACATCCTGACGATCCTCATTGGTCTCACAGTGGGTGCCTCGACACAGGCTTCGGAGTTTTTGACGGCCAATACGGTCTACATCTTTGTCCTTGGCGCCTGCTCGTTTATCGTGGCGACGTTCGGTGGTGTGGCCTTTGTCAAGCTGATGAACTTGTTCCTCAAAGAGGGCTATAAGATCAATCCGTTGATTGGTAATGCTGGTGTGTCGGCTGTTCCTGCCGCTGCACGTGTCTCGCAAGACATTGGTATCAAATACGACAAATCCAACTACCTGCTAATGCACGCTATGGGTCCCAATGTGGCCGGTGTCGTCGGTTCGGCAGTGGCTGCCGGTATCTTGCTGTCGTTCCTCGGATAGGCGCAAATAGCTGCTGTCTAATGAAAAAGCCCGATTTATTTCGGGCTTTTTTTTTGCCCAAATTCGTGGCACGGTGTCTACAAAAAAACCTCCTGTTGAAGGAGGTTTTTGACGTGCATCGAATCCGCTAATTATTTCTGTCGGAAGTAGATCTGCATTGGGACACCCGAGAAATTCCAGTGCTCGCGCATATTGTTTTCGAGGAAACGGCGGTAGGGATCTTTGATGTACTGCGGCAGATTGACAAAGAACGCAAACTGTGGCGTCGGCGTTGGCAACTGCGTTACATATTTGATTTTGATGTTCTTGCCTTTGGTGGCCGGTGGCGGATAGTTCTGAATCAGGGGCAACATCACCTCGTTGAGTTCCGAGGTCGATATGCGGCGTTTGCGCGATTGGAAGACGTCGACGGCGGTTTTGAGCACCTCCAAGATGCGTTGCTTGTTGATCACCGAGGTGAAGATGATCGGAATGTCGTTGAAGGGGGCGAGTTTGCGCTCCAGCGCCTCCGTCCACGCCTTGAGTGTGTTGTTCTCTTTCTCCACCAAATCCCACTTGTTGACCACAATCACGCAGCCTTTGCGGTTGCGAACGATCAAGTTGTGGATGTTCAGATCCTGTGTTTCGAGTCCCTGCTGGGCGTCGAGCATCAAGATGCAGACGTCGGCACTTTCGATCGCGCGGATCGAACGCATCACGGAGTAGAACTCCAAATCCTCCATCTCCTTGTTTTTCTTGCGCATTCCGGCCGTGTCGACCAAGTAGAAATCCATCCCGAATTTGTTGTAACGGGTGTGGATTGAGTCGCGTGTGGTGCCGGCGATGGCGGTCACGATGTTGCGTTCCTCGCCCAGCAAGGCGTTGATCATCGAAGACTTGCCGACATTGGGGCGGCCTACGATGGTGATGTGGGGTAGATTTTCGTCCACCTCGGCCATTGTCTCGGCCGGCAGTGCATCCAAAATGGCATCCATCAGATCGCCCGTGCCGCTGCCGCTCATCGAGCTAATGCAGAACGGATCGCCCAAACCGAGGGCATAGAATTCGTGGGAGGAGTAGACTTGGTTGTTGTTGTCGACCTTGTTGCAGACCAGAATCACCTTTTTCGAGGTGCGACGCAGCAGGTCGGCCATCAACATATCGAGGTCGGTGATGCCGGTGGCCACTTCGACCAAGAAGAGAATCACATCCGCCTCGTCGATGGCCAGCAGCACCTGACGGCGAATTTCATCTTCGAAAACATCTTCCGAGTTGACGATATAACCGCCTGTGTCGATGATCGAAAACTCTTTTCCGTTCCAATCGGTTTTTCCATAGTGGCGGTCACGGGTTGTTCCGGCCGTCGCATCCACGATGGCCTTCCGCTCACCCACGAGGCGGTTAAATAGGGTGCTTTTACCGACATTCGGACGGCCGACGATTGCTACAAGGCTCATATGCTCTTTTTTCTGTTTTTGTAGGGCAAAAATAGTGCAAACTGCGCGCGACGCCAAATCCATTTCGGTGGCACAAAGGCGCAATTTATCGCAACAAAGGTACGAAATTTTCTGAGAATTGCGCGCAGAAGGTGTAAATTGATTGTATCGGGCGTGTGTGGAGGGTGCCGCGATTGAAAAAATCGGCGGCGATGCTTTCCTTTTCTCGAAAAAAAATGTAACTTTGACCAAATATAATAGATAGATAGAGAGAAAATGACAGTCTCCAAAGTAGACAAACAACTGTTGATGCCTGTGCTCGCCGGGTTTTTTATTATGGGCTTCTGCGATATGATAGCGCCGATTTCGGGGCGTATCGCTGCCGAATTTCCGCCTGAAGCGCGTGGCGTTGTCAGCTTCCTGCCGACGATGGTTTTTTTGTGGTTTTTGGTGCTTTCGGTGCCCGTTGCGGCACTGATGAACCGCATCGGACGCAAGGCTACGGCGTTGATTGGCTATGCCTTCACCTTCGTGGGGCTGCTGGTTCCCTTTGCGGCCGGCGAGGGGTGTGACTTGGTGTGGTACTTCGCAGGCTTCGGACTGTTGGGCATCGGCAATACAGCCCTTCAGGTGGCGATCAATCCGTTGCTGGCCACCATTGTTCCGGGAGAGCGAATGACCAGTTACCTGACCATAGGGCAGATCTTCCGCAACACGTCGTTGCTGCTCTTTGCACCGATCGTCACGGCTTTGGTCGTTTGGTCGGGTTCGTGGCGACTGCTGCTGCCCATCTATGCCGCCCTTACGGTCTTGGGTGGCATTTGGTTGCAGCTGACGACGGTCTCGGAGCCACCGCGTCGCGAGCGTGCTGTGACGATGGCCGACTGCTTTGGTCTGCTGCGCGATCGCACGGTGCTGCTCTGTACGCTGGGTGTCGCCTGCTTCATCGCGGCCGATGTGGGTATCGGATTTTTGTCGGTGCGGCTCATTGATGCCCCCGATTCGATCCTCACCACGACCGGATTTTATGCCTGCCGCATTGTCGGTACGCTGGTTGGGGCGTGGGTGCTGGTGCGCTACTCCGATCTGCGATACCTCCAACGCAATATGAGCGCGGCGCTGGTGGCGGCACTGTTCCTAATCTCGCTGCACGATACGGT
>JAVVYP010000030.1:17313-23546 GCA_036651015.1 Alistipes sp.
TCCTGCGTCTTTGCGACCTTCTATGCTGTGGCTACCAAACGGATGCCCGACAAAGCCAACGAAATTGCGGGACTGATGATTATGGCGATCTCGGCCGGAGCGATTTCGGGCCCGATTTGCGGTGCGATCATCGGCTGGACAGGTTCGGCGCATTGGGGGATGCTCTTTGTTGCGATCTGCATAAGTTATATGTTGTGGGCAAGTTATAAATTACAAAAGAAGTGATATGATTCGTAAAATTATGCTGATTTTGCTGCTGCTTGCAGTGGCCACAGTTGCCGTTGCACAGCGTCCACATTCGCGAATGAGGGTGGAGTGGGGCTTGATCGGTGGTATCAACATTCCCGACTATACGACCCGAATGACGGACACCGACATCAAAAATAAATTGGGCTGGCAGCTTGGCATCATCACGGCCGTCAACTTTGGTGCTGTGGCCATCGAGCCACAGATCATCTATGTGCGACAGGGGCTGCGCATTCGTCCCGAAGGGGGCGCTGAGGTGAACCTCAAATCCAATTCGATTGATGTTCCGGTGCTGGCTTCGCTGCGACTGCTCAAGCCGCTGCGCATCTACGCCGGCCCTGTCTTCACGGTGATGAACAGCTGCCGACAGAAAGCAGGTGGCGATCTGCTGGATTTCGGGCGAGTGCGTCCCACGATGAGCTATGCGGCCGGTGTGGGGGTGGTGCTGATGGGGCATATGCTGCTCGATCTGCGCTACAACGGGCAATTTCGTGCCAAACACGACGTGGTGCTGCCCGATGGTCAGCGGCTCGATAAACTCCGTTCCTACAATGTGGCGCTCAGTGTCGGATATGTTTTTTAGGAAATGATGGAGAGTGCCGGAAGAGAAATAATTGTCGAGGGTGCCGATCCTCGCGAGTTGTATGGGGCGCAAAACGTCTACCTCGATCAGATCAAATCGCTGCATCCCAACCTGAAAATTGTGGCACGCGGCTCGACGCTCAAGGTGCTCGGCTCCGAAGCCGAAACCGTGCATTTCGAAAAGCAGCTACTCGGGTTGGTGGCCTACTACCTCAAATACGGGCACATCTCATCGCAGGTCATCGACCAAGCTTTTGCCGGTCGTGGTATTGCGTCGAGCGAAGCACCGGTCGACAAGGACGTGATTGTCTATGGTAACAACGGCAATATTATCCGTGCGCGCACCGTCAACCAGCAGAAATTGGTGAAGGCCTACGACCACAACGACCTGCTGTTTGCCGTGGGACCTGCCGGCTCGGGAAAGACCTATACGGCGATCGCACTGGCTGTGCGTGCCTTGAAAGAGAAGCAGGTGCGGCGCATTATCCTGACGCGTCCGGCCGTTGAAGCTGGCGAAAAGTTGGGTTTTTTGCCCGGAGATATGAAAGAGAAGCTGGATCCCTACTTGCAGCCGCTCTACGATGCGTTGAACGATATGATTCCGCCCTCAAAATTGACGGGTTACCTCGAAGACGGGACTGTGCAGATTGCCCCTTTGGCCTATATGCGTGGTCGCACGCTCGACAACGCATTTGTGATCCTTGATGAGGCGCAGAATACCACCTTGTCGCAGATCAAAATGTTCCTCACGCGAATGGGGCGCAGTGCCAAATTCATCGTCACGGGCGATGTGACACAGATCGACCTGCCGCGCAAGAGCGACAGCGGTTTGGTGCGTACAATGCAGATTTTGCAGGGTGTGGACGACATTGGCGTGGTGCTGTTCGATACGCGCGACATCGTGCGCCATCCGTTGGTCAAGCACATCGTCGATGCTTTCGACCGCCACACCGAAAAAGAAGAAACGAATTTAAAAATCGAATAATTATGGATCAAAATTTGAAAGCACTCAAGCCTGCGCTTGTTTGGAACCATTTTGCGGAGATCGCTCAGATTCCCCGTCCCTCGTCACACGAGGAGAAAATCCGCCAATATATCCTCGATTTTGCCCAAGAAAAAGGGCTGGAATGTCAGGAGGATGCCGCACACAACGTCTACGTGCGCAAACCGGCGTCGAAGGGGATGGAAGATCGCCAAGGCGCCATTTTGCAGGCACACCTCGATATGGTGCCGCAGAAGAACAACGACAAGGTCTTTGATTTTACCAAAGATGCGATTCAAGCCTACATCGACGGCGACTGGGTGACAGCCGACGGCACGACACTGGGTGCCGACGACGGCATCGGTGTGGCGGCGATTTTGGCGGTGTTGGAAGACAATACGCTGGTTCACGGTCCGCTCGAAGCCCTCTTTACGGCGACCGAGGAGACCGGTATGGACGGCGCCAATGGATTGAAAAAGGGACTTTTGCAGGGCGATATTCTGCTCAATCTCGACTCCGAAACCGAGGGCGAACTCTACGTGGGTTGTGCCGGCGGATTGGATGCCAATGCCACGTTCCGTTATGAGGCTGTGGCGGCGCCGGCGCGCAACTATACGGCGGCTCAGATCGTGGTCACCGGCTTGAAAGGCGGCCACTCGGGAATCCAGATCGGCTACCAACGTGCCAATGCCAACAAGTTGCTGTTCCGCTTTCTGAACTCCGCGGCGGAGACCTACGAGGTGCAGCTCAGTGCGGTTGACGGCGGTGGTCTGCGCAATGCCATTCCGCGTGAAGCGATGGCCATTGTGATGGTTCCGCGCAAGGATTTCGATGCCTTCACCAAGGAGCTGAAAGCCTATGCCAAAATGATTAAAACCGAGTTTGCTGGTATCGAGGATTCGATTTCGATCACCATCAAGGCGTGTGATACACCCAAAGAGCTGATTCCCAGCGAGGTGGCGCGCAACCTGACGCGTGCCATCATCGGTTGCCCCAATGGGGTGATGAAGATGTCGATGGCGATGCCCGGACTGGTGCAAACTTCGACCAACTTGGCACGGGTGATCTCCGATGGACGGACGATCAAAATTCAGTGCTTGCTGCGTAGTTCGGTCAACTCCGAGAAAGAGGAGTTGCGCGAGGCAATGGTGGCTGTCTTTACGCTGGCCGGCGCCAAGGTGCAGCTCTCGGGTAGCTATAACGGCTGGAATCCCAATATGGAATCGCCAATTTTGAAGGCGATGACGGCCTCTTACCAAGCGCTTTACGGCAAGACTCCTGTGGTTACGGCTATTCACGCCGGGCTGGAGTGCGGCATCATCGGCAGCAACTATCCCAAGATGGATATGATCTCGTTCGGTCCCACGATCTGCTACCCCCACTCGCCCGACGAGAAGGTCGAAATCGCCTCGGTTGCCAAGTTCTACGACTTCCTGACCGACACGTTACGCAACATTCCCCAAAAGTAATTTTTGGTGGAAACCGATGCTATAAAATGGTTTATTATCGTCAATCCCGTGGCCGGAGGTGGTCGCGGGCTTGACGATTTACCGCAGATCTCCAAGCACCTGCGTGATGCGCACATCCTCTGCGAGCCGGTCTTCACGGAGCATAAATTTCACGCGACGGAACTCACGGTGGCCGCCGTGCGTGAGGGCTACCGCCACATTATTGTCGTGGGCGGCGACGGCACGTTGCACGAGGTGGTCAACGGACTATTTATCCAACAGGAGGTGCGTCCCGATGAGGTGCTGCTGGCGGTCATCGCCGTCGGCACGGGCAACGACTGGGTGCGCACGTTTGGCATCTCGAATCGCTTTCCCGACGCTGTGCGTGCCATTAGTGATGGTTATTCGTTTTTGCAGGACGTGGGTGTGGTCTCTTACGAGGAGTCGCACTACCGCCAAAGTCGCTATATGGCCAATGTGGCCGGTGCCGGTTTCGACGCACACGTGGTGCGCAAACTCTCGCACCTCAAAAATCGCGGACACAAGAGCCGCTGGCTCTATACGTGGTGTTTGATAAAGTCGTTTTTCCGATACAAATCGACAGGTGTCAAGGTGTGGGTCGACGATCGACTGATTTACAACAACTTGCTGCTCAGCGTGGCCATTGGTATCTGTAAATACAACGGCGGCGGTATGCAACAGCTGCCTGCTGCGGTGGCCGATGACGGCTTTCTCGATCTGTCGCTCATCCGTCCGGTGCACTTTTGGCATATGCTGTTTCGCTTTCATTATCTGTTCAACGGCGGCATCTATCGCATTCGTCACGTGCTCCAAGAGCGCGGAACACGCATCCGCATCGAATCGTCGCCCGAAGTGTCGGTCGAGGTCGATGGTGAGTTGTTGGGCGAAACGCCGCTCGAATTTACGGTTCTTCACCAAGCCATCCGCATTGTGGTGGGCGCCGAATTCTACCGGCAGCACGCAAGTAATGTTTAGAACAATTTTGGTGGAAAAAACTGACGTGGCATAATTTTATGTCGAATTTTGCCGTAACTTGCAGCGGTAAAAGTGAAGCAATGATTAAAAATACGATAGCGGTCTTTCGTGCAGCGGAGGAGACGGTGGAGCTGCCTTTGGCCGAGAGCGTGAAGGCTGGATTCCCCTCGCCGGCCGATGATTTCCCCGACTCGACGCTCAACATCACGCGCGAGATTGTCAAGAATCCTGCCTCGACCTTCTATGCCCGTGTGAGTGGCGATAGTATGATCGACGACGGCATCGACGATGGCGATATTTTGGTGGTGGACAAGTCCGTAGAGCCTTACAACGGCTGCGTGGCGATCTGCTTCATCGACGGCGAATTTACCCTCAAGCACTTCGAGGCGCACGAAGATTACGCGCTGTTGGTACCTGCCAATCAAAAATATAAACCGATTCGCATCACTGCCGACAACGACTTTTTGGTCTGGGGTGTGGTGCGGTATGTGGTGAAAAAATTATAGCTAAAGATGTTTGCTCTCGCCGACTGCAACAACTTCTTTGTGAGCTGTGAACGCGTGTTTCGTCCCGATTTGGAGGGGCGTGCGGTGGTCGTGCTGAGCAACAACGACGGTTGCGCCATTTCGCGCTCGAACGAGGCGAAGGCGTTGGGCGTCAAGATGGGACAGCCGTTCTTTGAGTTTGAACCGCTGGTGCGATCGGGTCGGGTAACGGTTTTTTCGTGCAATTTTCCGCTCTATGGCGATTTTTCGCACCGCGTGCATCAGACCCTGCGCACGTTTGTCCCTGCGATTGAAATCTACTCGATTGATGAAGCTTTTCTCGATCTGAGCGGTATGGAGGGCGAGGAGTTGGATGCCTTGGCAAAACGCATCTCGCGCACCTGCCACCGCAACACAGGCATTCCTGTCAGTGTGGGCATCGCTCCGACGAAGACCCTTGCCAAAATCGCTTCGCACCTCTGCAAAACCCATCCCAAACTTTTGGGTGGCTGCTATATGCATCGTCCGTGTGATATCGAAAAGGTGCTGCGCAAGACCGAGATTGGCGAGGTGTGGGGCATTGGACGTAAGTTCACTGCTAAGTTGGCACTCTACGGCATTCATACCGCCTACGATTTTACGCAATGTGAGGCGACGTGGGTGCGCGCGCTGATGGGCATCGGAGGGTTGCGCACGTGGCAGGAACTGCGCGGTACACCCAGCATCGACTTCCTGTCCGGGACGCCTGCCAAACAACAAATTTGCGTCTCGCGTAGCTTCGCCAAGGAGATTACTGCGGTCGATGATCTTGTGCGGCAGGTGTCGTTGTTTGCTACGATGGCGACCGAGAAGTTGCGCAAACAGCACTCCGTGTGTCAGCAGGCGCAGGTGTTCATCTACACTAATCGCCATCGTGAATCGGCTCCGCAAGCCTACGAGTCGCAGTTAGTGACCTTCGCCGTGGCGACGGATAGCACCCTCGAAATCAACAAGGCGGTGCTGCTGGCACTGCGGCAAATGTATCGCGGCGGCTTCGGCTACAAAAAAGCAGGGGTGATTCTTTCGGCAATCAGCAGCAAGTCGACGATGCAGAGCGTGTTGTTCGATGCCGTTGACCACCCAAAACACACGAAATTGATGGAGATAGTCGATGCCATCAATGCCAAGGCAGGGCATTCGACCATCGCCCTCGCCTCGCAATCGACCGAGGGGGTGCGGATGAATCGCGACCACCTTTCGCCCCAATATACCACCCTGTGGAGCGACATCATCACGGTGAAAACCGAACAAAAACCGGAACAAAAATAGCGCGAAAGTAATTTCGGTAACAAATTCAAACTGTCCCGTCCTGAAATAGCGTTACACGAAAATTGGAGCAGACTGCAGTCTGCTCCAATTAAACAAATTTAATTATCTTTGTGTCATCAAACCTGTTACAGGTTTTTCAGACGGGACATTAGAACTGCTTCTTAGCGATAGACCTTTGCTGTGGTT
>JAVVYP010000031.1:0-21682 GCA_036651015.1 Alistipes sp.
AGGGGTGCAAAAATCACGTCTTCTACGATTTGGGGCATTATGTGACGTTGCGATACGGTGATGCGGCACTGCGAACGGAGTTTACACAGCAATTCGACAAAACTTTTCCGGAGGCCTGCCGCCTGCACACACCCACCTTCCACTCGGTCTACAACGGCGCAGCGAACCCGATCAACGTCTATTCGGGCGTCTCGGTGAGCGAACCCTCAACGCGCTTCACAGTTGAGAATCAACAAACTGCGTGGTATCGAGCAACACATTGAGCATTGACGAGCAGACTGTGCGAATCATTATTTTCGACGATCCCCGAAGATCGTGCGGCTGACATCTCGACAGGCTCGATGATCGCCGAGAAGCGTGCGCATAATTAGTTTTCGACGATCCCCGAGCTTGTCGAGGGGTCAGGCGCGAACCAATTAAAAATTGAGAATTGAAGTGCAGACCTTGCAGCTGACATCTCGACCCTTCATCAAGCTCAGGGACCGCAGGCTCGACAATCCCCGAAAAGCAAACCGCATCATCTGCATCTTTCGCCTTAACGAAGCAAGCCCCGGATGGGGCGTACTGGAGTACGTTCCATTCGGGGCAAGCAAGGCAAGGTGAAAAATGCCCTTTAAAATCGAAAATTACAATTAGAAGTTGTTTGAATTTGTTACCAAAGTTAAACTGCTTCTTATTCGTATTGACCCGACTTGAGTCGTTGCACCTCCTCATCGGAGAGAAAACGCCATTTGCCGCGGTTGATGTTCTTCTTGGTCAAACCCGCATAGTAGACGCGGTCGAGTTTGGTCACATCGTAACCCAAAAATTCGAACATACGACGCACAATGCGGTTACGGCCGGAGTGAATTTCGACACCCACCTCCTGCTTGTTCTCCTTGACATAGGAAATTTCATCGGCAAAGATCTCACCATCTTCGAGCGTCACACCCTTGGCAATCTTGTCCATATCGTCACGCGTAAGTGGCTTATCCAACGACACTTGATAGATCTTCTTTTTCATATAGGACGGATGCGTCAGCTGCTTGGTCATATCGCCGTCATTGGTGAAGAGCAGCAGACCCAAGCTGTTTTTGTCGAGGCGTCCTACGGGGTAGATACGTTCGGTGCAGGCATCGCGCACCAGATCCATCACGGTTTTGGTCGCGTGGGGATCGTCGAGTGTAGTCACATAGCCTTTGGGCTTGTTGAGTACCAAGTAGACTTTCTTCTCACCCTGAACGCGGCTATCGTTGAATTTCACCACATCCGTCGGCATCACTTTCGAACCCAACGTGGTCACAATCTCGCCGTTAACCGTAACCAATCCGGCTACAATCAGATCATCGGCTTCGCGTCGCGAGCTGATACCCGACTGTGCAAGGTAACGATTCAGGCGCATTTCGCCAATCTGCTTATCGGGATTGTATTTGGGATAGGCGGTCGGTTTGTCCTCGCGTCTCTTGAAGCTCGAACGATAGGGCTTGTCGCCATAGGCAGGTTTATCACCGCCAAAGCGCGGTTTGTTCCCCTGTGTCGGACGATTGTCGGCCAAGAAATGAGGGTTGTACGACGTCCGCTTGGGTTTGTCGCCAAATGACGGTCGCTCCGAATCGGCAGCATCTCGCTGCGAACGCGGGCCACGCTCGACACGCTCCGTTGTAGCAGACACGGTGCGCGCACGCTTGTCGCGTCCAAAGCGCGATAACACCGAGTTCGAGTCGTTTTTCTGATCTTTCATAGATAACAAATGAGTTTAGGAGGCAAAGGTAATTCATTTTTCCCGATTTCACGCACATTGCGTGCCCGAATCGGCTCTGTCGAAGTGAAATACCGCAGCAGCCGATAATTTAGCCGTTTCTTCGCTGCCCGTGCAAAAAATCCGGGACTCCACCCTACCAAAAACTGTTTTTTGTGTATCTTTGTCGCACTTATGAATATGAATCGCGAAATATTACGCATCGCATTCCCAAACATTATCTCCAACATCACCGTGCCGCTGATGGGTATCGTCAGCACGGCCATAGCAGGACATTGGGGCGACGACACGGCGGCAACAATCGGCTCACTGGCTATCGGCGTGTCGATTTTTAACTTCATCTATTGGAACTGCTCCTTCGTGCGAATGGGCACCAGCGGACTCACGGCGCAGGCCTTCGGGGCTGGAAACTTCCGCGAATGCACCAATATGCTGGTGCGTGCCTTGGTCGTGGCATCGCTGATGGGCTTGCTGATGGTTTTGTTGCAATATCCCATTGGCGAATTGGCGCTGTGGGCGATGAACGGCAGCCAAATAACCAGCGATTACTACTACGCGCGCATCTGGGCAGTGCCGGCCGGCATCGTGCTATTTGGCTTCAACGGCTGGTTCACGGGGATGCAAAACGCCATTATTCCGATGATCACGGCCATCGTGGTCAATGTGGTGCACATCGGGTGCAGCTTGTGGTTTGTCTTTGATCTCAATATGGGTATTGTGGGTATCGCCTATGCCTCGGTGATCGCCCAATATACAGGTGTGGGGCTTTCGGTGGTGCTGCTGACGCTCCATTACCGCAAAATTCTCACCGGCATCGACTGGGCGGAGGTGCTCGATATGAAGCCTTTGAAGACCTTTTTCATCATCAACCGCGACATTATCCTGCGCACGTTCTGCATTGTGGCGGTCTACACCTTTTTTACGGGTGCTTCGGCACGTATGGATAACCCTGTATTGCTGGCTGTCAACACCTTGCTGTTGCAACTCTTCACGCTCTTCTCCTATATGAACGACGGATTCGCCTATGCTGCCGAGGCGCTCACGGGGCGCTTTGTCGGAGCACGTGACAGCCTTTCGTTGCGTCGCTGCTTGCGCGGATGTCTGCTGTGGGGTACAGCCATTGCCGTAGCATTCGTCGGCATCTACATCGTTTGGGGCGATGATATGTTGGGTATTTTCGTCAGCGGCAACGCCAGCAAGGCCGCAGAGATCATCACCGAGGCACGCCGCTATCTGATTTGGATCGCCCTGATCCCCATCGCCAGCGCGATGCCGTTCATTATGGACGGCATTATGGTCGGTGCCACCCAAACACGCATTATGCGCAATTCGATGTTCATCGCCACCGCCACATTTTTCGCCATCTACTACATTGGCTACGGCGTGATCGGCAACAACGCCCTGTGGTTGGGCTTCACACTCTATATGTTTCTGCGCGGTGTGTTGCAATATTTCATGTCCAATCGACTGCAAGATATCTACAAAAAAGCAGTTTAGCAACCCATTTTTTCGCTCCAATTTTTACGATCCGTGGCCTTCCTTAGATAGGATGCGGTTGGGCAATGCTCAAATAAATTTGGCATTGCTCTCCCCTTTCGTTATCTTTGTGCTCGAATGACACACACCTTGCGTAAAACGGGTGCCGCTTGCGCCCTACTGTTGATTCTCCTGACGGCCATCGTCGGGCAACAGGTGCACATCTATACCGAGGATCCGCTCCACTTCGCCGCCCACTGTGGTGATCTGCTGCCCGACAACGGCGCCACGAGTCAGGTAGTCGAGAAGTGTGTGGTCGACGATTTCTGTTTTTATCCGTGCGTCTGCACGACAATGCCCACGCTGGCCATCTATTTTGTGTTGCTCGAAACACCCATTCACGCAGCAACCAGTCCCAAACTTGCAGGCGATATTCGTCTGAATACCCTTCGGGCGCCCCCGTCAGTGCGCTAAGCCACTTTTTTTACCTTTTTTTTGTCCATTTTCCCCATTTCGAACCGTTGATCGGAGGCTTTGATGTGCCCCCGACCGACCAAAATTCCATCCAATTCGATGAAAATTTTCATTTTCACGGCACTTTTCACCTGCCTAAGCCTTGGCGTGCAGGCAGATAGTGCTCCCAAAAAATTCACAGACACCAACCTCTACGGCCACGTCGTCGCCATCGGCACACACGAACATATCGCCTATGCTACCCTCTCGGTCAAGGGCACCACCATCGGCACAACGACCAATGCCTCGGGACATTATATGCTCGAAAATCTGCCTGTCGGCACCCACGAAATCGAAGTACAGCTGCTGGGTTACACCTCACAGACAAAGACTGTTACCCTCACCGAAGGCCGAACGTGCGAACTCAATTTCGAAATCGAGGAGAGCCGCATCACGCTGGACAACGTTGTCATCTCGGCCAATCGCAACGCCTCACTACGGCGCGAAGCACCGGCTCTGGTGAGCGTTCTGGATGCCGATCTATTCGAGAAGGTCAACGCCAACTGTTTGGCGCAAGGGTTGAGCTTTCAACCCGGTGTGCGCACCGAAAATGACTGCCAAAATTGCGGCTTCACACAGGTGCGCATCAACGGCTTAGACGGACACTATTCGCAAATATTGGTCGACTCTCACCCGATTTTCTCCGCTTTGACTGGCGTCTATGGACTCGAGCAAATTCCGGCCAATATGATTGACCGCGTGGAGGTTGTGCGCGGTGGCGGTTCGGCACTCTGTGGTTCGGCAGCCATTGGCGGCACGATCAACATCATCACCAAAGACCCCCTGCGCAACACCGCCCAACTCGCTCACACACTGCTCTCGCTCGGCGGCAGCAGCTCCTACGACAACAGCACCGTTCTCAACGCCTCACTGGTCACCGACGATGGCAAGGCGGGAGTCTACCTCTATGGGCAGAGCCGTCATCGCTCGGCTTACGACCACAATGGCGACGGCTTCACCGAGTTGCCGTTGCTGACCAATCAGACGGTCGGTACGCGCGCTTTCATCCGCACGGGTGCCTATTCGCGTCTCACGGCGCAGTACCACCACATCGGTGAATTTCGGCGCGGTGGCGATCAGCTTAACCGTCCGCCCCACCAAACCCTCATCACCGAACAGACCGACCACGCCATCGACGGCGGTAGTCTCTCGTTCGACCATTCATCGGCCGACCGCGCCCATCGGTTGAATCTCTACGCCTCGTTCCAGAACACAGCGCGCAAGAGCTACTACGGTTCGGGCGAGGATCCAAACGCCTACGGCACCACCCACGACATCACCGTAGCAACAGGCGCGCAGTATCTTCACGCCTTCCGTCGACTGTGGTTTATGCCCGCTGAGTTGACACTCGGCGCAGAGTACAGTTACGACGGTTTGCAGGACGAATCACTCGGATATGGGATACACACCAACCAAGATGTCCACATCATCAGCGGCTATTTGCAAAATGAATGGAAAACCAAGCGGTGGTCTCTGCTGATCGGTGGCCGTCTGGACAAACACAATTTGCTGCGCAAACCGATTTTCAGTCCTCGTGCCAACGTGCGTTTCAACCCCTCCGATGCGGTGAGCCTTCGGCTGAGCTATGCCGGTGGTTTCCGCGCTCCGCAGGCTTTCGACGAAGATACGCACATCTCCATTGTGGGCGGTGAACGTGTGCGCATCCGCTTGGCCGAGGGGCTACGCGAGGAGCGTTCGCACAGCTTCAGCCTCTCATCAGACCTCTATTCGCGGATCGGAAACACGCAGGTCAATTTGCTGGTCGAAGGCTTCTGCACGCTGCTCGACGATGTATTTGCGCTGCGTCCGCTCACCGACAAAAGCGAGGACGGAAGCGTCATCAAAGAGCGTTACAACGGTTCGGGAGCAACCGTCGTGGGGCTGAACATCGAGGGTAAGTTGGCACCGGCAGCGTGGTGCTCGGTGCAAACTGGCTGGACATACCAACGCAGCCGCTACACCCACCCCGAACAGTGGAGCGAAAATCCGAAAGTGGCGGCAGAGAGTCGTATGTTCCGCACCCCCGATCTCTACGGCTATTTCACCCTGACGTGCGATCCCGTGCGACGCTTGTCGGCGGCTCTCACCGGCACCTACACGGGGCAGATGCTCGTGCAGCATATGGTCGGTTCAGGCACAAGCGTTGACACGGCCGTCGAGACCCCCTCGTTTTGCGATATGAACCTCAAAATCACCTACACCCTGCCGCTTTACAAACAGATCTCGATGCAGCTGCACGGAGGTATGCAAAATATTTTCAATGCCTATCAGCGCGATTTCGACCGCGGACAGACGCGCGACTCAGGTTACATCTACGGGCCTTCGCTGCCTCGCAGTTGGTTTGTCGGTCTGAAGCTCAGTTTCTAAGAAACTATGTCCAATCTATAAAAGACAAGTCTCGCGGTTCTCGCGAGACTTGTCTTTCGTATAGAAGGTGTTCGATGAATCGGATTATTTCAGCACGATCGGGCGGTATTTGGGAACCAACGCCTTCATCACACTCCAGCCGATCAGATAGGCCACAGCGCAGATACAGAAGATGATGAAATAGCCTGCCGGCTTACCCTCGAATCCCATAAAGGTCATATTGGTCTCGGCGGCGTGGACAAACAGCCAGCCGGCGAACCATTGCAGGATCATCGAACCCACACCACCGGCCATACCACCGATGCCGGTCACCGTAGCGATGGCCGATTTGGGGAACATATCGCCAATGGTCGAGAAGATATTGGCCGACCACGATTGGTGCGCCGCACCGCCCAAGCCGATCATAATGATCGGAAACCACGGCGAGATCGTCCCTAACGGTTGTGCCAGCAAGACCAGCAACGGAATAAAGGCAAAGATCAACATCGCCCGCATACGCGCAGCATAGGGGTTTAATCCCGTCTTGGCGATGATGATCGTCGGCAGCTTGCCGCCGTAGATCGAGAGCATCGTGATGGCGTAGAGTGTAAAGATCAGCGCCACGCCCAACCCCTCGGACATCTTGATGCCGAATTGCGAATTGAGGTACGAAGGGGTCCAGAACAGGAAGAACCACCACACGCCGTCGGTCATAAATTTACCGAAGATGAAAGCCCACGTCTGCTTGTAGCCCAAGCACCGCAAGATGCCCATTTTGTTGACAGCACCTTCGGCCTCCTGCTCCACGGCAGCACCGTCGATCATCTCGTGGCGATCCTGCTCGATATACTCCAATTCGGCCGCATTGACCGCCGGATGCACCGAGGGTTTCTTGTACATAAAGACCCAGAAGCCCATCCAGATGAAGCCCAGACCACCGATGACGATGAAGGCGGTCTCCCAGCCCCAAGCCTTGGCCAGCAGCGGAATGGTCAGCGGCGCAAACAGAGCACCGATCGACGCGCCGGCGTTGAAGATCGAGGTGGCGTAGGCACGGTCTTTTTTGGGGAAGTACTCGGCCGTCACCTTGATCGCAGCCGGAAAGTTGCCGGCCTCACCCAGCGCCAAGATACAACGCGCGGCGATGAAAAAGTACATACTGACCATTGCAATCGTGGCAGCCGTAGCCGACCCGATCTCGACGGCTCGCAGTGCAGCCGCATTGGGCAATCCGACCCACATTTCGGTAGCGATGCCGCACAGGGCGTGCATACAGGCACCCAAAGACCAGATGCCGATCGCCCACAGGTAGCCTTTTTTGGTACCCATCCAGTCGATAAAGCGGCCGGCGAAGAGCATACAGACGGCATAAACGATCGAGAAAATCGAGGTGATGAGACCATAGTGGTACTCATTCCAGTGAAATTCGGGTTTGATGAATTCGTCCCACGTCAGCGAGAGCACCTGCCGGTCGAGGTAATTGACGGTCGTTGCGAAAAAGAGCATCGCACAGATCGCCCAGCGGTACTGCGTCATCTTTTGGGGAAGAGTTGCTTGTTTTGGTGTCATTCGTTATAAGGTTGGTTTATTATTATTTGCGGTTGCGGGCTATCACCTCCAGCGCGAAACGACATTTGTCGGTAATCGCCTGCCAGTCTTTGGCGGCCAAAAGCTCCTTCGGAAAGAGCTGCGAGCCCATACCCACACAGTAGGCACCGGCCTTGAACCACGCAGAGAGGTTCTCCTCGGTGGGTTCAACGGCACCTGTGGCCATAATATTCGACCACGGCAGCGGTGCTTTGACATTTTTGATGAACGAAGGCCCTCCGACATTGCCGGCCGGAAAGACCTTGGTCAGATCGCAACCCAACTCCTGTGCCTGACCGATTTCGGTCACCGAACCACAGCCCGGGGTGTAAGGCACCAAATGACGGTTGCAAACCTTAGCCACCTCCGCATTGAGGTAGGGACCCACGATGAAGTTGGCGCCGTATTGCATATAGAGCGCAGCCGTCGGAGCATCGACAATCGAGCCGATGCCGAGGATCATCTCGGGGCACTCCTTGGCGGCGAACTTCACCAGCTGGATGAACACCTCCGAGGCGAAATCACCGCGGTTGGTAAATTCGAACGCGCGAACACCGCCCTCATAGCAGGCTTTGACCACCTGTTTCGATGTTTCGGCATCGGCGTGGTAGAAAACGGGAACCATACCGGTCTTGCCGATGGACTCCATCACTTGCATTTTCGAAAATCTTGCCATATAATCTTGAATTTTTATTTATTTCGTTCCTATATGCACGGCCTTTGGCCGCGTTTATAATTCTGACCCTCCCCTAAATCCCCTCCTCGGAGGGGACTTTCTGTTCGGCAACTTGTTTGCCCTAAAACAGCTCCTTACCGTTGTACGCGCCCATTGGCATTTCCGCCCGACAGACTCTCGACCTCCTCGACGGAGACCAAGTTGAAGTCACCGTTGATGGTGTGTTTGAGTGCCGAGGCCGCCACCGCAAATTCGAGCGCCTCGCCCTGCGTGGGTTTGGTCAGCAAGCCGTGGATGATGCCGCCCGAAAACGAATCACCGCCACCAACGCGGTCGATGATCGGGTCTATATCGTAACGCTTTGATTCATAGAACTCTCGTCCGTCGTAGATCATCGCCTTCCAGCCATTATGCGTCGCCGAGAACGATTCGCGCAGGGTCGAGACCACCTGTTTGAATCCGAACGTCGCGGCCATTTGGCGGAAGATGCCTTTGTAGCCCTCGGCCGATGTTTCACCCCCCTCGACATTGGCGTCGGGTTTGAAACCAAGGCACAACTCAGCGTCCTCCTCGTTGCCAATGCAGACATCGACATACTCCATCAGCGGACGCATAATCGACTGCGCCTTCTCTTTTGTCCACAATTTTTTGCGGAAATTGAGATCGACCGAAACCGTCACACCGTGTTTTTTGGCCGCGATGCAAGCCAGCCGCGTCAATTCAGCCGCTTTGTCGGAGATGGCCGGCGTAATGCCCGACCAGTGGAACCAATCGGCGCCCTCCATAATGGTATCGAAATCGAAATCGCAAGGATCGGCCTCGGCGATTGAAGCGTGGGCACGGTCGTAAATCACCTTCGAGGGGCGCATCGAAGCTCCCGTTTCGAGGTAGTAGATTCCCACGCGATCGCCACCACGAGCAATGTAGTCGGTCTTGACGCCATATTTGCGCAGCGCATTGACAGCCGATTGACCGATTTCGTGTTTGGGAAGTTTGGTGACAAAATAAGCATCGTGGCCGTAGTTGGCACAGCTCACCGCAACGTTCGCCTCGCCGCCACCATAGACGACGTCAAACGAATCGGACTGAACGAAGCGCGTGTTGCCCGGTGTGGACAGGCGCAGCATAATTTCACCTAAAGTTACGATTTTCATCTCTTTATCTGAAGTTTTAAGTTATAATAATCAGTCATAATACTCTTTCACGGTACAAAATTACCCATTTGATATGGATTATTTATCATTCTGGTTGACCAATATACGAAAAAAAATGTAATTTTGTAGCAAATGAAACAAAAAACCTCAATTAGCAGAGTATGAAAAATACATTTTTAGGAGTTGCGGCGCTCTTATTCGCCTCGTGCACACCGAGTTTGAAGGTCGATGTGACCAACGCCACAATGATTGAACGCGACGACGAAACCGTGACAATCGCTTGGTCGGAACTCGCCTCACTCAAGACGGTGAATCCCGAAAACATCGTCGTCACAGACGATGACGGCGAACAAGTGCCCTCGCAGGTCATATTTTACGGCCAAAATGAGCCACAATCCCTGATTTTTCAGGCCGACGTCGATGCGATGGAGACCGAACGCTTCTCCATTCGAACCGGCGTGCGCGAACAATATCGCACCGAGGCATTCGGACGCGCCGTGCCCGAACGCTTCGACGACTACGCGTGGGAGAACAACAAAGTCGCCTATCGGCTCTACGGCCCGGCACTCGAAACAGCTGAAGGTCAGCTCTTGGTGACGCCCGGCATCGACGTTTGGGTGAAGTGTCGCGAGAAATTGGTGATCGACGAATGGTACGCCAAACGCGACTACCACCACAACTACGGCGACGGAATGGACTGCTACAAGGTTGGTCTGACGCTCGGCGGCGGTGCTTCGGCTCCGTTTGTGGACGGCAAATTGTGGCTGAGCCGCAACTACGCCACGCAGCAAACCCTCGACAACGGTCCGATTCGCACCACAGTGAAGCTGACCTATGCGCCATTTGACGTCAACGGCACCGCTGTGTCGCTCACCAAAATCATCTCACTCGATGCCAACCAGCGTTTCAACCGGATGGAAAACATCTACGAGGGCGTCTTCAGCGAGCTGCCCATTGCCGCCGGTTTCGTGCGTCACGACGTGAAAACGGTCAGCACGGGTGAGGGTTGGATGGCGCTCTGCGAAGCAACATCCGACACCAAGGATCCCGTACGCGACGGCGATATATATGTAGGTATCATTCTACCCGAAGCGCAGATGCTGCCCGACAGTGTCGGCCACGCATTGGCCGTGAAGAGCGTCAAGGCTGGCCAGCCGCTGACCTACTACGCCGGCACAGGCTGGAGCCAAGGCGGCATCGACGATATGGCCGAGTGGCTCGAAAAGATCGAAGAGCAGCAGGCCGCTGTTCTCACGCCGCTGAGCGTGGTCATTCGCAAATAAGAGGCATTGGCAAACGCGCCGATGGCTTGAATTTCAGCCTACACCGCACAACAGAAAGCGGCCGCAGATAATCTGCGGCCGCTTTACTTTGTAGAAACGAACAAGATTAGTCACCCAAAGCAAAACGCTTGTAGGCGATAATCGTTGCCTCCTTATCTGCTTTGCAGATAAATTCGGCAATGGTCTCCTTCTCGCCGACAACCAATTGGTTGAGCAACGTATTCTCCTCGAAGAATTTACGCATCTTACCTTCGGCGATCTTTTCGAGAATCGCATCGGGTTTGTTGGCGTTCTTGGGATCTTGCTTCATTGCCTCAACAGCGATCATACGCTCGTGAGCAACCACGTCAGCCGGACAATCGGCCTCCGAAATCGAGATCGGAGCCATCGCCGTTGCTTGCATAGCAATGGTGTGTCCTACCTCGGAGGGAACCTCCTTGTTGAAGCCAACGAGCGTACCCAACTTCTTGTTGAAGTGCACGTAAGCGGCACAGTAGGGAGCCTCGATGCGGGCATAGAATGCCAGTTCGATCTTCTCACCGGTCTGTCCCGACTTCTCGGTTACCATCTCCTCGACGGTACGTCCTTCGGCATTTTTGATCGCCAAAAATGCGTCACGATCTGCGGCGTCATTTTTAACAGCAATCTCCAACATCTCGTTCGCCGAAGCGCTGTAACCAGCGTTCTGCGCCACGAAGTCCGTTTCGCAAGCCAAGCAAAGCATATAGGCTTTCTGTCCGACGATCTTCGCAACGACGACACCCTCGGTAGCGGTACGATCGGCACGTTTGGCAACAACTAACTTGCCTTTCTCGCGGATAATATCCTGAGCACGTGTAAAATCGCCCTCAGCCTCAACGAGCGCCTGTTTGCAATCCATCATACCAGCGCCGGTCATCTTGCGGAGCTTCATTACATCAGCTGCTTTGATTTCCATAGTTTGTACTTTTTTGTGTAATTATTTATCTTCCGTGCAATTATTCTGCCTTTTCGGCAGCAACCTCAACCTCGGCAGGTGCCTCTTCGGCAGCAACTTCGGCTACGGCAGGGGCAGCAACGGCAGCAACAACGTCTGCCAAGTCAGCTTCCGCTGCATCAATGGTCGCCTTAATCGACTTTTTGATGCGGGGTTTGCCCTCTTTTTTCACGGGGGTCTCATCGGTAGCATCGCCACCCTCTTCGACCTCTTTCTCCTTCTCCAGCTTGCGCTCCTCGGCACCCTCGGCGATAGCGGCACACATAGCGCTCAGTACGACGGAGATAGATTTTGAAGCATCGTCATTTGCAGGTATAACGTAATCAATGTCGGTTGGATCACAACAAGTGTCTACCATTGCAAATACCGGAATGCTCAATCTCTTGGCCTCGCGTACGGCGTTCGACTCTTTCTGCACGTCAACGACGAACAGGGCTGCCGGAAGACGTGTCAAGTCGGCGATCGAACCTAAGTTCTTCTCGAGTTTGGCACGCTGGCGCGAAATCTGAAGTTTCTCGCGTTTGGAGAAGTTATTAAATGTGCCGTCGACGGTCATCTTGTCGATGGTGGTCATCTTTTTGACGGCTTTACGTATTGTAGGAAAGTTGGTAAGCATACCGCCTGCCCAACGCTCAGTGACGTAAGGCATACCAACGGCTGCCACCTTTTCGGCAACAATATCCTTTGCTTGTTTTTTGGTTGCAACGAACAGCACACGGCGACCGCTTTTGGCGATCTGCTTGATGGCTGCAGCTGCTTCGTCGATCTTCAACACAGTTTTGTGCAGGTCGATGATGTGGATGCCGTTCTTCTCCATGAAGATGTAAGGAGCCATTTTGGGGTTCCATTTGCGCTTCAGGTGACCGAAGTGCGCTCCAGCTTCCAATAATGTATTAAAATCAGTACGTGACATTTTGATTCAATGTGTTTGTTAATTTTAATTCTCTTTTCTTCAACACCCGAAGTAGTGGCCTTGCCAATCCCGGGCGTTTTCCGCGACGCGGCAATCAATAGGTAATACGTAATATATATAGGTAGTCCTCTCGATTTGTAACCTGCGCCGTGCTTGCCGAAAATTCGGTCGTGCGATTATCGCTTGCTGAACTGGAACTTGCGACGTGCTCCGGGCTGACCGGGCTTCTTACGCTCAACCTCTCTGGGGTCACGCGTGAGGAATCCGTTCTTTTTGAGAATCGGACGCATCTCGGCGTCAATTTCGCACAATGCACGTGCGATACCCAGACGAGCAGCAGCAGCCTGTCCCGTGATGCCACCACCATCCAAATTGATGACGATGTCGAAATTCTCAACGGTGTTGGTAGCCAACAGTGGCTGCTTTACCTGATATTGAAGAATTTCAAGCGGAAAATAGACGGCGAGCTCTTTGTGGTTGATTGTAATCATACCCTTGCCTTGCTTCACGAATACGCGAGCCACAGCGGCCTTACGACGACCTACGGTGTTTACAACTTCCATAATTACTTAATCTCGTTTAGTTTAATACTTTTCGGGTTCTGTGCGGTGTGCGGATGTTCGCTGCCGGTGTAGACCTTCAAGTTGTTGATGAGTACGGCGCCCAGACGCGTGCGGGGTAACATACCCTTCACTGCTTTTTCGACCAGAAACGTCGGTTTTCTTTCCAGATAATCGGCAGGGGTAGCGAAACGCTGACCACCCGGATAACCTGTGTGACGAATGTAGACCTTGTCGGTCATTTTTTTGCCCGTGAGCTTCACTTTTTCCGCATTGATGACGATGACATAGTCACCGCAATCCACGTGGGGAGTGTAGCTGGGCTTGTTCTTGCCTCGAAGGATCTTCGCGATCTGCGATGCAAGCCGTCCCAATACCTCGCCATCCGCGTCGATCACCACCCAGTCCTTGGTAACCGTAGCCGCATTGGCAGAGATAGTCTTGTAGCTTAATGAATCCACTGTGTTTTACGTTTAATTAATACTTGTTATGATCCTAATTCCCGTACTATACGGGTGCGCAAAGGTAGAAAATATTTTTCAGTTAACAATATAAGAAGCTGTTAAAATTTTCAAGAAGCTGTTTTAATTTTATTGATAAGAATTGTTATGCACTATTTTTCGATGATTTTTTCGCGCCGGTTGAGGCGCATAGCGTTGCCTATGCAACGAAATCGACACGAAAAAAGGGCGAAAAAGAGTCATAACAAAATTATTGAATGAATTTAAAACAGCTTCTAAGTCGGCGAAAATAATTGCGACTTCGCGACGCGAATGGAAAGCGGAAAGACAAATTCGACACTTTTCGTCTCTATTCGTCCGCATTATCAAAATAATTGATAGCGCTATCAAAATTATCAGCAACCAACTATCAAAATTTTTACGTAAATTTGTATCAAACAAAAGCAGGCAACCAGCCTGCCTAACAGATAAAGAGTATGGAGAAGAAAAAATTAACCGCTGAAAACGGTCGGCCGATCGCCGACAATCAGAACATTCAGACAGCTGGCGTCCGGGGTCCCGTGACGCTACAAGATCCGTGGTTTTTGGAGAAACTCGCGCATTTCGATCGCGAGGTGATCCCCGAACGTCGTATGCACGCCAAAGGGTCGGGTGCTTTCGGCACCTTCACCGTCACCCACAACATCACGCGCTACACACGCGCCTCGATCTTCGCCGAGGTGGGCAAAAAGACCGAATGCTTCGTGCGCTTCTCGACCGTGGCCGGCGAGCGCGGAGCTGCCGACGCCGAACGCGACATCCGCGGTTTTGCGATGAAATTCTACACCGATGCCGGCAACTGGGATTTGGTGGGCAACAACACCCCTGTCTTCTTCCTGCGCGACCCGATGAAATTCCCCGATTTGAACCACGCCGTGAAGCGCGATCCGAAGACCAATATGCGCAGCGCCAACAACAACTGGGATTTTTGGACCTTGCTACCCGAGGCGCTGCATCAGGTGACGATCACGATGAGTGAGCGCGGCATTCCGCTGTCATACAGGAATATGCACGGATTCGGAAGCCACACATACAGCTTCTTCGACAAGGACAACAAGCGCACGTGGGTGAAATTTCACCTCCGCACGCTGCAAGGCATCAAGAACCTCACCGACGCCGAGGCCGCAGCCCTTGTGGCTGGTGACCGTGAGTCGCACCAGCGCGATCTGTTCGAGGCCATCGAGCGCAAGGAGTATCCCCGTTGGCAGATGCAGGTGCAGCTGATGACCGAGGAGCAGGCCAAGAGCTACAAGATCAATCCGTTCGACCTGACCAAAGTGTGGTATCACAAGGATTTCCCGTTGCACGATGTCGGCATTCTCGAACTCAATCGCAACCCCGAAAACTACTTCGCCGATGTGGAGCAGGCGGCCTTCAACCCGATGAACATCGTCGAGGGTATCGGCTTCTCGCCCGACAAGATGTTGCAGGGACGACTGTTCTCCTATGGCGATGCACAGCGCTATCGCTTGGGCGTGAACCACAACTTGATTCCGGTCAACAAACCCCGCTGCCCGTTCCACGCCTACCACCGCGACGGTATGATGCGCACGGACGAGAACTACGGCGGAGCCAAGGGTTACGAGCCGAACAGCTACGGCGAGTGGCAGGACGACCCCACGATCAAGGAGTCGCCGTTGGAGTCCACGGGAGACGTCTTCAACTACGACGAGCGTGAATACGACAACGACTACTTCACCCAGCCCGGGGCGCTCTTCCGCCTGATGACCACGCAGCAGCAGCAGGTGTTGTTCGACAACACGGCGCGCGCGATGGGCGACGCAGCACAATTCATCAAGCAGCGTCACATCCGCAACTGCAACTATGCCGATCCGGCTTATGGTAAGGGAGTTGCCAAGGCGCTGAATCTCGATTTCGACGAGGCGATGAAGGCCGATGATCCGGCACATCCCACGTGGGATCCGCGCAACGCTGCCAAAAAGTAGAAATTCAAACAGTTTCTAAATTTAAGACCGATCTGGAAAGTGATTTTCAGACCGGTCTTTTTGGAATGTACGCAAAATCCAAAAATAGATGACAAATTCCGCAGGAATTTTCTACCTTTGTCTATTATGAATATCGTCATCATCATCACAATCGTCCTACTGGGGGCTGCGGCGGCCGCGCTGGGAGCTGCGGTCGTCCTATTGCGCCACGAGACCACACGGCTGCGTGCCGAAAACACGTCAGCCACACTCATTCACACGGCCGATGAGGCGCGAATTCGCTCCCTGATCGAGCTGCACACCCGTTCTGAAGCTGAATTGGCCGCGCAGCGACAGAAGAGCGACGAGGAGCGCGAGGCGGAGAAAGCGCAACGCGAAAAGACAGAGGAGACCTTCCGTCTGCAATTCAAAAACCTGTCCAATGAGATCCTCGGCGAGCAGTCCCTGCGATTCAAGCAGACCAGCAACGACTCGCTCGAAAGTCTGCTGAAACCATTCAGTGAGCGCATTATCGACTTTCGCAAGCGTGTCGAAGAGATCAACAACACACAGAATACGCAGCAAGGCGAGTTGAAAAACGAACTCAAAAACTTGATGGATCTCAACCGCCGCATTACCACCGAGACCACCAACCTGACCAACGCACTGAAGGGTAATTCGAAGGTGCAGGGCGACTGGGGCGAGATGATTTTGGAGACGATTCTCGACAGTTCGGGGCTAAACCGTGGTCGTGAATACGAGGTGCAGGCCACCCTCAAAGATGCCGAGGGCAATAACCTGCGTCCTGACGTGATTTTGCACCTGCCCGACAAAAAACAGATCGTCATTGATTCAAAGGTATCTCTCACAGCTTATGTCAATTATACCGCGACCGATCAAGAGCCAGAACGGCGTCAACAGCTGGCGGCACATATCGCCTCGGTACGTCAGCACGTCACCGAATTGGGTCGCAAAGAGTACCAAAAATTGCTCAACTCGCCCGATTTCGTCATTATGTTTGTACCCAACGAGCCGGCTTTTCTCACCGCGCTGCAAAATGATGCGGCGATCTGGTCGGATGCGTACGACAAACGCGTGATCATCTCCTCGCCCACCAACCTTTTTGCGCTGCTGAAAATGGTCGCCGATCTCTGGAAATACGACAGCCAAGACAAAAAGACAAAGCAGATTGCCGAATACAGTCTCAAACTCTACGAGCAACTGGTCAATTTCACAGCCGCACTCGAAGAGGTCGGAGCGGCATTGGGCAAAGCGCACGATGCCTACGACAAGGCACAAATGCGGTTGAGCAAGGGGCGCGGCAGCATCGTCAGCATCGGCGAAAATCTGCGCCACGCAGCTCGTATGCAGCCCAAACGCTCACAATCAGCCCGCACGCTCGAAATGGCCGACGTGGACGAAGAGGATGAGAAAGATGAGGCTGTGGAGACGGAAATTGATCAGAGTTTGATATAAATCTTGCGTTTGTAAAGCGGATAAGCCACCGCCCAGCAAACGGCAATGAGCAGCAGCGCCGAGAGCAAGGAGGCCGGATAGGGGCCGAACCACCCGTTCAAAAGCGCATAAAGCGCCCCCTTCACCGACTGTCCACCGACCTGCACAAAGCCGATCAAGGTAGCCAATATTCCCGAGAAGACGTAGATTGCCAGCGGATTAACTCCAAAGGCCTCGAAGAAACGGAATCCTGATTTATACCCCCTAACGTCGATAATCCAAATGAGCACCGCCAGCAGCGAAGCCCCAAGTCCGCAGGTGGCCAGCACAAAGGTCGGCGACCAAATTTTCTTGTTCATCGGACAGCCGTAATGGAGCAACAACCCCATAAAAGTCAAGATAGCTCCCGTCAGCAGCAACTTCAACATCCGTTCCTTGTTATCTCGGGTGTCGAAAATCATCTTGCCACAGCAAAAGCCGATCAGCGCCTGACAAATGGAGGGAATCGTGCTCAGCAACCCTTCGGGATCCACACACCGATCGATATATATATGGTCGGTGCTAAAAAGCCAGCGATCAACGTCGCACAAGGTGTTGGAGGCGTCGTATGCGAAGCCATTAACACCCAGTAAAACAACGAAATAACCGATCAATCCGGCGACAATCACATAGGGAATATGTTTGTGTTTGACCATCACGCCAATCAGCGAAGCCGCACCGTAGCAGAGTGCCAACCGCGGCAGGACGCCCATAATGCGCAGATGTCCGATTTGCGTCGCAGCACGCCACAGGTAGGTCGCAAAGGGCAGATTCTCCTGCTCCAAAGCGCCCAAATTACTGAAGAACAGACCGAACCAATTCAGCAGAATGCCGATCAGAAAGATCAGGAACGTACGTTTGAGGATCTTGTGAATCGTCGGCGGCGTCGGGCGAAAATCAAATTTGCGCAGCGAGGCGTAACTCGAAATTCCCAAGATGAACAGAAAGAACGGAAAGACCAAATCAGTCGGTGTCAGGCCGTTCCACGCGGCGTGTCGAAGCGGCGCATAGACCGCCTCCCACGATCCCGGATTGTTGACCAGAATCATTCCGGCAATGGTGATGCCGCGCATCACATCCAGCGACAGCAGACGGCTGCTCGATTGAATTGGGTTAGAGTTCATTACAGCAAATAGTTACAGCAAATAGTTACAGCTTCTCAGATCCGATCGTTAGAAGAGTTTTTTCTTGGAGGTGGTGACCACAAAATCCTTCAGGTAGAAGGGTTCGAAGTAGGCAATATCCTCGGTGCGACCGGCATCAAGGGCCTGCTGCGCCAAGCGCGCCAGACCACGAGCCGACGGCTGAACATCCACATAAAGCGCATTAGGAAAGAGTTCGGCACATTTCGGCGCTCCGCTGCCGAAGATCACAAACGGACGATCGCCCTTGCGGAATGCGGCGAGACTCTCGGTGTCGATCACCTCGGCCGTCACCTCGTTTTGAGCGACTCCCTGCGCATCGAAGACCTGCGTGTAGACCTCCATACGGCGTGCGTCAATCATCGGGCAAAGCAGCGCACGATCCCAATCGGGCACCGCAAGGATGCCGGCTTGGTAGTCCTCACGCGCCACTTCGGTCAGTGCATCGAGCGAGCCGATGGCGATCAGCGGCTTTTGAATTCCATAGCACAATCCTTTGGCAAACGACACACCGATGCGCAAGCCCGTATAGGAACCGGGGCCTTTGCCCACAGCCACCGCGTCCAACTCATCGGCTGCAATACCGGTTTCGCGCAACAATTCATCGACAAAGACGCCGACATTGCGGGCGTGTCCGTGCCCCTCGTCGCTCTCGCGAAGCGAAAGCAGCTCGCCATCGCGAGCAATTCCCACGGAACACACGTCCGTGCCTGTTTCAATACATAAAATAAAGCCCATCGTTATTTCAGTGATTTACCTATTTATTTTCTATGATTTTTCATCGCTTGATCCATTTCGCGCTTGGCATCGCCCTCCTTGAGGTACTCGCGTTTGTCAAACGACTTGCGGCCACGCGCCAATCCGACCACCGCTTTGGCCAGTCCCCGTTCGTTCAAGAACAGGCGCAAGCCCACGATAGTCAGCCCTTTGTCCTGCGCTGCGCGCTCCAATTTGGTCAGTTCGCGCCCCGTGAGCAACAATTTGCGGTCACGGCGTGGCGTGTGGTTGTTGCACGAACCCCACTCATACTCCGAGATGTTGACCCCACGGATCCACAGCTCATTTTTTTCGAAATAGCAATACGAATCGGTCAACGACACTTTGCCGGCACGGATCGACTTGATTTCGGTTCCGACCAGCACAATTCCTGCAACCCACTCTTCGAGAATCTCATAGTCGAATGTGGCGCGCTTATTCCGAATGTTTATCTTTTTCTGTTCACTCATATATTCAAAAACGGCACAACTATTGCTTTTTTAATCGCAGGGGTGGGAATCGGTGAAGGTAACTAATTTTTTTATCTTTGATCTGTTTTTACACATCTTTCTGTTTTTTCTGTTTGCACAGTATGCGTAGAGATACGTGTACAACCCGAAACCTGCCCCTATTTTCACAAAATCATCCGGTGCAATTTCCTTGCAATTGTCACTTTGGCACGATTGTAATTGGACAATCGCTGCACCACATCGCGCGACTCCTCCTCCGAGAGGGTTTCGTCCGCGAGTTTCAACTGCAACTCGCGAATCATCTCCTCGATGACCTTCGATTTGTAGAGCGTCACCGCTTTGGGAACGCCCACAGCCAGCATATCGGCATCACTCTCTATGTGCATCTCTTTGCGGCGCCAAATTTCACTCGCCACATAGTTGTCGTCCGAGGTGAGAATGTCCACCGACAAGTTGCAGACCTCGGGATCGGGGTGGTTCAGAAACAGATGCGCCGGCACCTCCACGCCTATCCCTTGCTGCGTCCACTGCTCGCGATAGGTGATAAATATTTTGGCATAGAGCGGATTACGAAATTGAATTTGCTCGTCGCCCAGCTCACTAAAGACCACATCGGCCACGTTGCAAGCCACCATATTCGCCCCCTCCTTGAAGTCAAACGAGCAGTGTCCGAATTTGAGCAGATACTTCACAATTTCGCGCTCGAGAGCCTCTATACCGCTGCCGACTTCGATGCGTTTGACAAATTCGACCTCGGGCTGAGCCGCTTCGGCACGTTGCTGCGCCGTCTGACGGTAGACAAATTCGTCCGTTTCGCGATCTCCGGACGTGGTCATACGCTTGCGCGCCACCTCCGAGATCAGGATCTGTTCGTCGATGTCCATTATCCGCGCGCACTCTTTGATATAGACCGAGCGCTGGATCGAGTCGGGTATCTGCGTGATGGACTGCACCATATCGCCAATCAACGCGGCCTTTTTGATCGGGTCGCCCTGCGCATCCTGCAACAGCAGTTTGGCCTTGAAAGCCAAAAAATCCTGCTCGTTGGCGTGTATGTACTCCTGCACCTCCGCCGCCGTGTGACTTCGGGCAAAAGAGTCGGGATCTTCGGGCGCCGGCAGCAACACCACGCGCACGTTCATCCCCTCTTTGAGAATCATATCAATACCGCGCAGCGAAGCGTGGATACCGGCCGAGTCACCGTCGTAGATCACCGTAATGTTGCGCGTGAAGCGGCTCAGCAGGCGAATCTGCTCGGTGGTGAGCGACGTGCCCGACGACGAAACCACATTCTCGACACCGGCTTGGTGCATCGAAATCACATCGGTGTAGCCCTCCACCAAGATCGCAAAATCTTGCTGCTGGATGGCTTTTTTGGCAAAATAGAGACCGTAAAGTTCTCGCTTCTTGCTATATATCTCGCTTTCAGGCGAATTTTGATACTTGGCAACCGCCTTGTCGGTGCGCAGCGTGCGTCCACCGAAGGCCACAATGCGCCCCGAAATATTGTGCACGGGGAAGATCACGCGGTCGCGGAAGCGATCGTAGACTCGCCCGTCGCTCTCGCGCTTGAGCGACAGCCCCGTCAAAAGCAAAAATTCCTCTTTGTAGCCGGCACCCATCGCATCTTTCGACATCCGATCGCCCTGCGCCGGACAGAAGCCAAGACCGAACTTGCGAATCGTGGCGTCATCCATACCGCGCTTTTGGCGAAAATAGGACATACCGACACTCATACCCTCGCTTTCGTGGTGAAGGTAGTGGGCAAAGTACTCCGCCGCCCAACCGTTCAGGGTGAACATACTCTCGCGGTCATCGTTGCGATGCAACTCCTCCTCGGTCATCTCCTTCTCCTTGACCTCGATACCGTAGCGTTTGGCCACCATTTTCAAGGCATCGGGATAGGTCAGGCTCTCGTGTTCCATCAGGAAGGTCACGGCATTGCCGCCCTTGCCGCAGCCGAAACATTTGTAGAGACCCTTGGAGGGCGACACGACGAACGACGGGGTTTTCTCGTTGTGGAACGGACAACAGGCCTGATAGTTAACGCCCTTGCGTTTGAGCGTAACATATTCGCCGATAATATCCACGATATTGGCGGCGGCGTAAATGCGGTCTACTGTCTCTCTGTCGATCATACGGACAAAGATACGAATAATTAAAAATTAATAAT
>JAVVYP010000032.1:0-21571 GCA_036651015.1 Alistipes sp.
ACAACCAAACAAATCTTATTGGCGAAGAACGTTCCGTCAATCAAGAGATTTACTTTTTCGTGAAATTTTATCTCCCAATTAGGATAATTATGCAGGTAGGTATCGAACCATAACCTTAGACTTTTTTCGCTATATCCACTTATCTCCGATATTTGATTTATGGTCTGCTTACCCAATATCCACCACTTAAACCATACGAACCTATTGCGATTGCAAATATCCTTCCTTCGGCGTGTGAAATAACTGCCACAAGACTTACATTTATAACGTTGGTGACCGGATTGAATACCCCATTTTATAACGTCTAAATTGCCACATTCCGGACAGCGTTTTTTTCTCGAATTTTGCATAAAAAAGTAGTTTAATGAAACGCGTTTCATTAAACTACTCATAATATACATATTGTCAAATATTTACAGCCGTTTTACCAACTATTTTTTACCATTATATCTTTTGTTGTGATATGGCTGGGCGTCGACTACAACAGCGTTTCGAGAATTTGGACGGCATTGAGTGCCGCACCTTTCTTGATCTGATCGCTTACACACCAGAAAGTCAAACCGTTGTCGCACGATATATCTTTGCGAATGCGGCCGACAAAAACGGGATCTTTGCCGGCAATGAACAGCGGCATCGGGTAGATTTTTTCGGCCGGCGAGTCCATCAGCACCACCCCGGGTGCTTTTGCGAAGGCCGCGCTTGCCTCTGCCGGCGATACCGGCCGCTCGGTCTCCACCCACACACTTTCGGAGTGGGCGCGCATAACGGGCACACGCACACAGGTCGCCGAAACACGGAGATCCGAGTGCATAATTTTACGCGTTTCGTGGAACATCTTCATCTCCTCTTTGGTGTAGTCGTTGTCGGTAAAAACATCAATATGAGGAATGACATTGTAGGCCAATTGGAAAGCAAACTTGTTGACGGTCGGCTCTTTACCGGCACCCAATTCGGCATATTGCTGCTCCAGCTCACACATTGCGGCAGCACCTGCGCCACTGGCCGATTGGTAGGTCGACACCACCACGCGGCGAATGTGCGAAAGGCGCTCGATGACCGCCAGCGCCACCACCATTTGGATGGTCGTGCAGTTGGGGTTGGCGATGATGCGGCGCGGCGCGCACTTGGCATCCTCGGGGTTCACCTCGGGCACCACCAGCGGCACATCAGCATCCATTCGGAAGGCGCTCGAATTGTCGATCATAATGGCGCCGTGTTTGGTGATGGTCTCGGCAAATTCGCGCGAAGTACCGGCACCGGCCGACGTGAGGGCAAAATCGACGCCACGGAAGTCATCGTTGTGTTGCAACAGGCGCACGACAAGCTCACGGCCGCGAAATTTATAGGTGCGTCCGGCACTGCGCTCCGAACCGAACAACAACAGTTCGTCGATGGGCAGTGCACGCTGCTCCAAAATCTTCAAAAATTCTTGGCCGACAGCACCGCTGACGCCTACAATAGCAATTTTCATCTCTCAATTTAAAAAACGGTGAAACCCAATTAATTAGAAGTTGTTTGAATTTGTTACCGAAGTTATTGCGTGAATTTAAAACAACTTCTTAATCGAAGAACACATCATCCTCGGCGATACCGGTTTCCGATGTTCGTTCGTCGACATCTCCTGTTTGGTCACAATCGTAGTGCGGCATCTGCGCCGGACGCACAAACTGATCGGTGCGGCTGACCCCCAAGCGCCCATCGTCGTAGACCTGCTTGAGGAAGTCGCCCACAATCGGCAGTGCCACCACGCCACCTTCGCCACCCGACATCAGGTGCACAGCTTGATCTTCGCCGCCCACCCAAGCGCCCGCGACGATTTTGGGTGCTACCCCCATAAACCAAGCATCGCGGTTGCGGTTCGACGTTCCGGTTTTACCGCCAAGTTCCACGCCGTCCAGCCCGAACATCCACTTCAAACGTCCTGCCGTTCCGGCGTTGACCACCCCTTGCAACATAGTGAGCATCGTATAAGCCGTGCTTTCGCTGATTGCATCCTGCGACTGGGGAATAAAATGGCTGATCAGGTTACCCTGACGATCCTCGATGCGCGTGACAAAGATCGCATCGTTGTGCACCCCCTTGTTGGCAAAGGTCGAAAATGCACTCGCCACCTCGAAGACGTTGGATTCCGACGTTCCCAAACACAACGCCGGCACGGGGTCGATGTAGCTGCGGATACCCATATTGTGGATGAAATCGGCAACGGCTTCAGGCTGCTTGGCCTGCTTCATAATCCACGCCGAATAGTTGTTACGGCTGTTGGCCAAACCCCAACTCAAGGGGTGCAGCTCGCCCTCCTGCACCACGCGCCCGGCCTCTTTGGGCGACCAAGCCGTACCGTTGGCCGTCTCGATGGTCACCGGCAAGTTGGGCACCTGTGTGCAGGGGCTAAGTCCCAAGTGGTCAATGGCAAAGGTGTAGATAAAGGGCTTGATCGTCGAGCCGATTTGTCGTTTGCCTTGCTTGGCCATATCGTATTTGAAGTAACGGAAATTCGGACCTCCGACATACGCTTTGACGAATCCCGTACGCGGATCGAGCGCCACAAACGACGCCCTCAGGATGCGTTTGTGGTGCAACAGCGAGTCGTGGGGCGTCATCAGCGTGTCGCGCTCGCCGCGGTAGGTGAAGACGCGCATCGAGCAGGGGCGCTCGAACGAAGCCTCAATTTCGCGCGTGTTGATTCCGTCGGCCTTCATCTCGCGATAGCGATCCGAATGAATCATTGCATTGCGCATAATACGCTCACGCTCTTTGCTATCGGCATCGACGAAGAGCACCTTCGTGCGACGCACCTGAGCATCCATTTTGGGCTGAATAACCGTCTCCATCTGCTTTTGCAGCGCCCGTTCGGCATACTCTTGCATCGACGCATTGAGCGTGGTATAGATTTTCAATCCGTCACGGTAGATATTATAAGGTGTGCCGTCGGCCTTGCGATTTTTGAGACACCAGCCGTAGAGCGGATTTTGGTCGTACTCCTTGCTCGCCTGCTCAAAATCCCAATCGTTGTTGAAGTGGTTGCGGCGCGGCCGCTCGGCACTCATCACCAACCGCAACATCTCGCGGAAGTAGGTGGCCGTGCCTTCGTTGTGGGATACGGGCTTGTAGTTCAGGATGATGGGCAGCGCGCTGAGTGAGTCGCGCTGGTGACGCGTCAGGGCGCCCGACTCCTGCATACGCGACAAGACCAAGTTGCGGCGCACCAAAGCATTTTCGGGATTGCGCACCGGCGAATAACGCGTCGGGGCGTTCACCACCCCCACCAACATCGCAGCCTCCTGCACCCGTAATTCGTTGGGTTCCTTGTTGAAAAAAGTGTGAGCGGCCGACTTGATGCCATAGGCATTCGAGCCGAAAGCCACCGTATTGAGGTACATCGAGGCGATCTCCTCCTTGGTGTAGTTGTATTCGAGTTTGAGTGCCGTGATCCACTCCTTGAGCTTCGAGACGACCAATTTCGAGTTGCGCACGATGCGTCCGTTGCTGGAGGTATCGCGAGGAAAGAGGTTTTTGGCCAGCTGTTGCGTGATGGTCGAGCCGCCGCCCTGCGAGGTATTTTGCAGCAAGACAGTCTTCACCGCCACCCGAAAAAGCGACGGAATATCCACACCCGAATGGTTGCGGAAACGAGCATCCTCGGTCGAGATAAGGGCTGCGATCACCGGTGGCACATCCTCGTCACCGAGGCGTATGTGCTGCATCGAATCGGCCGGAAAAAGCTCGGCATACTGCACATAAGAGCGATTTTGAACATAATACGTGCCCAGCACCTTGCCGTCTTCGGAGTAGATTTCGGTCGCCAAATTGCTGCGCGGATTCTCCAACTCCTCGAACGACGGCAGTCGCCCAAAGAGTCCCACGGCCGTCAGCAGCAACATCAACAAGAGCAGAGCAATGGGCGCAAGTGCTGCGTACCAGATATATTTTATCGTTTTCGGACTAATTTTCGACTTCTTAGGTTGTACCATACGAACTAAATTTGCGACAAATATACGAAATTTATCAGAATTGCATCAAAACGGCAGCCCCACAGAGGCCGAAAACCACATACCGCCACTACTCGGGTGGTAAACCGACAGCTTTACGGTCGAGGTGGCCGCCGCCGGTTGTCGGAAAGCGTTGATGTCGAAGATCAAATCGCCACCCACCGACCAAATATGTTGCGAGGCCGTTGCACTGCGCGTGGGGATGTCGAAACGCGCATAATCACCACCGACGTTGAGCCGTATGCGTTTGAAATAGAGGATCGAACCGATACCACCCTCGGGATACCACACCGGCAGTTGGTAGTTGAGCGCCAACGCAAAATAGTTGTTCGAGAGGATCTCGGCCGTAGTGAAACCGCGCGGAATCAAACGCGTTGAGCGGTAGTTGAGCGGCGCATAACCCGACGGAAATTTGTAGCCGCCGATCGACGTTTGGTAGGTTGCGGCCACCATCAGCGAGTTGTGAGCGGCCACACCGGGCAGATAAGTCTGCCCGTAGAGCGAAATCAGGTCGCTAAAGTGGGTATTCGAGGGGTTGAAGGTATAGGCGGTGCTCACCACATAGCCCCAGCGAGGGGCAAAATCGCGGTGCGCCAAGGCCACCTGATCCGAATAGCCGACCCCAAAGGCGAGTTTATGCAACCCTTTGCGGAACCCAATGCGCTCGAAGTTGGTGATCGCGCCGTCGTGCCACTCGATCTTGCCCAAGTCGGCCACCATTCCGTTGGAAAAGTTCCAATTCGACCAGACCGACAATTGGCGCGTATGGTAACCCCGTTGGAAATAGAGGGGCAGCGTGGCCGACAGCCCCACCGAGTAGTATTTGTCGGGCGAGGGGCGTTTTTGGTAGAGAGTCATACCCGTTTGGGGATCGCGCTGCGCAATCGAATAGAACATTTGGTTGCCGCCATAGTTGGCGTCCAACTCAAACTGCACCCCCAAGCCGAAGTACCGAACGCCCAGCTTGAAGAGCGAACCCTCGTTGTGGTTCCAACCGTAGGAGGCGAAGGCCTCGGTGTTCGAAAGCAGGTTCTGCGACAGCAGCGTCACGCCGACATTCACGTCGATCGTATGTTCGTCAACAGCCGCAAAAGGATTGAATGCCAACGGCATCCAGCTATGGACGTTGACCAGATTCGGCACCTTGCGGTAGCGCTTCGTACGGAAAGCATCGCGCTGAGCCAGCGAATCGGCCGGCGCGAAACGCACCGAGTCGAGGTTGACCACCTCCCAGCGTTTGTAGGGCGGATTCAGCCCGTTGAGTGGCAGGTGCGACGAGGCAACAGGCAGCAACGTGCTGTCGATCAGCGGTTGCGTAGCTACGTGGTAACCGTGGCGATCATAGGATGTTAGCAGCACATTAGCGCCGTCACCGGTGGGCATCGGCGCAAACGATCCGTAGGTCGAGGTGGTGATGCGATACGCGCGACGCGCCAGCAGGTCGTAGCAATGCGCTTCGTCCTTGCCCGAGGCGATGGAGCCGAAATAGAGTTTGCCATTGGCCGCACGCAGGTCGCTCAGGGTGATGTAGGCACCCTTGGTTTGCGCGTGAAGCCCGTCGTCGTCGATGCGCGCCAGCCACATACCGCTGTCGTCGGTGACAATCACATAGAGGGCTATGGTGCGATCGTCCCACGCAAGGCCGTGAATCTCCTTGCGATCGGGCACCACAAAGCGCGTCAGCTCGCCTTGACGTCGGCGAACGATCGTATATTGGCCGTCGGGTGCATACTCCACCCAAGCCATATCATCGCGGTCTATTACTGTGGTATAGAGAGCATTGCGCTCACCGACAAAGGTGCGCGGTCGCCCCTCCGACAACTCCATATAGCAAAGTTGCGAGCCGACACGTTGTTCGAAAAGCTTCGATCGCCGATACTCGGTCCACCACACCCGACCGCCACCCACCGAGGGGCGACTCGAAATCGCGCCGGTGTAACACACCCGCTGTTCTTCGCCCGTGTGGGTATTGAGCCGCACCAAACGCGACGGACGGTCGTAATCGCTCTTGACCACCAGCGCCGTCGAGTCGTCGAGCGGCATCGGCCACCGATAGGTGGTATAGTTTTTCTCGGGCATCGCCGTCAAGGGGCGACTGCTCTCCACAACCGAAGGCTGGGCAGCCCAATGCTCTTCCAAATGGTCGAACGTATCGCGGAAAAGCGCACGCACCGAGGTTTTGTAGTATTTTTCGAGCGCCACGTGGGTGGTGGCCAGCACATAGGGATTGCGCACGCTATAACGCACCGCCTTGTTCCAAATATTCTCGCCATAGCGGTCGTAGGAGTAGGCGCAAAGCTGATAGCCCAACTGGTAGTGGTCGGGAATATAGTCGCGGTAGGAGCCGCAAAACCAGCGATCGACATTGCCACGCTCGCGCCCCGTCGGCGGCTGTGCACGGTAGCCCATCGAGAACGAGGGTTGCAATCCGCGACCAAACGACGACATCGCGGTTTCGGACATCACGGCATCGCCCTCCATTGCCCAAATCGGCATAAAAAGCAATCCGATGGCCGATCCCTGTTGTCCCAAGAGGTAGTTGAGCACGCGCACAACACCCCGATTGAGGTTGTTGTATTGCACGGCGTGGCGATATTCGTGCGCCACCAACTGCTTGTACCACAGCATCGAATAGCCGTCAATGGCAGGCGAGGTGAGAAACTCCACGCGCTTGGGCAGATACATTACCAAGCCGTTGGAACGAAAATTTTCGGGATGTAACACAAAGGGAATGCGCATTGGTCCGTGGCTGAATCCGAAGGAGATATCGGGCTGCACGGTGCGGATGCAAAACAGGGTGCGCTGTGCCAAAGCGGTCACCGTATCGGGAAAGATCATCCGCACATCAGGCGTACGAATTGTACTCCACTTCATCGGTGCATCGGAGCCCCACGTATAGTATTGAGCCGCAACACGGGGCGCAAAAAACAGGGTGCACAGCAGCACCAGCAGCCGCAATCGCTTCACTTAGGAACCGGCTTTTTTGCAGCGGTAGCCACTTTGTGTGAGCAATTCGACCACGCGGTCGCGGTGATCACCTTGGATGATGATTTCACCGTTTTTGGCGGCACCGCCCACGCCGCATCGGGTCTTCAGCAGTCGCGCCAAAGCCTCCAGATCGGCCGTCGCACCGACAAAACCCTTCACCTGCGTCACCACCTTGCCGGCACGTTGCTTGCGGTCGAGCCACACGCGCAACTCCTGCCGATCGGGCGTAAGTGTCGCAGCATCAGTATTATCGGTCTCGTATTTAAAATCGGGACTGGTCGAATAGACCATTCCCAACCGTGTTTTCCAATCGTTATCCGCCATAGTATTTCAACAAGTAGTAGACTAACGCCTGAAATAGGCGCGATATTTTGCGTAAAATTAATAAAAAACTCGATCGAAAGCGACCTATTTACGAAAAACACGTCAAAAGCTATGCAAAAAAACGATACCAGAGCGGCAAACCGACGTTTAATAACTCTTTTTATGGATCTCGTAGAACGCAGCACGAATCTCGTCCGTGGTGCCGATCATCATATAGACGTCGTAGGTGTGAACACCGCCCTTCTCGATGCCAAAAATGCTGATCGGAGCAAAATAAGAGCACGAGCCGTCGGTGGCAGTGTTGGTACCCGGACGCGGTCCCGAACCAAAACGATAGGTGGTCGAGCGCTCGGTGCCGGGGGTATAAACGCCGATTCCCCAACCCGAATCATCGACATAGGCCGCCCAATGCTCGGTTCGATTGCGCACCTCGTTGGGTCGATCGGGATACAGATCCATACGGAAAGGGACTTCGGATTTCAACACGTCACCTGTCCAAGGACGCGCGCCGTCGTAAAAGACATAATTTTTGAGGTTCCAATCCACAAACACCGCCGGAACTTCCTGATCGGTCGAGGGGTGATCCTTCGCACCGACACCGCGGTTGCTCAACACGTAGCGGATATGCGCCACGCGTCCATCGAGGCTGATTGTCTCCGACATCACGCATTCACTGATGGCGCGTCCGCTTGCCCAATGCACCGGTTCGCTTGAAACTTTCAACATCGTGGCCTTGACCTCCGACGAGAGAACACGCGCCTTTTCGCCGTGGCTACCACCGGCCTGAATCGGATTCCAGACCCACGGCGTCCCGTTCCAAACACTGCCGTCAGACTCGCCGTAGTAGGATTGCTGCACGAAACGCCCGGCATCGCAGTGGTTGAGCACGTTGTGTTTGGTGTTCACCTCCGAGAAGTGAAACACAGCACCACCGCGCTGCATATCGACACCCAACTGGATCGTACCGTTGTTGATATAGGTAGCCTCCTCCATCCCCACTTCAGGCCATATTTCAGCCGGTTCAGGCGGTGTCGGATTCACTTGATTCTCGTCATTATTGGTTGAGCAAGCCGACGTCAACAGCAGCAAAGCTCCGATCCATAAACCTCTATTTTTCATATTCAGTCGATTGTAGTTTGTGCAAATATAGCAAAAAACTGCATTCTTAATCGGTTAACTCATAAAAAAAGCAAAAAACTACATTGAATTTCAAAAATACACATTCGCGCGCTTGTAGGCATCGGATGAACAAAATAACAGACTAAATGAACTAAAATTCAGCGCGTCAATGTTGCGTAAACCAACAAAAACGCCTAACTTTAAAAAGTATTTTTTGAGAAAAAACAGATGGCAAATAAGTTCGTTGAACAATTTCGCAAAATCAACCCATTTGCGCGGCAGGCCACCCTCGCCGAGCTACCCCAACCGCTGCCGGCAAACCCCAATCAGCGGCTGGTGCAGGTCTATGTCGAGGGGTACGAGGATGTGGCTTTTTGGCGCGGCATCTTCGACCACTTCCCCAACCCCTACCTGCGTTTCGAAATCTCGGTGCCCAATCGTGCCGATCTGCCCAAAGGGAAAAAGGTGCTGATGGGGATGATTCCGCACTCGTCGGAGGAGTTGCTGCTGTGCGTCGACTCCGATTTCGACTACCTCTTCGCCGACCGCACCCCTCAATCAAAGGAGGTCAACAACTCCAAATTTATGTTTCACACCTACGCCTACGCCACCGAAAACTACCTCTGCTATGCGCCGGCGCTGCACAACGTATGCGTCAAGGCGACCAAGAATGACACGCGCATCTTCGACTTTGTGAAATTTCTGAACGACTATTCGTGTACGATCTATCCGCTGTTTTTGTGGTATGCCTACTCGGCACAGCTCGCCTCCGAAAGCGTCTTTCCGCTGATCGACTTCAAGGTCGCCGTGCGTTTGGGTTACCTCGATATTGCGGACAACGGCGCCAACACGCTGGCGTGGCTGGCGCGCAATGTGGCCAAACACGAACGGCTGCTGCGCTCACGCAATCCGAAGATGATCGAGCCGATGAAGGGCTTCGAAGAGCAACTCCGCGCGCGTGGGCTAACGCCCGAGAGCACCTATTGTTATATGCAGGGTCACACGTTGATGGACAACGTGGTGATGGTAATGCTCAATTCGGTCTGTGAAAAGTTGCGACAGATGTCCATCGCCAAGATCACCTCCTCCGACAAGCGAGGCGTGGCACTCAAGAACGAGATGTCGAACTATGTCAATTCGCTGCGTTCGATCCGCGACGTGCTGCTCGACCACGAGAATTACACCAAAAGTCCGCTCTACAAGCGGCTGCAACGCGACATCGAACGTTACATAGCGCGCACTATTTGGAACATGAAACGGCGCGGCGAGATCCACGACGAATCGACGTGGACGGTGCTGCGCAACATCAAGCAGGCCGTCGAGTAAACGCCAATTTATTGGGCGTCACTACTCTTTTTTGCGCACCACACGCACGGTGGATTGCGTAGCTTGGCGGATGAAAACCTGCGTTCCACGGGCGTAGCGGCGCCACAGCTCGTCGGTGTAGCCACGCACGGTCAGCAGCTCCATATTTTCGGCCTTCATCACATCACAACCATTCTCGCGCAACGCCTCGATCGCCTCGTCGATATGCCACGAGTTGTCGACACACAGACTCAGGTTGACCGCCGAGTTGTGGATCAGGTTGGCTTTGATGCGAAATTGCTCCAGCAGTGAAAAAATCGTGGCAAACTTCTCCTCCAAGACGAACGAAAAGTCGCGCGAACGGATCGTCAGCAGCACCTGATCTTTTTTGAGAATCAAGATCGGCACCTCCACCGGCGCCGACATACTGCGAATGACCGTACCGGGTTTGCGCTTGTCGCCAAAAGGCCGCACATAGAGCGGTATATTCTTGTTTTGAAGCGGCTTGATCGTTTTCGGGTGGATGATCTGCGCACCGCTATATGCCAACTCAATCGTATCGAGGTAGTTCAGTTCGGCGATCTGCACGGCATCGGGGAAGACCTTGGGATCGGCGTTCATCACCCCATCCACATCCTTCCAAACCGACATCGACTCGGCATCGAGGATGTTGGCCACCACCGCCGCCGAGTAGTCCGAACCCTCGCGCCCGAGGGTGGTCGTCGAGCCGTCAGGTGCCCCACCGATGAAGCCCTGACCGATGAAAATCGACTCCGTACAACCCGACAAGGCCGCTTTGAGCAGCGGCGCGGAGGCTTCGATGTCGACACTGGCATCTTTGTGGCGTTGCTCGGTGACAAAACAGCGGCGCATATCAATCCAGCGGTTCGGTGCTCCGGCAAAATTGAGGTAGTCGGAGATGATCATCGTCGAGGCCAATTCACCGAAGGATACGATCGTATCGTACCACAACTCAGCATCTTCGCTGCGGTAGTGGGTCTGCGTGGCCACGTGCTCCAACTCGTCGAACAGGGCGTCGACACGCGCCAAATGAGGTGCGCCGTGCCACAGGTCGTCGATAATTGCAGCGTGGTACTCGCGCAAAGCGGCGATGTGTTCCAGACAGCTATCGCGATCGCCGCGCTGCAACCCCTCGAAGACCTTTTCGAGGGCATTGGTGGTCTTGCCCATCGCCGAGACGATGATGAAAAGGTTCTTTTCATCGCCGATAATGCGAAGCAAATTGCGAACCCCCTCGGCCGTACGAACCGATGCGCCGCCAAACTTATAGACTTTCATGCTGATAAAACCATTTAATTTTTAAAACCGTTGGTGCGCTATCTATCGCCGTTATGCGCGGCCTTTGGCCGCGTTTACAAATCTACCCTCCCCTAAATCCCCTCCGCGGAGGGGACTTTTCACGACGCAACCCGAGGATTTATAGACTTTCATGCTGATAAAAAAATTTCATTTTTAAAACCGTTGGCGCGCTACCAATCGCCGTTATGCGCGGCCAAAGGCCTATTTCACCTGATACGCCGTCCCGATATTTTGGAACAAAAAGGCGTAGGTGTCGGCGGCCTCATCAATGCGCTTCGAGGTGGGTTTGCCGGCACCGTGACCCGCCTTGGAGTCAATGCGGATCAAAATCGGAGCGTCTCCGCCCTGACAATATTGCATCTGAGCCGCGAACTTGAACGAGTGCGCCGGAACGACGCGATCGTCGTGGTCGGCCGTGGTGACCAACGTGGCAGGATAGGCAACCCCCTCTTGGATGTTGTGTAGCGGCGAATACTTATATATATAAGAGAACTGCTCGGCGTTGTCGCTCGAACCGTACTCCACCGCCCAGCCCCAGCCGATGGTGAATTTGTGGTAACGCAGCATATCCATCACCCCCACAGCCGGCAGGCAGACTGCAAATAGATCGGGGCGTTGCACCTCGCAGGCACCGACCAGCAGACCGCCGTTCGAACCGCCGGCAATGGCCAACTTCGCGGATGAAGTGTATTTTTCGGCAATCAGATACTCGGCAGCCGCGATGAAATCGTCGAAAACAGTCTGCTTATTTTCGAGCATCCCGGCCTTGTGCCACGCCTCGCCATACTCCGATCCGCCGCGCAAATTGGCCACGCAGTAGACGCCACCTTGTTCGAGGAAAAGAATGGTCGAAGCATTGAAACTCGGTGTCAAATTGATCTGAAAACCGCCGTAAGCATAGAGGTAGCAGGGATTTTGGCCGTTGAGCTTCATATCCTTGCGATGGGTGACGAACATCGAGACCTGCTCCCCGTCTTTCGAGGGATAGAAGACCTGCTCGGTGATCAGCAGCGAGGGGTCGAAATTCACCTGCGGCGCCTTGTAGAGGGTCGACTCTCCCGAAGCAATGTCGTAGCGGTAGACCGTGGCCGGCGTGGTGTAGTTGGAAAGCGTATAGTAGAGCTGCGTATCCTCACTCTCGCCGTTGAAACCACCCACCGAACCGATGGCCGGCAGAGCAGCCTCGCGCACCTGCGTTCCGTCGTAGTTATATTGGTAGACCTTATTCTGCGCACGCTTCAGGTAGGTGGCAAACAGATAGCCTCCCACGGGATTGACAACCTCCAGCAGGTTTTTCGGATCTTCAGCCAGCACCACACCGCTCTTCGACGGATCGCGCAGGTCGACCTGCATTAAAGCATAGTTCGAAGCCCCCTCGTTGGTCATATAATAGAGTACGTCGTCCTTGCAGTCCACGGGATTGTAGTCGTGGGAAAATCCCTCAAACAACACCTTGAACTCCTTGTCTTCGACCCGTTTATAGAGCAATTCCGAACCGGAGGTACCCTCCGAGGCATAGATGATCAGCCAACGGCCGTCGTCGCTGGGCCAAGCGTTGAAGTAGCGCAGCGGATGCTTTGTGTCCTCGTAGACGAGCTGATCGGCCGTTTGTGGGGTTCCCAAGGTGTGGTAGTAAATCTTCTGGAATTGATTTTGCGACGAAAAAACACCCTTCAGCGGAGCATCATAAGCGCTGTAATAGAATCCTTTGGAGTCGGGTGACCACGTAGCGCCCGAATTTTTGACCCACATAATCCGATCCTCGGTCGGCGATTTGTCGGCAGCCTTCATCACCCGAATTTCGACCCAGTCCGAACCCGAAGCCGCTGTGGCATAGGCGCAATAGGCGCCATCCTTCGAAAATGAGGCATCGGAGAGTGCCACCGTGCCATCTTCGGAGAGGGCATTGGGGTCGAGGAACACCTCACCGTCATCGCCCGGGGCGGTGGTGCGATAGAGCACCGACTGATTTTGCAAACCGTTGTTATTGAAGTAATACCACGCTTGGCCGTGACGCATCGGAGCACCCTCTTTGGGGAAGTTCCACAGCTGGCTCAGCCGCTCACGGATTGCCTCGCGGAATGGAATTTGCGACAGGTAATCCTGCGTCACAGCATTTTCTGCCGCCACCCAAGCGGCTGTCGCCTCCGAATTGTCGTCCTCGAGCCAGCGATAAGGATCGGCCACCGTGGTGCCGAAATAGTTGTCCGTCACCTCGCCACGCTCGGTGGTGGGATAGGGCAAATGTTTGATTGTCTTCATCTTGTCACAGCCTGCAAAAGTTGCAGCGATACCCACCATAAGCAGGATTGTAGCACTCGTTTTTATCATCATCTTTGAAATTTGCATCTTCATAGGTGGCAAAGTTAGGAAAAAACAAGAAAGTACGCACCCCGAATCGAAGTTTTTGCGTAACTTTGATCTCTCAAAACAAAAATTTAACGCATTAGCTATGTATAGCCAACTCAAGCAACACATCGAACAGATATGGAATGACCGCACGCTACTCTCCCAAGAGCAATCGAAAGAGACGATTCGCCGCGTGATCGAATTGGTGGACAAAGGCCAACTGCGCACCGCCGAGCCGCTCGATGCTGCAAAAAGCGAATGGCAGGTCAACGAGTGGGTCAAAATGGCCATTCTGCTCTACTTCCCGATCCAGCCAATGCGCAAAATGCAGGCCGGCGAACTCGAATGGTTCGACAAGATGGAGCTTAAACACGACTACGAAGCATTGGGGGTTCGCGTCGTGCCGCACGCTGTGGCACGCTACGGGGCATATATTGCCCCCGGAGCCATCCTGATGCCCTCCTATGTGAATATCGGTGCTTACGTTGACGCCGGAACGATGGTCGACACGTGGGCAACGGTCGGCTCCTGCGCCCAAATCGGCCGCCACGTTCACCTCTCGGGCGGCGTGGGAATCGGTGGCGTACTCGAGCCTATCCAAGCAGCTCCCGTGATCATCGAGGACAACTGCTTCATCGGCTCACGCTCGATTGTGGTCGAGGGGGCACACATCTGCCGCGAGGCGGTGCTCGGTTCGAACACCGTGATCACCGGTTCGACGCACATCATCGACGTGACGGGTTCGGAACCGGTCACCTACAAAGGTTACGTTCCGGCACGCTCGGTGGTCATCCCGGGCAGCTACCGCAAGCAGTTCCCGGCTGGCGAATACAGCGTGTCGTGTGCGCTGATCATCGGCCAGCGCAAAGAGTCCACCGACAAAAAAACCTCGCTCAACGAAGCCCTGCGCGACTTCGGCGTAGCAATTTAGAAGCTGTTTAAATTTTCCTCCGCCATGATCTATCACCTCGACCAAACCACCTCGACCAACGACGACGCACGCGATGCCAAATATCTCCACGGCGACATCATCCGCGCCGAACGCCAAAGTGCCGGACGCGGACAACGCGGCCACAGCTGGACGAGTGCCGAGGGCAAAAACCTGCTCTTTTCGGTGGTGTTGGAACCCACGTTTCTACCTGTGGGTGAGCAGTTTCTGCTCTCCGAAGTCGTGGCCTTGGCGCTCACCGATGCGCTCTCCAGCTACGGCATCACGGCGAAGATCAAATGGACCAACGATATTTATGTGGGCGAGCGCAAGGTGGTCGGCATCTTGATTGAGCACCATTACGCCGGCAGCTGCCTTTCGCGAACCATCGTCGGCATTGGCATCAACGTCAATCAAGAGAGTTTTGACCCGTCGCTACCCAATCCTGCGTCGATGAAGCAGTTGCGCGCGATGGATTTCGATCGTGACGAGGTACTCGTTCGTGTGCAGACGGCTCTTATGGCGCGTTACGCACAGCTCGAAAAGGGCGAGAAAGCGGCTTTGCAGGCCGACTATCGCGCACAAATGTATCGGTTGGGCGAGATTCACCCCTTCCGCTACCCCGACGGCACGCCGACACAAGCCGCGATCCAAGGGGTGAAGCCCTCGGGCGAACTGCTTTTGCAACACAGCGACGGCCAAATCCGCGCCTATCTATTCAAAGAAATTGAGTTTGTGATCGACAAGGGTTGATCCACAGCCCATTACGGAATATTAGCCTCGTAGGAGGCGATATGCACATAACGTCGCACGCGGCCATCGGTCATCGTCATCCGAATTTGGGTAACGAACCATTTTAGCTCCACCACCACGCCCAACTCCGCAAAGGTCGCAGCCTCCTTGGAGTGAGGTTTCAAGCGGCGTCGCAGTTGGTTCAAAGCCTGCTGGCGATATTTGGGATTGCCCCAACCGCCAGCCGCACAAATCACCGAATCACGCTTATCAATGAGCAACTTACGTTGCACAGCCACCGCCTGCGCCTTGAGACGCGCAAACTCTTCGACACGGATCGTCAGCGAGTCAATCAACGGCAGTCGGTAGCTCCGCGCATCGACCGTGCACGGCAGCCAGTCGGACGCCACATCGGCCAAAAACACCGTCCAATCGTCCATTCCATTGATCGCAATGCCTTGATCTACACGGAACACCGAGCGTGTTTGGGCTTCGATCCGCGCAATGCTGTCGCCCTCGAAACGAAACGTCTGGCCTTCAGGCGAGATGCCGCCAGCATCAGCCGGCGAGGTGATCGTGAAAATCGTATCTTGCTGAACAAAAATGCGATGATCGTCGTAACGAGCCTCATCGCCCTGCTCGGCAGCGGCGCGCGGAAAGAACACCGCCCAATCAATTCCGAAGTTCACTTGGCGGTCGAGGGGCTGCCGCAAAGAGACCGGAAACGCGTAATAATTGCGGTGCAAATAGTCGGTATTGGAATTTTTCGCCTCCAAAAACAAGGTGTGAACGCCATCGGGACGCACCACCTCGCGCCACGATTTCGCATAGTCAATGCGGTAAGGCGCGCGCGACAGTGTGTCGGCCAAATTCGCAGGCTGCTGCCCAATCTGCTGCGCCGTCGGTCGCGTCAGCGTATCGCGATCGAAGCGATCGGCCGCAAACTGTGCCTGCACGGGACAAGCCATCGACGCTAAAAGCAAAAGAAAAATAATTTTCTTCATAGGGGTACGATTCTAAACAAAGACAAAAATACGTAAAAAAATCTGATGCAACAAAAAACCGATAGAATCCGCAGCCAATCGTGTTAAAAATACAACAGAAATTCTTGCTGTTACGAAAATAACACTTATATTTGCATTACAATTTGTAATGATATTAATCAAAAATATTAAATTTATGAACGTACCCACAAATCTGAAATACTCCGCCGACCACGAGTGGTGCAGCATCGAAGGTGAGGTTGCCACAATCGGCATTACCGACTTCGCACAAAGTCAATTGGGCGACATCGTCTTCGTAGACGTGCCCACCGTAGGCGAGAGCGTTGCCGCAGGCGAAGTTTTCGGCACGATCGAGGCCGTGAAGACCGTCAGCGATGCCTTTATGCCCCTTTCGGGCGAGATCCTCGAATTCAACGAGGCTGTTGATGCCGATCCCGCCATCGTCAACAAAGATGCTTACGGCGAAGGCTGGTTGATCAAGGTCAAACTCTCCGCTCCTGCCGAGATCGAGACGCTGCTCACAGCCGCCGACTATCAGAAATTGATCGGATAAGAAAACATAACAACTTTTAAAATACAAACTTATGTCAAAAGTTACAGTTGTAGGAGCAGGTGCCGTAGGCGCAACCTGTGCAAACGTAATGGCTTGCCGCGAAGTGGCGAGCGAAGTGGTTCTCATCGACATCAAAGAGGGTCTGTCCGAGGGTAAAATGCTGGATATGTACCAGACCGAGACGTTGATGGATTTCGATACCAAATTGGTCGGCGTGACCAACGACTACAAGGCTACCGCCAATTCGGACGTCGTTGTCATCACTTCGGGCATTCCTCGCAAACCGGGTATGACCCGCGAGGAGCTGATCGGCACCAACGCCAAAATTATGCAGGGTGTGATCTCCAACGTCACCAAATACTCACCCCGTGCCATCATCATCGTGGTTGCCAACCCGATGGATACGCTGACCTACTTGGTTCACAAGACCTCGGGTCTGCCCAAAAACCACATCATCGGTATGGGTGGCGCACTCGACTCGTCGCGTTTCAAATGCTACTTGGCCAAAGCTACCGGTGCCAACATCAACAACGTGGACGGTATGGTGATCGGCGGTCACGGCGACACAACGATGATTCCGCTGCTGTCGAAGGCTTCGGTCAACGGTGTGCACGTTTCGCAATTCGCATCGAAGAAAAAACTCGATGAGGCTGTTCAGAATACGATGGTCGGCGGTGCTACGCTCACCAAATTGATCGGCACATCGGCTTGGTATGCTCCGGGAGCTGCTGCATCTATGATGGTTGAGGCAATTCTCAAGGATCAGAAGAAGATGGTTCCTTGCTGCTGCTACCTCGATGGCGAATATGGCCAGAAGGATCTTTGCATCGGCGTTCCGGCAATCATCGGCCGCAAGGGCATCGAGAAGATCGTGAAGATCGAACTCAGCAAAGACGAGCAGGCCAAGTTTGCAGCATCAGCCGATGCTGTTCGCAAGACCAACAACGTACTCAAAGAGATCAACGTGCTCTAAGAGATCCCACGTGCTCTAAATTCGCGAGCCGTCTAAACGCAAATAACCCCCGGACATCAACAGATGTTCGGGGGTTATTTTTAGGAGGGTCGGGTATAAAACAGCATCCAAGAAGCCCCGTTTCTCGGGACAACAAAAAATCCGCAGACACTTTTCGGTCTGCGGATTTCTCAGCTATTCAACGGCCGGATGACACCGACCTGTCGGGGATTACTCCTCGGTAGTTTCCGATTTTGCAGCAGCAGGCTCCTCAACGGCAGTCTCCTCAGCAGCAGCCTTCTCGGCGCTCTTGGCCTCAGCAGCAGCGGTAGCTTTCTTAGCAGCCTTGGCGTCTTTGGCCTCAGCAGCAACCATCGCGTCCTTGAGTGCAGCCAAGCCCGAAATATCACCCAGCGTGGTCTTCTCGTTTGACGAGTTGATCCGTTTTACACTCGACTTCGTAGCGTCGGCCGAAGCACGTTTCTCGGCTTTGTCGGCAGCATACTCAGCCTTCTTCACCTCCTCGAACAGACGGGTGTGCGACAGGGTAATGCGTTTGGTGGCCTTCGAGAATTCAATCACCTTGAACTCCAATTTGTCACCAACCTTCGGCGTTGAACCGTCCTCTTTGACAAGCTGGCGCGTCGGAGCAAAGCCCTCGATGTTCTCGCCCAGCGAGATCACAGCACCACGGTCGGTCATCTCGGTGATGACACCTTCGTGTACGCTATTGATGGCGAACTGACCTTCGAACTCGTTCCAAGGATTCTCCTCCAACTGTTTGTGACCCAAGCTCAAACGACGGTTTTCTTTGTCGATTTCGAGTACAATAACCTCGATGTCGGCACCTACTGCGGTGAACTCTCCCGGATGTTTCACCTTCTTGGTCCAGCTCAGATCCGAGATGTGGATCAAGCCGTCGATACCCTCTTCAATCTCCACGAAAACGCCGAAATTGGTGAAGTTGCGAACTTTGGCTGTGCACTGTGTGCCAACAGGATATTTGGTTTCAATATTCTCCCAAGGATCGGGGGTCAATTGTTTGATGCCCAGCGACATTTTGCGCTCATCACGATCGAGGGTCAGGATGACAGCCTCGACTTCGTCGCCGACTTTCATAAATTCCTGAGCCGAACGCAGGTGCTGGCTCCACGACATTTCAGATACGTGGATCAAACCCTCAACACCGGGGGCGATCTCCACAAATGCGCCGTAATCGGCCATCACAACGACGCGGCCTTTGACCGTGTCGCCGATCTTCATATTGGCATCGAGAGCCTCCCACGGATGAGCGGTCAGCTGTTTGATACCCAGAGCGATACGTTTCTTTGCATCGTCGAAGTCCAAAATAACGACTTGGATCTTCTGATCGAGCGAAACCACTTCGTCGGGGTGGTTGACACGTCCCCACGACAGGTCGGTGATGTGCACCAAACCGTCCACGCCACCCAGATCGACGAATACGCCGTAGGAGGTGATGTTCTTGACGGTTCCCTCGAGGATCTGACCCTTTTCGAGTTTCGACATAATGACCTGCTTTTGCAGTTCAAGCTCGGCCTCGATGAGTGCTTTGTGCGAAACAACGACGTTGCGGAACTCTTGGTTGATTTTGACAACCTTGAACTCCATCGTCTTATCTACATAAATATCGTAGTCGCGAATCGGTTTAACGTCGATCTGCGAACCGGGCAAGAAAGCCTCGATTCCGAAGACGTCGACAATCATACCGCCCTTGGTGCGGCATTTGATGTAACCCTTGATGATTTCGTCCTTCTCGAGAGCCTCGTTGACACGATCCCACGATTTGAGCTGGCGTGCTTTCTTGTGCGAGAGCATCAGTTGTCCGCCCTTGTCCTCGGCGCTTTCAACGTATACTTCCACCACGTCGCCCACCTTCAGATCGGGATTGTAACGGAATTCGGAAATTGAGATGAGACCTTCGCTCTTGTAGCCGATGTTGATCAGCACTTCGCGTTTGTCCAAGCTGGTCACCGAACCATCGATTACCTCGCCAACAGCGACTTTCGAGAGGGTTTGGGTATAAGCCTCGGTGATTTGTTCTTTGGGTTGGTCATAGACACCCAAATCGTTTTCATACGCGGTCCAATCGAAGTTCTCGTTTGTGACTACATTTTTTGTTTCTTCCATAAAAAGGAAATTGTTGTGCGATTCAATCGCTCGTTAAATGATTAATAGTGAAACTAATAGCCCTCATACGCGCGCACATTACGCACATATAAGGGCTACAAAGGTAACTGTTTTTTCGAAATTCGCAAAAAACAGCGGCATTATTTTCGCTGTTTTAGGGACGCCTAATTCGCTGATAGGGTGTATTGTCGGGGGTGACGGGGCTGTGGTCGGCCAGCTCCTCCAACAGCACCTCGACAACCGTGTCATCGGTAAGCTCGCCGTCAGTGTACTCCAAGTCGTTGTAGTTGTTGTAGACGTAGTCGCTCGCGGCCGTCAGGTAGGCGCGCCCCTCGGTCAGCGTCGGGAAGCGAACGTCGATCGCTTGATCGCGGCCATCGACCACAATTTCGTAGGGCACGGTGGTGATCAGGTCGATGCGATGCCCCTCTTTGATGTTGCGCGGATCGTTGTATTTCGAGATGATCATCCGACGCATCGCGGCCGGCGTCATCCGCATCCGAGCAATATGAGTCCCGAAAGGTTCAAGGCCGTAAACCACTGCGGTGCTGATGTTTCCGGCAGCCAAGCTGTCGAGCCGCACGCCGCCAATGTGGTAGATACCGATCTCGGCATCAGCCTCTTCAGCCACCAATCGAGCCATCCAATTCGCCACGCCCCATTTGTTGGCAGTCGCAGCAAAAGAGCCGACGGGTCGGTTCAATTCAGGATCGGCATAGTAGCCATCCACGCGCTGCTGATAAGCCGCATTAGGCGCGTAGTCGGCCAACGGAACAACACGATAATCAATGCTTTGAATCTTTTCCCCCCGGAAACGAACCACCGTAGCACCTATATTTTTCAAGTTTTTGCCACTCTGCGTCAACCGCGTGGCGCCGACCAACGTATCCAACTCCACGTGGGTATGGCCGCCGATCACCAGATCGTAAGCTGAATTTTGGGTCAGCAACTCCAAATCGCGGTTGTCGCCCATATGCGACACGAGCACCAGCAGATCGCATTTCGGGCGCAACTCTGCGGCATATTTGGCAGCCATCTGCTGCGGATCGGGGAAGGTCAAACCCACGAAATTCCGCTCATTGCCGGCCGGATGCGCCGCCCCCTCGTAGTTGGTTACCACCCCCACAAAACCAATGCGCAAGCCAGCGCGTTTGATAATGACATAAGGCGGAAGTTGTGGAAAATCAGCTGTTTCGCTCTTCACATTGGCACAGATCATCGCCAAACGCATACTGTCGATTAGTTGCGCCAACGGCACCACACCGTGGTCGAATTCGTGGTTGCCGAGGGTGGCCACGTCGTAGCCCACGTCGTTCATCAGCTTGACGATCGGCAGCCCGGGCATCGCCACCCGATCGACAAACGCATTGCCCGACACGCGATCGCCGGCATCGACCAAAACAACCAGTTGCGCCGTGTCGCGACACGCCTCAACGGCGGCCGCCAGACGCGGAAAATTCTGAATTTGGGCGTGCATATCGTTGGTCGAAAGCAGCACCAACTCTCTCTCGAGCGGCGCGCACGCCACGACTGTCAGCGCAGCGACCAGCAGAAAAATTCGGATTATTTTTTTCATAATAAGTAGGGGAAAATATGCTGTTTAAAATTTATTTTAGCGCCTTTTCAAGACAGCTTTCAGGGGTAGACTACTACCGCACACCCCTCTCGCGGAGTAAAATGCAGCCGAGAAAAGGCCGAAAAGAGAAGAAATGTAAACAAATCAACCATCAAAACAACTTCTAATATCTGTTTTCGTTTGCCAAATTTACAAAAGATCTCTATCTTTACACACTATTTTAGAGAAATTATCTATGATCGATACTATCAAAGTCGTTTGCCAAAATCTCGGCAGTACACTCT
>JAVVYP010000033.1:0-20736 GCA_036651015.1 Alistipes sp.
ACCCCAATAGGACTGAACTTGATAATATGTTCGGAGGTGTGCGATTTAGTGACGGTCGTCCTTTTATTGTTTCGGATGAAAAAAATGCAGCGGGCAAATATGTGGGTTCTTTTCTTTCATATGACCACGTAGGTAGCGATACACCTCCATGGCGTATACCATATATGCAAGGAGGCTTTTATAAAATTTTTAATGCGCAGTGGATGATTTATTTTGACAAAAATTACGACTGTGGTTCGTCATTTATCAACCACGCTGAGATGCCTGGGCGTGTGCGCTGTGTGAAAAAAACTGAAGTAAAGCCCTAACAACGAACTGCTGCGCGTGCCGCAGTCCAAACGAAGAGCTGCTTGGGCGACCCAAGCAGCTTTTAGTTTGCCGCAATCGCCTTAGAAGCTGTTTTAAATTCGGGGTTGCAAAAAATCAATGGAGGCAGAAAAAATGGCTGAATTATTTGCTTTTTAGCCAAATAATTCCTACATTGAAGCCAATGTGTTCCAGATAAAAATGTGAATTTTAAAATAATAAAACGATGTTTAACAGATTACGAGGTATGCTTTATAAAGGCAATTCTGATGATGAGTTGCTCATCAGGTACAAGAATAGCGTGTTACAAGTGTTGACCAACAACCAAATAGAGGTTGTCTGGGTGAAAGCAACGGTCGGCTCGTCGGTTGTCCTCTTTGAGTTCTTGGTCAAAGAGCCGATCGAAATTTCAGAAATGAGTGTGATCGAACAAGAGATCACCGCACTCCGCCCCTCGACACGACTGACGTATAACGTAGCCGAGCAAGAACTCTGTGTCGAAAGTCCACGAACGGTCGCGGACCCAGTCTCTTTGGAGCGAGTTATATCGCTCAATGAGTCGGTTTACAACAGTTGTGAATTGCCTTTGGCACTCGGACTGACAATTCAGAACAAAGCAATTGTCATCGACCTGATCAAACAGCCCGACATCTTGGTCTGCGGAACCGATGCACAGGAGATGCGCCGGTGGTTTGAGATGGCAATCGCTTCGCTGCTCTGTTCCAATCAATCTGCGGCGATGAAATTTGTGCTGCTCGGTGCGACCGCAAATTATGCCGACATCGACAAGGATCGCGTGGCGTCGGAATGTGGCGGAATCGAAGCTCTGATCAAAGAGTTGAAACGGCGTTGTGGGGTGTTGTCGCAGGTGAATGTGCGTTCGATCCAAGCATACAATGCCCTCTCGGCGGAGCAGCGTCTCGGTCACGAGCCGATGCCCTATCTTGTTGTCCTGATTGATGAATTGGCCGCCTTGTCGGAGTCCGACAAGTTGATACTGAACAAACCTCTTCTCGATTTGAAGTGGCTGCCCTATCTGCTGGGCGTCCATTTTATATGCGGTACAAGAGACCTCACGGAAAAAACGCTCTCGCTCGCGTTTTTGGCCGGCGGCAGCTCGATCATTGCATTCAAAGTCAACTCCGCGGATGAATCCAAAAAGGTGCTCAACGCCACGGGCGCCGAAAAATTAGCCGGCAATGGCGATATGTTGTCTCTGTTGGGTGGTAAATTGGTGCGTATTCAGTCGCCGACCATAGATCAGACGCTGTAATCGAGCAAGGTGACTCGGCGAAAAATAGCAGCAGGTTGCGACGTTTGTTGGCGCAACCTGCTGCTGTTTTTGTGACCGAAAAGCGCTATCGGACGGTCGCGATGGACTCGCCGGCCAAGTGCAGGTCATAGGCACCGGCAACCTCCGTCGAGTTTTCGCCAAGCCATCCGCACTCTTGGTTGATGCCGTTCTGAACCTTCACAAAGTCGATGCCCGGCAGCTCCACCTTTTCGCCTTTGGCATTGACCGCCCAGCTGATGTCGATTGCCGAATCATCTTCGTTGTTGAGCGCATTGTCGGCATAACCGTAACCATAGGCATACAGCACCCAATATTGGGTCTCCGGATCCTCGCTTTCGTTGACGCCGTTCGGTGGCAGCAGCGTCCCTTTGTAGGTGATGTGATCGGCGGTGATCCAACTCGGATAATAACTTTGTGCGTAAAAAGTATTTTTGATCTTGTAGCCCGTAGCGCCCAAATTGTCCGTCCAACGAATGTAGTCGCGAATGGCCACGAACATATCATCGTCGGGCACAGCCTCCTCGGAAGTGGGGCGGTAGTAGGTCATTTCGTACCCCTTTTTTGTGGCCGGTTTCGCGTATTCGCTGCCTGCAATTTCGTACCACTCATCGTCATCGGGCGTGCCGTTCTTGTTGGCATCATAGGCAACCAGAATAATGCCCGGCTCACAGCTGCCGCCGCGCTGCGCGCCGCTCGGATTGGGATTGGCATCCGCGAAAAAGGCATTGCCCATCACGCGGAAATCGCGCTTGCCCTCCACATTGGCAATGGTGTGGTCGAAGCCGAAGACAATGTAGCCGCCGAATCCGCCCAAACTGACCAGACCACCGTTCTTTTTGCCTACCACATACGCCGCTGCTTTGGTGATGAGCTGCGCTTGGGTGTCGCCCGTGGTGTATTCGGGCATTTTGTTGGTGAACTGTCCCGGCGCAGGCAGAAAATCATAGACCTTGGCGATGTAGGGCGAGGGCGCCTGCTCGGGTGCGGTCACCGACACCGTTATATGCCGAATATAGGTCGTCCCGGCGTTTTCGGCAGTCAGTTTGAGTTTGTAGTCGCCGGCCGCCGAGGTGAGAAAAAGCGCCTTTTCGGCCGATGCTTCGGTCAACGAATACAGCTCCGAAGCGGCTTGCTCGACGCTCCAGTGGTAGCTCGCCGTGCTGCCGAAATTCAGCGCCGGGTCGAGCGTGGTCACCCGATAGGAGGTGGCGGACGCCGTCAGCGACGCTTCGATCGGGGGCGTCGGGGGTGTCGGAGGTGTGGGTGGCACATTGCCACCAATGATCTCATCTTTGCTGCACGACGTGACCAGCAGAACGCAGCACAGTGCCACGAGGCTAAAAATTGAATGCTTTTTCATTTTGTTTGTTGTGTTTGTTATTGTAAAGGTTCTAATCGTTTGTTTGTGAATGCAATGTGAGCAGGAATGTCGCCGGTTTCAACCTGCCATTTCTGGGTTCCGTCGGCTCGAAAGCAGTGCAACGTGCCGGGCGTGACGTAGTTCCCGGCATCGGTCACGAAAAAGTCGCCATTTTCGCCATTGACGGCGATCCCATAAGGAATCGCTATCTTTTTGTCCGTGCCGTCGGTGATGAAATTTTGCGTTACAACTTTTTGCGTGCGCAGATCGACCTTGGCATAGCTGATCACATTGCGGCTGGTCACATAGCTCCATTCGGTGCTGTACAGGTAGAGAAAATCGCCGCAAATAGTCATATTGCTGTTCGGTAGCGGATTCAGCGGATCGCTCACGTGGTCGGTGCGAGGATCGAGCACCAGCGTGCGAGAGGGTATGCCATAGTAATTGCCGCGCGAAGAGACATAGATAGTGCCGGCGTGGTCGCGCTCCAACCGATGCAGGTTGATGGCAACTTCGATTTTTTTGGTCTCTGTGAAGTTTTTCAGATCAACCACCGACACCGTGTTGTCGTAATGGGGCACGCGGTAACCGCCCGAATTGGCCACATAGAGTTTGTCGTCAACGATGACCATCTGCTCGGGCTGGTAGCCGACCGTGCAGGTAGCCACCACCTTCAAGTTGACCGTGTCGACTTTGGCAATGTAACCCAAACGGGCATTGGGATCAATTTGCACCGGCCCGGCGTAGGAGCTGACGTAGGCATAACCCCCGTGGAAAACAATGTAGCGGCAGTTGGGAATCGAGATGACGGCCTGATGCTTCGCCGTGCGCAGATTCATCACCTCGACGAAATGCGAGCAATTGATGACGGCATAGAGCTTGTCGCCATAAATCTGAAGATCGTTGCCTACGTCGCCCAACTCCTTCACCACATTGGGATTCCGCTCGGCAAAGATGTTCTTCATATAGTAGCCGCTCTGGTAATCGAAATAGTCGAGCGTGGCTTTGTTGCTACCCATATTGCCCTCGTTGAGCAGGTAGAAACCTTTGATTTCACTATCCGGAACCCCCTCGGCCACCTTCGTCCACGTCGAGGGAATGATCTGCTCTTCGAATGCGTCCTTGCGACAGGCGCCAAGCAGCGCGGCCAAACACACGAGTGCTGCCCAGATGAATTGTCTACTCATAAGATGAAATTGATTTTGATTTTAAAATTTGTTCCGGGCATCGGGTAGCACTGCACAACCTCATATTGTTGATTGAGCAGGTTGTTCACCTCGGCCGTCACACGCAGTTCGTATTTGCCGAACAGAAATCGTTTCGTCAGCCCCAGATCGTGGGTATACCACGGCTGCGCATAGTTTTCGCGGATGTTGGCCACCGCCTCGTAGCGCTCACCCGTGTAGATGAAACTGTAATTCCACGACCACATTTTGTAGGAGCCACTCAGAAGCGCGGTGGCGCTGTGCCACGGAATGTAGGGGATTTGTCCGCCATAATATTTGCTTGTGCGATCGGTGTAGTCCTGCGCCTGCTGGTAGGTGTAGTTCAGGCGTGCCGCGCATTCGACCCGTCCGATGTGCCAATCGCCTTGCACGGCGGCATCAATGCCCCGGATTTCGACATAACCGAGGTTGAGCATCGTCCAGCGAAACTGGTTCGAGGTGGGCATCGCGATGATCTTATCCTCGACTTGGTTGTAATAGAGATCGGCCTGCAACTCGAGCCGCCGAAACCAAGCGTTGTCGAAATTGTGGGCGTAGGTGATGCCGAGATCATATTGGTTGGTGTACTCCGGCTTGAGGTTGATGTTGCCGATGAAGGTGTAGTAGAGATCGTTGAGTGTCGGCATACGGAACACCCGTTTGTAGAAGGCGCGCAAGTTCAGATCAACCTTGCGCAGTGGCTGGTACGAGGCTACTACCGTCGGCGTGAATACGCTTTTTGCACCGGCCGCACCTCCTGCCGCACCGGTTTTGTCGGAGACAAAGGTGTGCAGCAGACTGGCCTGCAACTTGAATTGTCGGAGGTGGATCGACGTGGCCGCAGCGGTCAAAAGCGATGTGCGATCGGGGTAGACAAAATTAACCAGATCGGCCGATAAGCTATTCCACTGAAAGTCGTTGGCCAGCGATGCACTCCACCACGGGAACAACTGAACAAGATGGGCGGCCGAGAGATAAAGTTCGTGCTGCCGATAGCGGTTGTTGACGTACATTGTCGAAACATCTAACCGCGGATCGGAGAGGTAATGCAGAAAGTCATAGGCGTATTTGCCGCTGATTTGCAGGCTGTAACTGCCGCCGAATGCCTTGCGCAAAGAGCCTTGCACCAACAGATTGTCGTCCCATTGCCGATCCTGATGCTTGAATCGCCCCGGCTCCTCGCGCACCGAAGCACCGGGGTAGCCCCGTTCTGAGTTGTAAAAATAGATTTTGGCCTTCCAGTCGCCGTTGCGGATCTTGCCAAATAGCGCCCCCTCGACGCGCAGCATCTGCACGTCACCGTTTCGGCGCACCTCGGTGGTGTCATAGCCGTTCTTCTTGGCATAAGAGAATCTGTAACGACCTGTCGTGTAGAGATATTCGGCACTCAACGAGCTGCTCATCCGCTCGTTGATGCGGTGCTCCCACAACAGCGAGGGGTTGGCCGTTCCGAACGATCCGCCCTTCAAGCCGATGTTGAAATTGTCGCTTCGCTGTGGTTTGAATTTGGGCGTTCGCGAGACCATATAAATAGCACTGGCCGATGCAAAGTCCTTGGCGGATTGGAGCGTGGCACTTTTCTGCCCGTTGTAAAGCGACACCGCCTCCACGTTGTCGAGCGAGAACCGCCCCAAATCGACCACGCCGTTTTGGGCATTACCCAGCTCGATGCCATCATAGAACACGCCGACGTGGTGGCTACCCATACTGCGGATGTTGACCGTCTTCAAGCCGCCAATGCCGCCGTAGTCTTTGATCTGCACGCCAGAGAAATAGCGCACTGCATCGGCAACCGAGTAGGCACTCAGTTTTTGCAACTGCTCGCCCGAGAGCACCTGCACCGGTGTGACCTCTTTGTGAATTCGGCTGCCGTAGACCGTCACTTCGCCAATCGGGTGGATGCTATCGGTGAGGGGTTTGGCGGTGGCTCTGTTTTGGGCGCACACCTCCCCCTTGATCGCCATAAGCGTCAACAACATAACCAGCGGCAATAACCGCACACACCATCTTTCCATTTGCCTCATCCGACAGATTTGTAAACACAATCGGAATTTACAGCAAACGAAGCAACGGCTTTTGGTAGGCCAAAAAACAGGAAAAATGCTTAATTTGTCGATTCAAGTCCATACCCCGCAGACTGTAAAATCCGTATTTAGCAAGGCAGGTCTTCTGACTTATTCCTGTTTCAACGCCTTCCCAACATAAGAATGTCAGTGGCAAAGAGTGTTGAAACAACTCATCCGCAGATGCGGATCGGAACTTACAGCAGCGGGAACTGTTCGGGATTTACACCCGATTCCCATTTAATTCCTCCTCGCGACTTTTCAGTGCGACTTGGAAACCAATGCGCGGCAAAGGTAAACTTATTTTTCGAAAAATGAAATTGTTTTTTCAAATCAAACAACATCCTCAGAAGTAGTATCTGCGCTTGATCTTGGTTTGTCAAAAAATGGGATTTGAAAATAATTAAGTCGATTTTTTTGATTTTTGGTGTAAATAGTGTAATTTAGGGAGGTAAAAATCAACATTAATCTCCCAACACTATGATTATTGGAATTCCCAAAGAGATTAAGAACAACGAGAATCGCGTTGCTCTTACCCCTGCCGGTGCTCAAGCGCTGATCAAAAGGGGTCACAAAGTGTATGTGCAGGCTACGGCCGGTGTGAATAGTGGCTTCTCTGATGAGGCCTACCGCGCCGTGGGGGTCGAATGTCTCCCCTCTATCGAGGAGGTTTATGCGTGCGCCGAGATGATTATCAAGGTCAAGGAGCCAGTTGCTGCCGAGTATCCTCTGATTCATCGCGATCAGTTGGTGTTCACCTATTTCCACTTTGCCAGCAGTGAACCTCTTACGCGGGCGATGATCGAGAGTGGTGCGATTTGCTGCGCTTACGAAACGGTCGAACGGACGGATCGCACACTGCCGTTGTTGATCCCGATGTCCGAGGTCGCCGGTCGTATGTCAACGCAAGAGGGTCGTTATTTTCTCGAAAAACCGCACGGCGGTAAGGGGAAATTGTTGGGTGGTGTGCCGGGGGTGAAGCCTGCCAAGGTCTTCATCATCGGAGCCGGTGTGGTTGGTACGGCTGCCGCACGCACCGCTGCCGGCACGGGTGCCGATGTGACGATTTGCGACATCTCCCTACCGCGTTTGACCTATCTGGCCGATGTGATGCCGAAAAATGTGAAAACACTGATGTCGTCGGAATACAACATTCGTGAAGAGCTTAAAACAGCCGATTTGGTGATCGGCTCGGTGTTGATTCCGGGGGCGAAAGCGCCGAAGTTGGTGACGCGTGATATGCTCAAATTGATGGAGCCGGGGACGGTGCTGGTCGATGTGGCCATTGACCAAGGAGGTTGCTTCGAGACTTCGCGTCCCACCACCCACGAAGATCCGGTCTACTATGTGGATGGTATTTTGCACTACTGTGTGGCCAACATCCCGGGTGCCGTGCCTTACAGTTCAACGCTTGCGCTGACCAATGCCACGTTGCCCTACGCCATCCAATTGGCCGACAAGGGGTGGCGTCGCGCTGCCAAGGAAAACCGTGAATTGGAGTTGGGACTCAACATCGTGCAGGGCAAGATTGTCTACAAACCGGTGGCCGATGCGTGGGGGCTTACCTACGAACCATTGGCATTATAATTGATATTTTTTTGAAACGAGGGCCGCAGATAGCGGTCTTCGCTTTATTTGTCGTATATTTGCGCAAGAAAATATCGTTATGGCAGGTTCAAACTTTGTAGATTACGTAAAGATTTTTGCCCGTTCAGGGCACGGAGGAGGTGGTTCGTCGCACTTTCGCCGCGAGAAATTCGTGGCTTATGGCGGCCCTGACGGCGGTGACGGCGGCAAGGGTGGTAGCATCATTCTCCAAGGAGACAAGCAATTCTGGACATTGATCCACCTCAAATACCAACGTCACCAGTTTGCTGAAGACGGTGAACACGGCTTTGGCGCTCGCTCGTCGGGCAAAGACGCCAAAGACATCATCGTTCCCGTGCCATTGGGTACGGTGGCGCGCAATGCCGAAACCAACGAGGTCGTGGGCGAGGTGACAGCCGACGGTGAGCAGCTGGTGCTGCTTCCGGGCGGACGCGGAGGCTTGGGAAACTGGCATTTCAAGACAGCAACCAACCAAACGCCGCACTATTCGCAGCCCGGTGAAGAGGGTGCTGAAGGCGCTTTCATTCTGGAATTGAAGGTGTTGGCTGATGTCGGTTTGGTCGGCTTCCCCAATGTGGGCAAGAGCACGCTGCTGTCGGTGGTCTCAGCCGCGAAACCCAAGATTGCCAACTATGCCTTCACCACACTTGAACCCAACTTGGGCATTGTGGAGGTGCGTGATCACCATTCGTTTGTGATGGCCGATATTCCGGGTATCATCGAAGGGGCACACGAGGGACGCGGTTTGGGAACTCGTTTCCTGCGCCACATTGAGCGCAATTCGGTGTTGCTGTTTATGATCCCGGCCGATAGCGATGACATTCGTCGCGATTACGACATTTTGTTGGGCGAATTGACGCAGTATAATCCCGAATTGCTGGATAAGCAACGTCTGTTGGCGATCACCAAAAGCGATATGCTGGATGATGAACTCATTGAACAGATGAAAGTTCATCTGCCGACTGGAATTCCTTCGATTTTCATTTCGTCGGTTTCGGGTATGAATATCGTGCAACTCAAAGATATGCTGTGGGATGTTTTGCAGCAGCAAACGGTGTAAGATGATTTATCTTTAGAAGATTATTTTGCGCTGCGTGACGCGCAAAGAAAAGTGTCCGTTGAAATAATCGACGATTCCATAAATGGAGCCTGTGCCTTGTGGTACAGGCTCTTTTGCGTAGATGCAGGTGGCGAGGGTGCGCACGCTGAACGTGTGGCCTGCGGCATCGACAAGCTGTCGCTCGGTGGTGATCGGTTGCTGTGTCTCGGGATCGGTGTCGCACCAAAAATCGGAGGTGGCGAAGTGCACGCCCTCGAAACGTATGTAGGTGTCGACGTGGCACTCGCTGACCTCTGCAAATGAGCGTGATACGGCTTGCCGTGGCCGGTCGTCCGAGGTGTTTCGACGGAGGTAGCTGCCGATGCGATCGCGCGGTATGCGGCCTGCACCACCAATGCCGTCGGGAGTCGTTCCCAATTGAATTTTTCCGCCGTAATCACACAAAACCAACCCGTTGCACTGCACGCTGACGGCTGCGCCGATCGGGAAATCGTCGCTGATGAGGGGATGATCCAGTGCGATTGAAAGGCCGCCGCTGCGATCTTCGATGACGAGTGTTTTGTAAAATTCGCCGTAGTGATCGTTGGCTGTGACCACGCCGCGCACAACAATTTGTTGGGAGATCGGTGTCGTTTCGGAGGTGCAAAGCGACTTGAGGTAGGCGATGGTGCGCACCGCCTCGGTCTCTTCGTCGAATGTGATTTCCGACGCCTTGTCGCAAGAGACCAGCAGCAAAACCGCCAAGAGTGCCTTAAAAGGCGCAATCGCGCTCATCGCGGAGTTTGAGTTGGTAGCGTGTGCCGTCGTATTGCAGAATGCCCGTGAGCGAACACGGCCCGACGGGTATGTCCGACGTGGCAAAATCGGCATAAGCTCTTACATAGGTGTCGATGGTTAGCCCTTGTGCGTCGGCAAATGGTTTGTAGCCTGCCCACGTGCTCGGCAAGAGCTCCTCGGGGGCATAGTGCAGTTGCTCGATGCGCACCAAGGTGCCGCATAAAGAGGGATTCAACGCCGATAAGGTCAGCTGTGTCGCCTCGAGGGGTTGCAAAACTTCGCTGTCGCGTGTGAGAAAATCACCCAAGGCGGCAGGCGAGCCAATGTAGTCGGTGGCGTAACCACTGCCGGGGGCAGGAAATCGCCCTGCTTGCAATACGCCGCGACTCTCACCCACGGCCAACCCCTTCAAACGCAGTGTGACGCGACAGCCGCGTGGAAAGGCATTGTGCAGGTGATCGACGCCGGCCATAATCTCCAAGGCCGCTCCATCGTCTTCGATGCAGAGCGTGCGGTAGAAATTGCGCTCGTTGTCGCTGGTGGTGACCACGCCCGAGAGGGTGATCTGCTCCTTGATGCGAAACGTTGTTCCGGCATAGGCCGATCGTAGCGCGCGAATGGTCGTGGTTGATGGTGTGGGCGGTCGCTCGCCACGCGGCTCGTCAAACGACGAATCGTAACAGCCGGCTGCGAGCAGCGCACAGACCACGAGCAAAGCGCGCGCAGACATCACTGTTCGATGCGTGAATCCTTCAGACCGAGAAAATAGAGTATGCCGTCCAATCCGATGGTTGAGATGGATTGTTGGGCGGTGGCTTTCACCTTGGGTTTGGCGTGGAATGCGATGCCCAAACCGGCCAAATTGAGCATTGGCAGGTCGTTGGCACCGTCACCCACGGCGACCGATTGTGCAATGTTGATCTCCTCGAACTGACACAGCAAGCGCAGCAATTCGGCTTTGCGACGACCATCGACCACCTCACCCACGTAACGCCCTGTCAGCTTGCCATCTTCGATCTCTAACTCGTTGGCATAGACGTAGTCGAAGCCGTAATGTTGACGCAGATAGTTGCCGAAATAGGTGAATCCACCCGAGAGAATCGCTGTTTTGTAGCCCACACGTTTGAGGATCGTCATCAGCCGTTCGAGTCCCTCGGTGATGGGCAGTGCGTGGGCAATTTGATCCATAACGGCAACATCAAGCCCTTTGAGCAGTGCCACACGTTGGGTGAAACTCTCGCGAAAGTCGATCTCGCCGCGCATTGCGCGCGCTGTGATTTCGCGTACTTGATCGCCGACACCGGCGTGTATGGCCAATTCGTCGATCACCTCAGTTTCGATGAGCGTAGAGTCCATATCGAAGCAGATTAGACGGCGGCTGCGGCGATAAATATCATCTTTTTGGAACGAAACATCAAGATCGGTTTCGGCCAAGTGCAAGAAATTCTCCTGCATTGTGCTGCGTTCTTGATCGGTGAGCGTTCCGCGTACCGACAGTTCGATGCAAGCTTTGGCGGCGCGATCTTCCTTGTGAAGCGGCATACGACCCGTCAGGCGGCGGATTGCGTCGATATTAAGCCCCTGTTCGGCTACGATTTTGGTGACGCAGGCGATATGGCGCGCGGTGACCGAGCGACCTAAGAGTGTGATGATGTAGCGATTTTTGCCTTGTCGGGCGACCCAATCGTTGTAGTCCTCTTCGGAAATGGGGGCAAAACGAATGGTGACACCCAATTCCGAGGCTTTGAAGAGCAAATCTTTCATGATGTTGCCCGACTTTTCGGCGGTGGTTTTGATCAGAATGCCGAGCGTGAGCGATTGGTGGATGTTGGCCTGACCGATGTCAAGGATGCAAGCATCGTAATGTGCCAGTATGGCGGTCAGCGACGAAGTCATGCCCGGTTTATCCTCACCGGAGATATTTAATTGGATAATTTCGATGTCGTTTTGCATCCTATTGTGTTTTTCTTGTTTGCATTTTTGTGAATTATTTACAAAGTTAATAAACTTCTCTTTTTTTTGGCTATTTTTGCATCAGTTTCTTAAAAATCAAAATTTATGTGGCTTTTTTCCCTCCTCACAGACACTCCGGCTCCACTGATGCTTCCCGATAGCGTGCAGAAAGCCAACTTCGCGCAATCAATCATCAAGTTGATCAACACGGACTACCACGAAGTGCTGCGCGGGCTGATCAGCGATGTGATTTGGATCGGGTTGAAGATACTGCTGGCGCTGGCGATCTATTTCGTCGGTCGCTGGATTATTCACCGCATTGTGCGCATTCTCGATGTGGCCTTCGAACGACGTGAAGTGGATATTTCGTTGCGTTCGTTCCTGCGTAATATGACGGGCGTGGTGTGTACGCTCATCTTGCTGATGATCGTTGTGCAGACGCTGGGCGTCAACGTGACCTCGATCATCGCCTTGTTCTCGGCCGCCACGTTGGCCATTGGTTTGGCTTTGAGCGGCACGGCACAAAACTTCGCAGGTGGCGTGATGATCCTGCTGATGAAACCCTACCACGTTGGCGATTTCATCTCGGCACAGGGGCAGACGGGTACCGTGCGCGAGATCAAACTCTTCTCGACGGTCATCACCACCACCGACAACCAGACGATCTATATCCCCAACAACACCATTGCCACGGCTATCATCGACAACTATTCGTCGGCCGAACAGCGGCGTGTGGATTGGACAATCGGCATCTCCTATGGCGACGATGTGGATGTGGCGCGCAAGGTGTTGCTCGATCTGCTTGAGTCCGATAGCCGTGTGCTCAAAGAGCCTGCACCGGTGGTGTGGGTCGCCGCTTTGGACGACAGCGCTGTGAAGCTGACGGTACGCGCTTGGACGCAAAATGCCGACTATTGGGATGTTTTTTACGAAAATAACGAAAAATTCTATAAACAACTGCCAGAAGCGGGCATCGGTTTTCCCTTTCCGCAGATGGATGTTCACGTCAAAGAAAACTAATTTATAACTCAAAACAACTGTATTCTTATGGAACTGAAAGAAATTTTGGCCATCTCGGGTCAACCCGGACTTTATAAATATGTTGCACAGTCGTCGCGCGGTGTGATTGTTGAAGCGTTGCTTGACGGCACGCGCTCGAATGCTGCGGCTTCGGCAAAGGTGAGCAACCTCACCGAGATTTCGATGTTTACCGAAGGCGAAGATATTCCGCTGGCTGAGGTCTTTACGCGTATTTATGCCCACACCGAGGGTAAGGAGGCCATTAGTCACAAGGAGAGCCCCGACCGTTTGAAGGCCTATTTTGCCGAGGTGTTGCCCGAATACGACCGCGAACGGGTGCACGTGTCGGACATCAAAAAATGTATTGCTTGGTACAACCTGCTCCTCCACGCCGGATTTACAGCGTTTAAATTGCCAGCTGAGGAGCCGTCCGAAAAATAGTTCCGTTTCAAACAGTTTCTAAATCTAAAAAATGACAAAAAAAATTAAAGTGCTGGCATTGGTCGCCCACGACAATATGAAACGTGATTTGGCGGAGTGGGTGGATTGGAATTGCAAGAAACTGAGCCGTCACCACCTGATTTGTACCGGCACAACCGGCAAAATGGTCGACAAGACTTTGCGCGATCACAAGGAGGAGCACGAAGACGGTGAGCCGAAACCCGAGTTGCAGATCACGCTGCTCAAGTCGGGTCCATTGGGTGGGGATCAGCAATTGGGATCGCTTATTGCCGATGGACGCATCAGCGCATTGATTTTTTTCTGGGATCCGATGTCGGCGCAACCGCACGACGTGGATGTCAAAGCACTGTTGCGACTGGCCACACTCTACAACATTCCGACCGCGATCAACCGCTCTTCGGCCGACTGTCTGATCTCGTCGCCGCTGTTCGAGGATGATGATTATATGCCTGTGGTGAAGGATTATCGCGAATACGTCGAGCGCGTGTTGAAGTAGGGTAGTGTGTCACTACCTATTATCGTAAAGAGCTGCTCGCGAGAGCGGCTCTTTGCTGTTAGATCTCGTGTGAGAGTGGTGCCGGAACGGTGCTGCTCAGGTCGAAGTCACCCCAGCGCTCGGCGATGGTGTCGAGTGTGGCGAAGAGTTCGTCGATGTCGAGCGAGGTGACCAACTTGAGCCGCGTGGGTTTGAAGTCCGGTAACCCCTTGAAATAGTTGGTCAGGTGGCGGCGCATCTCGATGATGCCGACAAAGTCACCTTTGATGTCGAGTGACTTGCGTAAATGCTCGCGAGCAATTGCAACGCGTTCGCAAACAGATGGTTGTGGTAGAATCTCGCCCGTGGCCAAAAAGTGTTTCACCTCGCGGAATATCCACGGTCGGCCGTAGGTGGCGCGACCGATCATCACCCCGTCCACACCGTAGCGGTCGAACATTTCGGCCGCTTTCGGTCCCGAATCCACGTCGCCATTGCCGATGATCGGAATGTGCATCAGCGGATTGGCTTTCACCTTGCCGATCAGCTCCCAGTCGGCCTCGCCGCGGTACATTTGGGCGCGCGTACGGCCGTGAATGGTCAGTGCCGCGATGCCCACATCTTGCAACCGCAAGGCAATTTCTTCGATATTTTTCGACTCCTCATCCCAGCCTAACCGTGTTTTTACAGTTACGGGTTTATGGACGGCCTGCACGATTTGTCGCGTCATTTCGACCATCAACGGCACATCGCGCATCATTCCCGAACCAGCTCCGCGTCCAGCGATTTTCTTCACCGGGCAGCCGAAATTGATGTCGATCAGATCGGGATCGGCAGCCTCGGCACGCCGCGCCGCTTCGACCATTGGCTCAATCAGATGGCCATAAATTTGAATGCCCACAGGGCGTTCGGCAGCATCAATTTCGAGTTTTTTGAGCGATTTGGCAGCGTCGCGTATCAGTCCGTCCGACGAAATGAATTCGGTGTAGACCATATCGGCGCCGAATCGTTTGCACATATAGCGGAACGAGGGGTCGGTCACATCCTCCATTGGCGCAAGCAGCAGGGGCTTGTCGCCCAAATCTATGTCGGCAATCTTCATCGCGTAACGTTCGGCAGTTTCTAAATTTGTGTGCAAAGGTAGTTGTTATTCCGTAATAAAACGTTAAATTTGTGGGCAAATTTGACACTTATGAATATAGAAAACTTTCTTTTGGATGTTGTCTGCCGCTCGGTAGAGGCACTTTACGGCGCGCTAAACGGCGAACAGCTGCAAATTCAAAAAACCCGCAAAGAGTTCGTCGGCGACTATACGATTGTGACCTTTCCGTTGCTGAAGATGAGTCGCAAATCACCCGAGGCGACAGCGACCGAAATCGGTGAATATATGACGGCCAACATCCCGGAAATTCAATCATTCAATGTGATCAAAGGATTTCTGAATCTGACACTTGACAGTGCATTTTGGCACGCACGTTTTGTCGAAATTGCTGCCGATGATGCTTTTGGACAAGCTCCGGCTACGGGTCGCACGATAATGGTTGAGTACTCGTCGCCCAACACCAACAAACCCTTGCACTTGGGGCACGTTCGCAATAACTTATTGGGTTATTCGGTGGCGCAGATCCTTCGTGCCAATGGTCACAAGGTCATCAAGGCCAACTTGGTGAACGACCGCGGCATCCACATCTGCAAGTCGATGCTGGCGTGGAAACGTTTTGGTGGAGGCGAAACGCCTGCGTCGTCGGGGCTGAAAGGCGACCACTTGGTGGGCAAATATTACGTTGAATTCGACAAGCATTACAAGGCGCAGATCAAAGAGTTGATGGCGCAAGGAGTGAGCGAGGACGACGCCAAAAAGAGTGCGCCGATCATCGTTGAGGCGCAGGAGATGCTGCGGCAGTGGGAAGCCAAGGATCCCGAGGTTTACGCGCTGTGGCAGATGATGAATGGCTGGGTGTATGAGGGTTTCGATGTGACTTACAAGGCATTGGGTGTCGATTTTGATAAGATCTATTACGAGTCGCAGACCTACCTGTTGGGCAAAAGCTTGGTCGAAGAGGGACTTCAAAAAGGCGTTTTCTATCGTCGCGATGACCAGTCGGTTTGGATCGACCTCACGGCAGACGGATTGGACGAAAAGTTGCTGTTGCGCGCCGATGGCACGTCGGTCTATATGACGCAGGATCTGGGTACGGCCTTCCGTCGTTTCGAAGATAACAAGCTCGACGATATGATTTATGTCGTGGGCAATGAACAAAATTACCATTTTCAGGTGCTCAAACTCGTCCTCAAAAAGTTGGGTTACGATTGGAGTGACCACATCACACACCTCTCCTATGGAATGGTGGAACTGCCTGAGGGCAAGATGAAGTCGCGCGAAGGTACGGTGGTTGATGCCGACGATTTGATTGCTGGTATGATCGCCACGGCGCGCGAAATGTCGGACGAATTGGGCAAACTCGATGACTGCACCGAAGAGCAGGCTGCTGCCGTATCGCGTATGGTTGGCCTTGGGGCTTTGAAATACTTCATTTTGAAGGTTGATCCCAAGAAAACGATGCTCTTTGATCCGCGCGAATCCATTGATTTCAATGGTAATACGGGACCATTCATCCAATATACCCACGCCCGAATTCGCTCGATTTTGCGCAAAGCAGCCGAAGCCGGCATCGACTACGAGGGGGCTGTTGAAACCACCTATCTGCCCGAGGAGATCGACTTGGTGAAGTTGTTGACCGACTATCCGGGTGCCGTCGCGGCAGCTGGCGAGAACTTCGCGCCTTCGATCGTTGGCGCCTATGTCTATGAGCTGGCCAAGCAGTTCAACGGCTACTACCACGACCATTCGATTCTCAAGGAGGAGAACGTCGCGTGTCGCAAAATGCGCCTGCAATTGGCGCAGCAGGTGTCGCGCGTGATTTGCAGCGGTATGCAACTGCTCGGTATCGACGTGCCGGAGCGGATGTAGCCGACGCGATACCTAATGAGGATTTACAGGGTGGGGACTGGGGCAAAAATAGCCGAAAAGAACGAGAGTCATAAATTTAAAACAGCTTCTTTCTTGTGGCTGAGCCGTACAGGGCTCCTTGGACGCAGGCATTGGTGTAGGAGCAGCTTCTGTGGAAAAAATTGTTAATGCAATCCTTATGAGAAAAATTATAATAGCTACTCTTTGGGTATGTGGTTTGGTGTCTTTGTCAGCATTGCTATATATTTGGATTAGTAGACAAGACGTGCCATTGGTGAGATATTTGACCTTTGGCGGAACTTTAGTGTCATCTGTTCTTGGCCTTTTGAATTTTAATAAATTCTATACATCAAAAAAATAGTTAAACGGAGTCAGCAAAGGCTCCGTTTTTCTTTTGCCGTTGGGTCGCTTTTTCGTTGTGGCAACCGTGGTACGAATCTTGCGAGTGAACGGGGCAAGATAACCAACACTATTTTAGCGTGAAAACAATCATTTCAACTTTCGCTTTATCTCTTGCGTTGTGTGCTGTTGCCGGGGCAACGGCTCAGCCCAAGAGTGCGGCAGCGGTCGCATCGACCGACACCGTGATGTTGTCGAAGAGCATCGACGGTAATTATAAGGTGTGTAGGTATGTGGTTAAGAGCCAAAACAATGCCGACTATTTGGTGCGCTATCAGATTAGCGTGGCTAAACTCACACCGTTGTTCGACGGCAATATGCAGCAACTCGATAATTTGGGCGGATTTATCGACGAATTGATGCAGGATACGTCGAAAACCGTCACTTCAGCGACCATTATTGGCTATGCTTCGCCCGATGGTCCGATGGCTTTCAACGAGTCGCTGGCCAAACGACGTGCTCAAGATTTCAAAAATTATCTGGACAAAAAGTACGATTTTTCGCAAAAATGTGCTGTGACGCAGCAAGCCATAGCCGAAGATTGGGCGGCGTGCAGTGCACCCGTTTCGCAATCGAAAATGGCGAATATGCAAGCTGTTTTGAATATCCTCGACGGTTCGCATTCGCACCAAGCCAAGGAGCTGGCATTGCGAAAGATGCCGGCGGCGTGGAGCTATTTGAAAAAAGAAATTCTGCCGTCGATGCGTCGCGTGGAGTTGGTGATCAACTACTACGAGCGTAATATCGGGGAGCGTCGGATGTTGATTCCCAAGCCGACTCCGGCACCGCAACCTGCGGCACCTGCGCCCTATGAGGTTGTGGATGAGACGATAACAGGCGTTATTGTCGAGATGCCCGACAAACACGATTTCAACAAGATGAGCCGGCAGGAAAAACGAGAATTTCGTCAGGTGGAAAAGCTGGCGAAACGAGAGGCTCGCATTGCTGATAAGTTGGCTAAAAAGGAGCTGAAAGCAGCAGCCAAAATTGACAAAAAAGATGCCAAGCAGTTGCGTCGAATGGCCAAAGCAGAGGCCAAGGCTGCCCAAAAATCGGCCAAAGAGCTGCGTAGAGCGGCCAAATAAATGACAAGAGATTTCTCGCCACACAGCGAGAAATCTTTTTTTATGGCGATGTGTGTGCCATTGTGCCGCTCGGCCTGCGTGCTGCGAACGGCGACTGCGATTATTTCTACGCACGTAATCGCGAAATGTTTGATAATCCGAAAGATTTTGCTACCTTTGTCGGAGAAAATTTTAAAATCAAGACATAATATGGCAAATTTACGCATCTTAAAAAAGGAGATTGACTACCGTCTCGAAGAGGTCGTTTTCGACTGCGATATGGCTATCTGTTTCCAACCTTCGAAAGAGAAGGAGATTTTCGAGGTAATGCAGGAGGCTGTTGCCGTGCGCAACGACCTTTTTGACAAGGCAAACAACCCTGTCGAGCCGAAAAACGTTTCGCTTGTTCGCAAACACTATGCAGCGTTGCGCAACGAGATGATCGCAGCTTATGACAAGTTGTTCGAGAAGTTGAGCGCGATCAACGACCAGAAGAAATAATCGCTGATAAATCCGATTTTATACGGAGCACCCCTTTGCGGGCGTGCTCCGTTTTTTATTTTTCTTTGCAGCTGCAATCACCTGCGTGATGTTCCAAAACGGTGTGGGGAATGCGTCCGTGCGAAATGAGCTGAATCGGACAGTTGTAATTGCGTAACTGCTCTTCAGTCAGTATGTTGGAGTGGTGTCGGTGCACGTGGCGATTCACACAAACGATCTCTTTCACCACACTGGTGATCGTGCCGATGTCGTGCGAAACCATCACGATGGCCATACGCTCATTCAGTTGATTGAGTGTGTGGTAGAGTTCGTTCTCGAACTGATTATCCACAAAATTTGCCGGTTCATCCAAAATTAGTAGCCGTGGATTCGAAATTACGGCGCGACACAGCAACGCGCGCTGCATCTGACCGCCCGAGACTTCGCCGATAGGGTGGTGCGCTGTGTCGGCGATGCCTGCCGTTTGAAGTAACTCCAGCGCGTAGCTGCGGTCGGCTTTCGTATAGCGCGAAGTGAAGCCGCGACGCCCCTGCAACCCTGTGAGCACCACCTCGATAACCGATATTGGGAACGACTTGTCGAAGTCCGATTGCTGGGGCATATAGCCAATCAGACGCTCCGTGCCGCGGAATAATTCGGGTGCGAGTGTGATTGCGCCAGAGTAGGGTAGGGTGCCTAAAATGGCCTTTACAAGGGTTGTTTTTCCGCCGCCATTGGGGCCGATAACACCCAAAAAATCGGTGTCGTCAATGTCGAGATTGACGTGCTGCAAAGCCTCATAACCATCGTATGCGACGCTGACGTCGCGAAGTGTCACTAAATTCATCGCGTTGTGATTGAATTAGTTATATCGTCAATATTGGCGATAATATCTTCGCGCAGCGGGTCGATTTGCGTAGCTTGTGCGTCAATGTCGTGGGCAATAATCTCGACGGTTGATGCCGGAAATTGGCTTTGGTAGAGAATGCGCCGCACGCCGTCTTTGCGCGCCTGACCGATAATTTGCGACAACCGTTTGGCCGAAGGTTCCTTGCCATCGGCCTCGATAGCAACTTGTTGCAGGGCGTAATCGCGTGCGTAGTAGGTGAGGGCAGGGTGGTAGATGATGAAGTAAGTGCTGCCGCTTGCCGCAATTTTCTTCGCTGTGCGTGCGTCGAGCGCCTGCAACTCCGTTATGAGGTGATTGTAGTTTGCGAGGTATTTAGTCGAATCTGGAAATAATTGATTGATAGCCGTATATGCGTTTGCGGCCATCTGTTGAAGTGCCTTTGGTGAAGTCCATATGTGTGGATCAATGCCGTGCGCGTGTGCGTGTGCTTTGCTTTGGCAACTGTGTGAACAGGTGCCGGCAATCACTTCGATGCCACGGCTTAAATCTACGATGTTTTTTGTGTTTTCAATTTTTGATAACAGTGTGGTTTCGAAGTCTATAAGTCCCACATTGAAAATTAGTTGTGCGTCATTCAGCCCTGCGAATTGCTTTGGCGTTGGCTCGAATGTTTCGGGACTTGCTCCGGCAGGCACGAGTACTTTGATGTCGAAATCATCGCCAACGATGCTGCTCACCAGACTCCGTAGCGGCAATATTGAGACGTAAATCGTTGTGTCGTGCGCTTGTTTTTGTGGTGTGCAGCAGCTGAATAACGCGGCCAAGAGTATGTAGAGAGGTAGTTTGAGCATTTTCTGTGTACGTAATTTTTTTGTAATCGCTTCTTGAGCGTTTTATTTCCACAAAAATACAAAAAAATCACGTAACTCAATCAGAAGTGTCCTTAAGTAATAATCCACAAAACCGTCCAGCGACAGCAACTTTTTCAGATTGCCCGCTGTATTGCTTTTTGCAGGCAAATATAATGGGACGATTTGAGGTTTCAGTGAAACTTTATCTCGATTATAGTAATAAAAAAGTTAAAACAGCTTCTTATATTTTGGAAGATATTTTGTTAACTCGTTTAGATTTTTCAATAGCACCCGTAGGACAAACTAATGAACAAAGTAGGCAGCCAACGCACTTTGAGCCTAAAATATGTGGTTGACGTTTTTCATCGAAAGTGATGGCTTGATGTCCTCCGTCTTTGCACGACACATAGCAACGTCCACAACCTATACATTTTTCAATATTTATCTTTGGAAAAACCACGGTTTGACGGTCGAGGTCCGATGGCATAACAAAACTGGGCAATGCTTCACCAACCAAAGCGTCGAGCGCTGTAATATT
>JAVVYP010000034.1:0-267 GCA_036651015.1 Alistipes sp.
GGAGCCTTCGGATCATAGTTTACGCTCTCGATCTGAACAAGCTCCTGCTCTGTGCGCGACATCATTCCCCAGTTGACCTCTTCGGGAATAAAAGACATCTTAACGGTTCCTGCCGCGTAGCCCTTGACCAGTGATTCAGCCAGCGAAGCAGGCGATACACGGAAAGCCATTTCGGCAGAGACATTCTCCGTTAACTTAAGCTCCCCGATCCGATAGTCCTTGAACTCAATCAGGTCGAGCATCGTAGTCGGCACATAAACCAACGAC
>JAVVYP010000034.1:277-19457 GCA_036651015.1 Alistipes sp.
CAGAGCCGTGTCAAGATCAGCCTTGCGGATAACCTTGTTGCCATCTGCATCCTCGAATGCAGTAAGCTTATCGGTGAGAATCTGATTCAGGGCAGCAGTGAAGGCCGAGTTGGCATTCTTGAGATCGGCCAACACAGCGTCGGAAGCCACACCGCCAATGGCAGTTTTGAAGGCTGCCTCCGAGGTGAACGACTTCAGATACTTGCCGAAATCCGAACCAAGCCATTCATTGGCCGTGTTGTCAACCACAGGAAATTTATCCATAATCTCCTTCTTCAGCTTTATCAACATATCATCAATCTCCGCTTTGGTGTAAGAAGCACCCTTCTCGGCATACTTCTTCAACTCCTCAGCCACTTTCTTCATAATAGCTTCTTGAGCCTCGGCAAGTGTGGTCTTGGCGTTGATCGAGTTTTGAAGTGCAGTCTTTGCATCGGCAAGCTGCTGCGACGTAGCATAACCAGCCAGCACATCCGTCAAATGAGCGTGCTCTTCTTTGACAAGCTGCTCCAATTTGGTTTTCAGCTCGGCATCGGTAACATATTGGTCGAAATTGATCGCCTTGAAAGCAGCATCAGTAGCATCGGCAGTAGCCTTCACTGCGGCAATGCGCGCATCCAAGTCGTTGATTTTAACCACTTCACCCTTAAGGTCCGAAACATCTTTGTTCAGGGCATCAATGTCGTCGTCGTAGTCCTTACATCCGACGGTCGTAAGCAATCCTCCTACCAGAAAGAGCGCAAACAATTTAGTAAAAATCTCTTTTTTCATGTTTGAATAATAATTTAAAATAATTGTTGTTAGTAACTGTTTAATTTTTGTCTGATGACCGTTTTAAGTTGTTTAAACCCTGTTTTTGGTATCATATATGATACGTACGCTGCAAATGTATATATTTAAATTTGCAACACCAAATAAAATCATAGATTTTTTTTATGTATGCCCGTTGAATACACGGAAGAGATTCTGCGTATTTCTCACAGAATCAGGGAGTTGAGAAAAAAGAGAAAGTTGACAATACAAGAACTGGCATATAGATGTGATATAGAAAGGTCCAATATGAGCCGCATAGAAGCGGGTCGTACCAATATAACTCTCAAAACCCTTTGTGTAATTTGTAAGGCACTTGAAATTAGTCTAATAGATCTCTTTGGTTGAAAAATACACCTATATAGATAAAGGTAAAAAAAATCATCCGAAACAGAAAAAAACTTTTTTTCGGAATTTTTTGGCTAAGTTTGCAAGATATAACGGCTGTACCAAACAGCACTTAAACGTTTTAAAAACGATGAAACTTGCAATTTTAGGCGGAGGAAATATGGGCGGCGCAATCGCGTTCGGGGCTGTCGATCGAAAGATCGTCGCTGCTGTTGACGTGACCATATCCCACCCAAGTCGCACCCTATGCGAACTTTTGGAGCAGCACGGCCACCGGGTCGGGCTGACAACGGACAACCGCAAAGCAGTTGAAGAAGCTGATTTGGTGGTGGTTGCCGTCAAACCGTGGCTCGCCGAGGAGGTATTCGGTGAAATCGCCCCCGTGCTTCGACCCAACCAAATCGTCGTCTCGATCGTGGCAAGCGCCACCCTATCGACCTTGGCCTCCTACCTCGGCAAACCCCAACAACCGATCTTCCGCGTGATTCCCAACACGGCCATTACCTTGGGGCGCAGCGCCACGTTCGTCTGTCACCAGCACGCCACCGAGGCACAATGCAACAGCATCAGCGCGCTGTTTGAGCCTTTGGGAGCGCTCTTCTTTGTCGAAGAGGCGCAAATGGAGTCCGTGACGGCACTCTCGTCGTGCGGAATAGCCTACGCATTCAAATACATAGACGCGGCCGTCACAGGTGGCGTAACGTTGGGCGTGGATCGCGAACAGGCGTTGCGCATCGTGATGCAGACCATCGAGGGCGCTTTGGCGCTACTCGACGCCAACAACTCCCAACCGCAAACCGAAATCGACAAGGTGACAACCCCCGGCGGAATCACCCTGCGCGGATTGGCCGCGATGGAGCAGGCCGGATTCTCGCAAGCGGTCATCGCAGGACTCAAAGCAAGCAAGTGATGAGCCGCCGCGTTGTCGTCAAAATCGGCAGCAATGTGCTGACACGCGCCGACGGGACACTCGACACGACCCGAATGTCGGCTCTTGTCGATCAATTTGCCGCAATCCACCGCGCCGGCATCGAGTTGATCGTGGTCACCTCGGGCGCCGTGGCATCGGGTCGCAGCGAGCTGGGACGCAGCGTGCCGAAATTGGATCAAGTATCTGCCCGTCAACTATTTTCGGCCGTCGGACAGACCAAACTCATCAACCGATACTACGACCTCTTCCGCGAGCACAACATCGCCTGCGGACAGGTGCTGACCACCAAAGAGAGCTTCGCCACACGCACCCACTACCTCAATCAACGCAACTGTATGCGCGTGATGTTGGACAACGGCGTGATTCCGATCGTCAACGAAAACGACACCATCTCGGTCACCGAGCTGATGTTCACCGACAACGACGAGCTGTCGGGGCTGGTGACGACGATGCTGGACGCCGCGACGCTGATCATCCTGAGCAACATCGACGGCATATTCAACGGCAACCCCACAGACCCCAAATCACAAGTTATTCGCCACGTAGTCAGCAACAAAGACGACCTGTCGGCCTACATTCAGACCGGCGGATCGACCTTCGGACGCGGCGGAATGCTGACCAAAAGCCGCATTGCATCGACACTCGCCAACGAGGGCGTGGAGGTGATCATCGCCAACGGCAAACGCGACAACATCGTCACCGACTTGGTGTTGGGCGACGGCGAAAAAGAGGTGCTCTGCACCCGATTTGTGCCAACGACACACGCCATTTCGGGCGTCAAACGGTGGATCGCCCACAGCGAGGGATTCGCCAAAGGCGAGCTGCACATCAACGCCGGCGCCTTGGAGGCGCTCACCGCCTCACGCGCGACGAGCCTGCTGCCGGTAGGCGTGTGCCGCGTGGTCGGCGACTTCGCCAAGGACGACATCGTGCGCATCGTCGCACCCGACGGCACAACAATCGGAGTCGGGAAAATCGCCGTGGACGCGATAAAAGCAGCCGCCCAAATGGGCAAACACGGCGCAAAACCCTTTGTGCATTACGACTATTTATATCTGGAATAATGACCGAGATTTTTGAAATGGCGGTGAGGGCATCGCGCGCACTGAACAGCATTGAGCAGCCCCAAATTGACGCCTTGCTTGGTCGGCTGGCCGACCAAACAGAGACCAAATGTGGGGAGTTGCTGACGGCAAACGCACGGGATTTGGCGCTGATGGCGTGCGACAATCCGCTATACGACAGGTTGTTACTCACGCCCGAACGCATTGCCGCCATTGCCGCCGACCTGCGTCAGGTGGCCGCGCTACCCACACCCGTCGGCACCGTTTTGGCGACCACCGTGCGGCCAAACGGGATACGCATCGAGAAGGTGAGCGTTCCCTTTGGGGTCATCGGCGTGATCTACGAGGCGCGCCCCAACGTCAGTTTCGACGTCTTCGGACTCTGTTTCAAGACCAAAAACGCCGTGGTGCTCAAGGGCAGCCACGACGCACAACAGACCAACGAGGCGATCGTGGCGATCATTCGCGCGACGCTGTGCGAAGCAGGGATCGACCCAAACACGGTAACATTACTCCCGGCCGACCGCGCCGCAACCGCCGAATTGCTGCAAGCCGTCGGGTATGTCGATTTGCTGATTCCGCGTGGCAGCGCGTCGCTGATTGCGTATGTGCGTGAAAATGCGCGCGTTCCCGTGATCGAGACGGGCGCCGGAATCTGCCACACCTACTTTCATACCGCCGGCGACCTGCAAAAGGGACAGGCGATTGTCTGCAACGCCAAGACGCGTCGCGTCAGCGTCTGCAACGCCTTGGATTGTCTGATTATAGATGCCGCGCGGCTCGCAGATTTGGCCGCGCTTTGTACGCCTCTGGCCGCCAAGCAGGTCACCATTTATGCCGACGACAGGGCTTACACAGCGCTCTCGGGGCACTATCCGCTGTTGGAGCACGCCACCGACACGAGTTTCGGCACGGAATTTCTCGACTACAAAATGGCCATTCGCACCGTCGACAACTTCGATCAAGCTTTGGCGCACATCGCGCGCTACTCGTCGAAACACAGCGAAGCGATCATCACCGAGGAGGCTGCAACCGCCGAACAATTTATACATCAAGTAGATGCCGCGTGCGTCTACACAAACGTTTCGACAGCCTTCACCGACGGCGGACAATTCGGATTCGGCGCCGAAATCGGCATCAGCACCCAAAAACTGCACGCACGAGGCCCGATGGCACTGCCCGAGCTAACCACCTACAAATATATCATTCGCGGCGACGGGCAGGTGCGATAATATCATCACATACAGATAATTAACAACTCATCACACGCCTTTCGGCCAAAGCAAAAACTACTTGCTTTTGGTTTTTGCCTTGGCTTTGAGGGCATATTTGATTCGCTGGCGCGATTCGAAGAGTAGGCGCATAACAGCCCCCTTCAACTGCACCGACGACGGATTGGCGCGCGTGCAGTTGGCATATTGCTGAAGGATATAGAGATAGGCCGGAACCTCGCACGACAAACGACGGAGATTGTTGAGCCGCTGACGCATTGAAAGCGCGCGGTGAAACTCCATTCGATTGGTGTCGATCAGCTGAAAAGAGTAGGTGTCATCGTCATTTTTCCGGTAGAGTATGTTCCCGATATTGAGATCATTATGCAGGACACCGCGCTCATGAACCCCGAACAGGAACACGGCCAAAGCATCTAAAATAGCTTTTGCTTCGGGAGTTTGCACAAACAGATCGGTGATCGGATAGAGCGACCTATAATCGGAACACAACGAGACGAAAAAACTCGATCGCAGGATGCAGAAGCGGCGATTTTCGATGACAGCCACCTCTTCGGGACTATCAATACCCATCTGGCGCAGCCGTTGCGCGTGCGAATAGGCACGAAGGGCTTTACTCTTGCGCAAAGTGCAGTAGATGAGACGATTGATCGGCGATGGGCGTCCATAACTTTTCACGACCAGATGCAAGCCGCCAACATCGAATTTTTTCAGGATGTTGCGGCCGTTGTGCAGCGTTTTGCCGTTGTCGGCAAACCATTGAGGATCAGTGAGGTGTTGGATGAATGGTTGCAGTTCGCTATATTTGGGATTGGTGAAAATATACATAATTTTTACTAAACTTGTGAATATTTGATGAAATTTATGGTGCAAAATTACGCGTTTTTCAGCCTTGATTGCCGGCCAAAAGTGCAAATTACTCTTCAAAAAGGGGCTTTTCTTGCTCTGTTTTGGAAAATTACAGGTTGTAACACCTCATAAATCCAAATATATTCATCAATTTGGCACTTATTTTGATCCTACAAACAAATTCAAATCGCTTCTAAATCTGATCACTATGAAAAGGAAAATTGCTCTTTTTTTAGGAGTTGCCGCACTCCTAATTTCGGGTGGAATGGTGCGCGCACAAGCGCCGCAACTCCAGCCGCAACCCCAAAAACGCAACGTGCATCGGCTCTCCGAAAATTACTATATTCCGGGGCGATTCGCCGGAAAAACGATCTTGGTGACAGGTGGGGCGCGCGGAATCGGCAAATGGACGGCCATTCGTGCCGTCAAAGAGGGCGCCAATGTGGTGATTATGGACTGGCTCGAAGAGGTGGGACAGCACGTCGCCGACTCACTCAATGCGCTGAAGATCAACGGATATGGAAAGACGCTTTTCGTCTATGGCAACATTGCCAACGACGGCGATTGCGAGAAAGCGATTCGCGCAGGTGTCGAGACCTTCTCAAAGATCGACTATGCCTGTTTGAATGCAGGTGTGATGGACGGCGTTTTTTCGGGTAACACGTTCAACTACAAGGATCAGAAGGCGTTATTGCCGGCCAAAATCACCGACGCCACCGATGCCTATTGGGATAATGTCTTCAAAACCAACGCCGACGGAACTTTCAAGTCGATGCGCGCCACGTTGCGGCAAATGCTCGCTCAAAACAACGGTGGGGCGATCGTGGTCGTTGGCTCGATCGCCGGAATGATCGGCTTGGCCGGCAATCCGGCCTATGTCTCCAGCAAATTCGCCGTCAACGGTTTGGTGCGCAATGCGGCCATTGATTACGCGCCCTACGGCATCCGCATCAATTCGGTCAATATGGCCGAGACACAAACCCCGATGGTCGAACGTGCCGGAGAGTTCGTTCAGGCCGAGAAACGTGCCGGCGTGGGCTTCGGTATGGGGGCGGTGAAAACGATGAGTCTGCTCAAATACTGCGACTCGGAACACCGCGGCGCCTACGCTTGGGAGCAGGCATCGAATATCCTCTATTTGCTCTCGGATGAGGCGTCGGCGGTGACGGGAACCGTGATGGCTACCGACGGCGGATGGACTGATTTCTAACAGTTTATATAGATGCGGCACATCATCCTTGCACTTTTATTGTTGCTCATTGGTGTCACCGCGCGCGCTCAAAGCAACAATCCGCTCTCCATCTACGAGGGGGAGCGGATTCGCTCCGTGCATTTCGAATTTGCGGGGCTACCGGCCGATTCGCTCATGGCCCACGACCTACGCACCCAAACCGAGGGATTGTTCCGGCTCTATCCGCAAACCCCCTACAACAGCATGTTTGCGGCCTACTATGTCGCCCAGATCGACCTGCTCCCGTGGGTCGAAAAGGCCACGCTCGATGTGAGCTCTTCGGGTGAAAACAGCGTGGATTTGCAGATCGCCATACGCGTGGACTCGTCGCCGGCGTTGCTGCCCAAACGCGAAAACATCTTCCGTCGTCCCTCCTCATTTCCGACCGTCCTATCGACGCCGCACACATTTTTGGTGCTGAAATTTGCCGCCTCACAGATGGCGTACAGCAATTGCGACGCTTGGTTTGGACAACCGGCGACCGTCACGGCCGGCAATCCGCTGGCTACGTACCCCTCGGGTAAGGGCTATTCTGCTTGGTTAGAGGGGTTTGCCGCAGGCGGCATCTATGGCATCACCAAAATCATTCCGGCAATCAACCTCCACCTCTACGGCGGTGCAAATTATCTGATTTCATTTTCGGCCGGCGATGCGCTCTTCTCCAACCGCGCGCGCATCTACGGCGCCATCGAAGAGGCCTACATTGGCCTGATAGGCGGCAGTCGCACGGCCGGCGGTCACCTCTATCGCTACAATTTTCTCTACGGCCGCAAACAATTTGTCTTGGGTGACGGCTGGCTGATCATCAACACCTCGATGAACGGTGACAATCGCGCGGCGCTGCAACTCAATCCACGCTGGGCGTCGAAGCACGTTTTCCAGAGCGGATTTCAGTGGGATCGTCTCTTCGTTCAACTTTTTCGGCTCGAAGCCAATGAATTACCGATTTTAAATAGCGGCACAATTATCAACGGCGCCAACTTGGAGTTGGGAAGCCGCGAGAGGATGTTGATCGGCGCAAGTTTCTTGCAAGTGCTGCGTTCTCGCTTCAAATATTACCTACCCGACGGAAGCGTAGAGTCGCGCAAGGGACTGCAAGTCTACAATTTGCGACTTTTCCGCAATGCTCCTGTGAATGGGGGCCTGCTCTTCAAGGCCGAGGTGGGTTACGAGCGCAATCCCAACTTCAGGATGAGCGCGTGGGCAGGCTATGCGGAGGTGGGGTGGAATTTTGCACGCACGCGCACCTCGCCGACCCTCAGCTACCGATTTGCCTATTTTGGGGGAGACGATCCCAACTCGCGCAGCTATAACCGCTGGGACGCCCTCTACACGGGCGGCAACGGCGAGCAGTGGGTGCAGGGTTCCAATATGTACAAAATGGTACAAAACAGCAACGAAATTAGCCACCGCATTCAATTGATTTTCAACCCACTGCGCAAAGTACAATTGGTTGGACAGGTGTGGTTTTTCACAGCGCCCTCGCTCACCAATTTAGGCGGAAATCCGGCACTTTCGCAGCTCAAATCGCACGCTTACGGCTCGGAATTCAATCTGACGGTCAAATATTTCGCGGCGCGGCGCTGGTATTTTCACCTCAATACGGCCTACACTTTGCCCGGTAATGCGATTCGCGACAACCTGCCTGAGGGTGGTTCGCGCAACTGGTTTTGTTTGTCGGCTTTTGCACGGTACTCGTTTTGACGCAGTTTGCCGCGCGAGCCGCGTTGAATTTCAACTTTTCATCGTATCTTTACGCAAAATACAATGGAAGCACTTACCCAATTTTTGATCGACTGGGGCTACTGGGGTCTCTTTCTTTCGGCGTTCATCGCCGGAAGTATTTTGCCGTTTAGCTCTGAGGCTGTGATGGTTGTCTTGGTTCATCTCGGACTTGACCCCGTAGCGTGTTTGGCGGCTGCGGCCGTGGGTAACACCCTCGGCGGAATGAGTTGCTATTGGATTGGGCGGCTGGGCAAAACGGAGTGGATCGCCCGATTGGGCGTCAATGCGCGTCAGTTGGACCGCGCCCGAAAATTTTTGTCCGGACGCGGTGCTCTGATGGGTTTTTTCGGTTTTCTGCCCTTTATTGGAGAGGCAATTGCCGTTTTGTTGGGGTTGATGCGCGCCAATCTTGTGCTCACCACCACCTCTATGTTTGTCGGTAAAGCGCTGCGTTACACCGTGATCCTCGTCACGATTGAAGGCGCCGTCTCGCTATTCTGAGAAATTTCGTGAAGGCTGTTTGAACGTGTTAATCGCCGACCTCAATCAGCGCAAATTTCTGGTTGAATTCCAACTCCAAACCGTTATCCGTCTTCACCTCGTAGCCGCGGCGATCGCGTTCGATGGAGCTGATCGTCCGTTTGGGGTGGTGTTTGATCATATAATCGCTGATCTGCTGCGGAACGATGGCCGCCGGAATTGTTCCACGCTTGCAATCCACCTCTTCCCACGTGCCGTCTTTGGCAAATTCAATGCGGCAGCCATCGGCAAGCACAACCTTGTAATCTTTGTCGAAAAGTTCGTCGCTCATCGTCACATAAGAGACTTCGTGGTTCGCAAAGTGACTTTTGAGAAATTGTTGCGCCGCTGCCGGCAATTCTGCCACCGTGATAGGCCGACCTTTGGCAAAAACGGAGGTGGTGAGAGCCACCATAACGAGGGCTGCGAAAAGTGTTGTGAGTTTTTTCATAACATTTGCATTTTTGGAGGACAACAATGTCCTTCATAATCCTATGCAAAGTTGACACCGAACACACATTTTAATCTCCTTCCGGCGTAAAATTTCCGGCTGGTTGGTCAAATTTTCTCGATATGGCAAAAAAAAGAGGAGAAAACGCGTACGTTCTCTCCTCAAATTACGATTTACAAACCCCGAGCGTCGTCGCATTGCTGCACCGCAATTTTCAGGGCTTAGAAAACTATTTCTATGCTTTCGAACCTTCGTAAGCCCATTTCACGTAGATTGCACCCCACGTGTAACCGCCGCCAAAGGCCGACAGGATCAGGTTATCACCTCGGTGCAGCATTTTTTCGTAGTCGCACAAGCACGAGGGAATCGTGGCGGCCGTGGTGTTACCGTTGCGGTCGATGTTGATCATACATTTTTCGTGCGGAAGCCCCATACGGCGCGCTGTGGCGTCGATGATTCGCAAATTGGCTTGGTGTGGCACCAAATAACTAATATCTTCCGAGGTCAGGTTGTGGCGCTCCATCATCTCAACCGAGACGTCAGCCATCTTCGACACGGCAGCCTTGAAGACCGCCGGACCGTCCCACATAATGGTATGCCAGTTATTTTGGAGGGTTTCAATGGATGCAGGATAGCGCGAACCGCCGGCTTTCATATAGAGTTGCAACTCGCCGGAACCGTCCGAACGAAGAATTTCGTCGATGATGCCGAAGCCCTCGGTATCGGGTTCGAGCATAACAGCGGCAGCGCCGTCACCGAAGATGGGGCACGTTGCGCGGTCGGTATAGTCGACAATCGACGACATTTTGTCGGCGCCCACGACAATAACTTTTTTGCAGGAGCCTGATTCGATGAATTTGGAACCAGTGGTCAGCGCGAATAGGAAGCCGCTGCACGCCGCCGAGACGTCGTAGGCAAAGGCATTTTTGCAGCCAGCCTGATCAGCGATCAGGTTACCGGTCGAGGGGAAAAACATATCGGGAGTAACCGTGGCACAAATCACCAATTCGATGTCCATCGGATCGGTTCCGGTCTTATCCAACAAATTTTGCACCGCGCGAGCACCCATATAGGATGATCCAATGCCGTCGCCTTTGAGAATGTGGCGCGTTTTGACGCCGATGTGCGACATAATCCATTCGTCGGAGGTGTCGACCATACGACTCAACTCCTCGTTATCGAGTATATAGTCTGGGAGATATTGCCCGACCCCAGTAATAGCTGCTGTAATTTTACTCATTCATTCTTCTCCTTTACCTAAATTTGGTTTGGTTGTTAGAAGCTGCTTTGGTTGATGAACTGCACTCTTTGCTGCTCGTTCGGATCTCTTTTCGGTTATTTTCGACCTCAAAGGAGTCTCCATACAACTCCAAAGTAGTCAAAAATAGCGATGAAATGATTCTGTCAACCATTCAAAACAACTCCTTAATTTTTGAATGCACGTTGCAATTTCGCGGTCAAATCCACTTTGATGCACTGTTCGGTTGAGAGAATCATACTCTTGATGGCCAGCGGCGACGAACAGCCGTGACCGATTACAACCGGGGCATTTACACCCAAAACCGGTGTGCCACCTACATTCTCGTAATTCATTGCGTCCCAAAAAGCGTTGCCGCCTCCGAGCGCTTTGTTGATTCGATACAGCCCTTCGGCCATCTTCAACGCTGTGTTGCCCACAAAACCGTCACAGACAATCACATCGGCAATTTTGCCGGTGAAGAGGTAAGAGCCTTCGATGTTACCCACAAAATTAATGCGCGAATCCTCTCGCAGCAATTCGTGGGTGGCTTTTGATTGGATATTTCCTTTGGTCGGCTCCTCGCCGATGTTGAGCACAGCCACACGCGGACGGTCGATACCCAGCACTGCTTCGGCATAAATCGAACCGATAAGTCCGTATTGCGCCAACACTTCGGGTTTGCAATCCACATTCAGACCCACGTCTAACAACAGCGCCGGACGGCCGCTAACGGTGGGAATGAGCGACGAAATGGTGGGGCGAACCACGCCATCAATCGGTTTAACGGCGTACATCGAACCGACCATCATCGCGCCTGTCGAACCAGCACTTGCGAAACCATTGATCGCACCTTTGGCCAAGTAGCCGAATCCGACCGTGATGCTCGAATCGGTTTTGGCTTGAAAAGCCTTTGCCGGATGGTCGCCCATCTCGATCACTTCGGTCGTGGCTACAATGTCGAACTGCTCCGCCGAGCATCCTTCATCGGCCAATACTGCTTTGATTTTCGCTTCGTCGCCGAAGAGCACAATGCGACTATTCGACCCGATTGCACCGAGCGCCATTACGGCACCTTTAACCGCAGCTTCGGGGGCGAAATCGCCACCCATAGCATCTACACCAATCTTTAACATCTTCGTGAGATTTGGTTATTTACGTTTAGTCCGCTGAGGTTCAGATCCGGATCCGACCTATGCCGTCCGGTCTGCTTGCAGCGGAATAAAGCCTTTTATAACACGTAAAAGAGGGCAGCTCCATTGCGGAATTGCTCTCTTTTTGACTCCGAATTTATTCGGCAGCTTTCTTTTCGATGGCCAGTTTGCCGCGGTAGAAGCCGCATTCGGGACATACACGGTGATACAGCGTGGCTGCACCGCAATTCGGACAAGTAACTACCGTAGGAACCGTAGCTTTGTAGTGAGTTCTTCTTTTATCACGTCGAGTCGACGAGATTTTGTGTTTAGGATGTGCCATTTTACAATATCAATTATTAGTTTAACGTATTATGTCCTTTGTTATTATTTTTCGGGCAGAATAATTTTCGCCTCCTGCTCGGCATTTGTCACCTCCGTTTGGCCGTTCATCTGCTCTTTGAGAGCGGCTAATTTTGCCCACTCACCCTCGTTATGTTCCTCAGCGCGAGCTGCTATGGCCGTCATCTCCTCCTCCGAAATAATACGGAAGCGTTCGAGCATCGCCGGGTCGCATTGGCCTTCGGGATGCACGCGTTGGTAGGGCAGCGAAAGCAGGATACTCTCATAAATATATTGCGCCAAATTCACTTCGCTTTCCGCCGGCGACAACCACATTACCTCGCCATCGTACTCGTCGATCTCGTCCGAAAATTTCACCAACAACTCGCCCTCAAAGTCAATCGGCAGTGAACAATCCTCCAAACAACGATCGCACGCCACCGTGACTTCGCCGGTGATCGTAACGTCGAGTGTGAGCATCGTCTCGGCGCGCTCCAAGGCGACCGCAACCGCACAGTCGCAATTTTTAATCTCCGTATTGTCGTAAGCTGCAAACAGCGCACTGTCGACCTCGAATTGGAAGTCGTGCAGGCCGTTTTTCAGCCCTTTATAAGCAATCGAATATGTTTCCGTTACCTCCATTAGAGCGCATTTGGTGCGCAAAGTTACGAAAAATAAGGAGACTTGCAAAGAAATACCCGAGTTTTAGCTTTCGCAGCGTTTGGTGCGGATGAAATAGTGAATCACAAAGTGAAAATTCGACGGCAAATGAGGGGCGCACCCTCAAAATTCAAGCTGCCATTTTGGTGTTTTACTCCAAATTTGCCTATCTTTGTTCTATGGCAGATAAAACGGGATTCACCATTGAATTGTCGAGCCGTTACGACGGTTGGTGGCGCTACAATGTAGCGCTAATGTGCGGCTGTTTCACGGCTGACAACGAGCGAATTGGCTTTGTATCAGCACAATCGCACGTGGCTGATGTCGGTTCGGGACTCACCGCACGGCCAGCTTCCTTGGCGGCCAATCGTTCGGTGCAGCTCACCACAGAGCCGTGCGATCACCTACTTTTCTACCTTTACATCGTGCCCCACGCGCTACCTGCCGACAATGACATCGAAGCGACGAAATCTTTTGAGGTCACGCTCAAAATTTCCTATGGCGGCACATTGATTCGCAGCGAGAAGCGCGAAATAAATCAATGGTCGGGCGCCTCGTCCGAGATTCGAATCGAACGGGAGACGATATAAATGCTCGTTTCAGCGTTGATAGACGCCGAAAAGTAAAATTATCGCAGTCGCAGGAATGAATATCCAAACCGTTCGGCAGCAGCACGTTCCAACTCCTCGCGAACCGAGGGGTGGGCGATGGCGATCAGCGCCCGAGCACGCTCAGCGAGATTTTTGCCACGCAGGGCAGCCACGCCGTATTCGGTGACAATGTGCTGCACCATATGACGCGTGGTGACGACACCAGCGCCGGCGGTGAGTATTGCCTTGATCTTCGACTGTCCTTTGTCGGTGGTCGAGGGGATGGCGATGAAGGTTTTACCCCCCTCGGATAGGGCGCCGCCGTACATAAAGTCGTGCTGTCCGCCCACGCCCGAGATAATGCGCGTGCCGACCGAATCGGCGCACACTTGTCCCGTCAGATCGACTTCGACGGCCGAATTGATGGCCATCACACGTGGATTTTGTCGAATGCGGAACGGATCATTCGTCCAAGCCACATCTTTCATTATCAAATCCTTACGGTAGTCCATATAGTCGTACAGTCGGCGCGAACCAAGGGCCAAAGAGGCGACGGTAACACCGGGCATCACCACCTTTTGCGAGTTATCAATCACGCCGCTTTCGAGCAGCGGCAAGACCCCGTCGGTCATCGCCTCGGTATGTAAACCCAAGTGTTTGTGATCTTTGAGAGCTGCCAACACGGCATTGGGAATACCACCCACACCAATTTGAAGGGTGGCGCCGTCGGGAATCAAGGCGGCGATATGGTTGCCAATTTTGCTTTCGATTTCGTTGGGTGTGGCCGACGGCACCTCGATCAGCGGTGCCGAGACCTCGACAGCTGCCGAGAGGCGCGAGAGGTGAATCACAGCATCTCCGTAGGAGAATGGCATCGCCGTGTTGATCTGCGCGATGACGGTTTTGGCGCACTCCGTGGCCGAAACAGCCAAGTCGGCCGAGACACCAAACGAGCAGTAGCCTTCGTCGTTGGGACACGAGAGGTTCAAAATTGCCACATCCACCGGCAGTGTCCCGTCACGGAACAAGCCGGGAATCTCACCCAAAAAGGCCGGAATAGTCTGTCCATAGCCATCGGCAAGCCAGTGGCGGATGTTGTTGGCTACAAATAGGCTATTGACAAGGAACGACTCCTTGTTCTCGGGGTGGCAGTAAGGGGCATCGAAGCCGCCCACGGCAAAGCCCGAATAGAGTTTCACGCCGCGCAACTCCGCGCCGCGCTCGGCCATCGCTTGCACCAGCACCTCAGGAATCGAGGTGCTGCCTTGGATATAGACGCTGTCGTTGGATCGGATGAGCCGGACAGCTTCGGCGGCGGTCGTGTAGGTCATATTAAGGGTGGTTTTGTGCGAATGTGGCCAAACGCTCCTCGAGCTGATCGAACTGCTCGGGGTGATTCATCTGCGAGATGCAGACGCGGATGCCGTCTTGACGGCTGCCGGTCGAGGTGAGCGAAATAGCGCAGATGCCGTAGAGCAGCAACTCACACAGCAAAGCCGAGCTACTGTACCCCTTGCGGCCGATGGTGTAGAAAAATCCATCACTCACCTTCTCGTGCTGATCTTTGTCGTAGACAATATGGAAGCCGTGACGCAGAAAAATTGCCTTCGTAAGCTGCGCACGACGCGCATACTCCGATGCATTGCCCACGAAATCGAGTTTGCCGTCGGCAGCAGCGCCAAACATCGCAGAAAGCGCGTGTTGCGCCGAATGGCTGGTGCCCGACGAGGCGGCATAGAGAAATACCAACACGTAAGCATCGCCCAGTCGACTGATGTTATAGCGTTGGCGCAGTGCCGGATAGCTGCGTTTGTAGAGGGCGTCGGAGATCGCGGCAACGGCGATGCGTTGTCCGGCATAGCTGAAGATCTTGGAGCCGGAAATCATCAGGATGTAGTTGTCCGTATAACGCGCCACCGTGCTTTGGTAGGGGGCTTCGAACGGTCGTCCGAGGGGCTTGCGAAAGTCCATACAGAGGTAGGCCAAATCTTCGATGACGATGGCATCGTATTGTGTGGCCAGCCGCCCGATGGTCTGCAACTCCTCTTCGCTCAGGCAGATCCACGCCGGATTGTTGGGGTTGGAGTAGACGATGGCGGCGATATTGCCTTGGGAAAGGTAGCTTTCGAGTTTGGGACCTAATTTTTCAGCGCGGTATTCGTAGATGTCGAACGACACACTCGGAATGCCCAAAATATTGACTTGGCTGCGCTGCACCGGAAATCCGGGGTCAATGAAGAGGATTGTGTTGCGGCCGGGGGTCAGCTGCGAGCAGAGCTGAAAAGTGGTGAAGCTGCCCTGCATTGATCCGACAGTCGGGATGCAACCTTGGGGCGCAACGTGCACATTGAGAAAGGCTTCAATAAATCGCGATGCCTGTTGCTTTAGCTCCGGCGTGCCAAACATATTGGGGTAGCGCGAGGCGACGCCCGATTGCAGCGCGGCACATTCGGCCTCGACACCCACACGTTCGGGGGGCAATCCCGGCACACCCATTTCGAGGTGCAGGAATTCCACACCCGTCTGACTCTCCATCAGACGCGCAATGTCACCCGACTGACGGATGGTCGCTTGCGCAATGTCGGCAATGTCCATACGCTCCAGCGCGGAGTTGAGTACGGCAGACGAAAGGGGTAGTTCCATTATTTGACCTGTTTTTGTGCGTGTTGATAGCCGGCACGGAATGCCGCGAGGTTGGTTTCGACGATCGCATCGCCTTTGCGCGCGAAGATGTCGCGAATGCCCTGTTCCAATTCGGCGGCCTCCAACCCCAAGAAGGGTGCGGCAGCGCCCAAGAGCACGATGTTGGCAGAACGTGGCGAAGCGATCTCCTTGGCCAGCGCATCGACGTCGAGCATCACCACGTGGGGCAGCCCTTGCAACGCACGTAACACCTCATCTTCAGCAGGATAGTTGGTGATATTGACAAAGGGCACCGTGTTGGTGATCACCCAACCGTCGGTCGAGAGCCACGGCAGGTAGCGCAGTGCCTCCATCGGTTCGAGCGAGATGATGATGTCGGCGCCGCCGGCCGGAATCAGATCCGAATGAATGGCCTCGGACGAGATGCGCAGATTCGACTGCACATCGCCGCCTCGTTGGCTCATACCGTGCACTTCGGCCTGTTTAATTTGCAACCCTTTGGTCAGAGCAGCCTTGCCGATGACCGTGGCGATGGAGAGGATACCCTGTCCCCCGACGCCCGAAAGTATGATGTCTTTTTTCATAATGCTTACTTTGTGGTGTTGTGCCGTTTGGCCGTTTGGATGCACTCCCGACGGGGAATGATGACCGAGACGCCGTTGTAGGCGATCTCTTCGCGGATCATCGCCTTCAGCTGCTCGCGGTTTTTGGGCAGGGGAACCACCACACGGATGTGGTCAGGCTCGACACCGATGCCAGCGCAGATCTTCTCGAAGCGTCCCGTACCTGCCGAATCTTGACCGCCGGTCATACCGGTGGTTAGGTTGTCGGAGATGATCACCGTGATGTTGCTTTGGGCGTTGACGGCGTCTAAAAGCCCCGTCATACCCGAATGGGTGAAGGTCGAGTCGCCGATGACCGCCACGGCCGGATATTGTCCAGCATCGGCAGCACCTTTGGCCATCGTGATCGAAGCGCCCATCTCGACGCAGGTGTCGATGGCGTGGAAGGGTGCCAACCAACCCAACGTGTAGCAACCAATGTCGCTGAAGACCTTGGCCGAGGGGTATTCGCGCACCACTTCGGTCAGGGCGGTATAGACATCGCGGTGGCCACATCCCTGACAGAGTGCAGGTGGGCGCGGCACGACAATCGGGCAAGCGGCCAGCGTCTCACGCGGTGCAAGCCCGAGGGCTACACGCACACTGTCGGGAGTAAGCTCCCCGGCGTGCGGCACGGCATTGTTGATTCGTCCATTGATCGGCAGAGGTTGCGGCAGCACGCCGCGCAAAGCCTCTTCGACCACAGGTTGTCCCTCTTCGAGCACCAGCAACGAGCGGCACTCGGCGGCCAAACGACGCACCAGATCGGTGGGTAGCGGATATTGCGACAGCTTGAGCACCGGATAGGGGCAGCCATTGGGATAGTTCTCTTGGAGGTAGTTGTAGGCGATGCCGCAGGCGATGATGCCCACCGATTTGTCGGCAGCCTCTTCGTAGCGGTTGAACCGGCTGACCACGGCCTGCTGCTCGAAGCGGAGGTAGTCGTCCAGCAACACCTTATATCTCGCGCGCGAGTTGCCGGGCATCAACACCCATTGGCGCGCTTGAGCCGGGTAGGCAAGTCTGTTTTCGGGACGCACGTCGGCCACTTCAACCACCGCACGCGAATGGGCCATACGGGTGGTCAGGCGCATCAAGACCGGAATGTGGTTCGTCTCCGAAAAGTCGAACGCCGCACCGATCATCTCGTAGGTCTCTTGCTGCGAGGAGGGTTCAAAAGTGGGGATCATTGCGAATTTGCCGTAGAAACGCGAATCCTGCTCATTCTGAGAGGAGTGCATCGACGGATCGTCGGCAGCAACCACCACCAAACCGCCGTTGGCACCCGTCATTGCCGAGTTGACAAAGGCGTCGGCAGCCACATTCATACCCACGTGTTTCATACATACCAAGGCTCGCTTGCCGGCGAACGACATTCCGAGAGCCTCCTCCATCGCAGTCTTCTCGTTGGTCGACCACGTGCAATGCACGTGACGCTCGGCAGCGAGCGGATGACCCTGAATGTATTCGGTAATTTCGGTCGATGGGGTGCCCGGATAGGCATAGACACCCGAAAGTCCTGCGTGGAGCGCCCCTAATGCAAGGGCTTCGTCTCCGAGTAATAATTCTCGTTTTGCCATAGATTGCAGTATTATCCTGATACTACAAAATTAGCAATTATTCGTTTAATAGCAATATTTTGTGACGAATTATTATGATTTGTTGTTCAAAGAGACGAATGTATAGCCTACAAGCGCGCTTATTATTGAAAAGTGTCACGTTCTGCACCGCCCAATAGCGCAATTTTTAACTTTGAAACTGCAATTTTTTGTTATTTTTTGTCTTTTCGATGAAAATGGTTACCCAATTAATTTGGTTATATTGGTTATTTTACGATCTTTGCAGAACGAAAACCCAATTGAAATGAATTATTCGCCGAATATCAGTCAGGTAGAAACTGTGCTGAAATACATTAAGGAGCAGCTTTATTCGGGAGCATTGCAGCCCGGAGAGCGATTGCCTGCCGAGCGTCGCCTTGCCGAACAACTTGCCGTCGGGCGCGCCTACGTGCGTACCGCCTTCCAAAAGCTTGAATTTTACGGCATTGTCCAGACCTATCCCCAGAGTGGAACGGTCGTGGCGCAGGAGAAAATGCAGGTCTTGGAGCGACTGATAACCGATGCGTTGCAAATCGAACAATACGACTTCGCATCGCTGGTTCACGTACGCATATTGCTTGAGATTGAGGCGATTCGCCTGTGTGTTTACAACCGCACGGAGGAGGATTTGCAGGCCATTGAGACGGCGTTGCAGGTGAGCGAAGAGCAATTCTATACCGACGAACGAGTCTCCAAGGATTTTGCCTACCACCAAGCTCTGGCACGCGGAGCACACAACCCCGTCATTGCCTCTATGTTGCTCATTATCACGCCCGACGTGCTGCGCTACTACCACCGCTATCGAGTTTGCGCCGTTCCCTCCGACGAAGTTTGCTTCGAACATCGCGAATTGCTGCGGTGCGTTCGCGAACAAGATGTCGAAGGTGCTGAGCAGATGGTGCGACGCCACTTGAAGGCGCTGGAGGAGTTTTCACAAACGAATAACGACAAAAATCACTTCTTCGAATAGCCCAAATCATATTCCCAACTGGCCTCGTGCAAGCGTGAACATTGTCCGCTGCACGAGGCCATATCTATATAGGATCGGCCGAAACACGCAAGCCGGCGGAAGCTGCGCGACAAACGATCAAATAGGGGCATAAAAAAGCCGAACCCTGTATAGGATTCGGCTTGAAGAGGCGGCTACTTACTCTCCCACACACAAGGTGCAGTACCATCAGCGTTAGTGAGCTTAACTTCTCTGTTCGGAATGGGAAG
>JAVVYP010000035.1:0-17674 GCA_036651015.1 Alistipes sp.
CTTGCGGATGACGCCACTCGAGTACCGCCGCCGCTTTGGTGTGGGCAAAGCAACCTACGAAGAGGACCTCGAATAAAACCCAAACAACCCAATTCTTCGCAAGTCGTTCAATAAGAATTACCAGATGATTGCCAAATAGCAAGGGCGCATCCGACGATCGGATGCGCCCTTGCGGCGTGGTGCGAGGGAGGCGTTATGCCTTCTTGGCGTGGGCGTTGATCACGCCGATCATCACCAGCATATAGATCCAAATGATGCCCATCGCGATGATGGCGGCGCTTTGGGTTTGGAAATGGTCGGTGATTATGCCGAGGATGGGGGGCAGAATTGCACCGCCCGAGACACCGACGATCAGCAGTGCCGAGACTTCGTTGGTGCGCTCCGGAACGCGTTGCATCGAGATCGAGAAGATGATCGAGAAGAGGTTGGCGTAACCGATACCGAAGATTGCGGCACAAGCCAAGATCACCCACAACCCTTGGGCGAAGATAATGCCCAACAGACCGGCAAGCGCAACGAGTACACTGGCACTGAAGAACTTGCGTTCGGGAAGTTTCATCAGCAAGATACCTCCGATGAAGGCGCCCAATGTACGGGCGAAGAAGTAGACGCTGTTGCCCAATCCGGCTTCCGACAGCGGCAAGTTGCAGCGTTCCATCAGCAATTTGGGGAAGGAGATGCCCATACCGACGTCCACACCGACCAGCACGAGGATGCCGATAAAAAATGCTACAATGTACTTGTCTTTGAGCAGTGCAAAGGTGTTTTTGATCGAGATGTTGGCGCCTGCGTTCTTCTGCTCCTCAATCGGAGTCAGCCACAACCACACCAAAGCCAGCAACGAGATGGTGGCGTAGATCGGGAAGATCATCTTCCAGCCCAGACAGCTGCCTGCAACGGCGGCGATGAGAATCGGACCAAGAAACGAGCTGATGGCTTTGACAAATTGTCCCAAGGTCAATGTTCCGGTGAGCTTGTCGCTGGGGATCACATTTGTAACAAGCGGATTGAGTGACACTTGTAGCAGAGTATTGCCGATTCCGATCAATGTGAATGCGATCAACACACTGGTGAAATCATAGGCGATTAAGGGTACAATCATCGCTGCCACGTGCAGCACAAAGCTGATCACCACGGTTTTTTTGCGACCGATGCGGTTCATCAGCATACCTGTGGGAATTGCAAGCAGGAAAAACCACAGGAAGCACGAGAGCGAGATGAGGTTGACCATCGTGTCGTTCATACCGGCGAAGTCATTTTTGACGTAGCTGGTGGCGACGCCCACGACATCGACGAAGCCCATGATGAAGAATCCAAACATCACGGGGAGGATTTTGTTCAGTGACAGTTTTTTGTCCATTGTTTTAGTTCGAGTTTTATGAGTGTGTAGTTTGTTTTATCGTTCAAAAAAGAGCTGGAAAGAGCGAGAGTCATAAATTTAAAACAGCTTCTAAGTCGTGCGGCTGGTTTTGTGGAGTGGTTGCCGGCAATTTCTATTCGTCACGGAAATCCATTCGGCAAGGCACGACCTCCGATTCGGGCACAAAGGGAGCCGCATTAGAATCGCTGTTGCTGCGAATTTGACGAAGTAGCAGACGCACAGCGCTTTGTCCGATCTCCACGATCGGAAATTGGGCGATATTCATCTTGGGCGCGAGGGCGCGGAAAAGCGAATCCTCGTGCATACAGGCCAAACCCCACGTGCCGTCGTCAACGTCGATGCCTCGGTCGTAGAAGTAACGCAGGGCTTCGATAGCCAGAATGTGGGTGGTAAAGAAAAAACCATCGACATCGGGCACCGCTTCGAATATCCGGTCAAGGGCGTCGTATATCGTCTCTTGGTAGTTGACGTAGGGGATTTCGCAATAGAGATCGGGGTTGAGGTGGAGGTGAAAATCCGAAAGGGCATTGGTGTAACCCTCGCGGCGCATATCCATCGTGAGTAGGTGGGGGTTGGTGGTGACGATGGCGATTTTGCGGAATCCCTTTTCGATTAAGTGGCTGACCAGCAAATAGCTGCTCTCTTCGTTGTTGATGATCACGTAGTTGATCTTCATCTCGGGAAAAAAGCGGTCAAAGAGCAGTACCGGATATTTGTCTTCGACCAGACGACTGATCTCGCGTTTCGAGATTTTGGTCGGCGCGATGATCATCCCGTCAACCTTTTTTGAGCGAAAGAGCCGAATCATCGCATCTTCGCGTTCGATTTCGGAGTTGGAACTGGCGATCATCAGCGAGTAGCCCTCTTTTTCGGCTTCGGCTTCGATTTGGTGGGCAATGTGGGCGTAGAAACTGTCCGAAATGGAGGGTAGAATCAATCCGATTGTCTTTGAGACTCCTGTATTGAGGCTGCGCGCCAATAAGTTAGGTTCGTAGGACAACTCCCGTGCGCATTTCAAGACACGCGTTTGGGTGCCTTTGCTGATTCCTTTTTTCTCTCCCTGCCCCGAAAGCACCCACGAAACGGTAGTTTTGGAGAGGTTTAGTAGTTCTGCAATATCTTTGAGTGCTACTCCCATATTGATAGGTTCAGAAACTGTTTCTTGGAGTTTGCCGTTTTCTTAAAGGCAATTTCCAATTCGATTTATTTGAAATACGATCTCTTGTTTCACCTCGTTTTTTCCCAAATATTCCATTTACAAAGATAAATTTTTTTAAACAAAGATCAAATTGAAATGGGCAAAAAATAGCGAATAAAGAGCTATTAATGTGATTATTTAGTTCATTCTGTCTTCGATGCGCTGATGTTGGCTGGCGCGATGCTTTAACGGTCAACCATCAAAATCAAAAATGAAACTTTTAAGGTCATTAATTAATGGTTTGTGGTGTGATTATTTGTTAGTTTTGTATCAAATACCTATTTTATCTTAATGAAGAATTTCTCTCTCCTCCTGCAATTTATAGTTGTAGCCTGTCTTTCGGTCGCAATAACTCCTTTTGCGGCCGCTGCGCCGACATTGCCTCCCGTGTGGCAAAATGCTACGCCGACGGGTCGTTTCGATGCTCGGGCGCGCGTTAGCGTAGCCCCCGTGCGGATTGTTTGGCAGCAAAATGCCGATCTGATCTCGGGAAGCGACCTGCTGTTGCAACAAGGCAATGGCCAAGCTGATTTGCAGAATGCCCGTATCTGCGTGCTGCGCAGCGACAAAGGGCGCCACGCATCGCTGCTGCTCGATTTCGGACGGGAGTTGCAGGGCGGCCTGCGACTGGTGACCGGAATGCCCGAAGAGCACGCTCCGGTGCACGTTCGGGTGCGTTTCGGTGAGTCGGTGAGTGAGGCAATGTGCGAAATTGATGGCGTCAATGGAGCGTCGAACGACCACGCGGTGCGCGATTTTACCCTTGCTGTGCCGTGGCTCGGAACGGTCGAATGTGGCTCTTCGGGCTTCCGCTTTGCGCGGATCGACCTGCTGGATGACGACCGCGAACTGCATCTCAAACAGATTGAGGCGGTATTCGAATACCGCGATATTCCCTATTTAGGCTCGTTTCGCTGCGATGACGAGCGGCTGAACCAAATCTGGATGACCGGCGCTTATACGGTACACCTCAATATGCAGGAGTATCTGTGGGACGGCGTGAAGCGCGACCGATTGGTTTGGGTGGGGGATCTGCACCCCGAAATTATGACCGTCAGCAGTGTCTTCGGCTACAACGAAGTGGTGCCGCGCAGCCTCGATTTGGTGCGAGACACAACGCCGCTGCCTGCTTGGATGAACGGCATCAGCTCCTATTCTCTGTGGTGGATTATCATCCAGCGCGATTGGTACCTTCACCAAGGCGACAAGCGCTATTTGCAAGAGCAGCAGGTCTATTTGCAGGGTTTGCTGCGGCTTTTGTTTACGCGTATCGGGGACGATGGCCGCGAGCAACTCGACGGAATGCGTTTTCTGGACTGGCCGTCGAGTGACGACGCTGGAAGTGTGGCTGCCGGGTTGCAATCGTTGACGATATTGGCACTTGATGCAGGCGCCGAACTATCCGATTATCTTGATGATACGCAACTGTCTGCCGATTGTCGTAGGCACGCTGCCCGAATGCGGCAGTGCGTGGTTGCCGATGGCGGAAAAGCCAAACAGGGGCAGGCGATGATGGTGTTGGCCGGCATAGCCGATGCCGCAAAAACTGACCGCGAGGTGCTGTCGGTCGGCGGCTCGGCCGGCTTCTCGACTTTCTATGGCTACTATATGCTTCGGGCGATGGCCGCAGCCGGCAATTACGAGGGCGCTTTGGCGCGAATCCGTGAATTTTGGGGCGCAATGCTCGATTTGGGAGCAACGACATTTTGGGAGGATTTCAATATGGAGTGGCTGCCTGCTGCGCGCATTGATGCGCCGGTGCCGGCTGGAATGCGTGACCTGCATCGCGAATGCGGCGCCTATTGTTACAAAGGTTTCCGCCACAGTCTCTGTCACGGTTGGGCATCGGGACCCACAGCTTGGCTCAGCGAGTATGTGCTTGGTGTACAGGTTGTTGAAGCTGGTTGCCGCACGCTGCGCATCGAACCGCATTTGGGCGATCTGCAATGGGTCGAAGGCACCTTTCCGACGCCTCGGGGGGTGGTGAAGATTCGCCACGAACGCACCGCGAACGGTGATATTCGCAGCGAAATTAAGGCGCCCAAAGGGGTGAAAATCGAATTGGTGAAATAGCTTCTAAAATTCCACGATCAAATTACGATAGTAAGCAACACCTAACTTTTAAATCATAAAATTATGCAACGTATTGTATTGAATGAAATCTCTTATTTTGGAGCGGGTAGCCGCTTGAATATTGCCACCGAAGCGCGTCGTCGCGGCTTCACAAAGGCATTTTTCGTGACGGACGAGGCGCTGGTGCGCTTTGGTGTCGCTGCAAAAATCGAGGAGGTTTTCCGCACTGCCGGTATTCCCTATGAAATTTTCAGTGATGTGAAGGCCAATCCGACTATTGGCAATGTGCAGCGTGGGGTGGCAGCTTTCAAAGCCTCGGGAGCCGATTTTATCGTCGCTATGGGTGGCGGATCGGTTATCGACACAGCCAAGGGCGTGGGTATTGTCTTCAACAACCCCGAATTTGCCGATGTCAAGTCGCTCGAAGGACCTGCCGATACCCACCACCGTGCTGTGCCGACCTTTGCGTTGCCCACGACGGCCGGAACGGCTGCCGAGGTGACGATCAATTATGTGATCATCGACGAGCAGGCGCGCAAAAAAATGGTCTGTGTCGATCCCAACGACATTCCGTTGGTGGCCATTGTCGATCCTGAGCTAATGTACTCGATGCCCAAAGGGCTGACGGCGGCTACCGGAATGGATGCCCTGACACACGCCATCGAGGCTTACCTCACCAAAGGTGCGTGGACAATGTCGGATATGTTTGAACTGAAGGCAATTACGATGATTTCCACCCACCTCAAAGCGGCCGTGGACAATGGTCAGGATACGGTGGCTCGCGAAGGAATGTCGGTGGCACAATACATTGCCGGTATGGGATTTTCCAACGTGGGTTTGGGTTTGGTGCACGGTATGGCACACCCGTTGGGCGCTTTTTATGACACCCCTCACGGTGTGGCCAATGCGCTGCTCTTACCTTATATTATGGAGTTCAATGCCGATTCCGACAAGGCGTCGAAATACATTGACATTGCGAGCGCTATGGGTATCGATACGACCGGAATGGATGTGCAAGCCGGTGTTGCGGCGGCTGTCAAGGCTGTGCGCGACCTGTCGTTGAGCATTGGCATTCCGCAGCAATTGCATCAGATTGGTGTTGTCGAGTCCGATATTCCGGCACTGGCCGTTGCGGCTTACAACGATGTTTGCACGGGCGGTAATCCGCGCGACGTGTCGGTGGCTCAGATCGAAGCACTCTACCACACGGCATTCTAAAGAGTGCTGCTGATGAAACGTCTAATATGGAGCGCTTTTGCGGCGTGCGCACTGCTTGTCACCTCTTGTGACGATGCGTCGCAACAGCTATCCGACGGGTTTAAAACGCCACCTGCCGAGATTCAAACTTCGGTCTATTGGTACTGGATCTCGGGTAATATCTCGCGTGAAGGGGTTGTCGCCGATCTCCATTCGATGAAGCAAGCCGGCATCAACCGTGCCTTTATCGGCAATATTGGTCTGACCGAGAATCCGCGAGGGCCGGTGACGCTGATGTCCGACGAGTGGTTCGAAATCGTTCACGCCGCGATGAAATGTGCCACCGAATTGGGCATTGAGCTGGGTATGTTCAACAGCCCGGGCTGGAGCCAAGCCGGAGGGCCGTGGGTCAAACCCGAGGAGTCGATGCGTTATTTATCGACGGTTGCGGCCGAGGTTACGGGCGGAGGCGTTGTGGATGTGGATCTGCCGAAGCCCTCGGCCGATTTCGCCGACGTGTCGGTGTTGGCCTATCCGCTGCCCGAGGGGACGCTCCGACTCGATGCTGCATCGGCTCGTGTGGGTGGTTCGCCGCTGGTCAAACAGGTGCTCGACGGCGATCGCTCGACGGCGATGCCCTGCGTGCAAGGTGAGGATGCGACAATCGAAGTTGCCCCCACAACCCCTTTCACACTGCGTTCGTTGCGGATCTACTTCACCGAAGCGCCCATCGCTGCTACGGCCGAGTTGCAGGCGCTGCACGATGGTCGAGTGAGCGTTTTGCGTCGTTTCAACATCGACCGAACGAACAATACGGTCGAAGTGGGTTTCGATCGTTTTGCGCCGATAACCATCGCTTGCGAGCCGACTCAGGCCGATGCTTTCCGACTGATTATCCACAACCCAACGGCTGGAAGCGGTTTGGCTGAAGCTGAGTTTTTGTCGCTGCCTTTGGTGGAGCGTTATTCCGAAAAATCGCTGGCTAAGATGCACCAGACGCCACTTCCTTATTGGCACGATTATATGTGGGATGCTCAGCCGGCCGCTCAGGATAGTGTCGCTGCCGTGTCGTTGCAGTCGATCGTCGATCTTAGTGACCAATTGCAGGGCGATCACCTTCAATGGCAAGCTCCTGCTGGTCGCTGGATGGTGTTGCGCACAGGAATGATGCCCACCGGCGTGAGAAATGGGCCGGCACTCGATGACGGCATCGGATTGGAGATCGACAAATGGAGCCGCAAACACTTGGCCACGCACTACGATGCTTTCATTGGCGAGTTGTGCCGACGCATTCCTGCTGCCGACCGCAAATGCTGGAAGGTGATTGTGGCGGATAGCTATGAACGAGGCGGCCAGAACATCAGCGATGGTTTCCTTGCCGATTTCGAGAGCCGTTATGGTTACGATGCGCAGCCTTTCCTGCCTGTATTTAGCGGTATGGCTGTCGGCAGCCGCGATCTTTCGGATCGTTTCCTGTGGGATGTTCGGCGGATGATGGCCGATCGCTTGGCCTACGACCACATCGGAGCCTTGCGTGAATTGGCGCACAAAGACGGCTTCACCACGTGGCTCGAGAACTACGGACACTGGGGTTTCCCCGGCGAATTCCTCCAGTACGGAGGTCAGTCCGACGAAGTGGGTGGCGAGTTTTGGAGTGAGGGCGAATTGGGTAATATCGAGAATCGCGCGGCATCGTCGTGTGCCCACATCTACGGCAAAACCAAGGTTTCGGCCGAGTCGTTCACGGCAGCCGTCGAGCCTTTCTCGCGTTATCCCTACCTGATGAAGCAGCGCGCCGACCGATTCTTTTCGGAGGGCATCAACAACACGCTGCTGCACGTCTACATTTCGCAACCCGACGGTGGGCGCAAACCCGGGATGAATGCTTGGTTTGGCAACGAATTTAACCGCAATAATACGTGGTTCTCGCACCTTGATCTCTTCACCACCTACATCAAACGCTGCAATTTTATGCTTCAGCAGGGGCTTAATGTCGCCGATGTGGCCTATTTTATCGGTGAGGATGTGCCCAAAATGACGGGTGTGACCGATCCGGCAATGCCGGCTGGTTACCAATACGACTACATCAATGCCGAGGTGCTTTGTCGCGATGCTTCGGTGCGCGATGGCCGCCTGACGTTGCCCCACGGTACCCAATACAAGGTGCTGGTGCTGCCGCGTCAAGAGACAATGCGCCCCGAGGTGCTGAAGTGTGTGATGCAACTCATCAAGGATGGTGCCGTGGTGTTAGGCTCGCGTCCATTCCGTTCGCCGAGTATGGAGAATTACCCGGCGGCCGATCGTCAGATTGCCGGGCTGACTGCGCAACTTTGGGGTGAATCCAAAGGTGAGAAACAGCTGATTCGCTACGGCAAGGGGATGCTTTTCGACGGTTATTCGCTCGAGGAGATCTTTGCCGAGCTGGGCAATGTGCCCGACTGCGGCTATGATCTCTCTTTGCCGGTGCTCTTTGGTCACCGCACTACGGACGATGCCGAGCTTTATTTTGTGACCAACCAATCGGAATCGCCCCTCGATTTTCAGGCTGATTTCCGCGTTACGGGGCGTATGCCCGAGTGGTGGCAACCCGAGACGGGCGCTATGCGTGACCTGCCGGTGTACCGCATCGGCGAGAAGTCGACGCAGGTGCCTATGCACTTGGAACCATTGGAAAGCGGATTTGTGGTCTTCCGCAAGGCCGTGTCGAAATCTGCGCAGGTGGGCACCTTGACCGATAATTTTCCGCAACCGCAATCGCTGCGTACACTCGACGGACGTTGGAAGGTTCGTTTCGAAGCTCCCGACTCGATCGGCAATTTCAGCATCGAAACCGACTCGCTGACCGACTGGTCGAAGAGTAGCGACGAGCGTTTGCGCTTTTTCTCGGGTCGTGCATTCTACACGGTTTCGTTCGAAGCACCCGCATTGGCCGCTGGCGAGAGGTTGTTGCTGGAGCTGCATCAGGTTGCCGTGATGGCCAAAGTGCGCGTAAACGGAGCTTATGCCGGAGGTGTTTGGACAGCCCCCTATCGGATCGACGTAACGGATGTTGTGCATCCGGGAGTCAATGAACTCGAGATTGAGGTTGTCAACAATTGGGTTAACCGTTTGGTAGGCGACAGCCGTCTGCCCGAGGCGCAGCGACGCACGGCTATACCTTATAATATATATACACCCCAATCGGCTCTCCAAACATCGGGTCTTATCGGGCCTGTGTCGTTGGCTAAAGTGGCTTTCTGAGCCGTTTTGTAATCTCTTTTCGAGGCCTTGCGGCTTTGTTTGGATTGTGTTTCAAAGAGGAGGGTTTGGCGTGATGCCAAACCCTCCTCTTCTTAGTATGGATTACTCCTGCGGATAGTTGAATGCAGAGAAAAATTCGCTGAGGGTAATGTGATAGAATTGACAAAGAATTGAGATGGAAAACAGCGTCGGAGCCGTTCGACCGGTCTCTAAACTTGAAATATCCAATCGCGTTTGGGCAATGACATACTCCTGCGAAAAACCGTGTTCATTCCGCAATTGTTTGATGCGTTGAATGACCATTTCGATCAGTAGATCATCTGTCCGTCTGGGCTGTTTTGCTTTCATTTTTGCAAAAGAACATACCATACTGCAATTTTATACACAAGATGTACTGTGTATTGGTATATTTTCTTATCTTTGTGTCTGTATATATGTTTTATGCTGCATAAATGGTGCTGGATCGTCAATATAGCGCCCATTGATGAGCGTATGGCGTTGCAAAAGGGTGGGGGCGTTGCCTATGTTGTAATTTGTGTGAATTGCGTCACTTTCGAATTTCGAATTTTTCATCGGTTCTCGTCTCCACCCTCCTTTGTGGTTCAAATCCCATTTAATTTTTCATTCTTAACCTATAATTTTCGGTAAAATCGAAAATTATGATTACTTTTGCGAGCAACAAAAATCCACGTTCATTATGGCTTTTATCAACGAAAGGGTGCAGCCCGAAGGACTTACGTTCGACGATGTGCTGCTCGTACCCGCTTATTCGGAAGTGTTGCCGCGAGAGGTCAACGTTCAGACCCATTTCTCGCGTAATATCTGTCTCAACATCCCCATTGTGTCTGCTGCTATGGACACCGTCACCGAAGCACCGCTGGCTATTGCCTTGGCGCGCGAGGGTGGTATTGGCGTGATTCACAAGAATATGTCTATTGCCGAGCAGGCTGCTCAGGTGCGCCGTGTGAAGCGTGCCGAGAACGGTATGATCTACGATCCGGTGACCATTTCCAGAGATCATACGGTCGGCGATGCCCTCACGCTGATGCACGACAACAAGATCGGCGGCATTCCGGTGATTGATGTTGAAAACCATTTGGTCGGCATCGTCACCAACCGCGACCTGCGTTTCCAACGGGATATGTCGCGCAAGATCGACGATGTGATGACCAAAGAAAATTTGATCACCACCCACAACACCGATTTGGAGCACGCGGCCGATGTGCTGCTGGTCAATAAAATCGAGAAACTGCCCGTTGTCGACAACGACGGCAAATTGATCGGACTGATCACCTACCGCGATATTACCAAGGTGCAGGATCATCCCAATGCCTGCAAGGATCCGAAAGGCCGTCTGCGAGTGGCTGCTGGTGTGGGTGTTACGGCCGATGTGATGTCACGCGTCAAAGCGCTGGTCGACGAGAGTGTCGATGCGGTGGTGCTCGACACCGCCCACGGACACTCGAACAACGTGGTTCAAAAACTCAAGGAGATCAAAGCGGCCTATCCGTCACTCGACGTGGTGGTGGGCAACATCGCAACCGCCGAGGCTGCGCGCTTTTTGATCGACAACGGCGCCGACGGACTGAAGGTCGGCATTGGCCCGGGTTCGATCTGCACCACGCGTGTGATTGCCGGCGTCGGCGTTCCGCAGCTGTCGGCCATCTATGCCGTGGCTTCGGAGGCCAAAGGTTCGGGCGTGCCGGTCATTGCCGACGGTGGTCTGCGCTACTCGGGCGACATCGTCAAGGCGCTTTCGGCCGGTGGTAACTGTGTGATGATCGGTTCGATGTTCGCCGGCACGGAGGAGGCTCCGGGCGACACGATCATCTACAACGGTCGCAAATTCAAATCCTACCGCGGTATGGGTTCGATCGACGCGATGAAGGCCGGTTCGGCTGACCGCTACTTCCAAAAGGAGTGCGAAAACAACATCAATAAACTGGTGCCCGAGGGCATTGTGGCGCGTGTGCCGTTCAAAGGTGTGTTGAGCGAAACGGTCTACCAGCTTCTGGGCGGCATCCGTTCGGGTATGGGCTACTGCGGCGCGGCTACGATCGAGGCGTTGCAGCAGGCCAAGTTTATCCGCATTACCTCCAACGGTGTGATCGAGAACCATCCCCACGATGTGACCATCACCAGCGAAACCCCCAACTACTCCCGTGGAGAATAAGAAACTATGGAAAAAATACTGATTCTCGACTTCGGATCGCAATACACGCAGCTCATTGCGCGGCGTGTGCGCGAGCTGAATGTCTACTGCGAAATTCATCCGTTCAACCACATTCCGCCGCTCGATGCGTCGGTGCGGGGCGTGATCTTGTCGGGCAGCCCCTTCTCGGTGCGCGACCAAAATGCCCCCAATCCCGATCTTTCGGGCTTCAAAGGGCAGTTGCCGCTGCTGGGTGTCTGCTATGGTGCACAGCTGTTGGCTTCGGCTTTCGGCGGCGAGGTGCAACCGGCTCCCAGTCGCGAATATGGCCGCGCGATGCTCACCGTGGGCGACGCGCAGGATCCGCTGATGCACGCCCTGCCGCAGACCACGCAGGTGTGGATGTCGCACGGCGACACAATCACGCGCGTTCCGGCTGCTTATCAGGTCATTGCCAGCACCGAAGATGTTCGTATGGCGGCATTCCGTGTGGCCGGCGAGCAGACGTGGGGGATTCAGTTTCACCCCGAAGTCTACCACTCGACCGACGGACGACAGCTGCTCGAAAACTTCGTGGTCGGCATCTGTGGCTGCAAGCAAGATTGGACTTCGGAGAGTTTCGTCGACGCAACCGTGCGCGAGTTGCGTGCGAAGATCGGCAACGACAACGTGGTGCTCGGACTCTCGGGCGGTGTCGATTCGTCGGTGGCGGCTGTGCTGCTGCACAAGGCCATCGGCAAGAATCTCTACTGCATTTTTGTCGATTCGGGACTGCTGCGCAAAGACGAGTTCGAAGATGTGCTCGAATCCTATCAAAATATGGGGCTTAACGTCAAGGGCGTGAAGGCTTCCGAGAAGTTCTTGGGCGATCTGGCCGGTGTCTCCGACCCCGAAACCAAGCGCAAGATCATCGGTCGCGACTTCGTTGAGGTCTTCAACGACGAGGCGATCCGCATCAAAGAGGTGCGCTGGCTGGCGCAGGGAACGATCTATCCCGATGTGATCGAGTCGTGCTCGGTCAACGGCCCGTCGGCTACCATCAAGTCGCATCACAATGTGGGCGGATTGCCGGAGAAGATGAATCTGGGCATCGTGGAGCCGCTGCGCCTGCTGTTCAAAGACGAGGTGCGCCGTGTGGGGCGTTCGCTGGGTATCTCCGAGCAACTCATTGGCCGCCACCCCTTTCCGGGACCGGGTCTTGCGATTCGCATCTTGGGTGACATCACCCCCGAAAAGGTCGAAATCCTGCAAAATGTGGACAAAATCTATATCGACGCGCTGCGTTCGGCGGGTCTCTACGACCAAGTTTGGCAGGCCGGAGCGATCTTGCTGCCGGTCAAGAGCGTGGGCGTTATGGGCGATGAACGCACCTACGAAAGTTGTGTGGCGTTGCGCGCTGTGGCCTCGACCGACGGTATGACGGCCGACTGGGTGCACTTGCCCTACGAATTTCTGGCCAACGTGTCGAACGACATCATCAACAAGGTCAAGGGGGTCAACCGCGTGGTCTACGACATCTCGTCCAAACCGCCTGCAACGATCGAGTGGGAGTAAGAATTTGTCTCCTCCACCGTCTCTAAATCGCCGTTTGCGGCATCCGATTTTCTGCGCCCTGTTATTTTGGGGCGCAGATTTTTTTGCCCTGAACGCTGGCTCAGAGTCCTAACTCCAGCTGAAAACGAAGCTCCCAGCGGTTGTAATCGGCTTTGATCGGTTGCCGTTGGTGGTTGTACGACAAGTCGGCTTGAACCTTCAACCGGTGGCCGATGATGTAGCGCGTAAGCCCCAATGTGGTCTGATTCCACCGTGCGTAACCGGCTAAAGGTTGCACCCTGCGCGAGGGGAAAAGGGTCGAATTGCGCAACGCCACCTCCCAATGGTTGTCGATCAGATAGCTCGTTTGGACATTTAGTCCACAACCGCTGTACACAAACGCCGCACTCGCCGCATCGAACAACGGTTGCGCACAATGTCGCCCCATAAAGTCGGCACAGAGGGCAAAACCGCGGTATTTGAGCACAAAATCGGCGAAGTAGGAGCTAAGGTTGCGCGTTGCATCGTCGGGCATCAGCACGCCGCGCTGCCCACGAAGTCGCGTGGCTTTGTGGTTGAAGGAGTAGGCGCCGGCCAGCAGAATTTTCACCTGCTCTTCGTATTCGAAATCACCCTCGATCACATCGCCCTTTGCGCTGAATCGCCCCAGCGGATATAGCTCCAAGCGCCCCGTGTAGGCCAGACCACCATTGGAAGTGCTGCCCCAATTGCGCCCTTCGCCCAGTGTAACCGATGCTTTAAGTGATAGGTCGAAACCTTTGATCCTCCCTGCATTATACTCGCCAAAGATTCCGAAGTCGCGATCCAAATGAAACTCGCTGTTGACCACACTCCGATCGACAAATTGCAGCGCACTCGATGAGTTGATCCGCGCCCGATTGGCCTTGATCTTGGTCTGCCCGAAGCCGATATTCCACCGCGCATTGGGCACAAAATAGACCATCGCGTCGCGCACAATGTTCATATTCTCGTTGGGCAGCAGCTCGCTGTCGTAGGCGGTGAAACCCAATTGGATGGAGTAAATCAGCTTGGGCGAGTAGATGAATCCGTCGAACCGCAGCCGCAGCCGTTTGACGCGCGCCTCGGTGCGTGTGAGCGAAAAATCGCGATCAAAGGTGAATGCGAGCAGGTTTTGCATCCGAAAGCGTAGCGTCAGCGAACACCAATTGCTCCGCGGTCGAAAGGTGATTCCTTTGCCGATTTCGATGTTGGGCAGGTTGCGCAGTTGCTCGCGTAGAGAGGTGTTGTTGTCGAGTGAATCTGTTGTAATATCCTGATATTCATTGCTTTCATTCGGCAGCGTGCGCTCTTCCTGCGCCGTGGCCACAAAACAACAGCTTGCAAAAATGAGCAGTGCGGCGAATTTTCTCATACCTATCGGGTTTAATTTGTGTCTTGGGCGTTTGGGCTTGACAAGGGGCTGCAAAAAAGATGCAAGAGCGAAAAAAATAGTGTCAACTGCGCACTTTTTGTTACCTTTGTTGTCGTTTCAATAATCTTATAAGAATGTCTCCACAAGCCGTTATCACCACCGTTTTAGGCTATATTGTCGTGCTACTTGTCATCGCTTGGGTGTCGGGAAGACGGGCGGATAATGCCGGTTTTTTTACCGGAAACCGCCGTACACCGTGGTATATGGCCGCTTTTGCGATGATCGGAGCAGCTATGTCGGGGGTGACTTTCATTTCAGTACCCGGCTCGGTGGCCTCCGATGCGTTTTCGTATATGCAAATGGTAATGGGCTTCACGGTGGGGCAGTTGATCATCGCTTTTGTGTTGGTGCCGACTTTCTATCGCTTGCGTGTGGTGTCGCTCTACGAGTATCTTGCCACGCGTTTCGGGGTGGCGTCACATCGCACGGGGGCTTGGTTTTTCTTCGTTTCGAAGATGTTGGGAGCCGCTCTACGCGTCTATGTGGTTTGCGCCGTGATGCAGCTGCTGGTCTTTGATCACTATGATTTGCCTTTTTGGCTCAACGCCAGCGTTTCGATGTTTTTTGTGTGGATTTATACGCAGCAAGGGGGCGTCAAATCGCTGATTTGGACGGATACGCTCAAAACGGTCTGCTTGGTGGCCAGTTTGGTGCTGTCGATCGTCTTTATGATGCGTGGGCTTGATCTGTCGCTGTCGGAGATGACGCACGAGGTGGCGGCGTCGCCCCTGTCGCGGATCTTCTTCTTCGATGACCCGTCGTCGGATCGCTATTTTTGGAAGATGTTTTTTGCCGGCATCGTGCTCTTGGTGGCGATGACGGGGCTGGATCAAGATATGATGCAACGTAATTTGAGCTGTGCCACGCCGCGTGATGCGCAGAAAAATATCTGCCTGACGGCCTTTAGCCAAATTTTTGTTATCCTCTTGTTCTTGGTGTTGGGCGTGTTGCTCTACGCTTATATGGCGCGTTTTGCTTTGACGATGCCAGCAAAGACAGATCAAGTTTTTTCGTTGGTCGCAGTCAATGGAGGATTGCCGCTTATCGTTGGTATTATGTTTGTTATAGGACTTATCTCAAGTACCTATTCAGCTGCCGGATCGGCCTTGACGGCTCTGACTACATCATTCACGGTCGATATTTTGGAGGCGACAAAACGGGTGGACGAACTGCGTTTGACGCGCATCCGCCGCATTGTTCACGCGGCAATGGCGGTTGGTATGGTGGGGGTGATTCTCGCCTTCGAATACTGGGCCGACGATAGCGTCATCAACTTGGTTTATAAAGTCGCCAGCTACACCTACGGCCCGATTTTAGGTATGTTCGCCTTTGGCATCTTCACGCGTTACAAGGTGCGCGATCGCTGGATGCCTTTGGTGGCTGTTGCCGCGCCGCTGTTGAGCGCCCTGTTGCAGTATTCGGCGCGCGCAATGTGGGGCTATCAGATCGGTTTTGAGCTGTTGATTTACAACGCAGCATTTACGGTGATCGGGTTGATTGCCTTGATAAAACGAGATGTTAAATAAACAATGTATCTACTTAAAAATAAAAAGTTTATGTCACTTGAACAACAAATTTCAAAAGGAATTATGGAGGCTATGAAAGCCCGTGATGCCGTACGTTTGGGCGCTCTGCGCAATGTGAAAAAATACATTATTGAGGCCAAAACTGCCGGACCCGAAATTACCGAGTTGCCCGATGCTGATGTGTTGAAAATCATTGCCAAATTGTCGAAACAAGGCACCGATTCGGCAACCATTTTTACCGAGCAAAATCGGCAGGATTTGGCCGCCGAAGAGCTGGCTCAAGTGGCTGTTTTTCAGGAATTTTTGCCCAAGCAACTGACCGCCGAAGAGCTTACGGCCGAGGTCAAAGCCGTGATTGCCGAGCTTGGAGCTGCGTCGATCAAGGAGATGGGCAAAGTAATGGGCATTGCCTCGAAACGACTCGCTGGCCGCGCCGATGGTCGGGATATTTCGGCTAAAGTCAAGGAGTTACTGTCGTAACCTAATGCGTTGGTTGAGCTATATCCACCGCAACATCAGGGCTATCGCGATGCCGACCGCTATGGTTGTCGGCGCGCTGTTGTGTCGCCCGATCACAGCGTTGGAGGTGTTGTCGCACCAGATGATCACCCCGACGCTGATTTTTCTGATGCTTTTCGTCACTTTCTGCCGCGTAAAACCGCGACAAATGCACCTTTCGATGCTGCATTTTTGGCTGCTGCTGTTTCAGATTGTGGTCTGTATCGGGGTCTATTTTGCCCTTTTGCCGCTGAATGATGTGGTCGCTCAAGGGGCTATGATCTGTGTGCTGGCGCCGGTGGCAATGGCCGCTGTGGTGGTCGGCGGAATGTTGGGTGCCAATGTGGCGACGATGGCCACATACAGTTTGTTGTGCAATATCGTAATTGCACTCGTAGCTCCTGTTATACTGTCGTTTGCGGGTACAGGTGCTTGTACTTTTGCGCAGATTTTAGCACGTATTGCGCCGCTGCTGATTATGCCTTTTGCCGCGGCTCAGGGCTGCCGGTTTCTGATTCCCAAGGCCGCACAATGGGTCAGCGATCACGGCCAAATTTCGTTCTATATGTGGCTACTGTCGTTGATGGTGATCATTGGCCGCACGACGGCGTTCATCTTCGATCTGCGCGACGCCTCGTTTTCCACCGAGTTGTGGCTGGCCGTGGCGGCAGCGGTGATCTGCTTGGTGCAGTTCAAAGTGGGGCGAATGCTCGGCAGACGCTTTGGCGATGCGACGGCCGGCGGCCAGCTGCTGGGTCAAAAAAATACGGTTCTGGCTGTCTGGATGGCGCAATCATTCCTCAATCCGATCTCCTCCATCGCCCCCACCGCCTACATCATCTGGCAGAACTTCGTCAACTCCTATCAGCTGTGGAAACAGGACAGAGAAGGGCGAAAAAAGTAACTATAAATAGCTAATATATAGTATTTTATTTTTGTTTGCTCTCTTTTCTCTTGTTTTCGCCCTTTTCCCATTTTCGCCGATAAATGCTTTTTAAACCGTCCACATTTCTCTGTAGAAAAAGGTGGAAAGGCCAATCCGCATTATCTTGTCCGGAAATTTTCAGCAAAGAAGAAAAACGGAGAGATGAGTATGGCAACAATACGCGTGAAACTACGCCCGTCAACCGTGCCGCGGAGGGACGGAACGATCTATTATCAGGTGTGTCACCGCTGCAAAACGCAGCAGATAACGACGACAATTCACGTGCCTTTGGAGCGATGGAGTGCTGAGCAACAGGAGATTGTGCGAGCGGAGACAACCGAGAGTATGCGGCTGGCGCAGTGCTGTATTGACAGCGATCGGGTGCTTTTGCAACGCATTATACAGGAGTTGGAGCAAGTGGGGAATTACGAGGTGCGGCAGGTGGTTGAGCGGTTTTGGACGAGCTGTCATACAGCCTCGATAGGGGCGTTTATGAAG
>JAVVYP010000036.1:0-17280 GCA_036651015.1 Alistipes sp.
AAGTTATTTTAGCGCTATTTTTGTTCCGTTTTTGTTCTGTCAATCCGATTTTAGCAAGCTAAATGAAGATTTACAGGGCGGAAACTGGGGCGAAAAGAGCCGAAAAGAGCGAGGTTAATAAATTCAAAACAACTTCTTAGTCAACCGCAGGCGCTCAGGTCTGCACCTAAAAAAGGCTGCTCAAGCATTTGAGCAGCCTTTTTTAAGTGGCGGAAAGCGATTAGAGCGCGTTCACGCGAAGTTGCATTGAACTCTTGAGGTTCGCAGCTTTGTTTTTGTGCATAATGTTGTGCTTGGCCAATTTGTCCAACATCGTGGTTACCTTCGGAAGCAATGCCTCAGCAGCGCTCTTCTCGGTAGTGGCGCGCAATGCCTTCACGGCGTTACGTGCTGTCTTGTGGATCAGACGGTTATGCTCGCGTTTAACGGCGGTCTGACGAATTCTCTTCTCGGATGACTTATGGTTTGCCATAATCGTTAAATTTTTATTTTTTACTTTTTCAGTTGTCGATCGTAAAACAGCCGTAGCTGCGTGCGGATAGACCCTCGGGTCCGCTCCTCCAAAAGTTTCTACCGTCCGTCACCCTCGCGGATGCCGTCTTGTAGCCCATAGGAGAGTCGAACTCCTCTTTCAAGAATGAAAATCTTGCGTCCTAACCGATAGACGAATGGGCCTTTACCACTATTGTGCCTTCCGAGGAAAGTACTTTAGCGGTGCAAAGGTAAACAAAAAAGTGAGTTGTACAAAAATATGCGGAGAAAATATTTACTCGACAGAGAAAATAAGTAGGAGAAAATAGATTAGAAACAGCTTCTCGGCATTAATTTTTATTTTTTAGCCAATCGAATTGTCTGAGTTGCCGCATCGAAAGTGATGCCGGCACCGGCAAACAACCGCTCGATATGGCCGCTCACCGCCATTTCGGCCGAAGGCAAGTGGTGCAAGCAAGGTGTGTCGAGCAGTGCCACCGAATCACACAGCCCCAGCGCCACATCCAAATCGTGCGTCGAAAAAAGAATGCACTTGCCCTCGTCGTGCGCCAAACGGCGCAGCAGCGTAGCCAGTTCGTAACGGTTGGGCAGGTCGAGGTAGGCCGTCGGCTCGTCCAGTAAAATCACGGGGGTGTCTTGCGCCAAAGCGCGAGCGATCATAATTCGCTGACACTCACCATCGGAGAGCGTATCCATCGGCTTGCGCGCAAAGTCAGCCATACCGACCAGCGCCAACGCGTGTTCGACAATTTGGCGATCCACCTGCTGCAAGTGGCCGATCCAGTTGGTGTAGGGCGCGCGTCCCAGCGAGACAACCTGCTCGCAGGTGAGGTTGGCGATGCGCACCTTGTCGGTGGTGACAAAACTCACGGTCGAAGCGCGACGAAGCGGCGACAGGGTGGCAAGGTGATGGCCACAGAGCGTCACATTGCCCACGGCAGCGCTGCCCAGTCCGGCGATGACCCGCAACAAGGTGCTTTTGCCCGTGCCATTGCGACCGATGAGCGCCGTGAGTGATCCGGCCGAAAATGCGGCCGAAACCCCTTGCAACAAAACGCGCTGGCCATAGGCCAAGGTGATATTTTCGAGAAGGATACTCATCAGAAGAAGTTGCGGTTACGAATGACCACTAAAATCACCACAGGGATGCCCATCAACGCGGTGATGGTGTTGATCGGCAGGGTCAACGTCTTCGACACCAAGTCGCAGACCAGCAGCAGCGCAGCTCCCGTGAGCATCGACCCGGGCATCAGGATGCGGTGGTCGGCACTGGCAAAAAGCATCCGCGCCAAGTGGGGAACGGCCAGCCCGATGAACCCCACAGGGCCGCAAAAAGCGGTGACTGTGCCGGCCAGCAGCACCGTGGAGACGAAGAGCAGGGTGCGCGTACGCTGGATATTAAGTCCCATTGTGCGTGCATAATTTTCGCCCATCAGCAGTAAATTGAGCGGTTTGATGACCACCACCGAGAGCACAAGCCCGGCCGTAATGACCGGCAAGACCAGCGCCAACTGGCTACCCGTGACATCGCCCAGTGATCCCATTGTCCAGATAACAAACGACTTGAGCGCCGCTTCACTCGAGAGGTATTGAAGTATTTCGACCACCGAGCTGATGCCCGAACCGAACATCATACCGAGGATCAAGATCACCATAATGTCTTTGATGCGGCGGCTGACCGACATAATGATCAGCAGCACGAGCGCGGCACCCAACCAAGCGGCACCAGCGATGCCCAACGACTGGATGAACGAATGGCCTGCGATGCCCAACAGAGGCGCCCCCAACAGGAACAAAGCCACGCCCAAGCCAGCTCCGGAGCTGATACCCAGCACGTAAGGCCCTGCCAAAGGGTTGCGAAAGAGCGTTTGCATTTGCAGGCCGCTCGCCGAGAGTGCCGCACCGGCAAAGAGCGCCATCAAGGCTTTCAACAGTCTGAATTTGAGCACAATATCGCGAACCGCCTGATCGCACGCGCCACCCGAGAGTGCCGCCCACACCTCCGAGGGGGCAATGGAGACCGAGCCGATCGCCAAGTCGGCCACAAAAAGCAAGGCCGTCAGCAGCCCAAGCAGCGTAAATAACAGAGAGGTACGCGACATCGGCTATCGTAGACGTTTGTAGTAGCAGGTGGTGTCGCAACCCGAATCGGCTTGGGGACGATCGGACGCGATAGAACGCGGCTGGACACAACCGCCGTCGAGCAAGAGTGTACGCAGGTCGTGCAACACCACATCGGGACGCACGACGCCCGATTCCCAGAAATCAGAGCCTCCCAAAGGAGTTTGCCGACGGTTGTTGTTCCACACGCGCGCGTTGCGCACGGCAGGAATCTCGGCAAATTTCGGATTTTGCGAGGTTAGCTCCGCCAGACTATTGCAAGCCCCGACATTGATCCACACATCGGCGGCATTGGCCAGCAGATAGGCCTGCTCCAAATCGACAGCCACCGAGGTATCCGAGTCATTCTCGGTATAGACGTACTCTCCGCCGGCATCCTCGACCAAGCGGATCATATAGCTGCGCGACGAGGGCATAAACCACGTGTCGCGGTAGGGCGTATTGAGCATCACACGGGGACGCACGGCAGTTGTATCGGCCGCAATTTGCACGCGCAGTGCATTATAGCGATCTGCGATCTGCTGAAAAGTGGCGATTCCGCGTTCACGACAATTGCACATCTCCGCCACGGCAACCATCCATTCGGCCTTGCCCAGCGGTGACTCCTCCATATAATCGCCCACATAGATATAAGGTAAGCCCAACTCCGCGAGCTTGCCCGTGATGATCGTATTTTCACCCGTCACGCCATAAAGCAGCACCAAGTCGGGACGCATCGAGGCCAGCAATTCGAAGTTGATGTTGGTGTCGTAACCCACGTCACGAACCTCTCCGCAGGCGCGATGAGCATTCACATAACTATTTGAAATATAATCAATTCCAGACACTCCGGAGATGCGACGCTCTTCGTCCAAAACATCGAACAGTGCAACGTGGCTCGACGACATACAGACCACGTGACGCACGGGCGCCTTCACCGCTTGACCGTCGTACCCCTCGGGAGGCAGTGCACCATCGCGCAAAATAAGCAAATGCTGCTCGACGTCAGCAGCACCCTGCCACGGATTGTGGATCGTCAGCAACGTCGAAGCGCCCCGATCCGCACCGCGCACCTCAAAGCCCGAAGCGTAGTGCGGCGTATAGATTTCGGTCGTAAAATCGGCTAAGGTAGAGGCCGTTTTACCACCACACGCCACCGCTAACAGGGCGGCGAAAACACATAGAAGATTTAAAGATTGCTTCATCGAGGACAAAAATAGAAAAAATATCCCGCAAAAGTGTTTGTTTTGACAAATAAATGCTATATTTGCACTCCGAAAAGCTACGGGGTGTAGCTCAGCCCGGTTAGAGTACGCGTCTGGGGGGCGCGTGGTCGCACGTTCGAATCGTGTCACCCCGACTCATCGAAAACAGCAGGTAATCAAGCGATTACCTGCTGTTTTTTGTGCATACCAAGCACCCCCCGAATCTCACTCCGCGCAGCGGTGATCGATGAGAGCAAAAAACAAAAGAATCAAATCGACAGAGCAGCGAGGCGGCGCTGAGGTGCCGAATGATCTATTCGAGTGAATAATCTGCTGCGTTTTTTGATTTTGCAGGGTGGAAATCGCGTAGAATTTTCTATTTTTGTAAGAACTAACACGAGGACGCAACCACCTCACGCCACAACCAACCGCTACAACCTGATCAAAATGAACGATAAAAAAATTGCGAGAACCTCTCGCAGGGATTTTCTGAAAACATTGGGAGGCGCAGCCCTGCTGACAATCCTACCTCGCCACGTCTTAGGTGGCACCAACTTTATAGCGCCGAGTGACCAGCTCACCAAGGGCATCATTGGCGTGGGCGGCATTGGCAAGAGCAGCTACCACTTCTCCAGCAACAAGGATTGCCGGCTGGTCGCGGTCTGCGATGTCGATAGCAACCACCTCCAAAGCGCGCTCAACTTGGGCAAAGAGAAGTTCAATGAGACGCTGCAACCCTACCACGATTTCCGCAAATTGATCTCCGATCCCAACATCGACATTGTCCACATCGCCACGCCCCCTCACTGGCACGGCATTATGGCCGTCGAAGCAGCCAAAGCCGGCAAAGATATTTGGTGCGAGAAACCGATGACGCGCACCATCGGCGAGAGCCGTCGCGTGATGGAGGCCGTGCAGCGCAACAACCGCATCTTCAGGCTCAACACGTGGTTTCGTTTTGCCGACACTTTTTACGGACTCGGAACGCCTGTTGAACCGCTCAAAAAGCTGATTGACAGCGGACTATTGGGTTGGCCTTTGAAGGTGACCATCTCGGGGGCAACGGGTTTTACGTGGAAATTCTTTTGGGTGGGCAAGGAAAATCTGCAACCCGAGGTCGTGCCTGCGGAGTTAGATTACGATATGTGGCTCGGCCCAGCGCCCTACAAACCCTACAACAAACACCGCACACACGCCACATTCCGCGGCTACTGGGACTACGACGGCGGCGGATTGACCGATATGGGGCAGCACTATATGGATCCCGTGCAATACCTGCTGGGCAAGGACGACACCTCGCCCGTCAAAGTCGAGGTCGACGCACCCCAGCAACATCCGGACGCCGTAGGTATTTGGCACAAAATAAGTTACACCTATGATGACGGTTGCCAAATCATCCTTGAGGGTGAGGGTTTCGAGAGCAAAGGCGACACACCTTATATAGAAGGTCCTTTGGGCAAGGTCTATCAAGGGTTCCGGTGCACGATTCCCGACGTGATGGAAAAACTGGCCGAAATGCCCGATCCTGCACCCCAAAATACCGACTTTTTGGAGTGTGTCCGCACCCGCCGCAAATTTGCGCTGGACGAACAGATCGGACACCGCAGCTGCACGCTGGTCAATATGGGCGCCTGCGCATTGCGCCTAAATCGCACGCTGCATTTCGATCCAGAGACCCAACTTTTTGTCGGCGACGATGCAGCTAACCGATTGGTTGATCAGCCAATGCGCGGTCCGTGGCAAATCTAATTCTGAAAACTGATACAATGAAAAAAATAACATTATTACTCCTCTGTGCCGGCCTATTTTTGCTGCCTGCAATGATCGAAGCACAGCCACTCGACGCGCGTCAGCGCACGATGGAGACCATAATCGCCGACAATCTGGCGCAACTTCCGGCCAAAGACCCCGCAGCGTTCGATCAGGTGATGGGCGAACTTGCTGCGACGGGAAGTCGGGGCGTCGAACTCATTGCTGCAAAGCTTGTTCCAGCTGACAAAGGTCACAACGCACCCTTTGAATACGCGCTCAGTGGGTTGGCGGCATACGTCACCGCACCCGGACACGAAGCTCTGCGCGCAGAGCTACGCAAAGGTTTTCAGGAGGCGATTACGCGCTGCGAAGAGCCGGCCAATCGCGCTTTTCTCTTTGCGCAACTGCAACTTTGCTCCACGGCAGAGGACGCAACTTGGCTCGCGCCGTATCTCAATGACCCCTATTTGGCCGACCACGCGCTGCGTGCGCTGATCGTCACTCCCGGCACCGAATCGCAACTTTTGGCGTTGGCTCACTCCGACACGTTGTCCGCAGAAGGGCGTCGGGCACTGGCGTATGCCTTTGGGGAGAAGCAACTTACAGCAGCCGAGCCAATTTTGATCGGCTGGATCGACCCGGCGGATACGCTGACCACAGCCGCCGTCTACCACGCACTCGCTGCGTGCGGTTCACCGGCATCACTTAAGCCCCTTCGGATAGCTGCCGAACAGGCAAATTTCACAGGGGATCGGCTGGGTGCTACCGATGCCTACTTGCGGTTACTCGCAGCACAAGCCGCTGGGAACCAACCGCAAAAGAGACTAAAAGAGACTAAAATGCTGCTTGATTGTCCGCAGCAAAACGTCCGTGGCGCAGCACTCGCGATCTTGGTCAAAGCCTTGGGAAGTCAGCGAGCAATGCCCTATGTTCTTCGCGCAATAGAGGGGGATTCTGCCGAATATCGTTTTGCCGCATTGCAGGCATTGGGTGAGGCCAACGAAGAGACCTACGGAGAGGTTACCAGCCGAATGTCTCATTACAATACAGAGGCTAAAATCGCTGTAATTAACTGGTTGGGTGAACATAAGGCACAATCGCAAAGCAAGGCGATTATTACAAATGTCTCCTCTTCGGATCAATTACTTGCACACGCAGCCATCGAAGCTGCCGGACGCATCGGCGGTGACGAGGCATTGCAATCGTTGGTCGAAGCACTCTCGGGAGACCACAGTCAACAGGCACTCAAGGCATTGCTCTCATTCAACGGCTCGATCAACGAACCCATCGAAAAACTGCTCCGCAGCGACGATAAGAAGTGTCTAATTCCTGCATTAAAATTAGCGGCCGCACGCCACATCACCCACGCGAGTGATCGCATTTTTGCACTGACCGCCGCCACAGATACCGATATACGCGCAGCCGCGTACGACGCACTGCCTGCCGTCGTCGAGCCGCAACACGCTGATCGTGTGGCTGTTCTGCTCGATGCAGCCGAACCACAATATGTCGCTCAAATGCAGTCTGCCCTGATTCGCACCCTGCAAAAAAGCGCCCCCGAGACACAGTATCGTCAAATTGACGGTTACATTGGCCGTGCGAAAAATCCGGCACGCTACTATACAGCACTGGCTCAAACGAATACCGACCAAGCCGTCGAAAAATTGCTGGCCGGTTACAACACAGGCGATCGTGAAACAGCCTTTGCAGCTTTACTGACCATCGAAAATCCAAAAGCGATTGAGCTGCTTTATCGCATAGCTGCCGAGAATAAAACGTTGACTGATCGTGCGTTGATGCGCTCAGCCGACCTGACGGCGCGTTACGAAACAGCCCCCGATGCTCGCTTCGAACACTATCGCAAAGGGTTGGAACTCAAGCCTTCGGCAGCCGTGTGCGCGCGGCTAATCAGCTACTTGGGCGGCGTTCACACACAATCGGCTTTGATGCTGGCAGCCAATTACTTGGATGATGCCGAAGTGGCTGAATCTGCCGCCGGTGCGGTGAAAACGATCGTCGCCAAGAGCACCACCACGCTAAGCGGCACAACGGTGCGCAAAATGCTGGAGCAGGCGCGTGAAATTTTCCGCAAAAATCCAGATGCCGATGCTGGTTATGCGGCCGATGAAATCAGTGAATTACTCAGTAAATTAACCCGTTACGAACTTTCACCCGAGGAGAAAACACAAGGTTTCGAGGTGCTTTTCGACGGCAGTTCGCTGCAAAAATGGACGGGAAACAAGACCAATTATGTGCCGCTCAACGGCACCATCAACGTGACGGCAGCTTATGGTGGCGAGGGAAATCTCTACACGATCAACGAATACAGCGATTTCGACCTGCGTTTCGAGTTCCGCTTTATGCAGCAGGGCGTCAACAACGGCATTGGTATTCGCACTCCGATGGGGGTGGATGCCGCCTTTGACGGGATGGAAATCCAAGTGCTCGACCACGATGCCCCGATCTACCAAGACCTCCAATATTACCAGCGGCACGGCTCGGTGTATGGCGTAATTGCGGCGAAACACGTGGTATTCGACCAGTTGGGGACGTGGCACACAATGGAGATTCACGCTGTGGGTGACCACATTACGGTGACGGTCAACGGTCAAATAATCGTTGACGGCAACATCCGCGAGGCTTGCCAAGGCCACAACATTGCCCCCGAGGGTGAGGCGCAGAACTCCTATATGATTGACCACCGCAACCACCCGGGATTGTTCAACAAACGGGGACACATCGGGCTGCTCGGCCACGGATCGGGCATTCAATACCGCGACATACGCATTTTGGATCTAAGCAACAAGGCCGGAATCAAAGCCGAAGAGAAGCCTGCACACAAAACTACACACAAAACTGGTCGTAAATAATTCATCGTCTGTCCGATTAAAACAGCTTCTTAATCAGTCGGACAGACGATAATTTTTGTAATGCGGCAAAAAATCAGTATATTTAGCGAGAAAAATAACACATTATGATGATTCCTTGTGCAATCGGCTATGGCCAAATTCTGATCATCGCGCTTGTCGTGGTGCTGCTTTTCGGTGGTGCGAAGATTCCCGAATTAATGCGCGGCGTCGGTCGCGGCGTCCGCGAATTCAAAGACGCGATGAACACCGACTACTCGGCTGAGCAGAAAAAATCCTCCGACACGGAGTCGAAAAAAAGCCCGGAAGCTGAGTCCAAAAAAGACGAATCCACGAAAGAGTAGTCGCGATGCCCAAGTTGGGCGGAACGAGCAAGAAAATGTCGGATATACGTCGTGAAAACTCGGGTGCCGAGATGGAGTTTTGGGACCATTTCGCAGCACTGCGGCCTCATTTGGTGCGCGGTGCTGTGGCTGTTGTTGTCATCGCAATCGTCGCATTTCTCTCGAAACATTTCCTGATCGACATCGTTTTATTCGGCCCTAAAAGCGCTGATTTCCCGACCAATCGGCTGCTGTTGGCCACCGGCGAGCAACTCGCTGTCGCGTGCGAATGGTTCAACCAGCTGACAGGATTTTCGTGGAGCATCAATTTGGATGCTTTCGACGTCTCAAATTTGAATTTCAACGTCATAAACACCTCAATGGCAGGACAATTCAACCTCCATATGAAGATTTCGTTCGTGACAGGATTGGTGCTTGCGATGCCTTATGTGCTTTGGGAATTTTGGCGTTTTGTGAAGCCTGCCCTCAATGCACGCGAAATTGCCGCCACGCAACGATTTGTATTTTGGGTCTCCTTTTTCTTCTTCATCGGGCTGCTGTTCGGCTATTTTGTCATTGTGCCGCTCTCGGTTAGCTTCTTCATCAACTACCAAGCAAGCACGTCGATCGTCAATTTGATTGATGTCAACCAATATCTTTCGACCGTCATCGTGGCCTCGCTGGCCTCGGCATTGGTCTTTCAGTTACCGCTACTGATCTACTTTTTGACCCGAATGGGGCTGGTCTCCGCCGCCTTTATGAAACGCTACCGCCGCCACGCATTTGTCGGATTGTTGGTGATCGCCGCGATCATTACGCCTCCCGATATTTTCAGCCTCGTGTTGGTGATCATTCCGCTCTACTGGCTCTACGAGCTGAGTATTCGTTTGGCCACGCGCGTTGAAAGGCAACAAGCCAAAGAACAAAAAACAGCTTCATAAATTTTCACAAAATATGAACGCATCTCAACCGATAAGGGTTGTCGTCGTAGGAGCCGGAAATCGCGCTCATAAATACCTCGAATACGCGCTACGTCACCCCGATCGGTTGCAGTTAGTCGGCGTTGTTGACCCCAATGGAGTGCGTCGGCGCACCTTTGCACGCCAATTTGCACTCAGCGAGCGCCAATGCTACACGCACTATGACGATTTTTTTGCAGCCCGAGTCGATGCCGATATGGTGCTAATTTCGACGCCCGACGATGCTCATTTCGACCCCACCATCAAGGCCATCAACGCCGGTTACCACGTGTTGCTGGAGAAACCGATCGCGCAGCGTCTTGACGAGTGCCACACCATTGCGCGGTTGGCCAAAGAACAGGGCGTGGTGGTCGGCGTGTGTCACATTCTGCGTTATCACCCCTATTTCAACAAGATCAAAGAGATCGTCAACACGGGCGAACTGGGCAAGATCGTCTCGATTGACCATACGGTCGCGGTCGGCCTTGACCGCGCCACACACAGCTATGTACGCGGAATTTTCCGCCGCGAGCAGGAATCGAATCCCATTTTTCTGGCCAAATGTTGCCACGACCTCGATTTTCTGCTGTGGCTGACCGGAAAGCATTGCCGCCGGCTCTCCTCGTTTGGGTCGCTGCGCTGGTTTCGGGCGGCAAACGCGCCAGCTGGCTGCGCCGAACGCTGCATAGCGTGCTCGGTGGAATCGAAATGCCCCTTCTCGGCAAAAAATCTCTATGCCGTGCGCAAAGATTGGATTTCGAATTTCGATATACCCGAAGGAGCGACGCTCGACGAAGCCATTGAGGAGGAGTTGCGCACAGGAATGTATGGACGATGCGTCTATCGTTGTGATAATGACGTAGTTGATCATCAGCTACTGGCACTGGAGATGGAGGACGAGGTCACCATCAGTATGTCGATGGATGTCTTCACGTGCGACGATTTTCGCAAAACGCACATCCGAATGACGAACGGCGAAATCGACGGCAATGAGTACCAGCTGCGCGTCCGGCAATTTCGAGGAGGCCGCACGCACACCTACAATTTTGCAGATACGGTCGGGCAACCGTTTCACGCAGGTGCCGATTTGCGGCTCATCGAAGACTTTCTGTGGTCGATTCACGACCCTTCGCATCAGTTTCTTTCGCCCATCGAAGAGTCGATCGAGAGCCACCTGCTCTGCTACGAGGCCGACCGCAGCCGTCTGAGCGGTCAAACTGTTCGGTTCGACAACCAAGGGGTAGCTCCGACGACGAAGTAGTGTTGTCCATACGTGCAAAAAAAATGAAGGGAGCTTCACAGCTCCCTTCCCCATCAAAAATTAACCCTTAAAAATTATCCCCTTTTCGCAGAACCTCCGAGAGATAGTGATGGAGATAAAATAGATCCGCATCACCTTGAATTACCTCTCGCATCAACAGATCCTCGTCATCGGAGATGCCGTTGTTCGAAATTTCGTCTTTGTCAATCTCCTCCATAGGCCTGATTTAAACTTTGTTAAATAGATAACGTGCGGCCAATGGAAATTAGTATACAGATTGCGCAAAAAATCAACTTAAAATCAGATTCTTCTCTTTGATCATCCGCCGCAGGTTGATCAGGGCATAGCGCATCCGCCCCAGCGCCGTGTTGATGCTCACGTCGGTCTGGTCGGCAATCTCCTTGAAGCTCAGGCCGGAAAAGTAGCGCAACATCACCACTTCGCGCTGCTCGTCGGGCAACAATTTGACCAACGCACGCACATCGCTTTCGATCTGCTGGCCAACCATCTGATCTTCAACGGTATGTTCGGCAAAGCGCAAGGTGCCCAGCACATCGTAGCCAGCTTCGGCCTCGGTGATCGTTTTTGCTTGTCGCCGCGCACGAAAATAGTCGATCACCAGATTATGGGCAATGCGCAAGACCCACGAGAGAAATTTCCCGTTGTCGGTGTAGCGGCCGTCGTCGATCACACGCACGACCTTGATGAAGGTATCTTGGAAGATGTCCTCAGCGACGTCCCGGTCTTTGACCAGCATAACAATGTAGTTGCGCACACGGCAACTATGACGTTCGATGAGTTTGGATATGGCACTACTGTCACCCGAAAGGTAGTGATTAAGTAATAGTTGGTCACTTAATACCTGTACGTTCATACTCTTTTCTCCTTATAATATTTAAAGAGTAGAATTCTTTTCCGATAGGCAAGCCTCTTTTTAATGTAAATTGTGTAGCGTAAAATCATAGTCTTCGAGCCTCTCAAAACGCAGGGTTTCGGGAGCCTTGACGACGCAAGGTAAATACTTTTTCCCGAAAATACAAATTTTTTTCTACTCCACCGAAAAATTTCTCGGTATGGTTGTCGGGGTGCGCAAATTGCAAAGGCCGTGCCAAGAAGAGCAGAAAAAGAAATTTTCGCTAAAAAAAGTGATTATTTGGAGGTCGCGCCGTCAGTTTTGAGCGGCTCGACGTGGACGGCAATCATCGTTCCCTGACCAAAACGCGCACGCAGGCGATGTTCGATGTCGACGGTCAGCTGGTGGGAGTGCGCCACACTCATCGCGCCGTTCATACGCACGTGTACCTCGATGGCCACCGATGCACCAATGCGACGCGTGCGCAGGTTGTGCGGCTGGACGACTTCGGGATTCTCGGTGACAATATCGAGCATCTCCTGCTCAATATTCTCAGGCAGAGAGCGTTCCAGCAGCTCATCCAACCCTGTACGGATCAGGTCGAAGGCGATTTTGAAGATGAAAATCGCAACAACCAAGGCCGCAATCGGATCGGCGATGCGCCATTTGTCGCCCAAGAAATAGGCGCAACCGATACCGACCAAGGTACCCATCGACGAGAGGGCATCGCTGCGGTGGTGCCAAGCATTGGCCACCACACTCGGGCTGCTGATCTTGCGCCCCACGCGCACCGTGTAGCGATAGAGGATCTCCTTGGAGATGATCGACAAGGCCGCAGCCAAGAAGGCCACAAATCCGGGTCGGGGCAACAGCTGCCCGTCGATGACTTGGTGGATGGCGCGAATGCTGCTGGCGAGGATTCCGGCGCCGACAAGCACCAACGCCAAACTGATGATGATCGTGGCCAGCGTTTCGTATTTGCCGTGACCAAAATCGTGGCCTTCGTCCTTGGGTTTGGCCGAAATTCGAGCAAAGGCGATCACCACCACATCGGTCGCCAAATCCGAAAAAGAGTGGATGGCATCGGCCACCATAGCACCACTTCGGCCGAAAATACCGGCCGCAAGCTTGGCAAATGACAACACCAAGTTGACCACAAAACCGATAATGGTTACGTGGTAAATCTCGTGTTTACGACTTTCGACTTCGCTGGTCATTGTTGTAATTTAAAACAGTTTCTTAGTAGCTGCGCGCAAAGAGCACGCGGCGGTGCGAGGGTTTGCCGGAGAAGACACAGACGCCCTCCTCGTCGGGAGCATCGAACGGAATGCAGCGAATGGTGGCCTTGGTGGCATCTTTGATCGCCTCTTCGGTCTCGACCGTGCCGTCCCAATGTGCCAGCAAGAAACCGCCTTTGGTGTCGAGCACCTCGCGGAACTCATCCCAATTGTCGACGCGCGTGATCATCGTCTTGCGGAAATCGACCGCTTTTTGGTAGATGTTGTTTTGGATTTCGGTCATCAGGCCCTCGATCCGCTCCACAAGTCCCTCTTGCGAGACGGTTTGCTTGTCGAGGGTATCGCGGCGCGCTAACTCGATCGTGCCGGCTTCCAAGTCGCGAGGACCCATCGCCAACCGCACGGGAACGCCCTTCAACTCGTATTCAGCAAATTTGAAGCCCGAACGGACGTTGTCGCGATCGTCGATCTTCACGCTGATGCCTTTGGCTTTGAGCTGCACGGCAAGCGCATCGAAGCGCGCGCGGATCTCAACCAGCTGCTCCTCCCCTTTATATATAGGTATCATCACCACTTGAATCGGCGCCAATTTCGGGGGCAGCACCAGACCGTTGTTGTCCGAATGCGCCATAATGAGCGCGCCCATCAGACGGGTCGAAACGCCCCACGAAGTTGCCCACACGTACTCCAATTTGCCCTCTTTGTTGACATATTGCACGTCGAAAGCCTTGGCAAAATTCTGTCCCAGAAAGTGCGAGGTGCCGCTTTGCAACGCCTTGCCGTCCTGCATCAGCGCCTCGATGGTCAGCGTATCCTCGGCACCGGCGAAGCGTTCGTTGGGCGATTTGTGCCCAACGATCACCGGCAGCGACATCCACTCCTCGGCGAATTTTTGGTAGACGTGGATCATCTTTTCAGCCTCCTCGATGGCCTCCTCACGCGTAGCGTGGGCCGTATGACCCTCCTGCCACAGGAATTCGGCCGTACGCAGGAACAGACGCGTGCGCATCTCCCAGCGCACCACATTGGCCCACTGATTGCAGAGAATCGGCAGGTCGCGGTAGGACTGTATCCAGTTTTTGTAGGTACTCCAGATGATCGTCTCCGAGGTCGGGCGCACGATCAGCTCCTCTTCGAGTTTGGCATCGGGATCGACAATGACGCCCGATCCGTGGGGATCTTTTTTCAGGCGATAATGTGTCACCACGGCGCACTCCTTGGCGAAGCCTTCGACGTGATGCGCCTCCTTCGAGAAGAACGATTTGGGGATCAGCAGTGGAAAATAGGCGTTTTGGTGCCCCGTATCCTTGAACATTTGGTCGAGCGCCGCTTGCATCTTCTCCCAGATGGCGTAGCCATAGGGTTTGATCACCATACATCCGCGAACTGCCGAATTTTCGGCCAGTCCAGCCTTGACAACCAGATCGTTATACCATTGCGAATAGTTCTCCTCCGATTTGGTTACCTCTTTGAGTTCCTTTGCCATATCTAAATTTTATAATTTTTGCCGTTGAGTTGCAAAATTACAAAATATTATCAAGATTACAACATCTTGGGACGGATAAAAAAGCCCTCTGAGACAGAGGGCTTATAAAAGAAATAGATGCGGCGCCTTAGAAGCGGAAGCCGAGCGACAGCGAGATGTAGTGGCGCGTCTGCTTGGTGTCGTAGAGACCGCTGTAAACATCCATTTCGCCCGAGGCGGCGTCTTGGCTGAAAAAAAGCTGATAAGGGGTCTGTTTCTCGGTCATATTTTGGTAGGCGACGTCGAGCACCGTCGAGCGCGAGAGGTTCACGCCCAAACCGGCCGTAAAATAGTAACTCTCGTAGGTGGTCGGTGTATTGATGAACTTCGAACGGTCTTTGAGCATCGAATCGGTGTAGCCACCGCCCACGCGCAAGGCCAATATCGGCAGCGGTTTGACCTCGATACCTGCACGCAATGTATTGGTTGCCTGATAATTGGTTTTGAAATCAGCCTTGTAGTTCGCCATTGAAATATCGGCACCATAGGGCGTATTTTTCACACGCATACCGTTGTACCAATCCCGCTCATAATCAATCGACACGATGGCAAAAGAGCCGAAGGTGTAGGATCCGCCGAACATCAAGCGAGCCGGTGAGGTAAAGTCCCAACTATTATTATCTTCGTCACGCTGCCCCTCGGGAGGCGTGTTGGCTTGGATAAATTGATTATCGTGTGTTTCATTGTTGTGTCCGAGGGTTTCGATGTCGCCACGAAAGACGCGGTTGAGCGAATAGTAGGTCGGCGTATGAAAAGCCACACCCAAACGCAACCCACTGATTGGACGAACAATAACACCAATTTTGAAATTCACACCACTGCCGTCGAGCACCGATTCTTGGTAAAGGCTCATCCGATCGAGCTGTGAAATGAGGTTGTAATTCTCTTTGTCAACAGCAATGCCGTCGGTATTGAAATAGCCGTACTCCTCTTGGTAGGTGACGCCCATCTTTTTGTGAACGCTCTGAATTCCGAGCGAAGCACCGACGTAGACGATGTTGTTGAAATTGGCACCGGCCGACAGGGTGAATTCGTTGATTGATCCCGAGTTGACAACATCGGTCGAGTGGAGTACCGAGGCGTTGTGGCCGATGTATTGGGGAACCCACATCTTGCCGTCGGGCGTTCCGTCGGGGACAACCGACACCAGAAAGCTATTGTAGCCCAAAATTGCCGGCCAAAAATAGGGGTTGTTGTCGTATCCAAGTTGCCCGTTGAGATTGCCGTCCTTGTCCAGTGCCGGCCAAAGGTTGCCTTGTGCCAACTGGCGCGTAAAAACATCGGCGATCGTCGGCATCACACGGTTGGGCGATGCCGGATCGTAACGCGACTCCGAGGAGAAAGAAAAGCGGTTGTTGAAGTCGGCGATGCGGTTCATACCGAAACCGATCGTCAGGCTGGTCAGCGAACCGGTCGACCGCTCCAATACATTGAGCGCTGCACCGAAGTTGGCCATCGAGAAGCGCGACTTGCCGTTGTCCTGCCACTCCTGCGTGCCGGCCGTCGAAGCATTGGAGAGCGAGAGCATCGGCGTGAGCGAAATTTCGTTGCGACGGTACATACCCAAACCGGCCGGATTGAGCGACATCGACGACATATCAGCTCCCAGCGAGGTAAATGCCCCACCCATAGCCATCGACCGCGCCGTACCAAAACTGTGGGTCTGCGACAACCTGACAAAATCTGTGGACATCATCAGATCGTTGTTCAACGTCAGACCGCCAAACTTCAAATTTTGCGCCTGCGTGGTAAATATGCCTGCACAAGCTGTGCACAAGGCGATGATTAGAATCCGTTTCATCTGTTTGCTTTTTTCTAAGGAGCTGTTTGAAAAGCTGCTTTAATTCTAAGAAGCTATTTTAATTCTAATTAACGACCACCGTAGCCGCGTCCACCCGACGAAGTGCTGCCGCCGCGCGAGCCACCACCCCCACCATAGCCCGAAGAGCTACCGCCCGACGAACTGCTACCACGGGAACCGCCATAGCTGCCCGAAGAGGAACCGTAGCTGCCCGAAGAGGTGTTACTGCCGCGCGAACTCTCGTAGGTCGAGTTGCTCGAGTTGTTGTTGCGGGTATTTGATTCATAGCGCTCGCCACGATTGTTGTTTCGGTAGACGGGGGTGCTGCTATTGCTGCCACGGTTTCCACCTTGGTTGTAGGTGTTGCCGCGGTTACCACTACCCCGATTGTAACCGGTGTTGCCGCCGCGGTTGCCCGAAGTCGAACCCGAAGAGTAGCGTCCGCCGCCCGTATTACCCGGCACGTAGCGCGAAGGACGTCCGTTGCCGTCGCCACGGTAGTTGTGCGGACGATAGTAGTCCCAATGGTGATTGCCGTGCCAGCCGTGGTTCCAACCGTGGTTCCAACCGTGGTTCCAACCATAGTCCCAGCCGTGGCCATACCAAGAATTGTACCACGGGTTCCACGGATTATAACCAAAGCCATAGTTCCAGCCGCCCCAGCCGTAGGAGGGATAGCCCCACCAATTATTATACGATGAGCCGAAATTAAAGCCAAAATTCCAGCCACCGCCATAGATCGAGCCGCCCCACGTACCAAACATCGAGGTGACATATTTAGGCTCCACCCACACTTGATCACCCGAGATGATGATGTTGTAGAAGGCCGGATCGTAGGCCGAAACATAGTTGAAAGTGCTGCCATAGCGCACATTGTAGTAGCTCGACGGCATCTTGTAGGAGG
>JAVVYP010000037.1:0-16730 GCA_036651015.1 Alistipes sp.
CTCGAGGTATTTCATCTTGTAGTGCCCCGGCGCCGCGGGATCGGCCACGCCCGTGCTGAGAAGCACATCCGGTTGGTGAAGCTCACTGCCCGTTACATTCTGCAAGTCAATGTAAAGCCCCAACATACAGTGGCGAAAATAGAAGGTTTTATCGACACGCACGTCCAACTGTGTGAAGGTGCTCAGGCGGCCGGTGTTGTAGCGCGCATAGTCGTAGTAGGGGCGTCCCTGCGCATTCCACGCCTCGATCTGTGATGACTTATCGACGTCGTAGGGGGTGAAAGGTGCCCCACCAATGCAGCTCAAACGCGCCCCAAGGCTCCACTGACGCGGCAGGTCAAGCGTGCCGCTGAGGTTGATAATGAAGCGATTATCCCACGCTGAGGCAATATACGCCGCTCGTGCATCGTTGCGGTATTCACTGCGATAAAGCGTCACCGAGCCGACCAAATTGACACGTCCGGGGATCTGCCAGCGCGCCATTGCCTCCACACCGAAAGAGCGCCCCTCGGCCGAACTACGAAGTGCCTCATCACCCACCGATCCATAGTCGTTGCCTTTGCACGAGAGCGGAATCTGATCATCGAGGCTCAGGGGAATACGTCCGTATTTCTTATAAAAACCTTCAACGGAGACCACCAAACGATCGCGCAGGCGCCAATCAAGGCCGGCATTCACCGATAAAACGCGCTGATAATCAAGTGTTTTATTGACCAACGTGCCTTGTGTATCACCAAATCCGAGCGCTGTGAGGGGTGGCATCTGGTGATAGAATCCGGCCGCCGCGCTCACCGACCACGCGTCATTGAACGCATAACTGAGCGAAGCACGGGGCGAGAGTTGTCGCCAAAAGCGCGCCATTTGCCCCGAGTAGTTGCATCCGTCGGCACGCAAACCGGCCGAGGCGGAGAAGCGTTTGTCGGTCGATGCGTAGTCCGCCGATGCGTAAACACCCCAGCCAATTAATCCGAGATGGGTGCGATAGCGATCGGCCGTGGCCGGATCGTGGGTGTCACGGGTATCGCGATAAGCATTGGCGGACAGATCGGTGGCCGGCAGCAAATAGCGGCGACGGAATGTGCGGTTGAAATAGTCTATATAGCTCACTTCCAACCCCTCGCGCACCGTCCAGCGACCCCAATACGAACGATTTTCACCACGCAGCGTCGTCTTCTGTTCCACACCGCGCAGACGCAGTGTCAGATTGTCTTCCGACGAGGAGTCGTTGTTGCGGTATTTCTCGTTGCGATTATTCAGATAGTTGTGGCTCAGGTAGATACTTTGGGTATGACGGCCGGCATAGTGGCGATAGACGGCGCCAATGGTGAAGGTCTCTTGGCGCACGCGCGGCAGGTAGCTAAGCAGATATTCGGCCTGCTCGCCCGTCTCGTCGGTGTTGAGTTTCATGTTGTCGATGCCGGCCAGCCCCAACACAATCAGTTCGTCGTGCGCAGTTAGGCGCGTGCGGATCTTCAATTGTCCGTCAATGTAGTTGGGCAGGAAGGGCAGTCCCAGCATCTTGAACAGCACTTGGAGATAGGACTGGCGGACAGAAAAGAGGTATGTCGTTTGGTCGGTCAGGTGTCCGCTACCGCTCAAAGCGACCTCCGATGCCCCAAGAGTGGCCTTGAAGGTCTGTTTGTCGGCATTACCATCGCGCAAACGGAAGTCAAGCACCGAGCTGAGGGCGCCTGATTTGTCGGCCGGGAAAGCACCGGTATAGAAGTTGATCTCGCGTACCAAATCGGCATTGACAATGCTCACAGGGCCGCCCGTAGCGCCTTGTGTGGCGAAGTGGTTGATGTTCGGAATTTCGATTCCGTCCATATAAAATTTGTTTTCGGCCGGTCCGCCACCGCGCACAATCAGATCATTGCGGTAGCCCACAGGCGAAAAAGCAACTCCCGGGTAGGAACGAACAATGCGCGAGACATCACGGTTGGCGCCCGGGCTTTTCTCGATCTCTTTGAGACCGATAACACGCATACTTACAGGACTTTCTGCTGTACGTCGGAAGGGCGTCGGCCGCACGGTCACAGCCTCCAAATGTTCGGCATCACCCTCCAATTCCACCTCAATGAAGGGTGTTCCTGCCGAGACGATATACTCGGAGGTGAGTGCGGTTTTGTAACCAACACACGAAACACGCAGTCGGTAGATACCCGGCTGCACCTTGCCAAGCGTAAAATTGCCCAACGAATCGGTCGCTCCGCCTTGCTGCTCCTGACCGGCCAGCACCACGGCGGCGTAATCAACCGGCTGACGCGAAAAACGGTCAATGACGCGACCGTGAAGCGCGTAAGTAACGCCGCCGGCAAAGCACGCGTTTGAGCTGATAATCAGCCACACAACAAAGAGTAGAAGTTTTTTCATAGCCATCGTCGCGAACAAAGATACACACATAAAGAACACAGTTTGCAAATTCAAACAAATTCTTTCGTATCTTTGCCACGCAGGTTCGCTCTGTCGCTGCCGATTTCGATCGGGAGAGGAAAGTCCGGGCAATATAGAGCGCCACGCAAGCTAACGACTTGATATTCGTAAGGGTATGGCAACGTAACAGAAAACAACCGCCAGTCGCGATTGCGCAATTGCGACAGGTAAGGGTGAAAAGGCGGGGTAAGAGCCCACCGCGGAGGCAGCAATGTCGTTCGGCAGTACGTACCCGTGGATTGCAAGACCGTGTATACCGACAATTAAGGGCTGCTCGCCCAATGTCGGGGGGTAGGTTGCTGGAGGCGGCAGGTGACTGCCGCAGTAGATTAATGACAGAGACTTGGAATTCGTTTCAAGCACAGAACCCGGCTTACAGAACCTGCAAAAACAGAGGGCGGCATCCAATTACGGATGCCGCCCTTTTTGGCGCTGTGGCAAAGATCTAAAAGTGGGGCTTTGCCGGCTTGTGTTCAGCCAGTTTTGAGTACAAAAATAAGATAATTTTGTGTATATTTGTCGCTGTGGATATTTTGAACAACGACATAAAGTTCGTCGCAGGCGTCGGAGAGGCGCGCGCACGGCTTCTGGACAAGGAGCTGGGCATCCGCACGCTCGGTGACCTGCTCAGCCACTACCCATTCCGTTACATCGACCGCACCAAAATCTACCGCATTGGCGAGATTACTGACCGCGAGGGGTTGGCCTATGTGCAATTGCGTGCGCGCGTGACGGGTGTCGGCTATGCCGGAGCCGGGCGCAAATGCCGTTTTTCGGCCTACGTGTCGGATGCTTCGGGGGTGGCTGAGTTGATCTGGTTTCAGGGAATTAAGTGGATCGAAAAGCGCATCGAGGTGGGGCGCGAATACCTCATCTTTGGCCGGCCGTCGTTTTATCGCGATGAATTGTCGCTGGTGCATCCCGAATTGGAGAGCATCGAACAGGCTCTTTCGCAAAAGGCTGAGAGCGGTATGCAAGGCATCTACTCATCGACCGAAAAGCTGTCGAATGTGCTGGGGGTCAAAGGTATGTACAAAATAATTTGCAACGCTTGGGCGCTGGTGCGCGACCGCATCGAAGAGCCGCTACCCGAAGCCCTGCGCACCCAATACGGACTAATCTCGCTGCGCGAGGCCATTCGCAACATCCACTTTCCGCAATCGGCCGAGTTGCTGCGGCAGGCGCAATATCGCCTCAAATTTGACGAGTTGCTGGGCGTGCAGCTCAACATCCTCTCGCGCCGCACCGAACGTTTGGCCAAGAGCAACGGATTTCTCTTTCCCAAAGTCGGGGGCGTCTTCAACACTTTTTACCGCGAAAAACTCCCGTTTCCACTCACCGGCGCGCAAAAAAGGGTGATCAAAGAGATCCGGCAGGACACCGTCAGCGGCTTCCAGATGAACCGTCTGTTGCAGGGCGATGTCGGCAGCGGCAAGACCCTTGTGGCCTTGATGTCGATGCTGATAGCTGTCGACAACGGCTATCAGGCCTGTATGATGGCACCCACCGAACTACTTGCTCGTCAGCACTTCGCGACGATCACTCGGTTTTTGGAGGGGCTGGGCGTGGGCATTGCTATCCTGACCGGCGCCTCGAAGGCCAAGGAGCGTCGCACGGCACTCGAAGGCATTGCCTCGGGGGAGGTGCAGCTGCTTATCGGCACCCACGCGCTGATCGAAGACAAGGTGCAATTTGCCAATTTGGGCTTTGTGGTCATCGACGAACAGCACCGTTTCGGGGTGGAGCAACGCGCTCGTCTGTGGACTAAAAATGCGCAGCCGCCCCATATTTTGGTGATGACCGCGACCCCCATTCCGCGTACCTTGGCGATGACGCTCTATGGTGATTTGGACGTTTCGGTCATTGATGAACTGCCTCCCGGGCGCCGACCGATCAAGACCAGCCACGCCACCGATGCCGCGCGGTTGCGGCTGTTCGGATTTATGAAGCAGGAGATCCGAAAGGGGCGTCAGGTCTATGTCGTCTATCCGCTGATCAAAGAGTCGGAGGCGATGGATTATAAGGATTTGACCGACGGATACGAAGCCATTTCGCGTGACTTTCCGTTGCCCGAATACGTCACAGCGATCTGCCACGGACAGATGAAGGCCGCCGACAAACAGGAGTCGATGCGGCAATTCACCAGCGGCGAGGCCCATATTATGGTGGCCACGTCGGTCATTGAGGTTGGGGTCGATGTGCCCAACGCCACGGTGATGGTCATCGAGTCGGCCGAACGCTTCGGGCTTTCGCAGCTGCACCAGTTGCGCGGACGCGTGGGGCGTGGCGGCGAGCAGTCCTACTGCATCTTGATGTCGGGTCAGAAGCTCTCGAAAGAGTCGCGCGCACGCTTGGAGGCGATGTGCGAGACCAACGACGGTTTCCGTTTGGCGGAGTTGGACCTGCGGCTGCGCGGTGCCGGCGATCTGAACGGAACACAGCAAAGCGGCATAGCATTTGATTTGAAAATTGCCAATCCCACGCTCGATGTGCAGGTGCTGACCCGTTCGCGCGATGCCGCCGCTGCCATTTTGGCCGAGGATCGCGAACTCGCTCGACCCGATAATCACGGTTTGCAAGCGCTGCGCCGCCGTTACTCGGGACGCGAAGAGATTGATTTTTCGAATATATCGTAATATTTACCCATCAAACACGTTTCTTATAAAACTTCATCTCGGATGAAACAACTATTAATCACCCTGTTACTTTTGGCCGCCGCCGCGCCACTCAGTGCCCAGCTTTACAACCCGGGCGAGCAACTGAGCTATCGCGTGAGCTACAAGGCCAAAATGTTCCCCAATACCGAAGTCGGCACCGTTGAGGTCTCGACCACCGCGGAGGCTTCCTCCGACGGACGGCATTTCTACAAAGTAACGGGCGTGGGGCGTACACTGCCCACCTACCGTTGGTTTTTCAACCTTGAGGATATTTATACGGTTTGGGTCGACACCAAGACCCTGCGCCCTGCCCGTTTCGAGAGCGACATCCACGAGGGAGACTACACGTTCCGAAGCTTCTACCTCTACAATTGGGACAGCGCACGCATTCACACGCGCTGGCGGAGCCGTCAAAAGCCGTTCCAAGAGCGAGATATGGCGCTGACGGCCGAGAGTATGGATCCCATCGCGCTCTTTTTCAATATGCGTTCAGCCACCGCGGAGAGTTTCCGTGTCGGCGAGCCGCAGGTACTTCAAATGGTGCTGCAAGACACCATTCGACATCTGAAATACCGCTACGTGGGGCGCGAGGTCAAAAAAATCCGCAGTATGGGCAAATACCGAGCCTTGAAATTCGACTGCCAACTGGGCACCACCGAGGGATTTTCGTTCACCGACGGCACCACCTTCACGTTGTGGATCTCCGACGACGATAATAAAATTCCGCTCTACATCGAATCACCGGTGCGCATTGGCAGTATCAATGCCTACATTTCGGGCTATAAAGGGCTGAAATACCCGTTGACGAGTCTCATAAAATAACGTGAGTTCGACGAATTTAAATAGATGGTGATACTGTTTTAATTTTTGCTTACTTTTTTGTTACCTTTGTGTCAAATATAAATTGCTATGGAAGAGAACAAACACGGATACGATCCTTCGGAAGACGAGAACGACGACTACGCCTCGCCGCAGCCCGATGCTGCCAAGTCGATCCACGGCTACCGCATTGTGATCATCATTCTGTCGGTGATTCTGGTGGCGCTGTCGATCCTCTACTTCGGCATTCATCGCCAGCAGATGCTCGACAACGACCTGCTGCAAGCCGACCGCGACTCAATCCAAAATGACTTGGGACGGCTGATGACCGACTTCGACAGCCTCAAAATCTCCAACGACACAATTTCGATCAGCTTGGGTCTCGAACGCGGACGCGCCGATTCGCTGATGGGACGCCTCAAAAAAGAGCGTTCGTGGAGCTTGAGCAAGATCAAACAATACGAAAAAGAGGTCGGCACGCTGCGCACCATTATGCGCGGCTACATCAAGCAGCTCGACTCGCTCAACACCCTCAACAAGCAACTCATCCACGAAAACGTCTCGTTCCGCAAGGAGATTTCGACGGCCAACCTGCGTGCCGATATGGCCGAGGAGAAGGCCGTGGAGCTGGACAACAAGGTGCGTGTGGGTGCGGTGATCCGTGCCCGTGAGATCCGTCTGACGGCGCTCAACGAACGCAGCAAACCCCTGTCGCGCGTGAAAAATGCCGCACGACTTCGGGTTGATTTCACCCTCTCGGCCAATGAGTTGGCCACTCCGGGCGGCAAAACAGTCTACCTGCGCATTACCGCCCCCGATGGCTATGTGCTGACCACCGAGGCGATGCCGACCTTCGAATTCGAGGGCGAGCGTTTGAGCTACTCGGCGCAGCGTGAGGTTGACTACCAAAACCAAGATTTGGAGGTGGGCATCTACTACAACAGTTCGGGCTTCTCGGCCGGCACCTACCTCGTGCAACTCTACTGCGAAGGACGCTTGATCGGCTCATCGCAGGTGGTGATGCGGTAGCACGCGGAGAACCATCCAAAAAAGTCCCGACCACTATTTCGAGTGGTCGGGACTTTGCATTGCGTCCATCGCCGATCGGATGCCCCGATTGCCGATGGGGTGTTGTTACCTTCTAAAGCATCTTCAGCTTTTTGTCCGCAGGGGTCGCCTCGCGGAAGGAGATGGCATAACCGCCACCTGCTACGGCTTTTTGCTTCAGGCAGCTCTTGCTGGTCAGGCGAACTTCGCGGATCGTGTAGCACTGCGTGTTGTTCTGGCAGTTGGCCTCCGCGCCGTCGGCGTAAATCTTGGCGACATAGGTTTTGCCCGGATCGAGAAATCCGAAAGTGATCTCCGAGGTGTGATCCGCCTCGCCCGTGACGTTGCCCACGAACCACTCACCTGTGCCCTTGGCTTTGCGTGCTATGGTAATGTAAGCCCCCGGCTCCGCCTCCAGATAGCGGCTCTGCTGCCAGTCGATCGCCACATCTTTGATGAACTGGAAAGCATCCGGAAACTGTTCGTAGTGCTCCGGCAGATCGGCGGCCATTTGCAGCGGCGACGACATAACCACATAAATACCCAATTGGTTGGCGATGGTGCAGTTGGCGTGCGAATGGTTCTTGGGGTTGACTTTGCTTATGTCCGCCTCGAAGATGCCCGGGGTGTAGTCCATCGGTCCACCGATAAGACGCGTGAAGGGCAATACCGTTACGTGAAAGGGCTTCGAGCCTCCGAACGCCTGATACTCCGTGCCGCGAGCCGACTCGTTGCCGATCAGATTGGGCCACGTGCGGCACAATCCCGTGGGGCGCACGGCTTCGTGGGCGTTGACCATAATCTTGTAATCGGCGGCCTTTTCTATGGCATACTGATAGTGGTTGACCGACCATTGGTTGTAGTGGTTGTTGCCCTTTGGGAGGATGTTGCCGACATAACCGCTCTTCACGGCGTCGTACCCGTTGTCCTTCATAAATTTATAGGCCGCATCCATATGACGCTCGTAGTTGCGTATCGAGCCTGAAGTTTCGTGGTGCATAATCATCTTGATGCCCTTCGAGGCGGCGTAGTCGCGCACGGCTGCAACATCGAAATCGGGGTAGGCGCTCACAAAGTCAAAGACGTAATCCTTCATTTTGCCGTACCAGTCTTCCCAGCCGATGTTCCAACCCTCGACCAGCAGGGCGTTGAATCCGTGCTTTGCCGCAAAGTCAATGTAGCGTTTCACCTTCTCGGTGGTCGCTCCGTGGCGGCCATTGGGTTCGACGGCCGTCAGGTCGTCGGTGTCCAAATGTACGCTCCGTAGTTGATCGGTGTAAGACCACGAGCTTTTGCCCGTAATCATCTCCCACCATACGCCCATATATTTGCAAGGTTTGATCCACGAAGTATCTTCGATCTTGCAAGGCTCGTTGAGGTTGAGTGTCAGACGCGAGGCCAGCACATCGCGTGCGTCGTGGGTGACGATCACCGTACGCCACGGCGTCTTGTCGGGTGTCTGCATATAGGCTTTGTCGCCGTTGGGGTCGGGCGTGAGCCACGAGGTGAAGACCATCCGTTTGTCGTCGAAGTCGAGGTGCATAGCAGGGTAGTTGACCAGTGCGGCCTCGTGAAGGTTGATGTAAAGCCCGTCGTCGGTTTTGAGTTGCAGGGAGGTCTGTATGCCCGTGGGGGAGAACGACGCCTGCGATACGTTGCGCGTGACGGCCTTGGCCATCAGATCGCGAATTTCCGAGAGCCGCGAGTGGTTGTAATCATACTCTTGCGTGTCGTAGTCGCCGGGAATCCACCACGCCTGATGGTCGCCCGACATCGCGAACTCCGAAAGCTCATCGGCGATGACAAAGTAGACCAGTTTGGGTTGAGCCGGAAACTCGTAGCGGAATCCGAGCCCGTCGTTGAAGAGCCGAAAGCGGATTGCGAGTTGGCGGTCGCTCTGGGTTTGGCGCAGGTTGACCATCAGCTCGTTGTACTGGTTGCGGATCGACGACTCCTCGCCCCATACGGGCTTCCAAGTCTGGTCGAACGAGGCGGTTTCGATGGAGGTGACCTCGAAGTGATCGTAAAGCGAGGTGGATTTATCACCGACCTTCCATTCGATGGCGCTGGTGGTGAATTCAGCCTCCTTGCTGTTGTCACGAAGCCGAATACCCATACGGCTGGGCAGGATGACCGGGCGGTTTTGGCTGGTGAGCTGGTAAACGGGAGTTCCGTTTTCGTTGAGCGAGAAGCGCATCTTGAGGTTGCCGTCGGGCGATGTCAGCTCCTGTGTTGTCGCGGTCAGGGTGACCAGCAGGGCGAGTGCTGTAAGGATCGGTTTTTTCATAAATATTTGAGTTTGTTTAGAAGCTGTTTAAATTAGATAGGAGAAAACAATTATTTTCTCCTATCTAAGTCAGTATCTAAGTCACTGTTGATCAGTATAAATTTGGGCTTCTATTTGTTAATATCCTGCCAAATCAGTGCCGAGGAACCGAGGATGGCGGCATTCTTGCCTTGGATGCCGCTCGGAAGCAGTTTCACCTTGTTTTTGAAGACCATCAACATATTCTCCTCCATATACCATTGTGTCGGTTCGAAGAGCAGCTTGCCGGCTTTCGACAAGCCGCCAAAGAGGAAAATCGCCTCGGGGGAGGTCACCGCTACCAAGTCGGCCAACGCACGACCCAACATCTCGCCCGTGAAGCGGAACGCCTCGCGCGCAATCGGATCGCCCTGTTCGGCTGCCGTCGAGAGCATCGAAGCTTCGAAATCGGCAAAAGGAATGTCGCGCAACTTGCTCTTCACCATCATTTTGGCCATCAATTCGAAGGCCGTACGTTTGATACCCGTAGCCGAGACGTAAGCCTCCAAACACCCCTTGCGGCCGCAGCCACATTCGCGGCCGTTGCGCTCGACGATGATGTGACCGGCCTCACCGGCAAAACCATCGTGGCCATAGATCATCTCGCCATTGGAGACGATGCCCGATCCCAAACCGGTGCCAAGGGTGATCATCACAAAATCGCGCATCCCTTTGGCGTTGCCGTAGACCATCTCGCCAATCGTCGCAGCGTTGGCGTCGTTGGTCATCAGCGTCTTCACGCCGTTGAAGCGTTTGGCTACGTTGGCCACCAACGGGAAGATGCGGCGGCTATCGTCGGGATTCGGCTCCTCGGCGCGGAACTTCCAGAGGTTGGCCGGGGTCTCGATGGTGCCACGGTGAAAGTTGGCGTTGGGTGCTCCGATGCCGATGCCCATCAATTCATATTCGAAGGTGAGGCTGTCGGCGAGTGCGTGCATTGCTTGGCACAACTCTTCGACATAAGCCGGATAATCATCAAAAAGGGGAAATTTCTTGGTCGAGATGACCGATTCGGCATAGAGGTCACCATTTTCGTCTACAAGACCAAAGGCGGTGTTGATGCCGCCAATATCCACACCAATAGCGAGTTTTTTCATAGGTTAGTTCAGGTTAAGTTGTAGAAAATAATTATTTCGCCAAAAACAGCTTCTAACGTAAAAAGGTTCGAAACTGCGTAATTCTATGTCAAAGTTAGGAGAAAATTCGGCTACTCCAAACTTTTTTTCTACTTTTGGGATTGATTAATGCTTCTAACTATGCAAACCAACGAACAGCTGCTCGCCGCCATCGAAAATTTCTTGGCGCAAACCGAATTTCCGGCAGAGCCGGAACTGCTCTACGCTCCAATCGGCTATTCGCTGGCCGGGGGTGGTAAACGGCTGAGGCCGATGTTGTTGCTGCTCTCGTGTGGCATCTTCACCGACGACACCCAACAAGCATTGCCGGCAGCGGCGGCGATCGAGGTGTTCCACAACTTTACACTGCTGCACGACGATATTATGGACAATGCGGCCGTGCGACGCGGCAAACCCTCGGTCTTTGCCAAATGGGGACAGAATGTCTCGATTCTCTCGGGCGACGCGATGCTGATTTGCGCCTACCGACTGCTGAGTGAAGTGCCGGCGCAGCTGCTGCCTGCCATTCTCAACTCGTTCAACGCCATGGCGCTCGAGGTTTGCGAGGGGCAACAATACGATATGGATTTCGAACAGAAACAGAAAGTTTCGGTGGTGGAATATATGCATATGATCGAGCTGAAAACCTCGGTTTTGTTGTCCGGGGCGGTCGGTATCGGGGCTTTGTTGGGGGGTGCCTCGGAGGAGGATCGCCGCAAACTCCAACGCTTCGCCATCGAATTGGGACTGGCCTTTCAGCTGCAAGACGACCTGCTCGACAGCTACGGCGACGAGCGACTGGGCAAGGCGATCGGTGGCGATATTTTGGAGGGCAAGCAGACCTATCTGATGATCTCGGCGATGAGCTGCGCCGATAAGGTCAAGCGCGAACGGCTGCGCACCGCCCACCGCGATCCGAAGCTCACCGATGCGCAGAAAATCGCCACCGTCAAAGCGCTCTACGACCAGTTGGACGTGCCGCGTCGCACCGAACAGCAAATCTCACTGCGTTTCGAGCGTGCTCTGGCCATTCTCGACACCCTTTCTGTGGATCGGGCACAGACCGAGTCAATGCGCGCATATGCTCAAAGTCTAATCAATCGCAACAACTAAGAATCTATCTCAAAATGGAGCGTTCCGAAATCGAAATAATGGCGCCTGTCGGCTCCTATGAATCCCTGATGGCCGCCATTCACGCCGGCGCCGATTCGGTCTACTTCGGGGTCGGCAAGCTCAATATGCGTTCGGCGTCGGCCGCCAACTTTACGCTCGACGATCTGGCGAAAATCGTCGCCACAGCGCGTGCCAATGGGGTTAAAACCTACCTCACGGTCAACACCATCGTCTATGAAGACGAGATGAAGGCCGTCCACGAGGTGATCGACCGTGCCAAAAAAGAGGGCATCGACGCCATCATCGCCACCGACTTGGCGGCGATCCTCTATGCCCGGCGCATCGGCGTCGAGGTGCACATCTCGACCCAAAGCAATATCTCGAACTCCGAAGCGGTGAAATTCTTCTCGCAGTGGGCCGATACGGTGGTTTTGGCGCGCGAGTTGACCTTCGAACAGGTTGCCGCAATCCACCGCGAAATCATCGAAAATGACATTCGAGGGCCGCGCGGCGAGCTGGTCGAAATCGAGATGTTTGCCCACGGCGCACTCTGTATGTCGATTTCGGGCAAGTGCTATTTGAGCCTTCACGAGACTTCGTGTTCGGCCAACCGAGGTGCCTGCCGCCAACTCTGTCGCCGCAAATACACGGTCACAGACACCGAAAGCGGCGAGGCACTCGACATCGACGGCAGCTATGTGCTCTCGCCCAAAGACCTCTGCACGGTCGATTTCCTCGATACGATGATTGGTGCCGGCGTGCGTGTACTCAAGATCGAGGGACGTGCTCGCGGTGCGGAGTACGTCAAACGCGTGGTCGAATGCTACGATGCGGCACTGCGCGCCCTCGCCTCGCAAACCTATACCCCCGAACTGGCCGCGCAACTCAAGGAGCAACTGGCCACGGTCTTCAATCGCGGTTTTTGGGCAGGCTACTACGCCGGACGTCCCGTTGCCGAACACAGCAGTCATTACGGCTCTGCCGCCACCCGACGCAAGGTCTACGTGGGCAAGGTGACCAACTTCTTCAAGAAGATTTCAGTGGCCGAAATCGCTGTCGAGGCCGTCCCACTCAACGTCGGCGATGCGCTCTTCTTTATGGGACCTACCACCGGTGTTGTCGAGTTGCCTCTCACCGAGTTGCACGGTCCCGATGGCACCCCCACACAACAAGCACTCCAAGGCGAATTGTGTGCTATTCACACCACCGCCACCATTCGCCGCGGTGATCAACTCTACAAATTCGTATAGAAGCTTTTTTGAGCGGCTAACAAATTCAAATTGTCTCTATGCGACCGAGCAGGCGATACCCAACGCTTCGACGCGAGCGGCAAGCGCCTGCAACTCATCGTGCGAGACCTTTGCGAGCGTCGGGCACGGGGTGTCGCGGTCGAGCGAGTAGACCATCACCTGCCGTGGACGGATGGTGTCCAGCAGCTTGAGCCACGCCGAGACCTCCGCCTCGACCGTGTTGTCAACGGGAACGCCGTTGCACTCGCCGCGCAGGAACATCGTTTGAATGATCAGCTGCCCCTTGAAAAACTGCATATTGTGTACTGTTTCGGCTACGGTGTAGTTGCCGGCCGGATTGTTGATCAGCCGCACCGTTTGGTCAAAGGCCGAGTCGAGTTTGAGTATGTTGTTGTCGACACGCAGCAGCGCCCGGCGCACAGCCCCACGACCCAATTGTGTGGCGTTGCTCAGCACCGAGATTTTGGCCGTCGGGCACAACCGGTCACGCAGGGCGATCGTGTCGTCGATGATCTCCTCAAATTCGGGGTGCAGCGTCGGTTCACCATTGCCGGCAAAGGTGATCACATCGGGCGGCGTGGACGCGGCAACCATCTGCTGCAAGGTTTGTTCGAGCAGTCGAGCCACATCAGCACGGCGATTGAAGCGACGTTGACCGGCGTGGTCGGCATTCCAACCGCACTCGCAGTAGATGCAGTCGAACGAACAGAGTTTCGATTCGGTGGGCAGGAGGTTGACCCCCAGCGAGAGACCCAGACGCCGCGAATGGATCGGGCCGAAGATGATGTCGTGAAAGAGAGATGTCATACTGCAAAATTAAGAATTATAATTTAAACAGCTTCTAAGAATTAAAAATTATTGCTACCTTTAAAAGTTGTTTAAAAATATTGTTCACAATCATTCAACATCAGTGATATAAAAAGCGAGATGTGTCATAACTGAACCTTGTCGTTTGCGTTTATCGCCAATTATTCGTAAAATTGTATCGTACTGGCTGTCGGTCAGGTTGGTTGGGTAATTTCTTTTCACTCTTTATGTCATTGATAACCATAAAGATACAACAACTAAACAACTGATAGCTAATATTTTAATTCAAATATTTTCAAACAGCTTCTAAGAAGCTGTAAAAAACAATTGTGCCGATGAAACTGAAATTCGGATTGCTGCCGCGCGTGGTGCTGGCCATTGGATTGGGTATTGCCTGCGGATTTTTTATGCCCGTGTGGGCAACACGCTTGGCGTTGACCTTCAATGCGATTTTTGGGCAATTTCTGTCGTTCATCATCCCGCTGCTGATCTTGGGGCTGGTGGCACCGGGCATCGCCGATCTGGGGCGCAATGCTGGGCGGTTGTTGGCCATCACCGCGACGTTGGCCTATCTCTTTACGCTCTTTTCGGGTTTCGGCACCTATTTCACAGGGCGTGCGCTGTTTCCGACGCTGCTCCAAGGCTACGACGTGACGCTGCCCGACGATGCTGTCGCGACGTTATCCGCCTACTTCACGGTCGAAATGCCGCCGCTGATGGGCGTGGTGTCGGCCTTGATTTTGGCTTTTGTCCTCGGGTTGGGAATGGCCTACACGCACAGCAAAAATCTCAAATCGGTGGCCGATGACTTCAAATTGATTATCGAACGGGTGATCGAACGGGTGATCATTCCGCTGCTGCCCCTCTACATCTTCGGCATCTTTCTCTCGATGACCCAATCGGGACAGGTGGCCGGCGTGTTGGGCATCTTTGTGAAGCTGATCGTGGTGATTTTCTGTATGACCGTGGTGCTGCTGCTTGCGCAATTTACAATCGCCGGTGTCGTGGCGCGCAAAAATCCGCTGCGGATGCTCCGCACGATGATGACCGCCTACCTCACGGCGCTGGGCACACAATCGTCGGCCGCCACCATTCCGGTGACGCTGGCGCAGACCCTGAAACTCGGCGTGCGTGCCGACCTCGCGTCATTTGTCATTCCACTTTGCGCCACCATTCACCTCTCAGGCTCGATGATGAAGATCGTGGCCTGCGCGCTGGCCGTCTCGATGATCTCGGGACTGGATGTTTCGTTGGCAACTTTCACCGGTTTCATCCTCTTGCTGGCCGTGACGATGATCGCCGCCCCGGGGGTGCCGGGTGGAGCGATTATGGCCGCCATCGGGCTGCTGGAGTCGATGCTCGGATTCAACGAGGCGCACATTGGGCTGATGATCGCCACCTACATCGCGATGGACAGCTTCGGCACGGCGACCAATGTCACCGGTGACGGAGCCGTGGCGGTGTTGGTCGATGCCATCAACAAGCGATTCGGAGGGGCGGCACCAACTGCGAACGCAGCTGCGGAGTGCGAAAATAGCGCTAAATAGGTATTTATGCGTACCGGTGTGGCGTAAAAAACGGCTACTTTTGGGCATAAAATTCGTTTTGTGCCCTTTTTTGAGCGAATAAACTGAGAAACAGAAACTTAAACTTAATTAAAATAAGAAACTATGGTTGATATTTTTGCACGTCTGGAAAAAAATGCGGGTGGACCTATCGGTCAGTATATGGCCTCCGTTCACGGCTATTTTGCATTTCCCAAATTGGAGGGTGAAATTGGCCCCCATATGACTTTTCGGGGCAAAAAGATGCTCAACTGGAGCCTCAATAACTACTTGGGTCTGGCCAACCTGCCCGAAGTACGCAAGGCCGATGCCGAAGGAGCTGCCAAATATGGTATGGCCGCACCGATGGGCGCGCGTATGATGAGCGGACAAACCGTCTACCACGAACAGCTGGAGCGTGAGCTTGCGGCGTTTGTCGGCAAGGACGATGCCTTCCTGCTCAACTTCGGCTACCAAGGTATGATCTCGATCATCGACTGCCTGCTCACACCGCGCGACGTGGTGGTCTACGATGCCGAGGCACACGCCTGCATCATCGACGGCCTGCGCCTGCACAAAGGCAAACGCTTTGTCTTCGGACACAACGACATCGAATCGCTGCGCCTGCAACTGCAACACGCAACCGATCTGGCTGAAGAGCAGAATGGCGGCGTGCTGGTGATCACCGAGGGCGTTTTCGGTATGAAAGGCGACTTGGGAAAACTCGACGAGATCGTCGCCCTGAAGAAGGATTTCCAGTTCCGACTGCTGGTCGACGATGCCCACGGCTTCGGCACGATGGGCGAGGGCGGTCGCGGCACAGCTTCGCATTTCGGGGTCACCGAGGGCGTTGATGTGCTTTTCAACACCTTTGCCAAATCTATGGCCGGCATCGGTGCTTTCGTTTGCGGCCCTCGCTGGCTGATCAACCTCTTCCGTTACAATATGCGTTCGCAGCTCTATGCCAAATCGTTGCCGATGCCGATGGTGATCGGTGCCCTGAAGCGTCTGGAGCTGATCCGCGAGCACCCCGAATACCAGCAGAAACTTTGGACGATCGTCCGCGCGTTGCAGAGCGGCCTGACCGAAAACGGCTTCAACATCGGTGTGACCAACTCGCCCGTGACGCCGGTTTTCATGAAAGGTGGCATTCCCGAAGCAACCAATCTGATCGTCGATCTGCGTGAAAATCACGCACTTTTCTGCTCGATTGTGGTCTATCCTGTGATCCCCAAAGGCGAAATTATTCTGCGTGTAATCCCCACCGCGGCGCATACCTTGGAGGATGTGAAATACACCATCGACGCCTTCAAATCGGTGCGTGACAAACTCGAAAGCGGCGTTTACGCCAAGATGTCCGTTCCGTCGCTGGCCGACGAAGGATTTCAGGTGCGCTAATCAAGGCTGACGAAGGGATTCTCTCTGCGCCAAGCAAGGCTCCTGAGGTGGCTTTTCGCGCCGCACGGTACAACTATTTGTCTACAATGTCCCGAGTTTTTCACTCGGGACATTTGTTTTACACCAAAAAATGCCAAAAAATTTTGCAGAGTAATTTTTTCGGGTTATATTTGCACTCCCAAACATTGGGAAATGCGGGTGTATACAGCGAAACCCCAAACGTTCTGAAACACTTATTGCGG
>JAVVYP010000038.1:0-15472 GCA_036651015.1 Alistipes sp.
TCTACTACAAGTTCAACAAACCCTATGACAAAGAGACCAATAACCGAATTTTTAAAGATTATGATCCCGACGCAAAAATTGAGGATGAGGGTGACGCAGTCTACCTCTCCTTCTCAATGAAGGGACTCGATGATTTTCAAACTAAACCCATAACAACTGAACTTTTAGGTAAGGCAAAACTCTCAAAACAGGCCTATGAACAGCCCGATGGTAGTTCTATTACTTTCGATACCGATTATTTGAACAACAAACGCGCTGAAAATCCCACACCAGGACCATTTAACGAACTAAAGCAGGGTCGTCAGAGAATTCAAATTTGGTAAATAGAAATACCTAATATTATTCGCACAAAGGGTTTAGGTAGACTATAATTTGTTTTTCGAATTTTTGCGTTCAATAAAAAAAGAGATCCGGTTGAATTTGTGGATAAATTCAACCGGATCTATATCAAAGCGTTAATTATTAGCTGTTTAGAACGATAGGCCGACGCGGAGGCCGAAATTACTCGGGCCGTCGAGCGAGTAGGTCAGCACCTTGCCTTTGTTGGTGGCGTAGCTGTAATAGAGCGCCACGTGCAGGCCAATTCGGTAGGCCGGGCGCGGAAAGATGCTGACGCCGATTTCGGGCGCAGCGTAGAAACCCCACGTGTTGGTGTACTGCTTGATGATGTAGTAGTAGGACGACATTTGCGCATAATTGGCGCCCACTTTCACGCCCACATAAGGTTGGAAAATACTATCTTTCAGCCAGTTGTAACGCGCTGTGACGCCAAAAGGCAGTTGAAACAGGGCGTGTTTCTGGTTGGTGGTCAATGCCGATCCGTCCCCCACATTGAGCGTCTGCCGCTCGATGGATTTGAAATTGGTGTGGTACGACACAAAGAGACCCAAGGAGATGGCCGGCGAGACGAAATAGCCACCTTCGAAGTTCATACCCCACCCCGAATGTTTGTCGGCAAAACTATTGCCAAGCGGCATATTGCTCTGCCAGTCGATGTTCATATAACTGTTGGGGAAGAGTTGTGCCGACGCCGGTTGCGCTGCAACGAACAACAAGGCGCAGAGCGTGATGACCCGGAGATATTTTGATGTTTTCATAATCGGTCTGTTTTTGGAGTTGGTGATTATTGTACCCTAATCAGATAGGGCGACTGCTCGAAAGCCTGCTTGACGGCGGCCACCGTGCGTTGTTGGTTGAGGCTCTCGGACGAAGTCAGCAGCCCACCGATGAAGCTATCCCAGATGATCGGCAGTTTTTTGCCACTCGCAGGATCGGTTTCGAGGTTGATCATCTCCATCAGCAGCGAACCTGCCGTGTAACCGTAGTGAACGCGGAAGGGGTAGTGCCAACCCAACCAATCACCCCAATAGTCGGGCGTCCAATAGTAGGGGTAATACCACCACCAATAGGGGCGATCGTGACCCACGAAATAGGTCACTTTTTCGACGTAGCTGAGTTGAAGACCCACATTTGCCGCCTCTTTGTCGATCGTACGCGTGTAGCCGGCGGCATCCATCCGCTCGGCTACGGTCGCGATGATCTCTTGCGCCGAGGCATCTTTCCAGTACACCGTCTTGTCATTGGTGCTGATAATCAAGATGCTGTCGGGCAGGTAATAATCTTCGAGAGCGGCAAAATCGGTGCCGTTGTCATAGGCGGTGTAGACCAGATAATCCTCGTGGAGACTTGACGTCGAGGGATCTTTCTGGCAGGCGCTCACCGCAACTGCGAAGAGCACAAGGACGAGAAAGTGAAGTTTTTTGAAGGTCATAATTTTCGAGTTTTTGATTCACAACCCTCGCGTCAAATTTCGTTCCCCATTGTCGGCTTTGTCCGTCCAATGCCCGATCAGCGTATAAATAGATGTTTTTATGCGATAAAAAACCGGCTGACGCGTGACGACAGCCGGTTGTGTTATGCGTGGAAACAACTTTAAATCAATAGAATAGCGCCTTACTATCGCTAATGCAGATCAGCGTGCGGCCGGCCGAGAAAGCTGCGGCAATTTCGGCATCACCGGCTGTGATTTTACACTTGGCAACATCGGGATTCTCGACATCATCCACGCGCAGCCGCCCCACCTTTTGACGGGTGACGACACCGCCGATCGGCACCTCCTCGTAGACCATAAACAGGTCGCCCAGCTGCACGCCCATCTGTGTGCCGCTGTGGATGTAAAGCTCGCGAATGCGGTGTTTGCGATCGGGCGGACAAAGCTCAAGGATCGAGGTTTCGAACTTGAAATTAAAATCAATATAGTACTCGATTGAGCTGCGGATTGAGGCCAAAGCTACCCTATCGGCGTCTTCGGCGATCGGCGCGGTGCCCGTCAGATCGTAGGCTTTATCGGCGATCCGTTGTCCCAATTTGAGATCAAGCGCCGAGAGAATCACCCGGAAACCCGATTTGAAGCCTTGCAAAGGGCGATGACGATTGTCGTAGCCGGGCAGCGCGACGTGTTCGAAATGGTAACCGACAACCACGCCACTGACCAAGTAACGGGCACCTGCGGCCAAGGCTTGTGGGGCGCGCGCCTCCAAGAAAGCATCCATATCGGCCGCGGCCATTGCCGGGTCGGTGACCCCTGTTCCGGGCACCGAAGCGGCCAGCGAGCGCGAGGCTTCGGCGTCGATGATGCGGTGGCGTCCGCGATCCACGAAACCGCCGAGCACCTGTTCGCGCAGTTGCTCGAGGTAGGGTGCCGGAACCTCGCGAATGCGCGAGAAGAAATCGACAAGAATGACCTCTTTTTCGGGAGCCGCGGTGTTTTGTTGGGCGAAAATAAGGGGTGTGGTCAACAATAAACCACAACAAAGGAGTAGTAAACGCATCATAAAAGTATCCTATTTTGTAGTAAAGATATGCTTTTCTTGCCTATTAACAAAGCAAAAAAAGCGCTGCTCCCTGAAAATTATGTAAAATTTATTCAAAAAAGCGCGTTATGTGTTGAAATTCGCTATATTTGTAAAAAGCAAAAAGCGTTTAACTTAAAAAAATGAGCCGATACGACGATTGTTCCCGAGAGGATTTGATTCGCAGAATCGAGGAACTGGAGCAGAACAAACAAAACACGGAGCGATTCCGGGATCAGTATGCCTGCAAGATTTTGGATTCGCTGCCCGATATGGTGACCGTTTTGGATCGAAAAGGCTCGATTGTCGAGCTGGTGTCGGCCGAGGAGACCAACCACGTGGGTTGCCCTTGTTGCGAACTGATAGGCAAAGATATTAATCTGGCACTCGCGCCCGATGCTGCTTTTGCGGTGCTGGAAAACCTCGCTCAGGTCTTTGCCACCCAGCGCAGCTCCACGTCGCACCACTCGATTACACTCAATGGTGTGACGCACAATTACGAGAATCGCATTACGCCACTCAATTCGAATTATGCCCTTTGCATTTGTCGCGACATCACGGCTGCCGAGGCGGACAAGCGCGATCTGGAGATGGTTAAATGTGCCCTCAACAATGTCGATGAGGAGATCTATGCCTGCAACTTGGACGGCACGATGCAATATGCCAACGAACAGTTCCGCAAGCGACATCAATTACAGGGCGATCTTTCGCAGTATAAGATCTACGAATTTCTCTCCTTCAAAGTGACTTCTGCTCAATGGGATAAGGCGGTTTGCGATATTCGCGACAACAAAGGAACGCAGAAAAACACGGTTCATTTCAAATATTCGCCCAATAATATTGTGGTCTGCGAGGTGGTTAGCTATCTTGTTTACGATCACATCAAAAAGCAGGAGATGGTCTGGTTTTTGTCCCACGACATCACCGAACAGCTCGAACACGAGAACAAAATCAAGGAGATGAACTCCGTGCTGGAGTGTGTCCTCAACAACATTCCGGTCTATCTTTTTGTCAAAGATCCGGGCAACGAATTCCGTTACCTCTATTGGAACCGCGCCTTCGAGGAGCACTCGCATATTCCAGCTTCCAAAGCGTTGGGGCATACCGATAGCGAAATATTCCCCAATCCGCAGGATGCGGCCGATTTTCGCCGCGACGATCTGCTCTTGTTGCAGAAGGGTGACCGGATAGACTTCGTCGAGGAGTATATTACGACGCAGGGCGAAAGGCGTCAGGTCAACACCACCAAGTCATTGGTTCCGGTCGAGAATCGTTTGCCGCTGATCATCGGCGTATCGTGGGATGTCACCGAACAGAAAAAAGCCGAACAGGGCATCATCGAGGCGCGCGTTCGTGCCGAGGAGTCGGATCGGTTGAAATCGACCTTTTTGGCCAATATGAGTCACGAGATTCGTACGCCGCTCAATGCCATTGTGGGTTTTGCGAAGCTGCTTTGTTCCGACGAGGACGATAGTGTGGAGAATAGGCACTACTATGCCGACATCATCGACACCAATTCGGACTTGCTGTTGCAGCTGATCAACGATATTCTCGACCTCTCGAAAATTGAGGCCGGGACCCTTGAGTTTAAATTCAACGAAATGAACCTCAATGAGTTGTGTCGCTCGGAGTATGAGATTCACAAGGGTCGCACCAAGTCGGGCGTACAACTTATCTTCGAGGAGACTTTTCAAAATGTGCATATCATCTCCGATCACAACCGGATGGCACAGGTGATCACCAACCTGATCAACAACGCAATCAAATTTACCGAGCAGGGGCAAATTCGTTTCGGCTTCACCTGCTGTAACGAGCGTATTGAATTCTATGTGAGGGATACGGGCGTCGGCATTCCCGAAGAGAAAGTGCGGTCTGTTTTCGACCGATTTGTCAAGCTCAATGACTTTGCAGTAGGCTCAGGATTGGGGTTGTCCATCTCGAAGATGATTGTTGAGCGGATGGAGGGCACCATTGATGTGGAGTCAAGGGTGGGTGTGGGAACCTGTTTCCACTTCTCGATTCCGGTGCAACCCTCGTCGCTTAAGAAGGTATAAAAAAGCACGCCAGTGATCGTAAAAAATCGGCGAGCATCAAAACAATTGATGCTCGCCGATTCGTTATTTCCGACGCGGACAACTTTGGCGAAGCGTTGTCGCGGCCGACGTGTGTGATTAATGTACGGTGATTGAGTTCAGCAGCTCCGTTTTATTCTCATTGACCAACTTGAGGATCAACTCACCAAAGAGGGTGTTTTGCCAAGCAAACCACGCACGTGAGAAGTTTTTCGGGTCGTTTTTGTTGAACGACTCGTGGATGAATCCCAAACCGGCATCGGTGGTCAGCAACATCTCCACGCAACGTTTGATCTCGGCATCGTCCTGCGAGGTGAAGGCCTTCATCATAATGCTCATTGGCCAAATCATATCATAACCAACGTGCGGTCCCCCGATACCCTCGCCGGCCGTGCCTTTGAAGAAGTAGGGGTTGGAGGTGCTCCACACGAAACGACGTGTGTTTTGGTAGATCGGGTCGTTGACATCGACATCGCCCAAGTAGGGCATTGCCAGCAGCGACGGCACATTGGCATCGTCCATCAGGAACCGATTGCCAAAACCGTCCACCTCAAAGGCATAGATCTTACCGAAGTCGGGATGGTCAAAGGTGGCGTATTTCTGGAGAGCGCCTTCGACCTCAGCGGCCAAGGTGGTGCACTCGGCAGCCAGTGCGGTTTCGTGGTTGACCTTGGTCAGGATCTCGGCCGCCTTGCGCAGTGAGCTGACAGCAAAGAAGTTCGACGGAACCAAAAAGAGGAACGTTGTGGCGTCGTCCGAAGGGCGGAACGTCGAGGCGATCAAACCCACTGGGTTTACCGGATTGCCTTTGCCCAAATTGCAGACCGTATCCAACTGACGATCCGTCACACGCATAAACGTATAAGGGCCGACACCGGCCTTGCGTTGTTGTTCGCGAAAGGTCTTGAGGATGTTGCGAACCGCCTCGAGCCACGCTTGGTCGAAGACCGTCGTGTCGCCCGTGACCAACCAATATTGATAGGCCAGACGCAGCGGATAGCAGAGCGAGTCGATCTCCCACTTGCGTTCGTGCAGGTCGAGCTTCATATCGGTCACGTCGGTCATCCACTCGCCGCCCGTCGGGCCGTCGTTGAAGGCGTTGGCGTAGGGGTCGATGTTGATGCACTTAAATTGACGACGGATCACGCCGGAGAGCATTTTGCGCAGGTGTTCGTCTTTGTTGGCCAACTGGACGTAAGGCCAAACTTGAGCGCCCGAATCGCGCAACCACATTGCGTGGATGTCACCCGTATAGACGAACGTGTCGTCAACGCCGGAGGCGTCTTGGCGGTAATGAACGGTGGTGTCGAGGGTGTTGGGGAAGCAGTTTTCGAACATCCAAGCCAACTTGGCGTTGGTCAACACCTCTTTGATGCGGACGATTTCGGCCTCCACAGCAGGCGACGTGAAGAGCCGCTGGGCAGCAACCGGTCGGTTGGTGGGGGCAAAAGCCACAGGGGCTTTGGCTTTGTTCTTCTTGGCTTTTTTCGCGACGCGCGTATTGTCGGCAACCATTGTTGACACGCTTTGGTGCGCCGAAGGCTCCAAAATCGCGGCGGGCGACAATTCGCTTACGGCGTTTGCCGAAGCGCTTTGTGCAACACACACCACGGCGGTTGCAAGGCATAAATTGAAGAGGCGTTTGGGGGTCATAGTTATCAGTTAAATTATCGGTACGAATGTGAGATGAGGGTCATAAACTCCTCACGCGTGCGAGGATCCGAGAGAAAAATTCCCGTGAAAGCCGACGTGGTGGTTGCCGAACCTTGTTTTTCCACGCCGCGCATCTGCATACACATATGGCTGGCTTCGATCACCACAGCCACGCCCATCGGATTCAGAGCCTCTTGAATGCAATCGCGGATCTGCACCGTCAGCCGCTCCTGAACTTGCAGGCGCCGGGCGTAGCACTCGACAACACGCGCGATTTTGGAGAGTCCCGTGATGTAGCCCTTGGGGATGTAGGCAATGTGCGCCTTGCCGTAGAAAGGCAGCATGTGGTGTTCGCAGAGCGAGTATAATTCGATATCCTTGACCAGCACCATCTGTTTGTACTCCTCGCGGAAGGTGGCCGAACGGATGATCTCAAGCGGATTCTCGTCGTAGCCCTTGGTCAGAAACGACATAGATTTGGCCACGCGCTCGGGGGTTTTGAGCAGCCCCTCGCGATCGGGATTCTCGCCCAGCAGACGCAGAATTTCGGCGTAGTGGAGCTTCAGCGCTTCGATGGTTGTCTCGTCGAAATGCTCCTCCTTGTTGTAGTTGCAGTTTTTCTCTTCCATAGGGCCGTAAAGATAGTGCTTCTGGTGGGCATTGCCAAATTAGAGGCTGCTTATTTCTCGATCGAGTGGAGGTAGGCGGCCAATTTACGCACGGCGCGAGCGCGGTGGGAAACCGCATTTTTCTCGTCGGTCGTCATTTGGGCAAAGGTTGTGTTGTAGCCGTCGGGGACAAACAGTGGGTCGTAACCAAACCCCTCGTGCCCCTGTTCGCAGTCGATGATTCGACCCTCGACAACCCCCTCGAAGAGGTGCTCTTCGCCGCCAAGCAGCAGCGAGATCACCGTGCGAAACCGCGCGCGGCGATTGGTCTTGCCGCTCAAGTTGTGGAGCAGCAGGCGATTGTTGGCCGCGAAGTCGTGGCCGTCGGTGGCGTAACGCGCCGAATGCACCCCGGGGGCACCGTCCAACGCTTCGACCTCCAGCCCCGTGTCGTCGGCAAAGCAGTCCAGTCCGGTGCGCTCGCACAAGTAGTGTGACTTTTGCGAGGCGTTGCCCTCGAGGGTGGCTTGCTGCTCGGGAATCTCCTCGGTAAGGCCGCAATCGCGGGGTGTGACCAACGTGTAACCATCGCCCAAAACAGCTTGCACTTCGTTGATTTTGTGGACGTTATTGGTTGCAAAAACAATTTTCATAGCTGCTTATTTTACGACCTCCAATTTCTTGAGTTGGTCGTCCAGATCAATCTTGTTGATGATCGTCTTGACCAAAATATCCATTCCCGAACCTTCGGTGTAGTCGGCCGGACAGACGTGGCTCACGCGGTTGTCGTGGATGAGCGAGGCCATCTCCTTGCGCGCCCCCTTTTCGTCGGGACTATACACGGCGATGGAGTAGCCGCCGAAATTTTTCACCAGCCGCATACACGGAATATCGGTGGTTCCGTCGCCCACATAGATCATGTGGTGGAATGGTACAGCGCGCTCATCTTCGGGAATATAGCGATTGACCAGCTTGCTATCGAAGACCGATTCGACCCCCTTGTTGATCTTGAAGATAAATTGCGTTTTGTTGGTATAGTTGACCGCCACAGCCGGCCAATAGGCGATGCCGTCGATGTCGTAGAGGAACGAGCAGGCGTAGATTTTGCGAAATTCGTGGGCGATTTCGGTGCCCTCGATGATCTCCTTCAGACCCGACGAATTGATGTAGTGGTAGATGCGAATTCCGCGATCGGCAGCATAGGCGTTGATGCGCTCAAACCACTGCTTGACCCCCGGGTAGAGCGTCACGTGGCGCCCCGACTCTTGGAAAGCCTCACGGCGGAGTGACAGCCCCTTCGATTTGGCCTCCTGAATCATTCGTGCCATATAGGTCAGCACCATATCGGCGTCCTGCTCTTCGGCCAACGAGTTGGCTTCACTCCAAAACTCTTTGTTGCTTTTGCCCACGGCCGGAATGAAGTCATACTCCTGCATATTGCCCGGAGCCAGTGTGCCGTCGAAGTCGTAGATCAAGGCGATGGTGAATCTGCAATTCATATTTTGTGTTGTTAGAGGGGTAAAGATAGCTTTTTTTCACTATTTTTGCAAGAGAAAAAGCAAAAGATATGGAATTCAAAGAGTTGATTGCAAAGCGTCGCAGCATCCGCAAATTTACGGAACGCGCCATACCTCAGCAGGTGCTTGAGCAGCTGCTCGAGCAGACCCTGACAGCGCCCTCGGCGCGTAACAGCCGCTCGACACGGCTACTGGTGGTCGATGACCCGACCCTGATTGCTCGGATGGCCACCGTGCGCGACTCCGGTTCGTCCTTTATGGCAGGGGCTTCGCTGGCAATTGTGGTGTTGGGCGACACCACCAAAACCGATCTGTGGCGCGAGGATTGCGCCATCTCGGCCACTTTCTTGCAGTTGGCCTGCGTCGATGCCGGCTTAGGCTCGTGCTGGGTGCACATTGGCGGACGTCCGCGCAGCAAGGCGGAACCCACGGGCGAACAGGCGGCCGATTTTCTGCGCACACTGCTACCCCTGCCTGCCGGTTGCGAACCGCTCTGCATTGTGGCCATCGGCTACTCGGACTTCACACCGGCTCCACTGCCGCCGGCCGACGACACCGAACGGATTCTTCGGATTCCTCGGATTCAATAAGAAAAAGGAGACCTCGCGGTCTCCTTTTTTCTTATTGGCGCAATAGCACAAGTTACTTCAACACCGGTTTGATGTCTTTGATGCGCAGCTGTGTGGTGATGGTGCCGCGATAGTGGTTCTCGACGATCTGGTAGCAGACGTCAATCGGACGACCCGAGCGCACCCACTCGTAGTGAACGGGTTGCTGAAAGGCGATGGCTTGGATCTTGGTGTTGGGCTTCTGCCGCTGCATCAGATCCATCCGAAGGTGTTCGCACTCCTGACCGACCAATTTGGCGTCGCCGTGGTTGCTCACGCCATAGGTGGCGAAGACCGGCGCGGCATTGCCCGGGCCAAAGGGTTGAAAGCGATTCAGGTCTTTGCGGAAAGTCGGGGTGATGTCCGAGAAGAGCAGATCACTGTCAATATCCACTTGTGGTTTCAACATCTGGGGATCAATCGTCTGCTCGACATAGGCGTTGAATCGTCGCGTAAACTCCTCCACGTTTTCGGGGCGCATCGTCAGACCGGCAGCGTACATATGGCCGCCGAAATTCTCCAACAAATCGGCACAGGATTCGACAGCTTGGTAGAGGTCGAAACCCGGAACCGAACGCGCCGAACCCGTGACAAAACCATTGCTCATCGTCAGCACCACCGTCGGCCGGTAGTAGGTTTCGATCAGCCGCGAAGCCACGATGCCCACGATGCCCTTCATCCACTTGGGATTGTAGACCACCGTACTCTTGAGGCTCTTAAGCTCGGCATTGCGCTCGATGAAATCGTGCGCCTCCTGTGTCACCGAGCGGTCGATCGACTTGCGGTCTTGGTTGTAGGCGTCGATGACGCTGCCGAACTCTTGGGCAATGCGTTCATTGCCCTCAATGAGCAGCTCGACGGCTGCGTGACCACCCGAGGGTGAAGCGTTTTCGTCGTTTTCATCCATCCGCATACGTCCTGCGGCGTTGATGCGAGGGCCGATTTTGAAGACAATATCATCAACGGTGATGTTGTGATTCTCCAATCCGCAGATCTTGATGATCGACAGCAACCCTTTCGAAGGCTCCTCGTTGAGGTTTTTGAGTCCAAAATGGGCTAAAATGCGATTTTCTCCCGTCAGGGGCACAATGTCCGAAGCGATACTCACCACCAACAAATCCAGCAGTGGCTGAATCTGTTCGAAGGGAATGCCGTTTTTCTGGGCATAAGCCTGCACAAATTTGAATCCCACGCCGCAACCCGACAACTCGTCGAACGGATAGGAACAGTCGATCCGCTTGGGATCGAGAACTGCTACGGCGCGAGGAATCTCCTCGGCCGGAAGGTGGTGGTCGCAGATGATGAAATCCACGCCCTTGCTCTTTGCATAGACGACTTTTTCTGTGGCTTTGATGCCGCAGTCCAGTGCAATGATAAGCCCCACGCCCTTGCGAGCCGCGAGGTCTATCCCTTTGATCGAAATACCATAACCCTCGGTATAACGGTCGGGGATGTAGAACATCAGGTTTTTGTGCCCGATTTGTCGCAGAAAAGTATAAACCAACGCAACGGCCGTACAGCCATCTACGTCATAATCGCCGTAAACCATGATCTTCTCTTGGTTACGCACGGCGTGTTCAACCCGTTCGATCGCCACATCCATATCCTTCATCAGGAAAGGGTCGTGAAGATCGGCAAGGCTGGGTTTAAAAAATTTCTCCGCCTGATCTACATTGTCTATGCCTCTCTGTACGAGTAGATTGGCCAGTACGGGCGAGATCCGCAGCGCGGCAGCGAGTTTCGCCACCGTGCCCGATTCGCCCTGGGGCTTCACCACCCAGTGTTTTTCTATAGGCATACTTTCTAATTATTATATATTTTAACATTTAATTTTTCACTTAAAAATTTGACAATCAAAACTTTTACTTGCTCCATCGAGATCTCGGCGCCGCACTCCTGCGCCATCGAGGTCACCCCTTTGTCGGTAAATCCGCACGGATTGATGTGCGAAAACCAGTGGAGATCCGTGTTGACATTGAGCGCAAAACCGTGCATCGTCACAAAGCGCGACGAGCGAACTCCAAGGGCGCAGATCTTGCGCGGCATACCGCCGGCGACGTGGATCCACACCCCCGAGGCGCCGGCTATGCGTCCGGCTGTGATGCCAAAGGCACCCACCGTACAGATTACAGCCTCCTCGAGCGCTGCAATGTACTCTCGCAGACCGATGCCCAACTTTTCGAGGTCGAGGATCGGATAGCAGACCACCTGACCCGGGCCGTGGAAGGTGACATCACCACCGCGATCTATGTGAAAGAACTGTGCACCCAACCGCTCCAATGCAGCGCGGTCGATGAGCAAGTTTTCGGTGTGGCCGCTCTTGCCCAAGGTGTAAACCGGCGGATGTTCCACCAGCAAAATCGTGCCGACCAAATCGGTCTCAGCGCGCACCTCTTGGGGGTTGCGGAGCGCTTTTTCGGCCAGCAAGGCGTCGAACAAACGTTGCTGCATCTGCCAGCAAGCCGCATAGTCCACCACGCCTAAATCTTTGCACGAAGCCCTCATCACACCCTGCTTTTCACGCTGTCGAGCGCCTCTTCTGCCAAATAGGACGAGCGAACCAAAGGTGCACTCGCGCAGTAGCTGAAGCCCATCGCCAACGCTTGGAGCCGGTACCATTCGAATTTCTCGGGAGTAATATACGCCGCAACGGGATAGTGCTCCAAGGTTGGTCGAAGATACTGACCCAGTGTTACAATCTGCACGCCTGCATCGCGCAGGTCGCGTAGGGTTTGTAAAACCTCATCATCGGTTTCGCCAAGGCCAACCATCACGCCGCTTTTGGTCACCGCGCCCTGCGAATGCAGGTAACGAAGTGTCTCCAAGCTGGTGCGGTATTTTGCCCGCGAACGAACCACAGGCGTCAGACGCTCGGTGGTTTCGATGTTGTGCCCGATGATGTCGGGTTTCGACGCCAAAACCACATCCATCTGATCGGGTCGGGCGTCGAAATCGGGAATAAGGAGCTCAATTACGGTGTCGGGTGTCTGTGTGCGGATCGCCTCGACGGTTGCTGCCCAATGGGCAGCGCCACCATCCGAAAGATCGTCACGCGTCACGGAGGTCACAACGACGTACCTAAGTTTCATCAAAGAGACGCTTTCGGCAACCTGCAAAGGTTCCCGGGCGTCGGGAGGTAGGGGGTGTCCCGTTTTTGTAGCACAGAAGCGGCAGCCTCGTGTACAGATGTCACCTAAAATCAGAAAAGTTGCGGTTCTTCGACTCCAGCATTCGGCTTTGTTGGGACACATTCCGCTGCTGCAAATCGTATGCAAACCGTGTTTTTCGACAATCTGCCGCACCTCGGCATATTCAGCGGTGCGGTGGAGTCGGATCTTCAACCATTCGGGTTTTTTCAGTACATCTACCTTGTCATAAAACTTTGGCATTTAAGTTCATTATTTTCCAATTAGTGCAAAAATAGAAAAAATAATTGACAATTCTGCCGAAATCTCGAATTATTACGTAAAGCGTGGGGCGCAACGTCTGCAAAAAGCGTTACAAGGGGATGAGCCGGTTGGCGGCGGTTACCTTGGAGACGACCCAGCAAGAAGAAGCCCGATACACTGCTGCATCGGGCTTCTCTGGTTAGGTTAGTTAGGTTAATGAGCGTGGAGTGATCCACATCTGAAGACAAAGATAATCGGTTTTTTAGGATATACCAAATATTTTATGTCATTTTCTTAAATCAACCAAACTTTAACTGTTAAATTGTAATTAAATTTTTTAAATATGAGTCAATTCAGAATCAACGTCCGAATCGTTTTGAAATTTTTTATTAAGAAGCTGTCTTAATTTTATTGATAAGAATTATTGAATGAATTTCAATCAGCTTCTAAAGAGCGAGGCGCACCTCTGTAACCGGTTTCGCGACCGAAAATTGTCCTGCCGAGAGTGATGAGAGGTGGCGGTTGCGGTAGGCGGCCGGCGTCATCAGGTACTCTTTTTTGAAGAGTTTGATGAAGTGCGACGTGTTGGGGAAGGTGCAGTCATTGCCGATCTCGGAGATCGACTTGGAGGTCGAAATCAGCAGCAGACGCGAATGAATCAGCCGCTGGCGAATGTACCATTTGTGGGGCGGCATCAGAAAGTGTCGGCGAAACTCCTTCTTGAATGAGGTGAGCGAACGAGCGGTCAACTGCGCCAACTCGTCGATTGAAATATCTTTGAAAACGTGGTCGTAAACGATCTGCTCGAAGTTCTCCTTCGCCGAGTCAATGTTGCTCAGCAGCTTGCTTTTGATGCAGCAATCCTCGTGCGAAGAGATCAAATAGATCAGTTCGGTCATCTTGATATTTTCGGCGGTTTCGTCGTGTTTGAAATCCTCGTCACGCAGGTAGTTGTTGGCGTTGATGAAAAAATTCCGCAGGGTGCTCCAGCCAGTCATCGCCACGTGGGTTCGATTTCTGCAATTTTCGCACGCGTGTTCGTTGGAGATATTCAGTCCATAGGTGATGTTGAGGTGCAGCAAGATGCGCTGGAGATCTTCGGGGGTGTAGTAAAACAAAATTTGTTCGAAGGGCTGACCGTTTTCAGGCACATTTTCGATGTAGTGATGCCCCAATCCAAAATAGAAAACATCTCCTCGCGTGAGCATTTGGCGTTTATCACCATCGTAGATGTATTTCGTGCCACGAAGGATGTAACCGATCGCATAACGCGACAATGTCTGCGACTGAATGCCATTGTGAAGCGTATCCATATACTTCACAATCATCGGCAGCTGTGCCGATGCAGTTAATGAATTTTTCATATTCATTGTGATTTAAAATTGTGTGAACAATGAGTTGCGTCACTTATCATTCAATTTCAAATCTACAATTAATAATTTGTTTTATGCAATTATATATGCCTGCAAAAAGCACAAAACAACATTTAAACCCAATTTGACTACGTTTAAGACTAAATATATTATTGTAATAATAGTTTAGTTACTGTTATTGCTATCAAAAATAAATAGAGTGATAGAGAGATGAGACGGTTTATGCGCACAAAAAGAAGCGGTAAAAGCAGTGCCGAGGGGATGGTCAACAGCGCCATTGAGACCGGTGAAGCGGAGGGAACAAAGAAGAGCGAGATGGTTAGCAGAAGCGCCCCGATGGCGAAGATCAGGATAAATCGCGGTTTAGTTCCGACGGTATAGTGATCCGTGAAAAACAGAAAGAGGGCGAGGAGGTCAAGAATGAGGATGCCGCCCAAAAGGATCAATGTGGGGAGAGATATGGCAGTAAACAGCCCAACCGAGGGGTTGGAAACAAAGCAACTCCAGAGTTGCAAAGCGGGTGCTATGAAGCTTCCACCGGCACCCCAATTGACGTAACAGAGCACGCAGGGGGCAAAAAGCAGGCCTGCGAGTGCGACAGCCACTTCGCGCAAGGTGCGGCGAAAAAGCACGATGGCCAACGGCAAGAGCAGCAGCAGCGGCAGGGCGGTAGGGGTCACCAAAACCACCAACCCCAGATAAAAAGTGCCGCGATAAATGCCGTCAAACCCATATCCGTTGCAAAATGAACGGGCAAAATTGCGAATAGCAAAGGCCAGCAGGGTGGTTGCGACGAATCCGCTGAGGTAGTTCGGGTTCATTGAGAGGCAACAGGCGATGATTGCGTAGAGGGGAATGGGCAGGCACGTGTTCACCGAATAGAGGTTGTAGCGAGCGGTCATTCGGCCAATGTAGATTCCGGTCAGCAGCATCAAAAACCCAGCAAGCAGGCGCGCAACAAGCGGATGAGCAACTTGAAAGTTGGTGATCAGCGTGTCGAGTAGTGGCAAAAGCAGCCCCGGCACACTCTCCGCTGCGCTCACCGTAGCGGCCGCCGACAGCGGTTGCAACGCCTCCATGGTGTGCACAGCCGCGAACGTGAAGACGAGGAGTAAGAGAAAAGCAGGGATAAAGGTCTGCCGAGCCGGGTCAAAATTCATCAATCGAAGTAATTTCTAAGAAGCCTGTATGGTGCAAAATTAACGAAAAAAAGCAATTTATGGAGTCTGATTCCAAATTATCGGTAACTTTGTGGACAAACGGCGCAGAAGATTCGCGTACAGCGCCCAAATTCAAATAAAAAATGCTTGAGAATAGCTTTCAATACCTCCTGACGGAAGCCGGCTGTGATGAGGCCGGACGCGGATGTCTCGCCGGGTCGGTGTTTGCTGCGGCGGTCA
>JAVVYP010000039.1:0-15466 GCA_036651015.1 Alistipes sp.
CAATTTGGCGCCCCCCGAGCTTGTCGAGGGGTCAGCCGCTTGTTTATCCTATAATCTTTTAGTTGCGCAAATTGCAATTCAATCTTTAAATTTGCTTGCGCAGCCTCGCCACAGGTATATTGAGCATCTCGCGGTACTTGGCCACCGTGCGACGGGCAATGCGGTAACCCTTCGTGTTGAGAATATCCATCAACGTCTCGTCGGTCAACGGTCGACGTTTGTCTTCGCCATCGACGCACTCCTGCAAGATATTTTTGATCTCGTAACTCGAAACCTCCTCGCCGCTATCGGTCTGCATTGCCTCCGAAAAGAGCGACTTGAGCAGGATAATGCCAAACTGTGTCTGGACATATTTGCTGTTCACCACGCGCGATATGGTCGAGACATCAAGCCCTGTGCGATCGGCTATATCCTTGAGAATCATCGGTCTCAGATGGCTCTTATCACCATCTTTGAAGTATTCGATTTGGTAGTCGAGGATCGTTTGCATTGTCCGCATCAGGGTGTCGTGACGCTGTTTAATGGCCGAGATAAACCACTTGGCCGAGTCGATTTTGCTCTTCACGAACTGTATCGCCTCGCGATCTTTCTCCTTGACCGTGCCGTCGGAGCCGACCATTTCGCGCATCATCTCCATATAGCGGCGGTTGATGCGCACCTCGGGAACGTTGTAGGCGTTGAGCGACAGCAGACAATGACCGTCTTGCGTGTCGAGGATAAAATCGGGAATAATATAAGGTGTGGTGTCGGTACCCCCCTCGGCATAGAGATTTCCGGGCTTGGGCGACAGGTGTTTGATCTCGGACAGCGCATCGCGGAACTCATCTTCCGAGAGCTGCAAACGCGTCATCAACTTTTCGTAGTGTTTTTTGATGAACTCCTCGAAATAGTTGGTCAGGATCTGACGAGCAAGCCGCTGCGATCGGGTGGTGATGGGTTGCTGTGCCATCTGCAACAGCAAGCACTCCTGCAAGTTGCGCGCACCGATACCGGCCGGCTCCAACTCGTGGATGATCGACAGCAGTTTTTCAAGCTCCTCGATCGTGACCTCAACGCCCAACGAAAAGGCAATATCATCGGCCACCGACGCCAAATCGCGTCGCAGATAACCGTCCTCGTCGATGCTGCCGATCAGGTAGATCGCCAGCCGCATATCGCGCTCCGAAAGGTTGCGAAAACCGAGCTGCTCGACCAAATATTCGTGCAGCGAACGCCCCTCGGTGAGGTAGACCGGCCGCTGTTTGTCATCTTTGGAATAGTTGTTGATCCGACTTTTGTAGGAGGGAGTGTCGTCCTCGCGCAGGTATTCGTCGACCGAAATTTGCTTCGGCTGCTCCTGCTCCTCCTCGGCGGTGCGCTCCTGCTCTTCAAGGACGATGTTATCCTCAATCTCGCGTTTGATGCGTTGCTCCAGTTGCACGGTAGGCAGCTCCAGCAGCTTGATCATTTGGATCTGCTGCGGCGAGAGTTTCTGTTGAAGCGAAAGTACTTGTCTCTGATTGATAGCCATGAGTTCCCAATTAAGCATAAAAATTTAGAAATTGGGCATCGTCATTCGAATCATTCGAAAGGAAGAGATTCGGCACGAGTGCCTCCACTTAAAAGTCTGCGTTCTTGGGCGTGCGTGGGAAGGGTTGCACATCGCGGATGTTGGTCATTCCGGTCACAAACATCAGCAGTCGATCGAAGCCCAAGCCGAAGCCCGAGTGCGGCGCCGATCCCCAGCGACGCGTATCGAGGTACCACCATATATCCTTCTCGCTCATACCCAATTCGGCCACCCGTGCACGAAGTTTGCCATAATCGGCCTCGCGCTCCGAACCGCCGATGATCTCGCCTATTTTTGGGAACAATACGTCCATTGCGCGTACCGTCTTGCCGTCGTCGTTCTGCTTCATATAGAAGGCTTTGATCTCTTTGGGGTAGTTGATCAGGATCACCGGACGTTTGAAATGTTGCTCAACCAGATAGCGCTCGTGCTCCGACTGAAGGTCGCAACCCCAGTCGCACGGGAATTCGAATTTGTGACCCGAGGCTTTGAGTATGGCCACGCCCTCGGTGTAGTCGAGGCGTTTGAAATCGTTGTCCACCACGAAACGCAGCCGCTCCAGCAGCTCCGGATCCCACATTTTGTTGAGAAACTCCAGGTCTTCGCGGCAGTTGTCGAGGGCATAGCGCACCAGCGACTTGATGAAGTCCTCGGCCAGCTCCATATTGTCTTCCAGCTCATAGAAAGCCGCTTCGGGTTCGATCATCCAAAACTCCGACGCGTGGCGTGGGGTGTTGGAATTTTCGGCGCGGAAGGTCGGGCCAAAGGTATAGATGCGCCCCAAGGCCAAGGCACCCAACTCGCCCTCCAACTGTCCCGAGACCGTCAAATTGCACGCCTTGCCGAAGAAATCCTGCGCGAAATCGACCTTTCCGTCGTCGCCCTTGGGCACTTGGTTCAGATCGAGCGTCGTCACTTGGAACATCGCGCCGGCACCCTCGCAATCCGAGGCGGTGATGAGCGGCGTATGGAAATAGTAGAAACCGTGGCTGTGGAAGTATTCGTGGATGGCAAAGGCCATTGCGTGGCGGATGCGCAGCACCGCGCCAAAGGTGTTGGTACGCGGACGCAGGTAGGCGATCTCACGCAGAAACTCCAGCGAGTGACCCTTCTTCTGCAAAGGGTAGGTGTCGGGATCAGCCGTGCCGTAGACCTCGATCTTCGACGCCTGCACCTCGACCCCCTGACCGGCACCCAGCGAAGCCACCAGCCGGCCGTCAACGCGGATGCAAGCGCCCGTGGTGACCGGTTTTAGTTGCTCCTCATCGAGCGTCGTCAAATCCACAACTATTTGGATGTTAGAGACACACGACCCGTCGTTGAGGGCGATGAACGCGACATTTTTGTTACCGCGCTTGGTGCGCACCCAGCCTTTGACGACGATGTCGGTATCCACAGCACCCGACTTCAATATTTCAACGATTCTCTGCGTTTTCATGGTATCAATTTTATCTATGCTTCTATAAGATTTTCTGAATTTACAAAGTTAGCTATAATTTGTGATTTGGCAAAAAAAAAGTACCTTTGTCAGGCCTATATAATAGATATATGATCAAACAAACCATACTTTTGGCGGCCGTAATTTTCGGCTGCATACATACGCTCGAAGCCCAGCAGAAGGGTCGCATCTACCGCACGGAGCTGATCCCCTACGACACGCGTCTGGATGCCGACAACCGCAATCGCGCCAGCGCCGGACACAACATCGACTACGCCCCCAAAGCACTCACAATCAGCGACGGAGAGGCGTGGGGCGCGATCCTCGACGTGCCCTATGTTTGGATCGACGGCAACATCTATCTCCACCTCGAAAACGTCGGTTCGGCCTACACCCTGCGCATCAACAACGAGGTGGTGGCCGAGGTCGAAGATTCGGCCACACCGGCCGAATTTGCCGTCACGCCCTACATCCGCCAAGGCAAAAATTCGGTGATTGTGACGCCACGCCGCAGTCGCACGGAGCAGCTCAATGCCGCACCTGTCGCGCGCAAAGCATTCGAAAACAGCTATTTATATTATCAGGAGAAGCGCAGTATCCGCGACTTCGAAATCGCCTTGGTGCCCGACTCAACGCGTCGTTTCGGCATCTTGGAATTGGCGATCATCGCCCAAAACTCGTTCAACTATGCCGAACCGGTGACGGTGGGTTACGACATCTATTCGCCAGCCGGCAAGCTGCTCGAATTCAATATGACCGAGCTGACCATCGCCGGACAATCGACCGACACGGTGCGCTTCAAACCCTTCATCTACGGCACCTACAACTACAAATGGGAGGCCGGCGGCAAGGCGCTGCCACCCCGTTACAAGGTGATGCTTTTCACCAAGCGCAATGGCGCCTACAAGGAGTATATGCCGCTGAAAATCGGCTTCGGAAAAACCGAGTTGATCGACGGACGCATTATGCGTTTGGGCAAGCAGATCACCCCCGTGAAGGCCTCCTACAACGCCGCCGCCGATCGCAAAACCACCCTCGCACAGCTCAAAACGCTGAAAGCGAGCGGCAAGAACACCATTTGTCCCGACTATCCGCAGCCGGCGTGGTTCTACGATTTGTGTGACGAATTGGGGCTTTACGTCATCGACCGCGCCAACATCAATGCCCCCGAAAAGCACGACGATCGCAGCGTGGGCGGCACCCCCTCGAACGATCCGACACTGGTCGACGACTATGTGGAGCGCGTGAAGGCTATGTACTACCGTTCGCGCAACTTCACCTGTGTGATCGGCTACGCGCTGGGCGGCGATTCGGGCAACGGCTACACGATGTACAAGGCTTACGAGTGGCTCAAAGGGGTCGAGAAAACGCGGCCTGTGATCTACGAAGCAGCTGACGGCGAGTGGAATAGCGATCTTTAGAAGCTGTTTAAAATTTATTAATCCTTGAAAACGCTGTGAGCATTGAGCTGATTGTCATCGGAAAAACCGACTCCAAAGAGGTTGCGGCATTGGTCGAAATGTACGCCAAGCGCGTGAATTTCTACTGCAAATTCGCCGTGACCACGCTGCCCGATGCGCGCAACACCAAGAGCCTGACCGTCAAGCAACAACGCACAGCCGAGGGTGACGCGATCCTGCGACAGCTCACCGAGGGCGACTATGTGGCGCTGCTCGATGAACGGGGCGACGAGATGCGTTCGGTGGAATTTGCGCTGTGGGTGCAAAAACGGCTCAACAGCGGTCTGAAACGGCTGGTGCTGATTATCGGCGGCCCTTATGGATTCTCGGAAGAGGTCTATGCGCGTGCCGACGCCAAGTTGTCGCTCTCGCGGATGACCTTCTCGCACCAGATCGTGCGCGCCATCTTCGCCGAACAAATCTACCGCGCCTTCACCATCCTCAACAACGAACCTTATCACCACGAATAATGCGACACCTGCTTCGACTCTCTCTGCTACTCACCCTCGCCACAACACCCTGCGCAGCCGACAACTTTTCGGCCACGGCAGATGCTGGGATCGAGGCGGTGGATACGGTGATTGTGGTCGACAAAGTGCAGGTGACGGCGATCAAACAGGGGTTGGTGCTGCGCTCACAACCCCTCTCGGCCACCATTGTCGGCAGTCGCGCCATCGAACGCGGACACGTCGATGCGCTGAAAGATCTATCGCAGTCGGTGCCCAACTTCCACGCGCCCGACTACGGCTCGCGGATGACCTCGTCGATCTATGTGCGCGGCTTGGGAGCACGCATCGACCAACCCGTCATGGGGTTGAACATCGACAACGTGCCGGTGCTGAACAAGGGTAATTTCGATATGGAGCTGGCCGATGCCGAACGCATCGAGGTGCTGCGAGGCCCCCAATCGACCCTCTACGGCCGCAACACAATGGGCGGCGTGATCAACATCTACACCCTCTCGCCGCTCTCCTACGAGGGCGTGCGTCTCGGTATGGAGTACAGCAGCGGCAACTCCTATCGTTTTCGCGCCTCGTCCTACTACAAAATCGCACCCGATTTGGGGATGGCCGTCACGGGCTACTACACCCACACCGGCGGCCTGTTCGAGAACCAAGCCACGGGCGAGAAGTGCGACTGGGAGCGACTGGGCGGTGGCCGCTGGAAGATGCAATGGCGCAGCAAGAGCGGTCTTCGCATCGACAACACGCTCTCGATCTCGGTGCTCGATCAGGGAGGCTATCCCTACGCCTACATCGGCAAGGAGATCATTCGCGACGATCAGAGCGTCATCCGTCCGGGGCAGATCGCCTACAACGACCCCTGCACCTACCGCCGTACCACGGTGAGCGACGGCTTGACGGTGCGTTACGATGCCGAAAAGTTCTCCGTATCGTCGATTACCAGCTACCAATACTCCGACGACGAGATGATCCTCGATCAGGATTTTCTGCCCCTCTCCTACTTCACCCTCCGGCAAGCGACCAAAGAGCACAGCGCGACCGAAGATGTGGTCATCAGCTCACCCACCGGCAAGGATTACCGCTGGCTCTTCGGGGCTTTCGGCTTCTACCGCCACGGAGCAATGAATGCACCGGTGAACTTCAAACAGGTGGGCATCGACGAGCTGATCTTCGCCCACGCCAACGCCGGTTCAGGCTCTGGAGTTGTCTACTCCAAGGCCTCCGATGAGCAGCTCTTGGAGTCGATGTTCCGCATTCCGACCTACGGCGCGGCTCTCTACCACGAATCCAACTACACGCTCGGCCACTGGTTGTTCACGGCCGGCCTGCGTGTCGATTACGAACGCACGCAGCTCCACTACCACAGCCGCGCCAAAATGGACTACTTCGTCAGCGTCGAGCAGGCCGCTCCCGTCCTCGGACACATCGCGATCGACAATCGCAATTCACTCGCCCACAACTATGTCGAGGTGCTGCCCAAGGCCGCCGTCACCTACCGATTCAACGAAAAAGATATGCTCTATCTCTCGGCCACCAAGGGTTACAAGGCCGGCGGTTTCAACACCCAGATTTTCTCGGATATTTTGCAGGAGAAGATCAAGTGGCAGATGGCGTCGGGTCTCGATTACAAGGAGACGGATATTATGTCCTACAAACCCGAATACAGCTGGAACTACGAGGTGGGTGGCCACTTCTCGTGTATGGAGGGCGATGTGCGCGGCGATTTCGCGCTCTTCTGGATCGACTGCCACGACCAGCAGCTGACGGTTTTTCCCTCGGAGCAGTCCACGGGTCGGATGATGACCAACGCCGGCCGCACGCGCAGCCTCGGCGCAGAACTTTCGTTGCAGATCACCCCTTGGCGCAACCTCGACCTCAACATTGCCTACGGCTACACCCACGCCACTTTCGTCCGTTACAACGACGGCAAGCAGGATTATCGCGGCAACTTCATCCCCTACGCGCCCCAACATACACTCGCCGCAGGAGGTGCTTGGACGATTCCGACCGGTGTCTCGTGGCTCGGCAATCTGATCGTCCACGCCGGTGTGCGCTGCGCCGGACGCATCTATTGGAACGAGTCCAACTCGCTCTCGCAACCTTTCTACGCGCTGTTGGACGCCTCGCTGCGCCTCGAACAGCCGCACTATGCACTCGACTTCTGGGGACGCAACTTGGGCGGTGAGGGCTACGATGTCTTCTACTTCAAGTCCATTGGTAACGAATTTGTGCAACGCGGCCGCCCCCGAACTTTTGGAATTACACTTACAATCAAACTTTAAATTTATGTTCAAGAAATTCTTTCTGGTAACCCTCGCCGCCTGCACCTTTGCAGCTTGCAGCAACGATGACAACAACGACACCACAACACCGCCCGTGCAACTACCCGACGGTTGGGTCTTCGCCAAGACCAACACCGCTATCGGCGACGGCGCACTCACATCCTCAATGCACTTCTTCGGCACCTCGGCTGTGCGGACAATGGGCAGCGCCAAAAGCGACAACCAAGGAGCCACCTACACCGATCCAGCAGCCCAATTCGAAATTACAACGGCAGCTGACGGCAAACTCTACCTCTATATGCACGCCACACGCTTTGCCGCCGCGATGCCGCCCGTAGAGATGCGACTCGCAGCAACCTCGACCTTTGCCCCCAACGCTGTGACAATGGCAGAACGTATGGTCGTTCCCGAGAATTTCGTTCCAGCCACCTCGACTTGGGTCGCAAACGCAAAATACACCATTACGGAGTTGGAATGCAAGGTCACCGACACACAATGTCGCGTGGTATTCACCTGCGCCGGACGCTTCCAAGTCTACTACAAGGGACAACTTATCCTCAAAAAATAGAGGCCATGAAACCTGAATACAAACCCTTTGTCGACACGCTCATCGAGCTGTGCATCCAAGAAGATTTGGGCGACGGCGACCACACCTCGCTTTGCTGCATTCCTGCCACCGAGCAGGGACGTATGCGGCTGCTCTGCAAGCAGGAGGGAATCATCGCCGGCATCGAAATTGCCCAGATCGTCCTCCACCGCCTCGACCCTGAGATGCAATTCGAACAGGTGCTCACCGATGGCGCGCACGTCAAGTCGGGGGATGTGGCTTTCTATGTGGCCGGACGTCTGCGCTCGCTGTTGCAAGCCGAACGCATCCTGCTCAACATTATGCAGCGGATGAGTGGTGTGGCCACGCAAACCGCTGTCTATGTGCAACGTTTGGAGGGACTTCACACCCGTGTACTCGACACCCGCAAGACCACACCCGGTATGCGCGTGTTGGACAAAATGGCCGTCAAGATCGGCGGCGGCGAGAACCACCGTATGGGGCTTTTCGATATGATCCTACTCAAAGACAACCACATAGACTTCGCCGGAGGCATCCGTCAAGCCATCGTCGGTGCCAAGGAGTATCTCCAAGCACGGGGCAAAAACATCCCGATCGAGTGCGAGGTGCGCACCTTGGCGGACATCGACGAGGTCTTTGCCGCAGGCGGTGTCGACCGCATTATGTTCGACAACTTCTCGCCGGCATTGACGCGCGAGGCGGTGCGCAAGGTCGCAGGTCGCTGCCAAACCGAATCGAGCGGCGGCATCACCCTCGAGACAATGCGCGACTATGCCGAATGCGGCGTGGATTTCATCTCGGTGGGAGCCTTGACGCATCAAATCAAGTCACTCGATATGTCGCTCAAAGCCTGCTAACGTGAATCGACTGCTTCATACCCACACCGTGCTGCTTCTGCGGCGCATCGCGCTGCTCTATGGCGTGTTGATGCTCTGCCGCGTCGTCTTTTGGTGCTACAATGCCGCCACACTCGGGGTGCCGGGCTGGGGTGAGGTGGGACAACTCTTGGTGGGTGCGCTCAAGTTCGACACCGCCTCGGTGGTCTATGCCGACGGATTGTTCATCTTGCTGTCGCTGCTGCCCACACCGCTGCGCGAACGCGGCTGGTATCGCACGATGCTCTACGTCTACTACGTGGTGGTCAACGCGCTGCTCGTCGTGGCGGTCAATATGGCCGATTGCGTCTACTTCCGTTACACCCAAAAACGATTCACGGCCGACGAAATTTTCTTCGCCGACAACAGCAATTCGCTACAACTCATCGGCAAATTCGCTGCCGAAAACTGGTATTTAGTGGTCGCTGCAGCCGCACTCATCGCCCTGCTCTCGGTCGGTTACGGCCGCCGCGTACACGCGCAGAGTCTTTTCCGCCGCGGCTGGGTCTACTACGCCGGCAACACCGTGATCCTTGTCGTGGCCGTCGGTTTGTCATTGGCCGGAATGCGCGGCGGCGTCACCCGTATGACGCGCCCGATCACCCTCTCCAACGCCACCCTCTACACCCCCGACAGCGGCAAGGCCAACCTGATTTTGAGCAATCCGTTTTGCATCTTGCGCACGGTGGGCAGTGCCGGCAGCGTACGCTTCACCAAGTACTTTTCGGAGAGCGAGCTGCCGCAACACTTCACCCCCGAACACCACCCTGCCGACTCGACAGCCGTCAATCTAACAGGCCGCAACGTGATGGTTTTCATTATGGAGAGTATGTCGGCCGAACATTCCGCGCACCTCAAACCGGCACTTTATGCCGACCGCGAGATCAAGGGATTCACGCCTTTCCTCGACTCGTTGATGCGCAACGGATTGTCTTTCAACCAGATGTTCGCCAACGGAACGCGCTCGATTCAAGCAATGCCAGCCGTTTTGGGCAGCATCCCTTCGTTCAAGACCCCCTTTGTGCTAATGCCACAAGCGTTGGGCAAAAGCCGCCAACTACCGGCGATGCTCGCTGCAAAGGGCTATTCGACAACGTTTTTCTGCGGCTCGGAACACGGCTCAATGGGCTTCGGAGCGTGCGCCCGTGCGGCCGGTGTCGAACGGCTCATCAGCCGCGAGGAGTACGAGGCCGCCCACGGAACCGCCGATTTCGACGGTTATTGGGGCATTTGGGACGACAAATTTCTGCAATTCACCGGCGAGGAGTTGGCGCGCACACCCGAACCCTTCTTCGCCTCGCTCTTCACCCTCTCGTCACACCACCCGTTCTTGGTGCCGGCCGCCTACGACAACGCCTTGCCCACGGGCTACACCAAAATTCACAAGGGCGTTGCCTACGACGACCTTGCATTTCGTCAATTTTTCGAACGTTTCGGCCGTGAGGCGTGGTTCCAACGCACGATTTTCGTCTTTGTGGCCGACCACGTGTCATCCGAAAAGATGGCACCCGAGACCACGGTCTATCCCGAAAACACCCACATCATCGGTTTCATCTACACACCCGACGGCGCTCTGCAAGGTCAGGTGAACGAGGTGGTGCAACAGATCGACCTGATGCCCACGCTGTTGGGACTGCTCGACAACCGCGAACCCTATTTTGCTTACGGGCGCGACGTGCTCAACGAACCCGAGCGACCTCACTGGGCGGTGAGCTACGACGGGCAATTTCGCGCCGTGACCCAAGATTATCTGCTGCAATTCGACGACCAAGGGGGAGCTGGTGTCACCCGACGCCACGCGGCGGCGGCGGCGGAGAGCGCGTCGGCGGAAACTACGCCAACAGAACAGGCCGAGCAACTACTCACAAATTTCAAGGCCTTGGTGCAGCAATACTACGCCCACATCGAGCGCAAGAGTTATACAGTAAATGATTGATTTTAAACCCATAAGGATCGAGGACAAAGCCTTGATCGAGCATTACACCCTGCCGAGCGGCTTGACCAACTGCGATTTGGCCTTTGCCAATATGTACTGCTGGCAGTTTCTCTACCACAGCGCGTGGGCTGAGGTGGAGGATTTTTTGGTCATCCGTTTCCACATCGGTGGCGGCGAGCAGATCGGTTATATGCAGCCGGTCGGCGAGGGTGACTTCTCGCGCATCCTACCGACGCTGCGTGACGATGCGCACGCCGCAGGGCAGCCACTGCGACTGGTGGGACTCACCGACGCAGCTTGCGAGAGGTTGCGCCACGAAGCCTTTGCATTCCATTCGAACCGCGCGCTGGAAGATTATCTCTACACGGCCGACGACCTGCGCAACCTCACGGGGCGGCACCTGCAATCCAAACGCAACCACATCAACCGTTTCAAGGCCGAATATCCCACTTTTCGCTACGCGGAGCTAACGCACGAACGCACCGCGGAGTGTATGACACTCGAACGCGAATGGCGCAAGGTGCACGAGGGTCACACCTCGGAGCTATGCGCCGAACAACGGGCAATGCAACGCGCCTTTGAACAATTCAAGGCCTTGGAGTTGCGCGGTGGCTGCATCTATGTCGGCGATCGTTTGGTGGCTTTCACCTACGGTTCGGCGGTCAACGCACACACCTTCGACACCCACGTCGAGAAGGCCGACGCGGAGTTCGATGGGGCATTTACGATCATCAACAAACTCTTCGCACAGCACCTGCCCCCCAGCTTTACGCTCATCAACCGCGAGGAGGATCTCGGCATCGACGGACTGCGCCGCGCCAAACTTTCGTACCATCCCACGGCACTTCCTCATAAATTCACAGCCCTCGACTTGGACACCGAACAGATCGCCTGCAAAGCACTTTGGCAGCGCTGTTTCGGCGATGACGAGTCGTTCGTCGATCACTTTTTGATCGACCATTACCGCAGCCGTAATATGCTCACGGTGTGGCACAACGATAGTTTGGTGGCGATGCTGCACATTGTGCCAATGGAGAGCGAATTGGGTCGCACGGCCTACATCTACGGCGTGGCAACCGCGCCCGAGTGTCGTCATCAAGGGCTGGCCGACGGCTTGATGCGCCAAGCAATGCAGCTCATTGAGCAGCGCGGCGATGAGGCGGCAATGCTCATTCCCAGCAGCACGTGGATTCGCGAATTCTATGCACGATTCGGATTCGAGGGTGCGGTTCCTGTGACCTTTACAACCAATGACGATTTCGATTTCGGCACCGGCGTTGCGGACTCCGATGTGGCGATGATTTGGCGACGTAATGCGTCGAAACCTCTGCCAACCACGCTGCACAGCACCCCAATTGCACAATAAAGCCGGCTCTCTTGGATTCGAGAACCGGCTTATCTTTGTATTTATGATTGACTAAGACGCTGTTTAAGAAGTTGTTAGATCTCCGCGCGGCAGACCATATGGCGCCACAAGTACGGGAAACGACCGACACAACGAAACTGCACGTTGCGGAAACCGGCCTCCTGAAGCAAGATCGAGATCGTATGCTCCGACCAAAATTTGATGTGGCCACCCTCCCAAAGCGAACTCCAATGGTAGTCCCACTTGCCAACCAACGAGATGAAACAATTCTTCAGGTAGCCGTGGTAGGGAGTTGTCAGGATCAAAGTGCCGCCGCCGTTCTGCTCGAGAATTTGCCGCATAAAAGCCACAAAAGTGCGCGGACTATATAGGTGCTCGATGACCTCCATTGAGATAATCGTCTTTATTTGCAGCTGCTGCAACTCGGTAGGTAAACAGGAGTTGTTGATGTCGTTCACAAAAAAATGGCCGGGGTGTTTGCGATTGGCAAGATCAATGGCCTCCAAATCAGCATCTATACCGTAAGTATCATAACCGTGATCAAGAAGGGTATTGGCAAAAAAACCATTGCCACACCCAACATCCAAAATCGCCCCCGAAGAGCTTTTTGAGAGGAAGGGAGTGATGGCAGGAAGGAGATATTGATGATAAAATAGGGGATTTTCATCCTTCCAGCCCCATCCGGTTTTATGTGCAGAAAACTCTTCCATATCTTTCAATTTGAAAATGCCCCCTATTTTCACCTCAATGGTCATTCAACGGCCACCGTTAGGTTCCATAAACCCAGCCAAGAAACGAGGACAAATTCTTTTTATAGTCGCAAATATAACTAATTTACAACAAATCACGCCTCTTTCTGGATAAAAAACACCGACCGACCATCATTTAGCAAACAAAAAAGGTCACATTGCGCAAAATTCGGCCAAATCAAGCACACTTAGAAGCTATTTGAATTGGTTACCGAAGTTAAAAACAGCTTCTTAGCGACACACGCGACGCAGGAAACAAGCAATCGTATTCTCCATCAGGCAGCAGATCGTCATCGGTCCTACCCCACCCGGCACCGGCGTAATGACGGACGCACGAGGCTCGATAGCGGCAAAATCAACATCGCCACACAACTTGCCCGTCGCCGGATCACGGTTGACACCCACGTCGATCACCACACAGCCATCGCTGACCATATCGGCCGTAACAAACTTCGGCCGACCGATAGCAACTACCAGAATATCAGCTCTTCGCGTCACATCAGCAAGGTCGCGCGTACGGCTGTGCGTCACCGTCACCGTGGCGTTTTCGTCCAGCAGCAACTTGGCTACGGGCAATCCCACGATGTTGCTGCGCCCGATCACCACGGCATTTTTGCCTTGCAGCTCGACGCCGGCGGCTTTCAGCATCTTGATGATGCCTTTGGGCGTACAGGGCAGCGTGCACTCCTGTTTCTGCCACAGTGCAGCAACGTTCAGCGGATGAAATCCGTCCACATCTTTCGACTTGTCGATGGCAGCAATGACTTTGTCCTCGTCAATATGCTTGGGCAGGGGCAGTTGCACCAAAATACCGTCCACCGCGCAATCGGCATTCAACTCGGCGATCAATGCGAGCAACTCGGACTCGGAGATCGTCGCCGGCTTGCGGATCGTAGTGTTGCAAATGCCCACCTCGGCCGACGCTTTAGCCTTGCCCGTCACGTAGGATACGCTTCCGGGATCTTCACCCACGAGGATCACCACCAAATGCGGCACGCGGCCATATTGTGCTGGAAATCCAGCTACCTGCGTCGCCATTTCGGCCTTCAACTTGGCCGAGAGTTCTTTTCCACTGATTATCATAAAAGTTATATTTGTTATTTTTGTTATTTTTTGAATGCAAAATGTCCGATGTCGGTACGATGGAAGAGATTGTCACATTGGATTTTAGCCACGTCGGCCAACGCCTTTTCGCGCGCCTCAGTGAGGGTTGCGCCACAACCCACAACCAGCAGCACCCGACCGCCGGCAGTCACAATCGACGCGCCGTCACGCTGGGTACCCATATGGTAAACACGCCCCTCGACTCGCTCCAAACCATTTATTGCGCGGCCTTTATCGTAGGCTCCGGGGTAGCCTTTCGAGGCCAACACAACGCCCAGCGTCGCGAAGTCGTGCCACGCAAGCTCTGCATCGCGCCCCTCGGCCACAGCGCAGAAAATGTCCGCGATGTCGCTTTTCAGGCGCGGCAGCACCACCTCGGTTTCGGGATCGCCAAAACGGGCATTGAACTCGATGACCTCGATGCCGCGCACGGTCTTCATCAGACCACCGTAGAGCACCCCCTCGAATGCACACCCCTCGGCCACCATCGCGTCGGCCACCGGCTGCATTACTTTTTCGAGCGCATACGCCTCATCCTCGGCCGTCACAAACGGCAGTGGCGAATAAGCGCCCATACCGCCCGTATTGGGCCCTTTGTCCCCGTCGAAAGCACGTTTGTGATCCTGCGCAAGCGCCATTGGCCACACCCCGTGCCCCGATACGAAGCACATAAACGAGAATTCAGGTCCTTCGAGGTAGTCCTCAATCACCACCCGACCCTCACCAAATTTATCGTCCAGCAACATCTCTTTCAACGCAGCATCGGCCTCGTCGAGCGTCTGGGCGATCACCACCCCCTTGCCGGCGGCCAAGCCATCGTACTTCAGCACGGCCGGCAACGGACGCGAGGCAACATAGGCACACGCCTCGGCATAGTCGGTAAATGTGCGGTAAGCCGCGGTCGGGATGTGGTATTTGACCATCAAATCCTTGGCAAACTCCTTGCTCGACTCAATGCGCGCAGCGGCTCGCGTAGGGCCAAAAATGCGCAAGTCGGCCGCCTTGAACACATCGACAACACCGGCCGCCAACGCCACTTCGGGACCCACAACGGTCAGATCGACACCCTGCACAACCGCAAAATCGCGCAATTTTTCGACTTCGGTTTCACGGATCGCCACGCACTCGGCTTGCGCCGCAATGCCGGCGTTGCCCGGAGCACAGAAGATTTTTTCGACCTGCGGCGAGCGCGACAGCGCATCGACAATCGCGTGTTCACGGCCGCCACCGCCTATTACCAAAACTTTCATAGTAAAACTGATTAAATTATTTGTAGCCAATCGGTTGCCGTGGGGAAGTAGCGGCTGCCGACTTGGCCGGGGTGGCTGTTTTGAGCGACAATTCGCCGATCGCCAAGTAAATGTTGTCGATCTCGTGGCGCATATCCTCGCTCAAATCGTTCACCGCCTCGGCATTCTGCTCGTCGTTGCGCTCCAAAAGCTGCAATTTCGTCCGCAGCTCAGCCAACTCCGCCGTCAGCGTGGCCGTGGTGGTCAGGTACTGCCGCATCGCCACAAAAGCGCGCATAATGCCCCGATTCATTTGGATCGCCGTATCGCTACGCAAGACACTCGACAGCATCGCGACTCCCTGTTCGGTAAAGGCAAAAGGTGCATATTTGAAATTGCGACCTCGTTCGCCGTTCAAGATCACAATTTGTGATCTTGAACTGTCT
>JAVVYP010000040.1:0-14794 GCA_036651015.1 Alistipes sp.
CCCTCGGGAGGGGCTTTGCCTTTGCGCGAATTGCAATATGAAGTTTTTGCCCGAGGACATTAAAAAAGGGACGCATTGTGCGTCCCTGTAAAAACCTGTAAACAGGTCGTATGTCGTGCTCGTCGTCCAACGTGGAAGGCGAGCTGGGTGGCGTCGCTTCCCGAGGGGCAGACGCTTTAGATGGCGATGTCGGTGATCTCGAAGCGGATGGTGCCGGCCGGAACAACAACATCGACGCAATCGCCCTTTTTGTGCCCCAGCAGTGCCTTGGCGATCGGAGTTCCGATTGCCAATTTGCCTTCGCGCAGGTTGGCTTCGTGTTCGGCAACGATGGTGTAGGTCATCGTCTTTTGAGTTTTGTGGTTGAGAAGCGTCACGCAGCTCAAAATTTGCACCTTGTTTTTGTCAATCCTCGACTCGTCGATTACGCGAGCGTGGGCGAATGTATCTTCCATCTTGGCGATACGCATTTCGAGCATACCCTGCGCCTCACGGGCAGCGTCGTACTCCGCGTTCTCCGAAAGGTCACCCTTGTCGCGTGCCTCGGCAATCGCCGCCGAGATGGCCGGACGCTCCACGGAACGCATTCGATCGAGGTCGTCCTTGAGGTTTTTATACCCCTCTGCCGTCAGATAAATAATCTCTTTTGTCATACTCTATTGTGTTCAAAATTCGTCGAAAACACCTCGCTTGCGAGAAATTCTCGACGACTTTATAACGTAAAAAAATAAGAATCCCGGCCAATAAAGGCCAGAACCCCGTTGTATTACTTATACAAAGATAGAGAGGATATTTTGAATTTCCAAATCTTTTTTTTCGAGGACTGGCACGGTGTGTGTCTCTTGCGTAAATAGGTATATATTCCTCGCAATTCATCAGTTGTGAACGGTGGACAATCTCTTGCGTCTGTCCTTGCTGCCGATGAGTTGACGTTTCAACCTTTTAATCAATATGCACGATGAAACACCTGCTTTTCACCCTATTTGCCGCCCTCGTTTTCGGCGGCACAACCTTCGCACAACGCCTTCAAATCGGTGTTCGTGCGGGTGCCAACCTTACCGATTACAGCTTCACACCGGTGGAGGTCGGTACGATTCGCGTTTCACGCGGAGCCGTTCGCGCAGGCTTCGAAACAGGACTTGTGTTGCGGCTCAACATCGCGCGACACCTGAATCTGCAATCGGAGTTGAACTACCGGATGGTTAACTACGAAGTCAATGTGCAGGGTGCCGGTCGGCGCACCATCTCGCTACGCACCGAGCGGCTCGAAATTCCCCTCGAATTGGGACTGCAATTCGGCGTGTTTCGACTCTTCGGTGGAGCTGTGTTTAGGGTGGCCAATGCGGCGCGGAGCAGTGCGCCGCGACTGTTGAAGGTCGATTTCAACAACAGCGACATCGGCCTAATGGGCGGCGTAGGACTTAATATTCGCAAATTTTTTATTGATTTTCGGATGTCGGGTTATCCCCGTTCCCACGTTTGGCAAACTTTCAGATCCGACGGCGTCTCGCAGCGGGCCAAGGTCTCGCACGACATCGTCTATGGTGGTTCGCTGGGATTTTTCTTTTGAAAAACACTTTCCACACAAAGAGTGCGACCTGTGCACTCTTTTTTTGTGCTTAGGCTTCTGATTTTTTTTGCAAATCGTTATTTTATACGTAACTTTGCGCGATAAAGCGCCGTAAAAGATCTATTGATGAAGCAAACTTTCATATATGCCGTATGTGCAGTGGCTCTGGCGGCCGTGCTCAGCGGTTGTGCAGGCATCAATGCCCTGCTCAAAAGCGGAAAACCCGACCTGATTTACAGCAAGGCGATGGAGTACTACCAAAAAGAGAAGTGGCAACGCGCTACGACGCTCTTCGAGGGGGTGCAACACTTCTACGTTGGCTCGCCACGTGAAGATAGCATCTCGTTTTTCAACGCCCGTTGCAAATTCAAGGGTCGCGACTACGAGGGAGCTGCGAGCTTGTTGGATGATTTCCGCCGCAAGTTTGGCCGCAGTGTCTTCGTCGAGGATGCCGAAGGAATGTATGCCCTGTGCTTCTACTACCTCTCGCCGGCACCCACGCGTGATCAGACGATGACCGGCCACGCATTGATCGCCATCAATGAATTTATGTCGCGTTATCCCCAAAGCGACCGCGTCGAAAACTTCAAGGCCATCAACAAGGAGTTGACGCAGCGGCTGCACGAAAAGAGCTATCTCAATGCTTATACCTATTATAAGATAGGCCGTTACAAGTCGGCCATTATGGCGCTGAAAAATGCGCTGAAAGAGTTTCCCGAGAGTGAGCACCGCGAAGAAATTATGTATCTGATCGTCGATAGCGGTTATCGCTTTGCCAACAACTCGGTGGCCGACAAGCAAACCGACCGCTACCTGACGATGCTCGACTCCTATCTTTCGTTCAAGGAGGAGTTTCCCGAATCAATCCACATCAAAGAGGTCGATAGAATGGCCAAACACGCCAAGGATTACCTTGACCGTAACAACAAAGACAACAAAATATAAAATTATAAGATGGAAATCAAGAAGAACATTCCCAACAACACCATCACGCGTATGCTCTCGGATCTGGACAAGGATACGGGCAACGTCTACGAGTCGGTTAACATCATTGCTCGTCGTGCCAATCAGATTTCGGTCGAATTGAAGACCGAGCTGAACCGTAAATTGGCCGACTTTTCATCGCCCACCGACACGATGGAGGAGACCTTCGAGAATCGTGAGCAGATCGAGATTTCGCGTTACTACGAGCGTCTGCCCAAACCGACGATCATCGCCACCGAGGAGTTTTTGGATGGCGAACTTTTCTACTCGGGTGGCAAAGAGGAGCTGCCTGTCACCAAAGCTGAGTAAAAAGCTGTTTTAAATTTATTAATTTCTTAACAGCTCAAAAATAACTTCGGTAACAAATTCAAACAGCTTCCAACAAAACTTACCGGCAATGAATTCCGAGGGACACACCCCAAGCCCCGATCTGCGGGGACGACACATACTACTGGGCGTAACGGGTAGCATAGCAGCTTACAAAGCCGCTGTGCTTTGTCGTTTATTGGTCACAGCAGGTGCCGAAGTGCGTGTGGTGATGAGCCCCTTGGCCAAACAATTCATCACGCCGCTGACCTTGGCGACGCTCTCCAAAAATCCGATTTTGGTGGAGTTCTTCGATCCCGAAAATGGCGCTTGGAACTCCCACGTGTCGTTGGGTGAGTGGGCAGACTGCTACCTGATTGCGCCGGCTACGGCCAACACGCTTGCCAAAATGGCTGCTGGTATCGCCGATAACTTGTTGCTGACTACCTATCTCTCGGCTCGCTGCGAGGTGGTGGTGGCGCCAGCGATGGACTTGGATATGTATGCCCACGCGGCCACACAGCAGAACCTGCGCACGTTGGCTGCTCGTGGTGTGCGGATCGTGGAGCCTGCCGAGGGCGAACTGGCCAGCGGACTCTCGGGCAAAGGTCGTCTGGCGGAACCCGAAACAATCGCTGCCTTCGTCGGCGAGATCCTCACTATCGAAAAAAAAAAGAGCCTGCAAGGTAAGCGCTTCGTTGTAACGGCGGGTGCCACCATCGAATCCATCGACCCCGTTCGGTTTATTTCGAACCACTCGTCGGGCAAGATGGGCTATGCCATTGCCGGCGAATTGGCACACCGCGGTGCTGCTGTGACGCTCATCAGTGGGCGCACAGCGCTGCCGGTACCCCCGTGCGTTACGCGTGTCGATGTGTTGTCGGCCGCTGAGATGTTCGAGGCGACGGTTGCCGCATTCGACGGTGCCGATGGTGCGGTGATGTGTGCCGCGGTGGCCGATTATACCCCCGAACGGGTGTCGGACGTGAAGCTCGCAAAAAGCGACGGCGAACTGTGCATTACCCTGCGGCGTACGCGCGACATCGCGGCCGAGTTGGGGGCACACAAGCAAGGTCGGCTGTTGGTCGGCTTCGCCTTGGAGACCCACGATGCCGAGGCGCACGCCGCGCAGAAACTTGCGCGTAAAAACTTCGATTTCATCGTTCTTAACTCGCTCTGTGATGCCGGTGCCGGATTTCGCGGCGACACCAACAAGGTTTCGCTCATCGACGCGCAGGGGTGTGAATCGTTGCCGTTGCTGTCGAAAAAAGAGGTGGCATCGCGCATTGCCGACAAAATTGAATCACTCCTAAAATAGGGTCGCTATGCTACGTCGTCTGTCGGTTGAAAATTATGCGCTGATCGATAAACTCGATCTGGAGCTGGATCCGCACCTCAATATCATCACGGGTGAAACGGGTGCCGGAAAGTCGATCTTGTTGGGAGCCCTTGGGCTGCTGTTGGGGGCGAAAAACGACGGCTCGGCGATGAAAGATGCTGCGCGCAACTGCATTGTGGAGGGCGTTTTCGACCTTTCAGGTCGCGATTTGGAACCTTTTTTTGCGCAGAACGACCTCGACTATGCCGTCGAAACGACCATCACGCGTCAAATCACACCGGCCGGCAAAAGTCGGGCTTTCATCAATGATACCCCTGTGCAACTCACCCAGTTGCGCGATTTGGGAGCACAGCTGATCGACATCCATTCCCAACACCAAAATCTGATCTTGGCCTCCGAGGAGTTTCGTACGGCGGCACTCGATACGGTAGCCGGAAACCGTGATGCTCTGGCAACCTATACCGCTCATTATCTGCAATTAACGGAGTTGCGACGGACGCTATCGACCTTGCGTGATGCTGCTGCTGCCGGGCGTCGTGATGAGGAGTGGCTCCATTTCCAGACCGAGGAATTGACGGCTGCCGCCCTGCGTGAAGGTGAGCTGTCTGAGATCGAGGAGGAGCTGTCGGTACTCGAAAACGCCGATCGCATCGGTGAGGTTTTGACCTTGGTGCGCAACGCTTTCGATGCGGATGATACAGGCGTCTTGCAACAGCTGAAGAGCGCTGAAGTCGAGTTGAACCACATTAGCGGCCACTATACGGCGGCTGCGGAGTATGCCGCACGCCTGCACGCCGTGTTGGAGGAGCTGAAAGATGTAAATAGTACGGTTGCGGCTGACAGTGAACGTGTTGAAGCTGATCCGGCGCGGTTGCAAAAGCTCTCTTCGCGTCTCGATGTGCTGCTTTCGCTGCAACAAAAATACCACGTACTCTCGGAGGCGGAGCTGATCGCTACGCGCGATCGCTTGGTGGCGCAACTCTCTGCCATTGTTCACAGTGACGAGCAGATCGCTGTTGCCGAAGCTGCCTTGCGCGAAGCCACCCAACAGACTGAAGCTTTGGCCGATCGACTCCACGAAGCACGTGTCAAAGCTACGTCGGTCTTTGATCAGCAGATTTTGGCGACGCTCAAAGAGTTGGGGATGCCCGACACGGTATTCCGCGTTGAATTGACGCCACGCACCGAGCTGGATCGTTCGGGGCGCGACGAGGTGGCTTTCCTCTTTACGGCTAATCGCAACACCACGCCGCAACCCATTGAGCGGATCGCTTCGGGCGGTGAGCTTTCGCGTGTGATGCTGTCAATCAAAGCGTTACTTGCACAGCGGATGCAACTTCCGACCATTATTTTCGATGAAATTGATACGGGGGTTTCGGGACGTATTGCCGACGCTATGGGCGACATCATTACCTCGCTGTCCGCGACAATGCAGGTCGTGGACATCACCCACCTGCCACAAGTGGCTTCGAAAGGATCGGCGCATTTTGTGGTCTACAAACGCGAGGGGCGCACCGACATCGCACGCCTCTCGATCGAGGAACGCGTTACCGAAATTGCCAAAATGCTCTCGGGTAGTCAGATCACCGATGCTGCTGTGGCTCAGGCAAATATCTTGTTAAATAGACAGTAACAGCCGCGCTTGTTGGCGGCCTATTTTTTGCTTTTTGTCGCCGCCGGTGTGCGAAACCGACGCGTCAACTCTTCCCCTTTGAAGTAGATCACCAACGAGCTGACGATGATCACCATACCGGCGACCGTCCCGAAGGTCGGAGACTCGCCGGCAAGCATAATCCAACTCAACACAGCACCTAAAATCGGGTTAACCAAGCGGCACATATTGATGTCGCTGACTTTGGTATTTTCGGATCGCAAGGCCATGAACCAGAAGCTGAAAGCGAAGGTCGAAATGAAGACCAAGATTCCTAAACTGACGTAAAATCCGGTCGGTTTGCCCCAAAAAGGATGAAATCCTTCGGTCATAAGCCCCACGCCGTAGAGTAGCAGTCCACCGAAAAACATCTGAATGGCGTTCAGAAAAATGGGGTCGACGCGGCTGCGCTCTTCGGAGACCGAAATGGCCGAATAACCTTGGAAAACGATGCTCAGCAGCAGCAGCCCGATGCCTCCGATGGCACGCCAATCGAGCGGCGCACCGTTGCCGCCGACGCCGACGATCAGCAGCAGACCGGCGAAACTCACGATCAGGCTAATGATTTTGTAGCGGTTGAGGCGGTCGTTGCTGGCCAGCAGGTGCGCCAGTAGCACGTTGATCAGCGGCGTAAGTCCCATAACGATCGAACCGATGGCGCCGCTGACGAAATCGACGCCAAAATAGAAGGCCGAATAACCCATAAACATATTGATCAGGATCAGATTGCCGAACAGGCGTCGTTGCGCCACGATCTCCTGCCACATTCCGCGGTGCCACGTGTAGGCCATCAGAATCACGCCCACCGTAATGAAACGAAGACCGGCAAAGTTCATCGGGGTGAAGTCATAGCTTAATCCCTGTTTGATCAGTGGGTTGACGACTGCCCAAAGAATCGAAGCAAGAAGGGCATAGAGGATGCCTTTTTTCATAATTAAATGGTTTCTTACTCAAAGATAAGAAAAAGAGCGTAAAAAGAGGCGGTTTATGTGTAAAAAAAACAATTAAGGAACAGATGTTGCAAGTGAGTTTAAGAAGCTGTTGACGTTGGTAACAAATTCAAACAGCTTCGCAAACAGCTTCTTAAACTTCAATTGTGAGCTATATGAAAAAAGTGATTGTGTTAATTGGTGTGTTGTTGTGTTTGTCTTCGGTGGGTTCGGCGCAAAATTGGGCGGTGAAAACCAATCTGGCCTACTGGGCGACAACAACGCTTAATATTGGTACCGAAGTCGCCTTGGGGCAGCGTCTTACGCTCGATGTCGTGGGCGTGTACAATCCATTTACTTTCAGTCACAACAAAAAAATCCTGTGCTGGGGTGTGCAGCCCGAATTACGGTGGTGGATGTGTCGCAAATTCAGTGGCCACTTCTTGGGTGTGCACGGCCATTATGGCCAATACAACGGTGGCATCAAGACCTTCCGTTACGACGGCTGGCTGGCCGGAGCAGGTCTTTCGTATGGTTATCAGTGGATTTTGGGCAACCGTTGGAATTTGGAGACCGAAATCGGTGTGGGCTATGCCCGTCTGAACTACGACAAGTACCTGCGAACCCATTGCGGCAAATTTATCGAGCACAATGCACGCAATTATTTTGGCCCGACGCGATTTAGTATCAGTTTTTCTTATATGATTAAATAAGTGCACCTATGAAAAAATTTATGCGCTACTCGTTACTCACGCTACTCTCCGCCGGGCTTTTTTCGTGCGGTATTACGCGGCGTATGGAGAGTCGTAGACCGTTGGAGGTTACGCCCGAAGTTCAGCGATTGACGGTCGATTTGCAGACTCAGCCCAATGTGGTCAAAATCAATCACAGGGTGCTGGTGCCGGCTCGCTATGTTCCGCGCAAGGCGCAGGTGGTCTATGAATCCTACCTGATCGACAGCGCCTCTTGCCAGTCTGTCGCCAAAATATACCTCAATGGACGCACCTATCAGCGGCTGCTGTGGCGTCAGGCGGCCTTCGAAAAGTGGGCACCCGATCTCTCCGACGGAATGGTGTTCGTCTCGTCTAATCGGCCAATGACCATCCTGTCGAATGCAACCGTGCCTTTCGAGGAGTGGATGTCCGATGCGGATCTCGAAGCCATCACGACCGTCAGCGAGTGCGGCGTTGTCTCGCTGCTCAATCGGCAAGTGTTGGCGCGCGGAGTGGAGTATATTCCGCAAATTGCGGCACCGATCGTCGTCGAAGTACCGCCTGTCGTGGTGCCGGCTCCGATTATCCTCAAGGAGGAGGGTTCGGCCAGCCTGACCTATGCGATCAATAGCTATCAGGTCAATCCGTCGTTTGGCCACAATGCCGCGCAAATCGACGCAATGACAGCGCTGCTCAACAAAATTTTGAGAGATTCGCTGTGCACGGTCGACCGCATTGTCATCACGGGCATCTGTTCGCCCGACGGCTTGTACGCCTCGAATTTGCAACTGGCACGCAACCGTGCCGAAGCGATGAAAAATTACTTGGTGAGCCGGCTTAAACTCAGCCCCGATCTGATTCATCTGGATGCTGTGGCCGAGGATTGGGACGGATTGCGAGAAGCGGTTGACGCCTCTTCGCTGGGTGATAAATCGGCTGTTTTGGCGCTCATCGACAGCTCGCTGTCGCCCGACGCCAAGAGCAAAGCGATGCTTCGTTTGCCCTCGTATTGGCGCATCAAGACGCAGATGTTGCCGCCGCTGCGTCGCATTCAGTACAGTATTTTTTACACCAAGGAGCTGCTTCGTCCCTGACGGCTGTAAGCAGTTCCCGAAGTTGGCGGGCGGGGCAATAAAAAAAGGCGAGTTGCCCCGCCTTGCATGTTTTCACAACGGAATAATCCTTATTGTGAGTTGCTTCAAAATTGTCTAACAAAGTTAAAAAAAGTTTTTTGAAAAACAAATGTTTTTGTTCCAAAAATTCACATCTGCATTTTTTTGCTAAAATCTTGTTTTTACGGCGATTATTTACCTAACTTTAAAGTTGATGTAGTCAACTTTAAAGCGTATGAAGAAAATTTTAGGGGTAGACCTCGGAACGGCAAGTATCGGTTGGGCTTTGGTTGAACAGGCCGAAAACGACCAAGAAAAATCGGCGATCGTCAAGACCGGTGTGCGTGTGAATCCCTTGACGGTGGATGAGAAAAACAACTTTGAACAGGGGAAAAGCATCACCACGAATGCGGATCGAACCCTAAAGCGCAGTATGCGCCGCAATTTGCAACGCTACAAACAAAGGCGTGAAAATCTGATCGAGGTACTCACCGAACACGGATTTATAACCGATGAGTCCATCTTGTCGGAGGCAGGAAACAGCACCACCTTTGAGACCTATCGTTTGCGCGCCAAAGCGGCCGAACGGGAGGTGTCGCTCGAGGAGTTGGTGCGCGTGTTGTTGATCATCAACAAGAAACGTGGCTACAAAAGCAGTCGCAAAATCAATTCGGAAGCCGATGGGCAAGCGATTGATGGAATGGCTGTTGCACAGCAACTCTATGCGCAAAATCTGACTCCGGCACAATTTGGATTGTCGGTCTTGCAAGCCGGCGGCAAACGGCTGCCCGATTTCTACCGTTCGGATTTGCAGCGCGAACTTGATGTCATTTGGCAGACGCAACAAGTGGCCTATCCCGAAATCCTGACCGCGGAGTTCAAAGAGCGGATCGCAGGTCGAAAAAAGATCGAGACCCAAAAGCTATTTTTGGGCAAATATAAAATTTTCACAGCCGAAAATAAGGATCGCAAAACGCGTTTGTTGCAGTCGTATCTCTGGCGCGTGTCGGCATTGACAACGGTGCTCCCCGAGGGAGAGATGGCGGCCGTGATTTGTGATTTGAATGGCGCAATTGCCAATTCGAGCGGCTACTTGGGGGCGATCAGCGATCGCAGCAAAGAGCTGTTTTTCCGCAAGCAAACCGTCGGCCAGTTTCAGATGGCGCAGCTTGATCAAAATCCCAATTACAGCCTGAAAAATCAGGTGTTTTATCGACAGGATTATCTGGACGAATTTGAGAAGATTTGGGAAACACAAGCCCTGTTTCACACTGTGTTGACGCCCGAATTGAAATCGGAAATCCGAGACATTATCTTGTTCTATCAACGAAAATTAAAGTCGCAGAAGGGGCTGATTAGTTTTTGCGAATTCGAAAGCCGGCAGATTGAGGTCGAGATCGAAGGGCGGAAAAAGATCAAAACCATCGGTATGCGTGTGTGTCCGCGCAGCTCTCCGTTGTATCAGGAGTTCCGTTGCTGGCAAGTGTTAAATAATTTGATGGTTCTCTCTAAAAAAAGCGGTGAAAAACGACTTTTGGATCAATCGGAAAAGGAGACTTTGTTCGAGGCGTTGAGCGTGTCGGGTCGGCTCTCGAAAGGCGACGCCTTGAAGCTCTTGTTCGAAAATGCGCGGGATTTGGATTTGAACTACAAAGAGATCGAGGGAAACAGAACACAAGCGACTCTTTTTAAGGCATATCGGGCAATGGCAGAGTGCAGTGGCCACGATGTGGAGAAGTTTGATAAGTTGACCGCGCAGGGTAAAATGGAGTTTGTTACGGCGCTTTTCGAGATGCTGGGTGTGGAGCCTTCAATACTGCATTTTGACGCGGCGCTTGTGGGGTCAAAACTCGAAGCGCAGCCGATGTATCGCCTGTGGCATCTGCTCTACTCGTTCGAAGGGGACGATTCGAAAAACGGCATCGAAAAACTGATTGCCAAATTGATGGATTTGTACCATTTTGACCGCGAATGCGCTTTGCTGTTGGCCAATGTCAATTTTGAGCCGGACTACGGTAGCTTGAGCGCCAAGGCAATTCGCAAGATACTGCCCTTCATGAAGGAGGGTAATGAATATAGCGAGGCGTGCACTTATGCCGGCTACCGACACTCAAAAATGTCTCTTACCAAGGAGGAGTTAGACCACAAAGAGCTGAAGGACAAACTGGAGGTGTTGCCCAAAAACAGTTTGCGAAATCCCGTGGTGGAGAAGATTTTGAATCAGATGATTCACGTGATCAATGCCGTGATCGCAACTTACGGCAAGCCCGATGAGATTCATATCGAGTTGGCGCGCGAGCTTAAGAAAAGCGCCAAGCAGCGTGAGGAGCTGTCGGCAGCCATCAGCAAATCGACGGCCGATTACGAACGTTTCCGCACTAAATTGCAACAAGAATTTGGTATGAAGCAGGTTAGCCGCAATGATATTATTCGTTATCGGCTGTATGAGGAGCTGGCTTTTAATGGCTATAAAACGCTCTATTCCAACACTTATATTCCGAAGGAAAAACTCTTTAGTCGCGATTTTGATGTGGAGCATATTATTCCGCAATCCAAACTCTTCGACGATTCGTTCTCCAACAAAACGCTTGAATGTCGCAGCATCAATATCGAAAAAAGCAACGCTACGGCGCGTGATTATGTGGCGGCTAAATGGGGTGAGCTGGGTTTGCAGGCATACGAAGAGCGCATCAAATACTTTGACAAGGACGGTTCGCGAACAAAGTACAAAAAACTAAAGATGGCGGAGGAGGATATTCCGAGTGATTTCATCAATCGCGAGCTTTCCGATTCGCAGTATATCGCCAAAATGGCGAAGCAGATGCTCGAATCTCTGGTGCGCGATGTGGTCTCGACGACTGGCTCCATAACCGCTCGTTTGCGCGAGGATTGGCAGTTAATTGACGTAATGCAAGAGCTTAATTTTGCGAAATATGACCAGCAGGGGCTGACCGAAATTGTCGAAAACCGAGAGGGAAAGCAGATTTCACGCATCAAAGATTGGACCAAGCGTAACGACCATCGTCACCACGCGATGGATGCGCTGACCATTGCTTTTACAAAGCGCAGCCATATTCAGTATTTGAACAATTTGAATGCGCGCAGTGATAAATCGGGTAGCATTCGTGGCATTGAACTTCGGGAGTTGGAGCGCAACGAGAACGGTAAATTGAGATTTATTTCGCCCATAAAGCCACTGGGTGAATTTAGAGCCGAGGCCAAGCTCCATTTGGAACAAACGCTGGTTTCGATCAAGGCCAAAAATAAGGTGATGACGGCCAACATCAATCGCACGTCGACAAAGGGCGGCGGTAATCAGACCACAATTCAACTGACGCCGCGCGGACAGCTGCATAAAGAGACGGTATATGCTCAGCGACAGCAATATGCTACAAAATTAGAGATTGTGGGATCGGCCTTCGATGCCGATAAAATTGCTACGGTTTGTCGCAAAACCTACCGTTGTGCGTTGCTCAAACGGCTCGCTGAATTTGATAATGAGCAGAAAAAAGCCTTTACTGGAAAGAATAGTTTGGACAAAAACCCAATTTATTTGGATCCACTGCATACGCGCGTGCTTCCCACGAAAGTTCAAACGGTGACTTTTGAGTCGATTTACACCATTCGCAAAGAGATTTCACCGGATTTGAAGGTCGACAAGGTGGTTGACGCTGGAATTCGACATCTGCTGGAGCAACGGTTGGCCGCGGAGGGTGGAGATGCTCGAAAAGCATTTTCCAACCTCGAAGAGAAGCCAATTTGGATCAATAAAGCACAGGGGATAGCTGTTAAACGCGTGTCAATTAATGGAATAAATAATGCGGTAGCGTTGCACGACAAGCGCGGAAAAGATGGCCGGGTATTGTTGAACGAGATGGGTATGGCGTCTCCGACCGATTTTGTCAGCACGGGTAACAACCACCACATTGCGATCTATCGGGATGCGCAAGGTAAAGAACAAGAGGTCGTTGTGCCATTTTTTGACGCAACGGAGCGCGTGCGGCAGGGGGTGCCCGTTATTGATCGACATTATAAGGAGGCAGAGGGATGGCAGTTCTTGTTTACGATGAAAATCAATGAATATTTTGTCTTTCCGCGTTATGCGAAAAGTGTGGATGAACAGGGCAATGTGCAGGAATACAAGACCTTCGATCCCGAGAATATCGACCTGATGGATCCAGCAAATTATGCGCTGATTAGTCCGAATCTCTTCAGGGTACAAAAATTAGCCACAAGCGCTTATTGGTTTAGACATCACTTGGAAACGACGGTTGATACACCCAAGGAATTAAATGGGATTACCTACAAAGCGCAATTGGGATTAAAGGGTATTGCAGGTATTGTCAAGGTGCGTATCAATCATATTGGCCAAATTGTGGACGTAGGTGAATATTAACGACGGATTGTGATTAAGAGAACGCTTTATTTCGGAAATCCGACCTATTTAAGTGTGCGCAATGCGCAACTTGTGGTTCAACTACCCGAGGTGGAAAAGAACGATTTGCTACCTGTTGACTTCAAGAAAGGGGCGGAACGGACAATTCCAATCGAGGATATTGGTGTGTTGATCCTTGATAACAAGCAGATTACTATTACGCAGTGCGTGTTGGAACTCTTGCTTGAGAATAATTGTGCCGTCATCACGTGTGATCAAAGTCGTATGCCTGTCGGCTTGCTCTTGCCGTTGTGTGGAAACACAACCCAAAATGAGCGATTCCGTGACCAGCTAACAGCGTCGCAACCCTTGTTGAAGCAGTTGTGGCAACAGACCGTGCAGCAGAAAATAGCCAATCAAGCCTCCGTGTTGAGGCGTTTGCGCGGTGTTGAGGTGAAAAATATGATGATTTGGGCTGCGGATGTGCGAAGTGGCGATGTTGAGAATATGGAAGCGCGCGCCGCTGTCTATTATTGGGCGAATATGTTCCCCGAAATTCGCGGTTTCCATCGTGATCGTGGGGGTGCGGCTCCGAATAATTTGCTCAATTACGGATATGCTATTTTGCGCGCAGTGGTGGCTCGTTCGTTGGTTGGAAGCGGCTTGTTGCCGACGCTTGGAATTCATCATCACAATAGGTATAATGCTTATTGTCTGGCAGATGATGTGATGGAACCTTATCGTCCCTATGTCGATGAACTGGTCGTCGAAATTGTGAATACCAAAACAAATTTGGATGAACTAACCACCGATTTGAAGGCGAAGTTACTCTCAATTCCGGTGCTTGATGTGGTCATTGAGGGTAAGCGAAGCCCGTTGATGGTGGCTGTCGGACAAACGACCGCCTCGTTGTATAAATGCTTTAGTGGTGAGAGCCGCAAAATTAGCTATCCGGAGATGTAACGTGCGCAAATGGAGCGATTTAGTGAATATCGCATTATGTGGATACTGGTCTTTTTCGATCTGCCGACCGAGACAAAAAAAGAACGAAAGCAGGCTGCTGAGTTTCGCAAGAAATTACTTGCGGATGGATTCACGATGTTCCAATTTTCAATTTATCTGCGCCATTGTGCAAGCCGAGAGAATGCCGATGTGCACACCAAACGTGTGAAAGGAGCTTTGCCGCTTGCTGGTCGGGTCGGCATTTTGTGCGTTACAGACAAACAATTTGGTCAAATGGAGCTGTTCTCGGGTAAAAAATGCGTTGTGGCAGACGCTCCGCCGCAGCAACTTGAGTTGTTTTAGCGGTTTTTGATCCGATTCTGGTTGAAATGATAAAACCCACCTCAGGGTGGGTTTTATCATTAAATACAGGTGGGTTTTTTTAATCCTAACTTGAGGCGTAATTGATTGTGCTGCAATTACTTTGACGTATTGTGCTGTATTTAATATGTCAAAGATACAATTTTGAAAGCAACTCACAACAATTAGGCTTCCACTTCATCCAAGGCAGCGGCTGTATTTAATATGTCAAAGATACAATTTTGAAAGCAACTCACAACACGCGGATTTAACGCCGTGCTGGGTAACCGCTGTATTTAATATGTCAAAGATACAATTTTGAAAGCAACTCACAACGATCTGCCAGTCTTTGACTAAAACCCGTCTGCTGTATTTAATATGTCAAAGATACAATTTTGAAAGCAACTCACAACTAATATGTAAAACAATGGAAACTATTGGAGCTGTATTTAATATGTCAAAGATACAATTTTGAAAGCAACTCACAACGGGTCGACCGACTGTCCGGCAATG
>JAVVYP010000041.1:0-14657 GCA_036651015.1 Alistipes sp.
GACCAAACCTACGAAACACTCCACGTCGCCGAAGCCGCCGTAGTGACTTCGGGCACGGCAACACTCGAGACGGCACTGCTCAACATCCCCGAAGTGGTCGTTTTCCGCACCGTGTGGTGGCAAGTTTTGCTGCGCCCTCACGTGCTCAAAGTACCCTACATCTCGCTGGTCAACCTCAATTTGGGGCGCGAGGCGGTTTGCGAAATCATCCAATCCAACTTCGACACCACGCGTGCCGAAAGCGAACTGCGCGCCATTGTCGTCGGGGGCGCAAAACGCGCGCAGATGCTCTCCGACTTCGCCGAGTTGCGCGCCATCATCGGCGACGCCGGTGCCAGCGAACGCTTTGCAGCCCAAATGGTCGAAAAAGCACAACAAAAATGAAAATAATCTGCATCGGGCGCAACTACGCCGCACACATCTCGGAGCTGCACGATGGGGGCACGGCCGCCGCCGAACCGATCTTTTTCATGAAACCCGACACGGCACTGCTGCGCAACAACGACCCGTTTTACATCCCCTCATTTTCCAACGATCTGCACTACGAATGCGAGTTGGTGGTGCGCATCAGTCGCGTGGGTAAGAGCATCGAGGAGCGTTTTGCACACCGTTACTACGATGCTGTGACGCTGGGCATCGACTTCACGGCGCGCGATCTGCAACGCGAGGCGATCGCCCAAGGGCTGCCGTGGGAGCGCGCAAAAGCCTTCGACCACTCGGCGGCACTCGCACCCGAATGGCTGTCGCTGGACTCGCTCGGCGGCAAGGTTCAGGAGCTTCATTTCGACTTAACGATCAACGGTGAAGTGCGCCAGCAGGGCTTCACGGGCGAGATGCTCTTCACGGTGAACAGCATCATCGCCGCCGTCTCGCAATACACGACCCTGCGCATCGGCGACCTGATCTACACCGGCACCCCCCAAGGGGTGGGGGCAGTGCACCCAGGCGACAATCTGCGCGCCACGCTCGAAGGCCACGAACTCCTCAATTTCGACATACGATAAGATGTTACTACACGACAAACTGAATAACTATCGACTGCTGCTGGCCTCACAATCGCCACGCCGCCGACAGCTGCTGGCCGACTGCGGTCTGCAACACGAAATTGCCCCCAAATACGACTGCGAGGAGCGCTACCCGACAACGCTGCCGGCCGAACAGGTGCCTATTTACCTCGCGCAACTCAAAAGTGAGGCCTACCCCACGCCCCTCACGGCCAACGAGATCCTGCTCACAGCCGACACGGTGGTGGTCATCGACGCACAGGTGTTGGGCAAACCCCACAGCCGCGACGAGGCGTTGCAAATGCTCCGCCGCCTTTCGGGACGCCGCCACACGGTGGTCTCGGGCGTCACCCTCCGCACCGCGAATCGCACGCACACTTTTTCTGCCCGAAGCAGCGTCTGGTTTCGCCCCCTCACCGACGAGCAGATTGCCTACTACGTCGACACCTACCGCCCCTACGACAAGGCCGGCAGCTACGGCATTCAGGAGTGGATCGGTTATGCCGCCATCGAACGCATCAACGGCTCGTTCTACAACGTGATGGGGCTGCCAATTCAGAAGGTTTACGTCGAATTGGAGCGATTTATCGCCGCATTGGAGTCGTCGAACGCCCATTAGAGAGCGTATCGGCGTCTTGTGCGTGGAAATTTTATAGATTTAAACAGTTTCTGCGCAGTTTCGTGGGTCTAAAATTTTGTGATTCGCAAAATAGTATCTATATTTGCACTCCCGAAAACCCTTTTCGGGAAGAAATGCCCAGGTGGTGAAATTGGTAGACACGCTACTTTGAGGGGGTAGTGACGGTTTCGTTGTGCAAGTTCGAGTCTTGTCCTGGGCACTGAAAGAGCGGTTGAGAATTATATCTCGACCGCTCTTTTTTTTGTGGCAATTTTTTTGTAGATTTGTTATGTTTAAAACGCAACAGACCCTATGGCAATAGCAGAAATACAGCCCGGCATCCACTATGTGGGTGTCAATGACCGCACTACAACGCGCTTCGAAGCTCTCTGGTCGCTTCCGACCGGCGTCTCCTACAACGCCTATTTGGTCGTTGGCGACAAAATAGCCCTGATCGACACCGTCGAACAGGCTTTCGGTAACCGCTTGGAACACAACATCCGCGAGACGATCGGCGACCGCAAGATCGACTATTTGGTCATCAACCACATGGAGCCTGACCACTCGTCGTCGATCGCCCAGCTGCGACAACTCTACCCCGACATCTGCATCGTCAGCAACGCCAAGGCACTCCAGATGCTCGTGGGCTTCTACGGCATTGATACCCACACGCTCGAAGTCAAGGAGGGCGACACACTCTCGCTGGGCGGCAAAACGCTCACGTTCGCGATGATTCCGATGGTGCACTGGCCGGAGACAATGGTCACGTGGTGCGCCGAGGAACACACGCTCTTTTCGGGCGACGCCTTCGGCACATTCGGTGCCCTCGACGGCGGCATCACCGACACACAGTTGGATCCCACGCGTTACTGGGACGAGATGCGCCGCTACTACGCCTGCATCGTAGGCAAATATGGCGCTCCGGTGCAAAAAGCGCTGGCCAAAGTCCGTGCCCTTGCCCCTCAAACGATTTGCTCAACCCACGGCCCTGTGTGGCAGCGCCAAATCGAGCAGGTGATCGAACTCTACGACCGAATGAGCCGTTACGAGGGCGAAGCGGGCGTGGTAATCGCCTACGGCTCAATGTACGGCAACACGGAACAAATGGCCGAACGCATTGCACGCGAGGTCGCCGAAGCCGGTGTGACGACCATCGTCGTCCACAACCTCTCGTTTGCCGATCCGTCGGTGGTGCTGCGCGACGTTTTCCGCTACAACACGCTCGTGGTCGGGGGGCCAACCTACAACGGCGCCCTCTTTCCGCCCGTGGCACAGCTGCTCGAAATGATCGCCTCGCGCGGCATTCCACATCGCCACTTCGCCGCCTTCGGCTCGTACAGCTGGGCAGGCGCGTCGGTGCGCTGCTTGTGCGAATTTGCCACGCGGATGAAGTGGGACGCCATCTGCACACCCATCGAGATGAAGCAGGGATTCACGGCGCAATGCACCGATCCTTGTCGCGAACTATCGTTACGCATTGCCGAAAAAGTAAAAAGCTGTAAATAGCCTAAAACCAAACTTATATGATGAAGATTGCGATCGTCGGAACCGGCTATGTCGGTCTTGTTTCGGGCACCTGTTTTGCCGAGATGGGACTCGACATCACCTGTGTCGACACCAACAAAGAGAAAATCGACTCGCTGCTCAGTGGCGTCATTCCGATCTACGAACCCGGGCTTGACGAGTTGGTCAAACGCAACATCGAAGCCGGACGGCTGCACTTCACCACCGACCTCGCCGGCTGCTTAGACGAGATGGAGGTGGTCTTTTCGGCCGTCGGAACGCCCCCCGACGAAGACGGCTCTGCCGACCTGAAATATGTGATGGAGGTGGCTCGCACTTTTGGCCGCAACATCCACAAATACACGGTATTGGTCACCAAGAGCACCGTTCCGGTGGGCACCGCACGCAAGGTACGTGCCGCCATCGAAGAGGAGCTATCGAAGCGCGGCTGCAATATCCCGTTTGACGTGGCCTCCAACCCCGAATTTTTGAAGGAAGGCGCTGCCATCAAGGACTTTATGTCGCCCGATCGCGTGGTAGTTGGTGTCGAAAGCGAGCGCGCCAAAGAGATGATGTCGAAGCTCTACCGGCCATTTCTGATCAACAATTTCCGCGTGCTGTTTATGGATATCGCCTCGGCCGAGATGACCAAATACGCCGCCAACGCAATGCTGGCCACGCGCATCTCGTTTATGAACGAGATCGCCAACCTCTGCGATCGCGTGGGTGCCGACGTCGAGATGATCCGCAAGGGCATCGGCTCCGACAGCCGCATCGGCAACAAATTTCTCTACCCCGGCTGCGGTTACGGCGGTTCGTGCTTTCCGAAGGATGTGAAGGCTTTGGCGCACACCGCCCACCAATACGGCTACACAATGCAGATCGTCGAGGCCGTGGAACGGGTCAATGAATTGCAAAAAAGTGTCGTTTTCGACAAATTACAACAGGCCTTAGGCGACCTGCACGGCAAGAAAATCGCCCTCTGGGGACTTTCGTTCAAACCCGAAACCGACGATATGCGCGAGGCTCCGGCGCTGGTGGTCATCGAGCGCTTGATCGAAGCCGGTGCCCACGTGCACGTCTACGATCCGGTCGCAATGCCCGAATGCCGTCGACGCATCGGAGACACGCAAGTGCACTACGCACAGACTATGTATGAGGTTGTGCAAGAAGCAGATGCACTGGCATTGTTGACCGAGTGGAAGCAGTTCCGCTTGCCCGATTGGGAAAGGCTACGCACCACAATGCGCGGCAAAATCCTCATCGACGGCCGCAACATCTTCGACAAAGCGGAAGTTGTCGCCGCCGGTTTCACCTACTGCGCGATCGGCAAATAAAAAGCGATCATCTCGCACACACAAGATGATCGCCCAAAATGAGAAGCTGTTTTGATTGGCACACCAATCAAAACAGCTTTTTACTTGCGCACCTTAACAATGATTTTGCGCACCATACCCTCGCCCACCATCGGTGCGTGGGCGTCTTCGGGCAGAAGAATTGTAAACTGACCGGGGCGCAACGTGTAGTAAGTCTGCGGTTTATCCTCAAAAAACTGAATATCCTTCTCGGCGTCAAACGCGGCTTGCGGCTTGCACACGTCGGCACGCTCACTCCAGCCGAACGACTCCTCTTCACCACGGACAAGCACTTGAATATCAATATATTCGTTGTGAATTTCGAGTTTTGCGTCAGCCGGCTTTTTCAGCTCGCGCTCCATCACATTGACGTAGATGTCGCGGCCGTCAAGCTCGTGGATTCCGGGTTCCATTTTCTCCCAATCGGTCGAAGCAATGAAGTCGAATGCTTTTTTCAGACGCGGATTGATCGCTTCGTAAAGCGCGCTGTTTTTCAGGGTGTCTAAAATCATAACTTTAAGACTATTAATTGTTTATAGTTGTTTTTTTGAGTCGCACAATCACCGGATGGTGATCCGAAAAATCGACCGGAGAGGTGTCATAAGAGCGTGTTTCGAAGCCGTCGGAACTCAACACATAATCAATGCGCAACGTGTTGTGAAAGCCACGAAACGTGTGGGAGTAACCTTGACCGCACTCACTGAATGCGTCGTTAAGCCCACGCGCCATCGTCCGGTAGACGTACGAAATAGGGGTATCGTTGAAGTCGCCGCAAACGATGCGCCTGCCGCGCGTTGCCTCCACAACTTTCGATATGCTATCTACCTGAGCAGCACGCAAAACACTATTTTCACGCAACCGATCAACAATGCTACGAATCTTCGCCGGACTGGCCGTATCGGACAGAAAACGGTGGTTGCTAAGGTAGTCATCGTCCTTCGCATTGATGGCCGTAGAACGCAGGTGGTTGCTAAAAATGCGCACCGTATCCTCGCCCATCAGCACATCCGCCCATACCGAAGTGTGCGGCGTCAACACCGTACCCGAATGTAAAATGTGGTATTTGCTCAAAATTAACATCGGCGCCCCGTAGAGCGAATCCGGCGCCTCGGTGCGTCCAAAAACCAGCTTCTCGTATTTCTCATCCAAGAGCGCATAGTCGGCCGTACCTTCGGCCAATCGTGCATTAAACTCTTGGATACAAACGACATCCGGATCTTCATCTCCAATCAGCTGCAACACGTCGCGCACGCTACTTTGGCCTTTGGGACCATAAAAACTGCGCACGTTGTAGGTCATCACCTTGATTGATCCGCGGTCCGAAACACCGTCGCCGGGGTAAATGCGGCGTAATTCGGGACTAAAAAAGAGCGACACTTTGAAGAGTCCGACCACGACAATCAGCACCAAAATCCCGGCGTGAATCCAACGCCAGCGGATGATCCAGTAGAGCATCAGCACAACCGTAGCGACATAAATAGCCGGAGCAGCCAACCCCAAAACAGGAAAAAACCAGACCCGCGCCGGATTGACATAAGGCACCAAATAGGTGACCACCATCGTGACAGCCACAACCGCCGTCACCACGGTCATCAACACGTCGAACAGCCTCAGCAGCAGGACGCTTCGTGACTTCTTATCACGCTTTCCGCCATATTCGGTGTAGTAATTGTCCATTACCTAAAAACGGATAAACCCTTGTTTGCGCCACCAATGAAGCAACATAAAGCCCCACAGCATACCTCCCACGTGGGCAAAGTGAGCCACATTGCCACCGTAGCCCGTCCAGCCCATAAACAGCTCGAGGACACCATAGATGATCACAAACCATTTGGCTTTGATCGGAATCGGTGGGATGAGCAGCATAATGATCGAATTGGGGTGCATCACGCCGAAAGCCAACAGCAACCCCATCACCGCACCCGAGGCGCCCAGCAACTGGATGTAATATTCGCCCGTCAGCCACACCACGCCCATTTGAATCAACGCTGCGCCCAAGCCACAAACCATATAATAGGTCAGGAATCGTTTGGAGCCCAACTCGTATTCGAGCGTGCGTCCGAACATCCATAGCGCGAACATATTGAAAAACAGGTGACTTATGTTCGCGTGCAGGAACATATAGGTGATAAACTGGTAGGAGTGATAGAACGGAGACGTGAACCAAAACAGCGAGCAGCTGCTCATAATAAGATCACCGATGGGCAGCAACGCCGATGCCATAAAGACCAAGACGTTGATGATAATCAGGTTTTTCACCACCGAGGGTGTCTGGAAGTAGCTATTCATATTTTCAAAAACTCTTTTTGCAAATGTACGTTTTTCTGCCGGATTATCCCAGCAAGCCGCGAATATCTTCGGGCGTAATCTCGGTCATAATGGCCTTACCGGAGGGTGAAAAACTGAAATTATCGGTATCTAAAAGCTGATTTAGAAATAGTTGAGCTTGTTCACACGTGAAGTTATGCGGAGCCGCCTTTGCACCCGAACGCGCCATCACCGAAGCAATCTTCTCGCGACGCACGTCGGCCAGCGAGACCGGCGTTGCAAATGCCTGCAACAGTTCGAAGAGCAGGTTATCGACCGTATCGGCCGGCAAATCTGCCGGCGTTCCCTTCACATCAATGGTGCCATCGCCTTGAAAATCAATATCAAAACCCAACGCTGCAAACTCCACGGCATTCTCCTCCAACAAGTCGTATTCATCCCTCGACAGCACCAGCCGTTCCGGGAAAAGCAGCTGCTGACACACCGAAGAGCCGTGGCCTAACATCCGCAAATAGTCGTCGTAAAGGGTGCGTTCGCGCGCACGACGCACATCCACCACCATAAAACGGCCATCCAACACAGCCGCAATATAGTCGCCGCAAAGGGGCATCGCACCCGAAAATTGGGGTCGCGGCGTCACCGCAAGTCGCTGTTGCTCAACCTCTGCCATCGACGGAATAAAATCCAATTGGCTCGCATCCGCCGTATCCGCTTCGTCCACAAAACTGCTCCCCGATTCAAACTCCTCGAATTCATCGTGCGGAGCATTGGCCAACGCCCCACCACCGCGGCCGAAAGCTTGTGGCTCCACCGCCGAAAGCGTCGAGTGCGCCGAATTCTCCGTCGCTCTAAAACCGCCACCTGCGGTGTCCGAAAGCGTAGCCTGTGCGTCGTGATAGGGCACATCGAAACCCGTGAAATCCACCTCGGGATTGGTCGTTGTCGGGTCGATATACTCCGCCCGAAACGGGTTGTAGGAGTCGTCTGACATCGCTCGCGGCTCCTTGTAAACCGCGCTTTTGTTCATCACGGGGATCTCCACGGCGCCTTCGCGGTCGAAATCCATAGGCGGCACAGCGCCCGTTTTGGCCAGTGTTTCGCGCACTGCCGCGTGGACAATTTGCCACACAGCCTGCTCATCGGCAAATTTGACCTCGGTCTTTTGCGGATGAACATTGACGTCGATACGCGCAGGCTCGATCGTCAGGTAGAGAAAAAAGGAGGGCGAGCAGCTCTCAGGGATCAATTTTTCGTAGGCCTTCAAAATCGCGCTGACCAAGTAGGGACTCTTGAAATAGCGGCCATTGACAAAGAGATATTGCTCGGCATTGCGTCGTTTGGCAGCTGCCGGCCGACCGATATAACCCACCAACGATGCGATCGAGGTGTCGGCTTCGATCTCCAGCAGATTTTGCTTGATGTGACGCCCCACCACATCGACAATGCGGCCGGCAAGCGACGAGGAACCCAGCAGATAGAGCGGCGCATCATTCGCATATAATTCGCAGGCTATCTGCGGATTGCAGAGTGCCACGCGTTGAAATTCAGTTTTGATTTGTACCGACGAAGTGGTGCTTTTGTCCAAAAAACGACGTCGAGCCGGCACGTTGAAAAAGAGGTTTCGCACAAAGAATTGCGAACCCACGGGACACATCACGGGCGTTTGCGCAGCAAATACGCCGCCATTGATCTCGGTCTGCGTTCCCACCTGATCGCCCTCCTGCCGCGAACGCAGCTCGACTTGGGCAACCGCCGCAATCGAAGCCAGCGCCTCACCGCGAAATCCGAAGGTCGAGAGGGCGTAAATATCATCGACCGTACGGATTTTACTCGTGGCGTGCCGATCGAAGGCCATTCGTGCATCAATGGGCGACATACCGCAACCGTCATCGACAATTTGGATCAGCTCCTTGCCGCCATCGCGAAAGTTGACCTTCACGCGTTGTGCACCGGCGTCAATGGCATTTTCCATCATCTCCTTGACCACCGACGCAGGTCGATTAACAACCTCACCGGCAGCTATTTGGTTGGCTACAACCTCGGGCAGTAATCTGATTTTGTCGGCCATTGCAATGCGGCGTTTTACTCCTTGTAATCGTTGGGCACCACCGTGATCGGAATCGACGGATCGAACGACTCGACCTGTTCGGTCGGCGCATTGACGGGGGCGTTTTGGGCGCGGATAAAGACCTCGGCAAGCCGCGGATAGAGCAGGTAGATGAACAGCAGGACGAACACCGCTGCCGCCGCCATTTTCCAAATGCGCATTCGCCCCCTACCCTCCTCGTTGGCACGGTGAGCAGCACGGGCATCGCGCTGGGTGCGAATGTATTGCCCGGGACGGTATTCGCGCGAAGCATCTCCGGCACGCTCTCCGCGCAACTCGGCACGACGCTCTTCGCGCGCCTCCTTGGCCGGATCGTAGTAACGCGGAATGTAGCTGAATTTATTGGCGTGCTTCTTAAATGGACTAAAACCTAACATAGTGGTCAATTTTTCCCAATAGGAGCCTCATTTGGGCATTTATACAAAGATACGAAAATCTCCGAAAATTATTGTTTGCGAAGCAATGATTTCTAAGAAGCTGTTTGAATTTATTACCGCAGATAATTTTAGCGGAAGAAACTCTTCATTCGCTCGAAGATATTCTGATTTTTGATCGACTCGGCGCGTTGGAACGCAGGTTGCGCCGCCAGTTGCTCGACCAAACGACGCTCTTCGGAGGAGAGTTTCGAGGGGATGGTGATATCGACCACCACCAACTCGTCGCCACGGCCATAGCCGTTGACCTCGGGCAAACCTTTGCCCCCCAGACGCAACACCTTGCCGGCGTGCGTACCGGGCACGATCTTGATTTTGGCACGTCCATCGACCGTCGGAACCTCAACCGTACCACCCAGCAGCGCGGTGATGACAGTGATATTAAGGTTGTGAATCAAGTCATTACCGTCGCGCACCAACTCCGGATGCGCCTCTTCTTCGATCAACACTTGAATATCGCCGCCCACGCCTCCGCGACGTGCCGCATTGCCTTTGCCTGAGACCGTCAGCACCATACCCTCGCCGACGCCAGCCGGAATTTGGATCTCCACGACCTCCGCACCTTGCAGGGTTCCTTCGCCCTTGCATTTGTCGCACGAGGCGGTAATGACCTTGCCCGTACCACCACACGTGGGGCATACGCCCTGCGTCTGCATCCGTCCGAAGAAGGTATTTTCGACGCGCGACACATAACCGGCACCGTGGCAAGTCGAGCACGTCGAGAACGAATGTGCATCTCTGGCACCCGATCCGCCGCACTTGTCGCAAGCGACTGTCTTGTTGATTTTCAGCTTTTTAGTGACACCATTGGCAATCTCGGCCAACGTCAGACGCACCTTGATTCGGATGTCCGAACCGCGGTTTACACGCTGTCCGCCCGACGATGATGAGCGGAATCCACCGCCCCCGAAATGGCCACCGAAGACGTCTCCAAATTGCGAAAAGATGTCGTCCATCGAGAAGCCACCGCCGCCAAAGCCGCCGTAACCGCCTCCGCCACCAGCGGCACCGCTCATTCCGGCGTGGCCGTACTGGTCGTAGCGCGCCCTCTTGTCGGGATTCGACAGCACATCGTAGGCCTCTGCGGCCTCCTTGAATTTGTCTTCGGCACTTTTATCGCCCGGATTTTTGTCGGGGTGAAATTGAATCGCCGCTTTGCGGTAGGCCTTTTTTATTTCGTCGGCATTGGCGTTTTTCTGAACGCCCAACACTTCGTAGTAGTCTCTTTTCTCTGACATAATTTAACGTGAGTTCGACGACGTCGAACGAACAACTTTTTTTGAAGTCTCCCCTTTCAAAGGGAGATTTAGCGGGATTATCAATATACTATATTGGCGCAAAATGCGCCGTAACGGGAGTTTGATAAATTCAAAACGAGCTTCTGAGTTCATCGGAGGCCGGTTAGTCTATTCTCCAACAACAACTTTTGCGAAACGCAGCACCTTTTCGCCCAGCATATAACCCGTTTGAATGACATCAACCACGCGACCTTTCATCGCATCACCTGCCGCAAATCGCGCCACGGCTTCGCTCAGATCGGCATCGAACTCCTTGCCTTTCAAGTCGATTTCGATCACACCCTTCTGTTTCAAGGCCTCGGTAAATTTCTGAGCGATCAGATTCACGCCGGCACGCAGCGCCTCAATATCGTCACTCTTGCCCATCGCCTCCACAGCACGCTCCACATCGTCGCGCACGGGCAACATCGTCAGCAGCACACCTGTGCCACCGGTCTGCACCAGCTCCATCTTCTCGCGAAGCGTCCGCTTGCGGTAGTTGTCAAATTCGGCCTGCAAGCGCACAAATTTATCCTGCCATTCGGCAGCGGCATCACTGTTGGCCAAATTATCGCTCGGACTCTCCTCGACAGAAGCCTCTACGGGAACTTCGTTCGGTGCATCGTCTGCCAATGTGTCAGCCGCCACGTCGGCCTCATCTGCCACATTGTCACACGGATGACCGTCGCACGAAGGATAACCTTCGCCCGGTGCAAACCCCTCATCGCCGCTAACGGCCTCATTATAAGTTTTTTCGCTTTTCATATTGTCTTTTCTTCTAAGTTTCACCCTACTAATTGAACAAATTACATACCAACCCCCATCGTCGGCACCACTCAGCCGATGATAAAGATAGCCGGTCGCTTGTTCATCTCGGGCAGAGGACGCACGCGCCACGTGCCCACGGCGTGTGTTTCGATCACCTCACCGGGCGCTGTAATATCCATTGCCACCGTCAGGAGTGTCTCCGTCGAGAGCACCTGCAAGAGTTGCTCCATCAACTTCACATTGCGATAGGGCGCCTCGATGAAGAGTTGTGACTGGTGTTCGCTCTGTGCGCGTCGCTCGTAGGTACGAATCGCCTTGGCACGTTCGGGCGGTTTGATGGGCAGGTAACCGTTGAAGGCAAACGACTGACCGTTCAATCCCGAAGCCATCACGGCCAAAATAATCGACGAGGGACCCACCAACGGCACCACGCGGATTCCGCGCCGGTGGCACGCCGCCACCACCAATGCCCCCGGATCGGCAACTCCGGGAACGCCGGCCTCCGAGATCACGCCAGCCGAACGTCCCTCCACAAGGGGCTGCACCAACTCGTCGACCTCACGGCCTTCGAGGGTGTGCTCGTTCAACTCCCTGAAAGTGAGCGTGTCGATCGGGCGCGAGAGACCGGCCTTCGACAAAAAGCGCCGTGCCGAACGCGTATTTTCGACAATAAAGTAGTCGAGCGACTCCATCACGGCACGATTTGCCGCTGGCAAAACCTCCCAAGGCGCCGTCTCGTCACTGATCGGACACGGAATCATATATAAAGTACCAGCCATTATTCTTTGAGATAAATGCGTTTCACACGCCCCGAAATCGAGGTCATAATTTCATAAGAGATCGTATCTAACACACGGGCCATCGTCTCCAGATCGTTTCCAGCCACCGGCGAAAAGATCACCACCTCGTCCCCCTCAACCACCGCAGGAGAGTCGGTAATGTCGATCATACAACTATCCATACATATTCGTCCCACGATCGGCGCCGGCCGTCCGCCCACCAACACCGACCAACGTCCGCAACCCAAATGTCGATCCAAGCCGTCGGCATAGCCGATGGGAATGGTGGCGGTGATGCTCGGCCGCGTAAGCCTTCCGGCTCGGCCGTAACCCACCGCATCGCCAGCCGCGAGGTGTTTGATCTGCACGATCCGCGTGCGCAAGGTCGAGACCGGACGCAGCGCATCGTTGTGGCAGAAGCCGAAACCATAGAGTCCCAACCCCAGCCGACACATATCGAATTGCGCCTCGGGAAAGCGCTCAATGGCCGCCGAAGCCGCCGTATGACGGATCACCGGATAGGGCAACGCTGCAATAATTTGGCCGCTCATCGCGTCGAAACGCGCAATCTGAGCGCGCGTATAGGCATCCTCCTCGGGCATATCGACACAGTTGAGATGCGAGAACACACTGGCCACCTTCACCTGCGGCATCGGCAGCAGCTGATCGCACAAGGGTGCAATTTCGTGCTCCACGAAGCCAAGGCGGTGCATTCCCGTATCGAGCTTAATATGAATCGGATAGCGACTGTCGCCAGCGTGGTCGACCGCCGCCGCAAAATCTGCCAAGGCGCGGAAACTGTAAATCTCGGGTTCCAAACGATTGGCAATCATCTGATCAAAGCTGTCGGAATCGGCATTAAGCACCACGATCGGCATCGTAATGCCGCGTTCGCGCAACAAAACGCCCTCGTCGGTGAATGCCACCGCCAAATAGTCAACCCCTTGGTGCTGCAAAAGTTGCGCCACCTCAAAGTCGCCCGTGCCGTAGCTTCCAGCCTTGACCATCGCCACCAGTTTAGTGCCGGCGCTCAATTTTGCACGGAAGTAGTTGAGATTCTGGATCATTGCATCGAGATCCACCTCCAAAACCGTGGTGTGACTCTTGCGCGAAAGGGCGTGTGCCAACTTCTCAAAACGGAAGTCGCGCGCCCCTTTGAGCAGCACGGCACGCCCGGCAATCGCATCGCGTTTGATGCAAGCGATGCACGCATCGGTAGTATCGTAAAAGACTTTGTCACAGGTAAAAAGCGCCGCATAACGTCGCAATTTCGACCCGATTCCGATCAGACAATCCACACCGGCGCGCGCCACCATACCAGCCACTCGGCTATACAACTCATCGTCCGACAACCCACTTTGCGAGATGTCCGACAGCACAAGCGTCCGACGACGCGCCAAAGCTATGTTGTGCAGGTAGTCGAGCGCCAACGCTAACGAATTCATATCGAGATTATAAGCGTCGTTAATCAATATCGAATCGTTGATTCCGTCCTTGACCTCCAACCGCATAGCCACCGTCGGCGCTTCGGCAAACGAAGGCATCGGATAGTGCATCAGGGCGCAAAACGCCTCGACAATCTGGGCATTACGCCGCGTTGCATCGTTGCCGATCATCGCCTCCGCGACCTCGGGCAGCGTCGCCGCATCGAGGGGTTTTCGCGCGGCAAAACGCGCTGCTATCATTCGACCAAGCGGCTCGTAGTAGCTGTGGTAGATGATCTTCGCGGCGCCACGCGCCAAGACCATCTTCTCGTCACATTTCTGTTCAAGGTTCAAAAAATTCTCTTGATGCGCATCGCCTATCGAGGTGAAAATCACCACATCAGGACGAATCATCCGCTCCAACCGCTCCATCTCCCCGGGCATCGAAATTCCGGCTTCAAAGATCGCCAACTGCTCGTCGCCCTCCAGCATCAGCACCGAGAGCGCAACGCCCAGCTGCGAGTTGTAGCTCTTGGGCGAACGGTAGTGCTTCATCCCCACGGGCAGCTCCTCGGCGATCCACTCCTTGATGACCGTCTTGCCGTTGGAGCCAGTGATGCCGACCACCGTACCGTGGAACTGCGCACGGTGGTGAGCTGCAAGTGCTTGCAATGCCTCAATAGCATTTCCGACACGCACAAAACCGCAATCTGCGGCAACCGACGTCGGCACCTCGCGTTCGACCAAAAAGGCCTTCACACCGCGCGCCTGCATCTGATGGATGAAGTCGTGCGAATCGTGGTTGGCACCACTCATCGCCACAAACATCGGGCTAAAACCCAACTCGCAACTCAGCGAACGGCTGTCGGTTACCACCGAGCAGACCTCCGTATCGCAACCCGAGATGGTTCCGCCGCAAATGGCGGCAATTTGAGAAAGAAGATATTTCATCGTCAAAAAACTATTTCATCAACCGCTTCCGGTCTATTATCGGTCAAAACCTCATGGGACTTTTTGTCCGGAAGCATTTTATTTTTCCTACCTATGCGTGCTGTTGAGCGTCTTATGCACGGCTTTCAGCCGCGTTTATAATTCTGCCCCACCCCAAGCCCCTCCCTC
>JAVVYP010000042.1:0-14541 GCA_036651015.1 Alistipes sp.
TAGGGAGTTCCTCAAGCAAAACTGCACGTTCCTCGACAACAAGACCCATATCGCGTGCAATTTGACGAAGGCTTCGGTTGGTAATCGACGGGAGAATCGACGGCGATTTTGGTGTAATATACTTACCCTCCTTGATGCCAAAGAAGTTGGCTGCACCACACTCTTCAATATATTTGTGCTCGGCGGCATCCAAATAAAGCACATTGGAATAACCTTTCTCGTGGGCACGTTCACTCGACAGAATGCTGGCCGCGTAGTTGCCGCCAACCTTCACGTCGCCTGTTCCACGTGGAGCAGCGCGGTCTTGCTCGCGATCAAGAGCGACCATAATGGGTTTGATACCCCCCTTGAAATAGGCGCCGACAGGGCTACCGTAGATGATCAAAAGGGCTTCATTGGCGGGTTTTACGCCCAAACCAACCATCGTACCGAACATCACAGGGCGAAGATAGAACGAGGCACCAGTTCCGTAAGGCGGAATAAATTTCTCGTTGCGCTTGATTACCTCCGTGCAAGCATTGATAATCATCTCGGTTGTCGGCACCGGCAAACAAAGACGTTTGGCAGAATCCTGCAAACGACGCGCATTATCGGCGACGCGAAACAAACGCACCTTGCCGTCAACACCACGAAAAGCCTTCAATCCCTCGAAAAGTTCGAGACCATAGTGCAGACACGAGGCCGACATATGCATCTTGATGTACTCATCGTCGGTGGTGACCATATCGCTCCACTTGCCGTCTTTGAAGGTGTAACGAACATTGCAATCGGTTTTGCGGTAATCAAAACCCAATGCGCTCCAATCCATTTTTTCCATAACAATATTTTTTAAACAAATTAAATTACAACCTCAAAAACACAAAATTAAGGTCAAACATAATGGTTATCCAACCTGTGCGCCAGCCGAAGTCGCCTCATTGGGCGACAACAAACGCAATTTTCCCGAGGCATCTTCGGCCATCAGAATCATTCCGCGCGACAAAATACCCTTCAATTCTCGCGGTTCAAGGTTTACAAGTACCAAAACTTGACGACCCACAAGCTCTTCGGGGCTAAAATGTTCGGCAATGCCCGAAACGATTTCGCGCTGGTCAATACCCGTATCGACAGTAAGCTTCAATAATTTTTTAGTTTTAGCAACTTTTTCAGCCGAAAGAATGGTAGAAACTCGAATATCCATTTTTTGAAAGTCGTCGAATTGAACGGCATCTTTCTGAGGCTCAACCTGTTGCTTCTGTTCCGCGGCTTGGTTGGCAATTTTCGTCGCCGCTAATTTGTCCAACTGTTGTTGAATAACCTCATCCTCAATCTTTTCAAACAAAAGAGACGGTTCGCCAATCGTGTGACCGGCAGAAATCAGATCCATCGCTCCCAATCGCTCCCAACCAAACGCCTCAGTGGCAAGCATTGCGAGAATCTTCCGCGCGGAAAAAGGCATAAAAGGCTCGATGGCAATCGCCGTGTTGGCTGTGATTTGCAGCGCAATATTGAGAATTGTCTCGACGCGCGTGGGGTCACTTTTGATAACCTTCCACGGCTCGGTATCAGCCAAATATTTGTTGCCAATGCGCGCCACATTCATCGCGTCTTTGAGCGCCTCGCGAAAGCGATAGTTCTCGATGTTGGACTCCAGCGACGCCTTGACAGCGGCCACCTCGGCCACCGTAGCGCGGTCATAATCGGTCATTTGACCGCAAGCAGGCACCTTGCCAGCGTAATATTTTTGAGTCAAAACCAGCGCGCGGTTGACGAAATTACCTAAAACAGCCACCAACTCGTTGTTGTTGCGCGCCTGAAAGTCCTTCCACGTGAAGTCGTTGTCCTTGGTCTCGGGGGCGTTGGCGCAGAGCACATAGCGCAAAACATCCTCCTTGCCCGGAAACTCTTCGAGATATTCGTGCAGCCACACCGCCCAGTTGCGCGATGTCGAAATCTTCTCCCCCTCGAGGTTCAAAAACTCATTTGCCGGCACATTTTCGGGCAAAATATAGTCGCCGTGCGCCTTCAACATCGCCGGAAAAACAATGCAGTGAAAAACGATGTTATCCTTGCCGATGAAGTGCACCATCTTGGTGTCTTCGCTCTTCCAATATTTTTCCCAGTCGGGCGTAAGATCCTTAGTGGCTGATATATAGCCAATCGGTGCGTCGAACCAAACATAGAGCACCTTGCCCTCGGCACCCTCAATGGGCACCGGAATGCCCCAATCCAAATCGCGACTTACGGCACGGGGTTGCAAACCGCCGTCTAACCAGCTCTTGCACTGACCGTAAACGTTGGTTTTCCACTCCTTGTGCCCCTCCAAAATCCATTGGCGGAGAAACTCCTCATAGCGGTCAAGGGGCAGGTACCAGTGGGTCGTTTCGCGCTTGACGGGAACCGAACCCGAAACAGCGCTATGCGGCTCGATCAGCTCATCGGAAGAGAGCGTCGAACCACACTTTTCACACTGATCGCCATAGGCTTTGTCGTTGCCGCAGCGCGGACAGGTGCCGACGATGTAACGATCGGCCAAAAACGTTTGAGCTTGCTCGTCGTAATATTGCATTGACGTGCGCTCGACGAACAACCCCTCGTCGTAAAGTTTGCGGAAAAACGCCGACGCCGTCTTGGCGTGGGTGGCCGATGAGGTGCGCGAGTAGATGTCAAACGACATTCCCAGCCCCTCGAACGACTGTTTGATCATCGCGTGGTAGCGATCGACAACTTGCTGGGGCGTGATGCCCTCCTTGCGCGCTTTGATGGTGATCGGCACGCCGTGCTCGTCCGATCCGCAGACCGAAATCACGTCGCGACCCCTTAAGCGCAGGTAGCGAGTGTAGATATCCGAAGGTATGTAGACCCCTGCCAAGTGACCGATATGTACCGGTCCGTTGGCGTAGGGAAGTGCCGAAGTTACAAGGTAGCGTTTGAACTCTTTTGCCATATTTTGGGAAATAACATTATATTTAGATAAATCTTGTCAAATTTAGTAATTTTTGAGATAAACAAAAAGCAAAAGCACGCTTTTTGTGAAAGTTTTAAATTAGGAAGCAAAAAAAGGAGGTACGTCAAAGAACGTACCTCCATCCGAAAACAGCTTCTAATAACGAATATCCATTTCATTGAGCAACCAATCGGCACCGGCAAATCGGTCGATGACAAACAAAACATAGCGCACATCGACAACAATGGTGCGTTGCAAGGCCGGTTCAAAGGCAACATCACCCGACATCGCTTCCCAGTTTCCGTCGAAAGCCAAGCCGATCAACTCGCCACGGGCGTTCAACACCGGAGAGCCGGAGTTTCCACCCGTAATGTCGCAATCGCAAAGGAAAGCCACCGGGACATCGCCTTGGGCATTGGCATAGCGACCAAAATCGCGCACCGCATAGAGTTGTTTGAGCCGCTCGGGCACCGTAAATTCCACCGGATTTTGGGGATTTTCCTTCTCCATAACTCCGCGAAGGGTTGTAAAATGGAGATACTCAACGCCATCGGCCGGCGAATAGGGTAGCACGCGTCCATAGGTGAGGCGCAACGTGAAGTTGGCATCAGAAGCCCACGCCTTATCGGGTTGCATCTGCATTAATCCGGCGATATAACGACGATGGGCATCGGTGAAGGTGCGATCGGCAATCGTGAGTTGCTGCGAGAGTTCGCGCTGCTTTTCGCGAATAGATTGGGCAAATTGATAACCCGGATCATCGCGCAAATAGGTCGCTTTGGTCACCGAATCGAGGGCAATCCACCGAAGTGCGGCGGCTTGATCGGCAAAAAGCGAATTGTTGTAGAGAGACTCAACATACATACGTTGTTGACCACTGAACGCCTTGTCAATCACCTCGGTATAGAACGACGGCAGTGCGGCACAATTTTCACGCACAATCTCAACCATTCGATAGGCAACTTTGCGGTCGGTCGTGGGGTCATAATCTTTGTAAAATTCACGGGCAATGGTCTCTTGCTCGGCATTCGACTGCCCCTTTCTCTCGGCTTCGGAGAGTTGTCCGGCAATTTTGATCAACTCCACCGAGCGCACAAAAGCCTCGTCGAGGTATTGCGCAGCAGCAAAGGGTTCTCGCACCCCCTCAACGGCCACACGGATCGAATCCAAGGCGTCGATTGCGCCCTCTTCGGGCAAGGTATTCTGGGCCGCCCAAAGACGAAAAGCCTGCTCCTGCTGCTCTTTGCGCGCCTTAACACCCAAACGGCGAATGCCGCGCGACATCCCGATCGAATTTTTCCAGTAGTTGGACGAGCGCGCATATTTCGAAGCATATTGAATGCGAATTTGGTCGCTCGATGCCATCTGCTCTCGCAAAATTACCTGCCGCTCACCACGAATAAAGATGCGTTGCGGATTCTCGATGTCCAACATTCGGTCGATTTCATAGGAGGTCATATAGCGTTGCGTCGAACCCGGGAAACCCATAATCATTGCAAAATCGCCCTCTTCGTATCCCTTGAGCGAAATCTTCAGGTAGCTGTCGGCCTTATAGGGGCGGTTTTCCGGTGCGTAAGCAGCCGGGAGGTTGTCCGCTCCGGCATAGACCCTAAAGACCGAGAAATCGCCTGTATGACGCGGCCACATCCAATTGTCGGTGTCTCCGCCGAACTTGCCGATCGACGTCGGGGGTGCCCCGACCAAACGCACATCATTGAAAATTTCGGTCACGAAGGCAAAATATTGGTTTCCGCCGAAAAAATCCTTCACAAAAATATCTTTTCCCTGATTTTGAAGGCGTAATTTTTCCTTGAGTTCCGCAATCTGCTCCCCCACAAGCGAGGCACGTTCATCGCCAGTCGAAAGGTTGGGAACGGCGGCCAACACATCAGCCGTGACGTCGATAATTTGCCGAATAAAACGCACCTGCAACCCCGGAACAGGCAACTCTTCAGCGCGAGACTTCGCCCAAAAGCCGTTTTTCAGGTAGTCGTGCTCAACCGACGAAAGTGCCTGAATAGCACCAAAACCACAGTGGTGGTTGGTGAAAAGAAGACCATCGGGCGAGACAATTTCTCCCGTACAGCCGCCACCAAAGACAACAATCGCATCTTTGAGTGAGGCGTGGTTTAAACTATATATATCCTCGGCTGTCAGACGACACCCCTCATTGCGCATTGCCTTGATATTCATCTTTTCGAGGTAAGGTAACATCCACATTCCCTCATCGGCAGCCGCGTTAAAACCCACACAAACAGCAAAAAACAATAATAATACCCTCTTCATCTTATCTAATTTTTATCATATTCAAAATTGATCGCTCGGCTTGGCGGCGAATTGTCTCATCGAGTATGATCTCGGGAGATTCGTTTTCCAAACAGGTGAGTATATTTTCGAGCGTCACCATTTTCATATATTGGCAGTTGTTGCAGCTACACGCAGCATCGTCGGGCGGAGCTGGAATAAAAACCTTATCGGGAAATTGTTTGCGCATTTGCGTCAAAATTCCTGCTTCGGTAACCACAATCACCTCTTGAACATCCTCTCTTCCGCAATACTCCAAAATCGCCGCTGTGGAGCCTACAAAATCCGCCACTTCAACGATATAAGCACGGCATTCGGGGTGTACAACGATGCTGGCCGCCGGGTGTTCGCGCTTGAGTGCGAGCAACTTCTCGAGCGAAAATTCTTCGTGCACGTGACACGCGCCGCTCCACAACACCATATTTTGTCGACCAGTCATCTTCTGGATGTAACCTCCCAAATTGCGATCGGGAGTAAAGATCAGCGGTTGGTCGGCCGGAAAAGATTCAACCACACGCAAGGCGTTGGAGGAGGTACAACAGACATCGGTCAAAGCCTTGATTCCGACCGTTGTATTGACGTACGACACCACTTTATGATCGGGATATTGTGCCTTGAAAGCTGCAAAATCGGCCGCATTACACGACTCAGCCAGTGAACAACCGGCTTCGGGGCACGGAATCAACACTTTTTTATCGGGACAGAGCACCTTGGCGGTCTCCGCCATAAAATGGACGCCGGCGAAGAGAATCATATCAGCCTCGACCGATTGCGCCTTGATCGACAAAGCCAACGAGTCCCCCAAAAAATCGGCCACCGCTTGAACTTCCGGGCGGGTGTAGTAGTGCGCCAGAATGACGGCGTGTTTGCGCCGTTTAATCTCCTCGATCCGACGACTCAAATTTGCGGAGTTGTCAACGTTCATTTTTTATTTATGTTTTAATAATATATTAATCTATTAAATAATAATAAATAGAATAGCTGTTGATAGTGTCAATAAGTAGAGCCTAAACCAACCTATAAACATTTTCTATTTTTAGTTGTTCATAAAATTTCTTTGTAAAGCGCTTTTAATGAATGGCAAAGAAAAATTATTAACAGCTGTTCACCTTTGTTATTAACCTTTCAACACCAAAATTCTATCAACAAACTATGCTCTTTCGCCTGAAATCGTGTCGTAACAAGAAAACAAAACTTTTTTTGGTTTGGGCGAAAACTTTTATATACCGAACTCCTTTTGGTCTTTGCAACCCGAAGGGCGAAAAAGTTATGATGATTTATAGTCGGTTGTCAACGACTTTATCAACACGTTTTGGCCACCTTATCAACAATTTTTTCGGCAATTTCGCGGTACCATTTTTCCACCCGTGGATCAATGCCGGCGGCAGGATGTCCCGCATCTGCGCCCTCCATAATTGATTGTACGATAGGTATTTCACCCAAAAAATTGACCCCACTCTTTGCCGCAAAACGGCGTGCTCCACCCTGTCCGAAGAGGTAATAGCGATTTTCGGGTAGCTCTTCGGGCGAGAACCACGCCATATTTTCGAGGATGCCGGCAATCGGGATGTTGACGTTTTTGTTGCGAAACATCTCCACACCGCGCACCACGTCGGCAACCGCCACCTGCTGGGGGGTCGAAACAATCACCGCCGCGTCGATTTTCAACTCGCCGATAATAGATAGGTGTACGTCACCGGTGCCCGGAGGTAGATCCACCAGCAGAAAATCGAGCGCCCCCCACCGTGTTTGGTGAATCATCTGCTTGAGGGCATTGACCGCCATCGCGCCGCGCCACAGCAACGCATCGTTGGGCTGGATGAAAAAGCCGATCGACATCAGCCGAATGTCCATTGCCTCGGCCGGAATAATCTGGTCGATACCCCCCTCTTGCACTGCTTCGGGCACATAACCCTCCACGCCGAACATCTTTGGTTGCGAAGGGCCATAAATATCGGCATCCAAAATACCGACGCGGAATCCTTTGTTGCGCAGAGCTATGGCCAAATTGGCGGTAACCGTTGATTTGCCGACACCCCCTTTGCCCGAGGCAATGGCGATGATTTTGGCAATATCGCCCGTGGTGGTTCGGGTTTTGACTTCGGGACGCGCTGTTGGGGCGCCCTCTTTGATGATGACCGTGACCGAACTGTCGGCAAATGCTTGTCGCAGAGTTGTTTCGGCTTGATTTTTGATTTTGATGGCAAACGGATCGTGCGGTTTCACGAAGCGCAACGAGAGGATTATTTTGCCATTTTCGGCGGTAATTTGTTCTACAACACCGCTTTCGACGATGTTTTTTCCCGTTTCGGGGTGGACGATGGCCGAGAGCAGGGCTTTAATTTTTTCTTCCATATTTTGACTTCTCTTGTGTAAAGATACGGTTTATTTTATATAAAAAATAATTTTTCACAATTATTTTATCGTTTTTCGATAAAATTTACTTGTTTTTCATAAAACATCATTATCTTTGTTGCAAATATGTGCATAACTTATAGGTATAAACAATAAAAATTTCGTGATTATGAACTTTATCAAGGTGTTTTTGGCAGGACTTCTCGCGTTTGTCGTGGGATCGTTCCTCATCATTTTCTTGTGGATTTTCATCTTGTTGGGCATCGCCGGCTCGATGGAGAAGAGCGTCAATGTCGCGACGACGTCGATCTTAAAGATCGACTTTTCGGAGGCGCTGCTTGACGCGCCATCGACCGATCCTCTGGCCGGCATCGACTTGTGGACGCTGCAAACCACCCGCCAATTGTCGTTGATGCAGGCGCTGCGTGCCGTCGAGGCGGCCAAGAGCGACGAGCGCATCAAAGGTATCTACCTGCGGCTGAATGGCACTGGTGGCGTTGCCGGGTCGGCGCTTTTGGAGGAGCTGCGCGAGGCGCTGGCGGACTTCAAAACGAGTGGCAAATTCATCGTCTCCTACAACGAGACCTACTCGCAAGGTCAGTACTATTTGGCTTCGGTGGCGGACAAAATCTACCTCCAACCCCAAGGCGGAATGGATTGGTCGGGACTCTCATTCAACCTGATGTTCTACAAAGGGTTGCTGGACAAACTCGACATAAAAGCCGAAATTTTCCGCCCCACGGTCTGCAAATACAAAAGCGCGGTGGAGCCTTATATCCTCGACAAAATGTCGGACGCCAACCGCGAGCAGATGCAACAACTGGTCGGCTCAATGTGGAAAACCATCTCGGGAGCTGTTGCCCAATCGCGCGGCATTGATCCGGCGGTGTTGAATCAGCTGACCGATAAATTGGAGGTGTCGCTGCCCGAAGAGGCGTTGGCGCGCGGATTTGTCGACAGCCTGCTCTACGAAGACCAGATGAAGGGCGTTTTTGCCTCGTTGGGTGTTGAGGCCAAGAAAGATGGCAATTACGACTTCATTACGCTGGGCGATTACGCCTCGCAGGTGGCTGCCGACCTGAAAAACATCTCGGCACCCCGTGTGGCGGTGGTCTATGCCGACGGCGCGATTGTCGATGGCGAGGGTTCGGGAAACGAGGTTTTTGGCAACTCGCTGGCCGCCACGCTGGCCAAGGTGCGTCAAGACGAAAAGGTGAAAGCCGTGGTGTTGCGTGTCAACTCCCCGGGTGGTAGTGCGCTGGCTTCGGACGTGATTTGGCGTGAAATGGAGCTGCTCAAAGCTGTGAAACCGGTGGTGGTGTCGATGGGTTCCTATGCCGCCAGTGGTGGTTATTATATCGCTTGTCCGGCCGATGTTGTTGTGGCCGACAAATTGACTTTGACCGGCTCGATTGGGGTGTTCGGTATGTATCTGAACACCATCGACGCATTGAAAAACAAATTGGGTATCACGCTCGACGGCGTGAAGAGCAACACCTCGGCCGGGATGGGTGTCTCTGCGCCGTTGACCCCCGTTGAACGCGCTTATGTGATGCGTGGCGTGGATAAGGTCTATGCAACCTTCACCGGCAACGTGGCCGCAGGTCGCAACCTGCCCATCGAGAAGGTGCTCGATATGGCCGGTGGCCGTGTGTGGTCGGGCGAAGACGCCCTCGGGTTGGGTTTGATCGACACCTATGGCGGATTGAAGACGGCGATTGCATTGGCGGCCGACAAAGCCGAGTTGGGTGACGCTTTCCGGGTGACGGAGGTTATCGAACAACCGACCGGTTTGGCGGCGATCATCTCGTCGCTCAACGTCAACCTGCGTGCAGCCTATACGCGCTCGGAGTTGGGACAAATGATGTCGCAATACACCGAGGTGCGCGAGGCAATGCAGCAACAGGGCATCGTGATGTACTCCCCCTACAAAGTCAATTTGAAGTAAGACATCGTTTTGAATGATCCTCGGAAAGGTGAGAAGAATTTCTTCTCACCTTTCCCTTTTTTATCTTATCTTTGTCCCTATGACAGTCATTAGATTAACCAAAGAGTTTTCGTTCGAAGCGGCGCACGCCCTCGACGGATACGACGGACCCTGCCGCGCAATTCACGGCCACTCCTACCGCTTGTTTGTCACCGTCAAGGGGCTTCCGGCGAGCGAAACGATGGACGCAAAGTGTGGTATGGTGATTGATTTCGGCGTGCTGAAACAGCTTGTAAACGAGGAGATTGTGAGTCGTTTCGACCACGCGCTTGTGTTGCGGTCGTCCTCCTCCGATGCGGCGCTGCAAGAGCAGTTGGCCGCGCGTTTTCACAACTTGTTGTTGGTGGACTATCAGCCCACCTGCGAGAATATGTTGGCCGATTTTGCCCACCGCCTTCAGTTGCGCCTGCCCACAGGGGTGAGCCTCTACGCCCTGCGTCTGCACGAAACAGCCACCTCCTTTGCCGAATGGTTCGCCGAAGATAACCGCTAACCGAGATCCCCGATACCCCTATGAAAAAGCTCTTTTTGGTCGATGCTTATGCGTTGATTTTCAAATATTACTACGCATTTCTGGGTCGCCCAATGCGCAACCGCGACGGGATGAATACCTCCGTTGTGTTCGGCTTTGTGAAGTTTCTGCGCGACATCCAGAAGCGCGAGCATCCCGATTTGCTGGGTGTGGCTTTTGATCCCAAGGGAGGCAGCTTCCGAGGGGATGTTTTTACCGATTACAAGGCCAATCGCAGCGAAACACCCGAGGATATACTGCTCTCGATTCCCTATGTCAAACGGGTTTTGGAGGGGATGTGTATCCCCATTTTAGAGGTGCCCGGCTATGAGGCCGACGATGTGATCGGAACCCTGTCTCAGAAGGGCGTGGAGGCCGGTTACGACGTCTATATGGTCACCCCCGACAAGGATTACGGCCAGCTGGTGCGCGACACCTGCAAGATCTATAAACAGCGAGGAATCGACGGCATCGAGATCGTCGACCGAGCAGCGATACGCGAAAAATACGGCATCGACGATCCCGTTTTGGTGCGCGATATTTTAGCGATTTGGGGCGATGCGTCGGACAATATTCCGGGAGTGCCGGGCATCGGCGAGAAGGGTGCTTGCAAATTGGTGCAGGAGTGGGGCACGGTGGAAAACATCTTGGCCCACGTTGATCAACTTCCGAGCAAGCAGGGCGAAAAGATCGCTGCTTGGGGCGACAAACTGTTGTTGGCAAAGCGCTTGACGACCATCTGTCTCGATGTGCCGATCGCCTTTTGTGCCGAGGATTTGACCGTTTGTGCGCCCCATATTGACCAGCTGAAAACCCTCTTTGCGGAGTTGGATTTTCGAGCCTTTGCCAACGATTTGACCAATGCGGCGCCGGCCGAACCACTGCCCGAAGGGCCGCGTCAGGCGGCACAAACGCAGCTGGCCGAGGTGGCGCGTGCCAAATCGGCAGCGACGCGCAAGGCGGCAATGGCCGGTCAAGGCGACCTGTTTGCCGAGCCGGAGGCACCGTCGGAGGCTACCGCGGATGCGATTAATGTTCCCGTTGTGGCGCTCGAAAACGAGGCGGCACAGATCGCCACGGCACAAACAACCCCCCATTGCTATACGTTGGTCGAGACTGCTGAGGCGTTGCGTGCGGTGGTGACGGAGGTCGAAAAATACGGCGAATTTTGCTTTGATACCGAAACGACCGGGCTGGATCTTTTCAACGACCGCATTGTCGGGCTTTCGTTGGCGGTGGTGCCCCACGAGGCGTGGTATATCCCTTTCAATGAACAAAATGCGACCGAATACGCTGCGATCATCCGACCGCTTTTCGAAAATGAAAGGATCGCGAAAATCGGTCAGAACATCAAATTTGACTGGGTGGTGTTGCGCCGCTTGGGGGTTGAAATCCGGGGGCGCAAATTCGATACGATGATTCTCCACTACCTGCTCGATCCCGAGTCGCGGCACAATATGAACGCCCTTTCGGAGCGTTATTTGAACTACCGGCCGATTGAGATCGAGACCCTGATCGGCAAGGGCGCGCGGCAACTGACGATGGAGATGGTCGGCATAGACCGAGTCACCGAATATGCGGCCGAGGACGCCGATATAACGCTGCAACTCAAGCAGGTGCTCTATCCGCTGGTTGAGAAACAGGGCTTGCAACATCTCTATTTCGAGATCGAGGAGCCGATGATTGCGGTGCTGGCCGACATCGAGTTGGCCGGTGTGCGCATCGACTCGGTGGCGCTGGCCGAATATGCCGTGGAGCTGAATCACACGCTGGCTGAAAAGGAGGCTGCCATTCGTGCCGAGACTGGTGAGCCGGCGCTCAACATCAACTCCACGCGACAGCTGGGCGAGGTGTTGTTCGGCAAAATGCGGATCGCCGAGAAGCCCAAAATGACCAAAACAAAGCAGTTTTGCACCGATGAGGAGTACCTCCAATCGTTTGCCCACAAACACCGCGTTGTCGACCTGATCCTCGAATACCGAGGCATCAAAAAACTTCTTTCGACCTATGTTGAGGCACTTCCGTTGCTGGTAAATCGAGCAACAGGACACCTCCACACCTCCTATAATCAAGCTGTGACGGCCACCGGTCGTCTGTCGTCAACCAATCCCAATCTCCAAAATATTCCGGTTCGCGACGCTCTGGGGCGCCGCATCCGCAAGGCTTTTATCCCTTCGGATGCCGACCACCTGTTGTTGTCGGCCGATTATAGCCAAGTCGAATTGCGGTTGATGGCGCACCTCTCGGGCGATGAATCGCTCATCGCGGCCTTTGCCCACGGCGAAGATATTCACGCAGCCACGGCGGCCAAACTCTTCGGCAAGAGCCTTGCGGAGGTCACTCCCGAGGAGCGCCGACGCGCCAAAACAGCCAATTTTGGCATTATCTACGGCATTTCGGCCTTCGGATTGAGCCAGCGGCTCGAAATTCCGCGCACCGAGGCCAAGGGGATTATAGACGGTTATTTCGCCACCTATCCCAAGGTTCGCGCGTATATGGAACAGATCGTCGAACGTGCCAAGGAGCAAGGGTATGTCTCGACCATCTTTGGCCGTCGCCGCTACCTCAACGATATCGCCTCACACAACGCCGTCGCGCGCGGATTGGCCGAGCGCAATGCTGTCAACGCCCCGATCCAAGGGTCGGCAGCCGACATTATGAAGATCGCGATGATCAACGTGCACCGGCGTTTTGCCGCCGAAGGCATCTGCTCGAAGGTGATTTTGCAGGTGCACGATGAATTGGTGGTCGACACGTTGCGCACAGAGCAGGAGCGAGTTCGAACCATCATCACCGAGGAGATGGAGGCCGCCGCCGCACTCAAAGTGCGCTTGGTGGTCGATTGCGGCGCGGGTGAAAACTGGCTGCAAGCGCATTAGGGGAAGCATCCCTATTTTTGTGAGAAATAAGAAGCTGTTTTAAATTCATTCAATAATTTTGTTATGACTCTTTTTCGCCCATTTTTCGTGTCAATCTTGTTGCATAGGCAACGCTATGCACCTCAATCGGCGCGAAAAAATCATCGAAAAATAGTGTATAACAATTCCTATCAATAAAATTAAAACAGCTTCGAGGTATGAAAGTATTTCTTATATTTGTAAACAAATAGAAGATATTAAGTATGACCGAGCCAACATTATTCGATAGTCTTGCTTTTGTAGAGAGAATTGAGTCGCTAATGAAGGATTCAGAATCAGTCGACGTTGAATTCAAGTCGGCTAAAGGTGGCTTTCCGGGAGGTTTCTGGGAGACCTATTCTGCTTTTGCCAATACACAAGGGGGTACTATTATCTTCGGTGTTAAAGAAAAAGATGGTACTTACAGCATAGATCATCTCACACAGAAAGATACGATAAAATACCGAAAAGAATTCTGGAATAACGTCAATAACAAGCAGGTTGTTAATACTAACATCCTGAAAGATAGCGATGTTCAAGAGGGAGAATATGAGGATAGCTTTGTTTTGGTCTTCAATATTCCCCGTGCCAATCGCAGTCAAAAACCTGTTTACCTAAAAAATAGTTCCGATAACACATACAAACGCAATTACGAAGGGGATTATAAGTGTTCTTCCGACGAGGTGCGCCGTATGTTTGCAGATGCGGATATAGAACATCCCAAAGATAGTCGGATATTGGAGGGGTTCGCGATCGAAGAAGATATAGACAAGGAATCATTGAATCAATACCGTCAGCGATTTGCCTCAATCAGGCCAGATCATCCGTGGCTTTTGTTAGATGATAAAGGATTATTAACAAAATTAAAGGGATACAGAATAGACAAGAAAAGCAAACAAGAGGGACTTACGCTCTCCGGACTGCTTATGTTCGGCAAATATGATAGCATCAAAGACCCTGATTGTTGCCCAGCATACTTCCCAGATTATCGAGAATATTTCAGCACCAACCCAGAGGATAGATGGACAGATCGTATCTATCCGGACGGTACGTGGGAGGCAAATCTATTTCAATTTTACACCAAAGTCAATCCTCGATTGTCAGCCGTGCTTCCAAAACCTTTTGCATTGAAGAACGGTATCCGGGTTGAGGATACCCCGACTCATATTGCCTTACGAGAAGCATTTGTCAATACATTAATTCACTGCGACTATACTGTTGATTCAAATATCACCATCGAATTGCACCGAGATCGGTATATATTCTCAAACCCCGGTTCCTTGCTCATATCTATACATCAATATTATCAAGGGGGCGAGAGCGTTTGCCGAAATAAATCGCTTCAACAAATGTTTATGCAGATAGGATCGGCTGAAACAGCAGGCAGTGGTGTCAACAAGATTCTACAAGGGTGGAAGGTCGCTAATTTCAGAAGCCCTCAGGTTGAGGAAAAGATCAACCCGGACAAAGTCGTTTTAGAACTACCCCTCGTTAGTTTGTTGTCGAATGAAGTAATAGACTACCTCAAAGAATTGTTTGGCAACAAAATAGAGTCGATCGA
>JAVVYP010000043.1:0-14356 GCA_036651015.1 Alistipes sp.
AATAGATGTCCAGCCGCTCCTTGGCGGCATTATCTTCGATTTTATGGATGTCGAACATCTCGATCACCTCGCGCGGCAGAAAACTCTGCCTGATTTTCTGTAATCCCATACCGCAAAGATAAAAACAAAACAGTTGATCAACAAGGAATGCCGATTTCGCCGTTACAGCGCAGGTGCGATCTTCGCGAGAAACTTCTCACGATCAACGATATAGCGTATGTGTATCCCCTCACCGATCATTCCTTGGGGATCGCGCGCACCGACGTTGAAAGTGAGTTTGCGGCCGTCAACTTCGAGGAGTACGGCCGTGGCGGTAATTGCAGTGCCCAGCGCCGAGGGTTTGATGTGTGTGACGTTCATCTCGGCGCCCACGGTGGTCTGCCCCGTAGGCAACACCGAAGCCACTGCGGTCATCGCCGCGTTCTCCATCAGCGCCACCATCGCCGGCGTGGCAAAGACCGGAAGGTCGCCCGAGCCTATCTCGACGGCGGTATTTGCAGCGGAGACCGTGGTGGTGCTGCGGGCGGAAAGTCCTTTTTCCAACATAATATATGCGCTATATAATCCGTTTGTGCTACGAAATGATTACCTTTGCAAAGGTAACGATTTTTGTCGAACAATGAAAAAGTGGCTTCTGCTAATCGCAATTTGTTTGGCTGCCCTGCCCCAAGTGCAGGCAGACGGTGGACGCGGTTTTTGGCATCAGGAATGGGCTGTCGAGAAGGGCGATTCGATCGCCTTGGTACATATTCTGCCGGTCTATGTCTTCAGCCGGCCGGTCGATCTGCGACGTTACCGCAAGTTGGTCGATGCCGTGAAAAAGGTCTATCCGATCGCCCAAATTGCCAAAGCCAAAATGGCCGATATGGAGGCGGAATTGACCCGTCTGCCGACAAAAAAGGCACAGAAAGCCTACATCAAAACCGTCTATCACCAAATCAAAGACGAGTATACGCCGGTGCTCAAACACATGACCCGAACGCAGGGCAAAGTGCTGCTCAAGCTCATTGACCGCGAAACGGAATACACAGCTTACGAGGTACTTAAAGAGTTCCGCGGAGGTTTTGTTGCCGGTTTTTGGCAGGGCATTTCGCGTGTCTTCGGTCAAAACCTCAAATCGGAATACGAAAAAGCAGGCGAAGACCGTATGATCGAGCAAATTGTGATTTATTACGAAGCCGGATTGCTCAAATAGAAACTTCCGCGGCAAATTGGTGGCAGTTTGCGCTTTTTTACTACCTTTGCACATCCATAAATAGGCAGCAAATTTACTATGTTTGAAAATTTAACAGACAAACTCGAACGGTCCTTCAAAATTCTGAAAGGCGAGGGCCGCATATCGGAAATTAACATTGCCGAAACGCTCAAGGAGATCCGCCGTGCGCTGATCGACGCCGACGTCAACTACAAGGTCGCCAAGACTTTCACCGACGAGGTGAAGATCAAAGCACTGGGTCAGGATGTGCTCAAGGCCATCAAGCCCGGGCAGATGATGACCAAGATCGTGCGCGACGAGTTGGCGCAGCTGATGGGTGGCACGGCGACCGATATCAAATTGGAGGGCACGCCGGCCGTCATTCTGATCGCCGGTTTGCAAGGTTCGGGTAAGACAACATTCTCGGGCAAATTAGCCGCGATGATCAAGAGCAAGATGGGGCGTCAGGTGCTGTTGGTGGCTGGCGACGTCTATCGTCCGGCAGCTATCGACCAGCTGAAGGTGCTTGCCGGTCAGATCGGGGTGGAGGTTTACACCGAGGAGGGGAACAAGAATCCGGTGCAAATTGCCGAGAATGCGATAAAATACGCCCGTCAGAATTCGTTCAACGTGGTGATCGTCGATACCGCCGGTCGGTTGGCCGTCGATGAGGCGATGATGCAGGAGATCACGGCGATCAAAGCCGCCGTACGTCCTTCCGAGACCCTTTTTGTGGTCGATGCGATGACGGGTCAGGATGCAGTCAACACAGCCAAGGAGTTCAACGACCGCCTCAATTTCGACGGCGTGGTGCTCACCAAACTCGACGGTGACACCCGTGGCGGTGCTGCCATCTCGATTCGCGCGGTGGTCAACAAACCGCTGAAATTCATTTCGAGCGGCGAGAAGATGGATGCCTTGCAGGTCTTCCACCCCGAACGTATGGCCGACCGAATTTTGGGTATGGGCGACGTGGTATCGCTGGTCGAGCGGGCACAGGAGCAGTTCGATGAGCAGGAGTCGCGTCGGCTGAAGAAGAAACTGATCAAAAATCAGTTCAACTTCAACGATTTCATCGGTCAAATTCAGCAAATCAAAAAGATGGGCAATCTCAAAGACCTCGCAGGTATGCTGCCGGGGATGGGTAAGATGCTCAAAAATGTGGATATTCCGGACGATGTCTTCAAGCAAACCGAGGCCATCATCTCGTCGATGACCCCCGTCGAACGCGAGCGCCCCGAGGTGATCAACGCCCGACGTCGCGAACGCATTGCCAAAGGCAGCGGCACAACAATGGCCGACGTCAATCGCCTGATGAAGCAGTTCGAAGACACACGCAAGATGATGAAGGCGGTGGCCGGCGGCAATATGAAGATGCCAAATATGCCGGGCGCGATGCCCCGCAGATAAACAAGAAGCTGCCCTCGGCCGCATCAATTAAGAAGAAAAACTATGCATAAATCGGGCTTTGTAAATATCATTGGCAACCCCAACGTCGGTAAATCGACACTTATGAATGCGCTGGTCGGCGAAAAACTCTCGATCATCACCTCCAAGGCTCAAACCACGCGCCACCGCATTATGGGTATCGTCAGTGGCGAGGATTTCCAGATCGTCTACTCCGACACGCCGGGCATTCTCAAGCCCAACTACAAGTTGCAGGAGTCGATGATGAAATTTGTGACGGGCGCCGTCTCCGATGCCGATGTTATTCTCTACGTCACCGACACCGTCGAGCGCAGCGAACGTTCGGCCGAGATCATCGACAGCATCAACCGCAGCGAGATACCGACCATCGTTGTGATCAATAAAATCGACCTCACGACCCCCGAAGCTCTCGATGTGCTGGTCGAAAAATGGCAAACAGAGATTCCCAAAGCGGTGGTTATACCCACCTCGGCCAAGTTGAATTTCAACATCCAAGGGCTGTTTCTCTCCATTCGCGAGCTGCTGCCCGAAGGTCCGGCCTACTATCCCAAGGATACGCTGACCGACAAGACCCTGCGTTTCTTCGCTTCGGAGATCATCCGCGAAAAGATCCTCAAATCCTACGATAAGGAGATTCCCTACTGCTGCGAAATTGAGATCGAAAGTTACAAGGAGGAGCCTACGATCGACCGCATCGCCGCCACAATTTACGTTGCTCGTGAGTCGCAAAAAGGTATTTTGATCGGCCACAAAGGCGAAATGCTCAAAAAAGTAGGCACCAAAGCACGCGAGGATATGGAGGAATTTTTGGGCAAAAAAGTCTTCCTGCAACTCTTCGTCAAGGTCAACGACGACTGGCGCAACAACGAACGGCAGCTCAAACGTTTTGGTTACGACCAAGAATAAGCAAAAACAAGTGTAATCAAAAATAGGCGCAATAAAAAACAAGCGTAATAAAAACGAGGATAGCGACGTTAGCCTCTGAAACCACGAAACTGTTGAAATAAATGCGGAAATTCATCCTCGGGATCCTTTTGGGAGTGGCACTGCTGTGCGGCACGAAAGCGCACGCGCAATACAATCGGGAATATTTTTTCTGGGTTGGGCGCTCCTGTATGATGAACAACGACTATCAGGAGGCCATCCGCACCCTCAACACACTGCTACGTTTCGACGAAAATGCCTTCGAGGGTTACTTCCTGCGCGGCATTGCCAAATACAACCTCGACGATTTGATCGGTGCCGAAGCCGACTTTTCGACCGCCATCCGGATGAATCCGGTCTACACCCAAGCCTACACCTACCGCGCCATTACGCGCTCGCGTCTGGGCAACTACGACGATGCCTTGCAGGACTTCCGTGAGGCCATCGACCTGCGTCCCGATCTGCCGGGACCCTATTACAGTCGCGGCGTCACCCGTCTGCTGAATCAGCAATTCAAGGAGGCGATCGACGACTTCGACAAATTCATCCGCCAAGAGAACAAAGTTGCCGACGCCTTCATCTGCCGAGGGTTGAGCTATCTCCACCAAAAGGACACCACGCGTGCCTACGACAACTTCAACACCGCCATCCGTACCAACCGCGAAAACCCCAACGGTTACAACCGGCGGGGTGATTTGTATATGCAACAACGGCTCTATCCGCAGGCCGAAGCCGACTTCAACAAGGCACTCGAATGCGACTCGACCTACCTGCTGTCGTACTTCAACCGCGCCTTGGTCTACTCCAGCACCAACCGACCGACCCAAGCCCTGTCGGATTTCGACAAGGTCATTCAACTCGACTCGACCAACTCTCTGACCTACTTCAATCGGGCGATGCTCCGCACCCAAATCGGCGACTACAACCGCGCGTTGGAGGACTACGACAAGGTGGCGCTCTATTCGCCCAACAACGTGCTGGTCTACTACAACCGCGCAGGTGTCTATGCCCAACTGGGCGAGATCAACAAAGCCGTCGATGACTACTCGTCGGCCATTTGTTTGTACCCCGATTTTGCCAATGCCTATATCTACCGCGGTCGTCTGCGCACCCTGCTGCGCGATCCCAAAGGCTCCAAACAAGACAACGATGTGGCGCAACGCAAGATTGCCGAATATCGCTCGCGCCTGAGCGACAGCACCTACTCGATCTACGCCGACACCACACAACGCTTCGACCGACTGCTGTCATTCGACAGCAAATTCTCGGGCGGCAGCTTCGAACGCATCACCGGGCACAACGGCGGTCGCGAGGAGATGCGGCTGTTGCCGTTGTTCAAATTCACGCTGATGCGACCCGACACTTTGCCGAAAGCCGAACTCTATCACTTGCAGCGTGTTGCCGACTTCAAAACGCGCATTCAAGATCCGTTGCTTGCACTCTCGTGGCGCGAAAGCGACATCCCGGCCGACTCGTTGATGCAGCTCGACCAACGTTACCTGCAAGCGTTGAAAACCGAGGATCCGTCGTGGATTGCACTCTTCCAACGCGGTGTGACACAGTCACTCATCAAGCAATACACCAATTCGGTGAGCACCTATTCGACGGCCATCGAGTTGAATCCGACCAATCCGTTCCTCTACCTCAACCGCTCGACGACGCGTGCCGAGATGATCGACTTCATCTCGTCGATCGACAACTCCTACCAGCGCATTACCATCGACTCCGATCCTGCTAACCGACTCAACAACAACAGCAAACGCGCCTACAACTACGACGAAGCACAGGCCGACCTCAACAAAGTCATCAAGCTCTTCCCCGACTTCGCCTATGCCTATTACAACCGCGCCAACCTGCTGGCACTGTCGGGTAGCCTGCCCGAAGCTTTCGAGAACTACTCGAAGGCCATCCGCCTCAACCCTTCGTTTGCCGAGGCTTACTACAATCGCGGCATCATCCAAATCTTTATGAAAGACACGCGCAAAGGGTGTCTCGACATCTCGAAAGCAGGTGAATTGGGGATCACAGAGGCCTACGAAGTCCTCAAACGTTACTCCGCACAAAAAAAATAGCAGCAACTAACTCAAAAAAATAATTATGGTAGAAATTATCCAACGAAAGATCAACGACTCCGCGGCAGCCCGCTGGACGGCGTTGGTGCTCATTGCACTGATGATGCTCTTCGGCTATATGTTTGTCGATCTGATGTCGCCGCTGCAAAGTATGATCGAGGTGCAGCGCGGCTGGACCTCCGATGTCTTCGGTATGTACGGCAGTTCGGAGTTCATCCTCAACGTCTTCGGATTCCTGATCATCGCAGGTATCATCCTCGACAAGATGGGCATTCGCTTCACGGGTGTTTTGTCCGCTTCGTTGATGTTCATCGGCGCCTGCATCAAGTATTACGCCATCAGCGACGCCTTCACCGGCTCGGAACTCAGTCTGTGGCTCGGCTCGTGGTGGATCTCCTTCCCGGCCAGCGCCAAGCTGGCTTCGTTGGGCTTTATGATCTTCGGTTGCGGCTGCGAAATGGCCGGCATCACGGTCTCTAAGGCTATCGCCAAATGGTTCAAAGGCAAGGAGATGGCGCTGGCTATGGGTCTCGAAATGGCCATTGCTCGCATCGGTGTTTTTGCCATTTTCAGCATCTCGCCGTGGCTGGCCAATATGGCACCGGTCTCGGTGGTGCGCCCCGTGGCGTTCTGCGCTGCGCTGCTGCTCATCGGCCTGATGACCTTCACCATCTTCACCTTTATGGATCGCAAGCTGGACAAACAGTTGGGTGAAGACGCCGCCTTGGAACCCGAAGAACCGTTCAAAGTGAGCGATATAGGCAAGATTCTCAGCAGCAAAGTATTCTGGATCATCGCCTGTCTGTGTGTGCTCTATTATTCGGCCATCTTCCCCTTCCAGCGCTTTGCCACCAATATGCTCGAAAGCACGCTCGGCATCTCGGCAGCTATGGCAGCCAACATTTTCCGTTGGTTCCCGATGGGCGCCGCCGTCATCACACCGCTGTTGGGCAGCTTCCTCGACCGCCGCGGCAAGGGGGCGACGATGCTCATCTTCGGTGCGGTGTTGATGACCCTCTGCCACCTAATTTTCGCCTTTGTGCTGCCGGCCTACCCCAACACCGTCGTGGCCTATGCCGCCATCGTCGTGCTCGGCATCTCGTTCTCGCTGGTTCCGGCAGCCCTTTGGCCGTCAGTTCCCAAGATCGTGGAGACGCGTTACCTTGGATCGGCCTACTCGCTGATCTTCTTGATTCAGAACATTGGTTTGTGTCTCTTCCCGGCAATCATCGGTTATGCGCTCAAGGTCAGCAACCCGGGTCACATCGAGGGTATGGCCTACAACTACACCACCCCGATGTTGATCTTCGCAAGTTGCGGCGTTGCGGCGATGCTTTTGGGCGTATGGCTCAAGGCCGAGGATCGCAAAAAGGGCTATGGACTTGAACTGCCCAATATCGTGAAAAAATAGTCACATCAACAAGAGTTCAACAACAAAAGGGCTGCCATTCGAAATGGCAGCCCTTTTTATAATAAGAAGCGGTTAGATCATCCGCCCGAAATGTCGCCACCCCAAAAGGTAACGCAGCAAAATCGAACCTTTGTAGACCTTGCACGCAAGATCATCGCTACTCGAGGCGCGAATTGCACGACGCTTGCGCGAGAGGCTGCCGTGCCAGCGCATAAAATCACGGTAAGCACGTCCCACCGACAAAAAGTTGTCGACACGTCCCTGCACCAAATACGACAACGCCGCCAGCAGGTCGAGCGCTGGACGCACCACAGCCGCCACAACGCGCTGCACAGGAGAGGCGCATTTGTAGAGCATCGCCAAATTGTTGCGGTGGTTGTAAAAGACTTTGGCCGGGGAGTCGGTCGCGAGGGTGCCACCGCCCACGTGGTAAACCGTGCTTTGCGGCACAATTCGCACCCGGTAGCCGGCCAACTGCATTCGCCAACAGAGGTCAATCTCCTCCATGTGGGCAAAGAAATCGGTATCGAAGCCGCCCAACGCGTGGAACACATCAGCACGACAGCAAAATGCGGCGCCACTCACCCAAAAGACATCGCGCGCATCGTCATACTGCCCCTTGTCGGTCTCGATGCGTCGCAAGATGCGCCCCCGACAAAATGGATAGCCCAAGAAATCGAGGTAGCCGCCCGAAGCGCCGGCATATTCGAATTTCGTAGGTTCGTTGTAGGAGAGCAACTTCGGAGAGACAGCCGCCACCTCGGGATGCTGCTCCAAGCACGCCAAAATCGGTTCAATCCAGCCTGTGGGTGTCTCGACGTCGGTGTTGAGCAGCAGGTAGTAATCGGACTCGATCTGCGCCAAAGCGCGGTTGTAGCCGCCGGCAAATCCGAAGTTGGCGGCCAGTTGCACCACCCGAACACTCGGAAATTCTGCCGCCAACACACGCACCGAGTCGTCCGTCGATGCGTTGTCGGCTACAATAACCTCGACCTCGGCAGGTGCTGCGGCCACCACACTCGGCAGAAAACGGCGCAGGTATTCCACGCCGTTCCAGTTGAGCAGTACTATTTTAGCAGTCGGCATCTGTACGTTTGTGTTTCCAACGGCGGTGCGACCACATCCACAATTCGGGATGCTCTTCGATCATCTTCTCCAGACGCCGAACATAGCGCTCCGTGATTTCGTATTCGGGGAGTTGCTCCACGCCATCAAATATTTGGTCGAAAGCCATCTGGTAGCAGCCCGGACGCAATCGCTTCATACCGACAAAGTAAACCGGCAATTTGCAGCGTACGGCCAGCTTCTCGGCACCATCGAAAAATAGCGTATCTTGGTTCAAAAAGTGAAACCAATGGCTATTGGGGCGTTTGGGCGGATTCTGATCGGCCACAAGTCCCATCACAATATGCTTACCGTCGATTCCTTGCTCGCGGTGGCGCAGGTAGAAGCGCAGGCAATCGTGCATAGATACGGTCGTCGAATTTTTGTTGCTGCGCAATCGGCGATAAAACTGCTCCATCACCTTGCTATGCAGCGGATGATAGACCGCGACGGTCATCTGTTGCGGTTCGAACGCGCCCCAATAGGAGCAATACTCCCAGCAGCCGAAATGAGCAGTCATCGCGATCCAGTCGCGCCCTTCCATCTCTTTGCGATGTTGCTCGAAGTCTTGAATCGAGAGCACATCGCGAAATTTACCCATATCGCCGTGCGTCATATTCATCGTATCGACAAAAATTTCGGCCAGCGTGTGATAAAAGCGGCGACAGATAATAGCGCGCTCGGACTCGCTTTTGTCGGGGAAGGAGTTGCGCAGGTTCTCTTTGACGATCCGCATACGGTAGCGCATCAGGTAGTAGAGAAAACCAAAAATAGCCCTCTCGACGCAGTAATATTTGACCCAATATGGCAGCGCCGAGATCATACGCGACCCCAGCCACAGCAACTCCAGTCTGATTTTTTGTCCGACGTTCAACGCGGTATTCGACAGTTCGATCATAGTGATTTGGGTTCAACAAAAAGATGGATATTTTCCACTTTGGTGCGAATTTTCAGCCAAGAAGCCAGCGTGTGACGATCAATCGAATCGGCCGGATTTTTCGGCGTCACCACGCAAATCAGCGTCGTGTCGCGTGGGTGGCCGCCCACATCGAAGGTGATGCCCTTGGTCAGCGAGATGGTGCCGACGCTGTGCATTAGCGCCCCGACTTCGCGCGAAATATCGTTCACATCGACGTTGGTCACGCGGTAACGCGTAAGTTGCGAGGTCATTTCGTCGATGCGGCGATTCTTCTCGTCGAGCAGTTCGACGTAGCTCTGTTGCAGCGAAGCCACATTAATTTTATCGGCAGCATTGGCTTGACGGACAACGAGTTTCACCTTTTCAAGGCCGAAGTGGCTCATCTGCGCACGAACGTGCTCGATCACCTCGTCCTCCAGCGGTTCGCCCACCAAGAGCAGTTCGATTTGCGACGGTTCGTTGCGCTCGGCGTAAGATTTGTTGCACTCAATCACGCGTGTATGCGGAAAATTGAAGACCTGCGTGACGTATTTGTCGGCCAACGTCTCAAAAACCGACACCCGAACAATATGCAAACCGATAAAAACGCTGGGAACAAAGGCGATCAGCGTAATGAGCATCATCAGCCGCTTGACATTGCGTTCGCGAACTTTGTCGATGAAGGTCTTTTTTTGGTATTTCAGAAAGCGCACAATGGCATAGGTGGCCAGTGCAATGAAGACCGAATTGATGAAAAAGAGGTAGAACGCGCCGAAAAAGTAGCGAAATTGTCCCGTGGCCAATCCAAAGCCTGCGGTACAGAGTGGCGGCATCAGTGCCGTTGCGATTGCCACACCCGGGATAACGGTCGAGGTGCGATCCTTGCGCGTCTGCGCCACGATGCCGGCCAAGCCGCCGAACAGGGCGATCAGCACATCGTAGGTCGTGGGCACCGTACGCGCCAACAACTCACTGCGCGCCGAGGAGAGGGGCGACACCAAAAAATAGAGCGTTGAGGTGATGATGGCGATGGTGATCATCAGGGTCAAGTTGCGAAGCGATTTCTTCAGCAGTTCAAAATCGTTGATTCCCAATGACATACCGATTCCCATAATCGGACCCATAATCGGGGAGATCAACATCGCGCCGATGATCACCGCCGCCGAATTGACATTCAACCCCAGCGATGCGATCATCGTGGCGAAGATCAGCACCCACAAATTGACGCCACGGAAGACGACACCCTTGCTGATCGAGGCCACCACTTCGCTCTGCGCCTCTTGGTCTTCTTCGAGGCTAAAACGCCCCTTCAAGAATTCGCGCACATCGCCAAGCCACCCCGAAAAGTTACTTTTAGCACCTCCCGATATTGCTTTATTGCTCTTCATAATTCGAATCTTCTTCTTGCGGCTCTTCGGCCATTTCACGTTTGGGTTTGGGCTTCCCGGCCACCACGATCACAAATTCGCCTTTGGGCGGTTTTGTGCGGAAATGTTGCAACACTTCGGCAATCGTACCACGCACGGTCTGCTCAAATTTTTTGGTCAGCTCGCGAGAGACCGACACCAGACGATCTTCGCCAAAAAGTTCGGCAAATTGCTCCAAACACTTGATCACCCGATAGGGCGACTCGTAGAAGATCATCGTCCGCTCCTCCTCCGCGAAGGATTGCAGTTGCTTGTTACGCCCCTTTTTCTGGGGCAGAAAACCCTCGAAACAGAAGCGGTCGCACGGAAATCCGCTCTGCACCAGCGCCGGAATGAGTGCCGTGGCTCCGGGCAGCGTCTGAACCTCGATCCCAGCCTCGACGCAGGTGCGCACCAGCAGAAACCCCGGATCGGAGATGCCGGGCGTTCCGGCGTCCGACACCAATGCAGCGTTGCGTCCGGCAGCAATCGACTCGGCGACCATCGCCACCGTGGCGTGTTCGTTGAATTTGTGGTGGGAATAGAGTTTTTTTTCGATGCCCAAGTGCTGAAGCAGAAAAAAGGTCGTCCGCGTGTCTTCGGCCAAGATAAAATCCACTTCGCGCAGCACATTCACCGCGCGCAGCGTAATATCGTCGAGATTTCCGATGGGTGTCGGTACTATATAAAGTGTGGCCATCTTATGCAAATTTGCGTTCAAGCAACTCCATCAATAATTTAGCGCCATCCGAATTGGAGTTCCAAATATAATGTTCGGCGATGTAAATCATACAGTCGTCCAAATTATCAAAACTGTTGAATTGATTGATAGCCTGCTCGTAATCTTCGGCGTCACCGTCAAACAGATCATTGATCATCAGGAACTTATCGTTGATTCCGATCACGCGACGCAGGTCGGTGATCGTTTCGCGGTGGCGCAACTCGGTGGCCACATCGCGCGGCGCGGCGATCGTATCGGAGAGCGTCTGTCGGTCGTGGTTGATCACCTCACCCAAGACCGCCTTCGGGGCAATCGTCACCTCCTCGAATGTAAAATCATCGTCGTCCTCCTCTTCGTTGGGCGATAAATTAACCTCCATCCGCGGAAATTCGACCACCGGTTTTTTCTTGAACGCACCACTTTCTGCGGTCTCAGATGGCTGTTGCTCAACTGCTTTCGGAACATCTTCGACAACAGGCGACTCAGGTTGCACGGGCGGTTGGTCAATCGGCTGACTGATCGGTTGGCTGATCGGGCTGGCGGCAGGCGTCTTTGCGTCCGTATTGTAGAGCGCCATAATCACGCGCTGTTTGTGGCGATGGCTGATTAGTTCGGCGTCATCGAATAGCGAACCCGCAACAGGCTGCGAAGTCGATTTGGCAACCGGCTTAACTGCGGCAGGTTCCACCTCAATAGGTTCAGCAGCAACAGGCTCTGTCTCCACAGGTTCAGCAGAAATTGGCTCTGTCTCCACAAGCTCAGCAGCAACAGGTTCTGTCTCAATTGGTTCAGTCTCAGCTGGCTCAACAGCAACCGGCTCAGTCGTCAACGACATTGCCACCGAAAACGCCTCATCAAAGTTGATGCTAAGCGGAATTTCGGTTACAATCGGCTCCTCGCTCTCGGTGACTTCCGGCATTTCGGTCGCCGTCGCATCTTCGAAACGTACGGCATCATAGAGCATCCGCAATTTTTCGAGCGCCAAATCGCGCTCAAGGGTCGTAATTTCACGCGAGGAACGCCACCCATCGACCAGCGCCGACAGCCGTTGCAACTCCTCTCTTATCATTTTTAAATTCATACGTTCTGTGTTTTATCTGACAAAGGTAGCCATAAAAACCCCTTTCTAATGAGCAAAGATAAACAAGAAACAGGAAACAAAATATTTTTTCAACCTCTATTTTATCTTGACTCTTAATTTCGTATCTTTGCGGTGCTATCCGTGGCCGGCCACTGATCCGAGGCACGCAACAAAGACAACAAACAGCACAACAAGAAGTCAAAATAAATGGCATTACAATGCGGCATCGTGGGTCTGCCCAACGTGGGTAAATCGACACTTTTCAACTGCCTCTCCAACGCAAAAGCGCAGGCGGCAAATTTCCCTTTTTGCACCATAGACCCCAATGTCGGGGTGATCACGGTGCCCGATCATCGGCTGGTGCGTTTGGCCGAAATCGACCATCCCAAGCGCGTGATCCCCACAACGATCGAGATCGTGGACATCGCCGGTCTGGTCAAAGGTGCCTCGAAAGGGGAGGGGTTGGGCAATAAATTTTTGGCCAATATTCGCGAAACCAACGCCATTATCCACGTTCTGCGCTGCTTCGACGACGGCAACATCACCCACGTCGACGGCTCGATCGACCCCGTGCGCGACAAAGGCGTCATCGACACCGAATTGCAACTCAAAGATCTCGAAACCGTCGAAAATCGGCTTTCGAAGAGCCAAAAGCAAGCCGTCATCGGCGGTGACAAGTCGGCCAAACGACAAGTCGAGCTGTTGCTGCAATATAAATCGGTACTCGAGAAGGGGCAGAGTGCGCGCACCGTGGAGTTGGAAAAAGACGACCGCAAACTGATGTCCGATCTCAATTTGCTGACCGACAAACCGGTACTCTACGTCTGCAACGTCGATGAAAAGAGCGCCGTTGTGGGCAACGCTTACACCGAAGCGGTGCGTGCGGCCATTGCCGACGAACGAGCCGAGATGCTGATCGTCGCCGCTGCCACCGAAGCCGACATCGCCGAGTTGGAGAGCTACGAGGAGCGTCAAATGTTCCTCGAGGACCTTGGACTGACCGAGTCGGGCGTGGCGCGTTTGATCAAGTCGGCCTACAAATTGCTCAATCTCGAAACATTCTTCACCACGGGAGCCGACGAGAGCCGTGCTTGGACGTATGTCCGTGGCGCCAAAGCCCCCCAAACGGCCGGCATTATCCACACCGATTTCGAAAAGGGATTCATCCGCGCCGAGGTGATCAAATACGATGATTATGTCACTTTAGGCTCGGAACGCGCCTGCCGTGATGCCGGAAAAATCGGCATCGAGGGCAAGGAGTACATCGTGCAGGACGGCAACATTATGCACTTCCTGTTCAACGTTTAACAACCACCTAAAACCAATGATATGAAAGAGTTAAAGTACATCGTTATCGGACTCGCGCTCATCGTCTGTGCCCTGCTCCTCTCACGCGCCTACACCTACAAATACCGCGCTCAAGACACCATTGTCGTGACGGGTTTGGGTGAAACGGTCTTCACCTCCGACCTGATCGTCTGGAATGCCACGCTGACCGCCGAAGCGCAAACCGTTGCAGCCGGCTACGCACAGATCGAGGCCAACAAGCTCAAGGTGCAAAAGTACCTCACCGACAAGGGTTTGCCGGCAGATGCTTTGGTCTTCGAATTTGTCAACGTCACCAAGCAATTTGATCCGATCTTCAACGCCAGCGGCAACTGGGCAGGGCAACGCTTCATCGGCTACGAGCTGCGCCAAGGGTTGACCGTCGAATCGGCCGACGTCGAGAAGGTCGAGACCATCTCACGCGAAATTTCGTCGCTCATTGCCCAAGGGGTTGCCATTGAGGCCAATGCCCCCGATTACTACTACACCAAACTCGACGATGTGAAGTTGGGTCTGATCGAGAAGGCTTCGGCCGATGCGCGCGTGCGTGCCGAGAAGATTGCCGAAAATGCCGGCACCAAGATCGGCAAAGTCGCCTCGGCTCGGATGGGTGTGTTCCAGATCACCGGAGCCAACTCCAACGAGGAGTTCGCTGCCGGCGGTTCGTTCAACACCTCCAGCCGTTCGAAGAAGGCACGTATCACGATGCGTCTCGAATACCGTATCAAATAAGGCGGCTCGACAGCGCAGTAATGGCCGATAAACACAACAAGGATTAACACAACGTTTT
>JAVVYP010000044.1:0-13879 GCA_036651015.1 Alistipes sp.
CTCCCAACGGGCGTGCATATAATAGATGTGGAGCGTCTTGCAGAGCGGTCGCACCACCTCGGTGGCCACGCCCGTCTCCTCCTCGACCTCGCGCACGGCGCATTCATCGATCCGCTCACCGCGCTCCAGATGCCCTTTCGGCAGATCCCAGCGGCCGTTGCGGTGGATCATCAGCCACGCACCCTGCGCATTGACTGCTATGCCACCGGCCGCCTCGATCGGGGTGAACTCGGCCGCAAAAGTCGCAAAAATCTCTTCGGGCGAGGGCGAAACAACCGCCACAAAATTGTGCATTTCAAGAATTTTCAGTATCTTGTCACGTGAAATATCGGCTTCCGGCAACACGACATACCACGCTTCGGAGGGGGTGCAAGTCGTGAATTTTAGGGTTTTGTCGGCGTAATAAATGATATGATCCATTCCCAATTGATTTGACACAAAGTTACGAATAAATAAAGAAATCGCTTCAGAAAATGAAAAAATTACTCTTGGTTATGGCTATTGCAGCTGTGGGGCTGGCCGCTTGTGACAAGCGTCCGCAACCTCTTTCGATCGACAACGCCCTGACGGCGGAGGAGATCACCGCCGCGCGGTTGACGCCCGAGGTGATGTGGAAGATGAGCCGTGCCGGCTCGTCGTCACTCTCGCCCGACGGCAAAACACTCCTCTACACGGTGACCAATTACAACTTGGCCGAAAATCGCGGCGTGACGCAGATTATGGTCGAAAATCTCGCATCGAAGAGCATCTTGACGCTCACCGACACCTCGTCCAACAACGTTGCACCCCGTTGGAGTGCCGACGGCAAGACGATCTATTTTCTCTCGGATCGCAGCGGCTCGATGCAAGTCTGGTCGATGGACGACACCGCTGTCGGCAAGGCGCAGCAGCTTTCGGCTTTCGACAAAGATGTCGAGGGCTTCGGCATCAGTCCGCGCGGTGACAAGGCGTGGTATGTGCAACGCGTGCAGACCGACAACCGCCGTTCGGCTGACGTCTATAAAGATATGGACAAATCGAAGGCACGCATCTACGACGATCTGATGGCTCGCCATTGGGACTACTGGGATGAGGGTGAATATCTCCACCTCTTCGTGGGCGACTTCGGAGCCGAGGGGCTGAAGGCCGGCACGGATATCATCGGCGAGACGTCTGCTTGGGATGTGCCGCTGGCGCCCTACTTCGATATGGCCGAAATTGCGTGGAACCACGCCGGAACGATGGTGGCCTACACCTGCAAACCCTTGACCGGCACCGAATATGCCGTCTCGACCGACTCCGACATCTTCGTCTATGTGCTCGAAGGCGGCGTGACGCAGAACATCTGCAAACCCTTGGAGGGCAAACTGCGCTTCAATGCGATGGTGCACCGCAAGCCCACCTTGCCGGGTTACGACAAATATCCCGTTTGGTCGCCCGACGATCTGAAGATCGCCTTCCTGTCGCAGGAACGCGCCGGCAATGAGTCCGACAAAACGCGCCTGATGCTCTACGACTGCCGCACCAGCGAGATCGACTACCTGACTGCCGACTTCGATTACAACGCCCAAAATGTGGTTTGGGAGGCCGATGACGCCATTCTCTTCGTCTCGCCGATCGAAGCCACACACCAAATTTGCCGTGCCACATTCCGTCCTGCGGCGGCGATGATGATGAATCGGCAGGATGCGCATCCCACGCGGATCGTCTCCTCGGTCGAGGTGCTGACGCACGGCGACCACGACATCAACGCCTTCACCACAGGCAGCGGACAGCTGGTGGCTGAGCTGTGCACGCTCTCATCCGATACCGAATTCTTCGAGGTGACGCTCTCCGACGGCTCGCTCCGGCAGATTTCGGAGATCAACAAACGCATCTACGACAACGTCAAGATGGGCGAGGTGCAGAAACGTTGGGTCACCACCACCGACAACAAGCAGATGCTCACGTGGGTGGTGCTGCCGCCTGACTTCGATGCTACCCAGAAATATCCGGTGTTGCTCTACTGCCAAGGAGGGCCGCAGAGTGTTGTCTCGCAATTCTGGAGTTACCGCTGGAACCTGCAATCTATGGCCGCCCAAGGTTATATCGTCGTGGCGCCCAACCGCCGTGGCCTGCCCTCGTTCGGTCAAGAGTGGCTGGATCAGATTTCGGGCGACTACTCGGGTCAAAACATCCGCGACTACCTGTCGGCGATCGACGACGTGGCCAAGGAGCCTTGGGCTGACGAGGAGCGTATGGGTTGCGTCGGCGCCTCCTATGGCGGCTATTCGGTCTACTACTTGGCCGGCTGCCACGAGAAGCGTTTCAAAGCCTTCATCGCCCATTGCGGTATCTTCGATTTTGAGTCGATGTACGGACAAACCGAAGAGCTGTTCTTCATCAACAACGACTACGGAGGTCCCTACTGGGATTCGTCAAACGCTGTGGCACAACGTTCCTACGCCCATTCGCCCCATAAATTCGTGGAGAAATGGGATACGCCGATCCTGATCGTCACGGGCGAAAAAGATTTCCGCATTCCCTATACGCAGTCGCTCGAAGCCTTCACGGCAGCCCGTGTACGCGGCATTCCGGCGCGCTTGGTCGAGTTCGAAGACGAAGCGCATCAGGTCTTCAAGCCGCAGAACGCATTGGTCTGGAACCGTGAATTTTACGGTTGGCTCGACAAATATGTGAAATAGCTCACCGATCGCTCTTACAGCAGGATCCGCCCTCGAAGGGTGGATCCTGCTATTTTTTCGCAGCGATCACGACGGCTGCGAGAGGGGATTGGTGATGAAAATAGAGCTGTTCGTTGAAAATATTTTCAAATACAGCGTCTACTATCTATTTTTGCGCACGTTAAGAAGCTGTTCTAAATTTATGACGCTCGTTCTTTTCGGCTCTTTTTGCCCCGGTTTCCGTCGTGTAAATCCTCATTTAGCTTGCTAAAATCGAATTAACACAACAAAAACAGGAACAAAAATAACTTCGGTAACAAATTAATACTGCTTCTCAGTAGTACAAAACAATTATAGAAGAAATTGTTTTTTTAGATTAAAGCTCTTTTTATGCGAATGAAATTTTGGATCTCTTTGTTTGTGCTGCCGCTTTTGGTCGCGTCGTGTTCCGACGTTGCCGATTCCGAGGTGCAGCCCTCAGACAAAACCATCTCAGTGTCGGTGGGTTCCGGCTTGGCGCTCGACATCGAGTCGCGCACGTCACTCGCGCCCGACGGCACGACGGTCAAATGGACAACGGGCGACAAAATTGCCCTTTGGGCGGTTGGCGGCCAAGGCAACACCGTGCTCGAGGCTTGTCCGTTTGTGTTGTGGCACTACAACGAGAGCTACAACGCCGCTAAATTCACGGCTACAATTCCCGTTATGCCCGACGACACCTATATATATTATGCCGTTTCGCCGACGCCGATTGCCCTTGACGGCACACAGGCCACGTTCGACATTCCGGCGGTGCAGGACGGTAGCTACCTCAGTGATAGTGACGTGATGGTTGCGACGCCCGTGACGGGCGGTGCCCTGAAGGAGGGTGACAACTCCGAGTTGGTCAACCTCACATTCTCGCATAAGGTTCATATCCTGAAGATTAACATCCCGTCGAACAACCTCGGCGAGGAGGTCTCGGAGTTGCAAATTAATTTTCCGCAGCCTGTGGCCGGTCGGCTGACCGTCGATGCGACGCGCCCCGATGCGGCTCCGGTGCTGGCTAATGGCACCAACCAACTCATACTGCGTTTTGCAGAGCCGTTGGCTATCGGCACCACCGTCTACGCGATGATCGCGCCGGTTGATATTCCGACTACCGAGGCTGTGACGATCACCGCCATCGGTCAAACCGGGGAATCACAACCCGGTATCATCGCCGGACGCAACTTTGCGGCCGGTCACACCACACCCATTGCGCTCCATATTCCCAAAATGGGACGGCTCTTTACGCGTCTGACTTTTGCACTTCCGGCCGACGGCGGTACCTCGACCCTTGGCGAAAAGGTCTCCAACCTCACGCTGACAGCTCCCGAGGGGGCGCTTTTCGACAACGGATCGAACGTTCGCGCATTCACGCCCGACGCCAACGGCAAATATACGCTTATTCTGAAGCCCTCGTGGCGAGACAATTTGTCGGGTAAACCGGTCACCGTCACCTACGAATCGGCCAGCGCCATCGTCTCGGGTGCGGTTACAATGCCCCAGATCACCGCTTACGCAGCCAATTCCGTCGCTTTCACTGTGCCCTATCTGCTCTTTGAGGATTTCAGCAAGGTGGAAACTTTTTCCAACAACGAAGAGAAGAAAGGGGTTAGTGATCCAGATGCAATTTGGATTCCGGGCATTACGGGTTGGTCGGCAGCTCGCACCGGTGGTAGTGCCAGCAAAAGTGTCCGCATCGTAGGCCACCGAGAGGGTGCGTGGAGTGTCGGAGCCAATTACGAGGCTCGTATGGATTCGCCGACTCTCAGCGGACTCAAAGCCGGAAAAAGCGTTTCGGTGAAAATCAACTACAACTTCAGTGGCAGCACCAACAAAGGAACTCCCTATCTCAAATACGGCACATCGACCGCTGGTGGCCTTATCAGCGGAGCAACTGACGCCATAGAGTCACAGGCTGGCGAGCTTACGCTCAACGATAACAGGGCGTTGGACGGCTCTTACGACAAGGTAAACTACACCCACGAATACACGGCAACCTGTACGAACGCATCGCGATTTTCGTGGGTTGCGTATGGTAAAGATAAAACATCTGGATTCAATACGGTCTATTTTTTCTACTACGTCTATTTCGACAATATCAAAGTATCCATTGCCCAATAATTGATCAGAGATGAAAAAACAGCTGATATATCTTTTGACGGCGGTGGCCGCGCTCTGCGTCGGATGCTCTGATGAGCTTGCCGACGGGCAGTCGGGCTACGGCACACTGCACATTGCCGGGGCGGCCGATGGGACCATCGACACCCGTGCGACGACAACGCCGGCCGGTGCCGACTTCTCGGTGATCTTGACGCGCGACGACTACAAAGGCGAATGGGCGACGGTGGCCGAATTTGAGGCTGCCGATACGTTGCTCAAGGAGGGTCACTACAACGCCCTGATCGCCCACGGTGATCCCAATGCTGAGGGTGTCGATAAACCTTATTACGTGGGGCGTCAAGCCTTCGAACTGTTGCCGCGCCGACTCAATACGGTCTCTGTGACGGCGCAAATTGCCAATTCACAACTCTTTGTGCAGACAACTCCGGCGTTCCGTGCCTATTTCCACGAGGCGCTCTTCACCGTGACCACCGCTTCGAAAAACGTCTTCACCTTTCGTCCCGGTGCCACGTCGACCGATGTGGCGGTCTACGTCAAGGCGGCCACCTCGCTCACAATCACAGGCACAGCCCGTCGTCAAAGCCAAACCGGTGTCGGCGAGGGTGTTGCCGTGAAATTTGGGGAGCAAACGTTGGCTGCAACCACGCCGCGCACGCGTCACACCTTCAGCTTTGATGCCAAAGATGCCGGTAGCGCCACGCTCACAATCAGCCTCGGCGACGGTGTTGCCGAAACCCGCGAATTGAACGTCGAACTCAACGACGCCGCGATTCCCGACCCTGTCAAATCAGAAAATTAACCAGCTATGAAGACTTTCAACCAAATTTTTACCCTCATCGCCGCTGTGCTGCTGGCCACCGGCTGTGTCAACGAAGATCCTGCCTACAAAAAAGGTACTGAACCAGTCGATCCGACCGAAACCAGAGGTTTCCTTGCCTTGAACGGGCTGACGATGCGTGTGGTCTACGACACCCAAACCGAAACCGACGGTGATGATACGTCGGGCGAAACAGAGCGCCCGTTGACGCGCGCCGAGCCTAATACCGACAACTTCGTGGTCGAGATTTTTGATGCGCACGAGGTTTCGGTTCTCAAAATGACCTACGCCGAGTTGAAGACGGCCTTCGCGCAGCCCTATCCGCTGGAGGTGGGCAACTACCGAATGGAGATTCGTTCCGAGCAGACCTCGGCGGCTGTGGCGTGGGATCACCCCGTCTATGGCACTACGAAGTTCTTCTCGATTCTCAAAGCGCAAACCACGCCGATCACCGAAGTGGTCTGCACGTTGCAAAATATCAAGGTGACGCTGATGTGTGCCGTGGATTTGGCCGACAAACTCACCGAAGACACCCAAGCGACGGTCTCTTTGGGCGACAATGTGATGCGCTTTGTACGGGGCGAGAAACGTGCCGCTTACTTTATGCCGCTGGCTGCGGTCAACACCCTTGGTTTCCGTCTCGACGGCAAATTCAACGACACGCAAAGCCCTGTGGCTTTTAGCAAAACAATCGACAACGTCCGAGCCGGACAGTGGCGCAAGATCACCTTGGTGATTACCTATGCCGACAAGGGAAATGTCAAATTCGACATCAAAGTCGAAAATTTCGTCTTGGACGAGGAGGTGGTTGTCAATGGTACCGACAATATGTGGGAGGAGATTTTCGAGGATACCCCCGTTATCGACCCCTCGGCGCCGGTCATCACGTGGCCGAACCACGACCTGAGCAAACCCTTCACCCTCAAGGCGTCGATGTTCAACGCCGAGGGCAAATGCACCGAACCTTTTGCGCTCAACTTGGTCTCGCCCAACGGGATCGAGTCGATGATGGTGTCGATTTCGTCGACCAATCTCGAATTTATGAAATCGCTCTCCTCGGTCAACATTCCCGACACCTTCGATCTGTGCACGATCAATGCTGCGCATCCGGCCTTCACGCTGCTCAAAGCGCTCGGATTCTCCTTGGGCGATGAGCTTAAAGGGTTCAAAACAAAGAGTTTCGACCTCGCAGGCGGTATGTCTATGCTCTACCTCGCACCGGGCTTCGACGGTACGCACACCTTTGCCTTCACGATGACCGATGCCAATGCCTTGAAGACCTCGGCGGCGTTGGTGGTCAAGGTCGACCGTGCGGCCGAGTCGTCCGTTCCGTCGATCGTTTGGACGGACTACGACATTACCAATGAGTATACATTGACCGCCGATATGAAGATCGACCTCGTGATTACGGCCGCTGCTGGCATCAAGAAATTTCTGGTGACCATCGACTCCGATCAGCTTTCGGCCGAATTGCCCGGTATGGGAATTCCGATTCCTTTTGACCTGTGCGACGTCTCGCCCGAGCTGGACAAAGTGCTCAGCGGTGAGTTCAAATTTCCGACCAACGACCAAGTGAAAAACCAGACCTCTTTGGCGGTTTCGATCACACCGTTTGTGAAACTGCTCATCGGCTTCCCCGGCAAAAACAATTTTATCATCGCCGTGACCGATAACCACAACCACACCACGACCCAAACCGTTCAACTCAAAGTTCTATGATGAAAAGGCAGATTTCATACCTCTCGATGCTTCTTTGGGCACTGTCGATGTGCTCAGCTTGTGCTTCGGACGAGGTGGATGCTCCGGCGCTGACGGGTGATAAGGGCATCTTGCAGATGAACATCTCGGCGACACGTGCCGATGAGGGCGGCGCCTATGATCCGTTTGCGCATACCACCGTGCGGCTTTTCAACGGCGATGGCGGCTTACTGCGCAAATATAGCGCCTTGACCGACATCCCGGCACGCTTGGAGTTGCTCAGGGGCGCCTATCGCGTCGCCGTTGTGGCCGGGGAGGCCGAAGCGGCTTCGTTCACCAAACGCATCTACTCGGGTGAAAAAACATTTGAAGTGATGCCCGGCATCACCACCCCTGTCGAGGTGGTGTGCCAGATCGACAACACGATCACCGATGTGAAGTTCGACAAGACGGTCAGCGATAATTTCGGTGCCAATTTTTATGCGTGGGTGGTCATCGGCGAGAAGGTCGATGAGCAGCAGGCCGAGTTGGGGCACACCCCGGGTTTGCGTTTCGACCACGACGCCAACGGCTACTTCACACTGCCCGAGGGGGTGAGCACGCTCGCTTGGAAATTCAAGGGCGAACACGCCACACGCGGCACGATTGTCAAAGAGGGGGTGCTGCGCTCGCTCACGCCGCGGCTCAAATACAAACTGACCTTTCACTTCTCGAAGGATCTGCCCGGATTTGTCGAGTGCTTCGCCATTCGCGTTGATCCCTCGACCGATGACAAAGACGATACGATCATCTTCAGTCCCGACCCTACGATCGCAGGAGAGGGTTTCGATCTGAAGCAGACGCAGGAGTTTATCCCCGGCAAAACGGGCGATAAAAGTTATAAAATCGCCACGATGGCGCCGATGCAAAGTGTGACGTTGCGCCTCGACGGCTCGACTTACAACTTGTTTGGCGACGCGACGACACCCGTCGACGGCATTACCGTGGCGCCCGACGGCACCAATGCCCTGCGTGTGACGCTCTCTGGAGCGCTCTTCGCTGGCCGCCGAGGCGGCACGCATACGCTGCTCTTCCACATTGCCGACACCGATGGCGGTTCGCTCATCAGTGAGTCCGACTATCGTCTGCAAGGTCTGCTGCCCATCACCGCCTCCGACTACGACCTGTGGCACAACACCGCCACGTTGCGTGCGTTGATTCTCGATCCCGACATCACCACGGTGAACTTCGGACTGCGTGCGGCCAATGCCGAGTGGCAAGAGGTGGCTGGCGTCAAAGGTGCCGATGGCAACTTCGCAGCTACTTTCACGCCGACGTGGACAGCCTCGACCAACGAAAACAACTTGCCGATCTATACCCCGGCCGCCGGTACGGGCGTCACCGCCGCCACAACCTACGACTGCCGTGCCACCATTGGCGCAACACAGAGCGCGACGCAGTTCACCACCGCAGCCGGCGACAAAATCTACAACGCCGGAATGGATTTGTGGTCCTCCTACAACGTCAGAGGTAGCTCACTGACGGGCGGCTCGGTGGCTTATCCCAACGAGAATTCTGCAACGGCTTTCTGGGTCGGCGGCAACAACAAACAGACCAATGCGCTCTGCACGGGTGGCACTGTTGAGGGTAGCCGAGGTGCCTGCGCCAAATTGCAGCCGATGGTGGTAGCCGGAATTTTTGCTGCCGGCAACCTCTTTACCGGGACGTTTGAATGCGGTTCCGGATTCTTGGATATGTTCGGATTTGCTGATTTTGGGGCGAAATACACCTTCTCGGCGCGCCCCAAGGCACTGCGTGTGCACTACAACGCTACCGTCACGACGGTGACCAATGGCGGCGGTCCGCTGACCAGCGGCATCGACCCCGGGCGCATTATGGTCTGCATTACCGATTGGAGTGCGCGACACCGCGTCAAATCGGGCAAGAGCTACGACGAGGCAACATTTTGGGATCCACTGAAGACCACCTCGCTCCACGAGGGCGCCATACTGGGTTACGCCTCGAAGATGATCACCGAATCGACGTCGGGCTGGCAGACTTTGGAGCTGCCGATTGTGTGGTACAACCACCAAGCAGCCCCCTCGGCAGAGAGCTATTCGTTGGTGATCTCGTGTGTGACGAGCGCCTACGGTGACTATGTGGCCGGCAGTTCCAACAATCGGCTCAATATCGAAGATTTTGAATGGGTTTATTAAGAAATATGCTTCTAAGAAATAGTTTCTCAGCCACTCTTTAACCACTAAACGCTCCATTATGCGTACATTTATACTCTGTCTACTCGGTTCTTTGCTCTGCGCGGTCACTCCGGCGCAGGCGCAGCGTGACCGACAAACCGACGCCTTAGAGATCGACAAGGCCGACACCACAGCCGACACCACAACCAACGCCAAGGCTTTCGCCACGGCGGACGATGATGAGTTGGATCCGCGCCTGACGACCAACGAACGGCGCGCACGGCGAGGGCTTTCCGATATCGGGAACCTCTTTGTGCCCAAAGGACAATGGGTCTTCGGCGGTACGGCCTCCTATTCGACCCACTCCAACGATACCTACCAATTTATGATCATCGAGGGGATCAACTCCAAGGGCTATAACTTCCGCGTGAGTCCTTTGGTGGCCTATGCCGTGCGCGACAATATGGCGATCGGCGGTCGCTTCATCTATTCGCGCACGTTGCTCAAATTGGACAACGCCCAGCTGAAAATCGGTGATGAGGAGTCGGGGACGAATATTTTGGTCAAAGACTACTACTCGCTGCGCCATACCTATTCGGCGGCTGTGATTTGGCGGCAATACATTCCACTGGGACGCAACAAACGTTTTGCGCTTTTCAACGAGATGCAGCTTTCGGCTGGCGGCACCCAAGCCAAATTTGCCAACGACTCGCCCGTCAAAGGCACCTACGAGACGGGCTACACCCTCTCGCTGGGTCTCAGCCCGGGCATCATCGCCTTTGCGACCAACAATATGGCGGTCGAGGTGAACGTCGGCGTGATGGGCATCACCTACACCTCTACCAAGCAGGTGCATAACCAAGTGACTGTGGGCAAGCGCTCTTCCAGTATGATGAATTTCAAGGTCAACATCTTCTCGATTGGCCTCGGTATGGCATTCTACCTCTAAAAACGGCAAAAATTATGATACGCATACTATTTCTCTCCTTGCTGTCGCTGACCCTCTCTTGTGGGAATACGCGGCCGGAACCAACCCTTGCCGTTGCGGAACAGACCGCGCCTGTTGTTGCGCAAACCGTGCCGACGACCCCTGTTGTGGAGGCTGCGGAGGCGGTTGCAGCCAAGCCGGCGCCACGCTCCAAGCGATCGAAGACCACGCAGCCGGCGGCCAAACTGCGCCCTGCCAAAAAACAAGTAGCGGTGCCCGAAGTTGTTGCGGTGCCCGAAGCGACCTCGCCCGAAGTTGTAGCGGAGCCGGAGGTTGCTGCTCCGAGCGAAGCCCCGACAGCTCAAACTTCGGATCTTCAGACGCCGATCGAAACTACCTCGGTGGCTGTCGAAACGCCGGCAACGGCTGTCGACACCCTTGTGACGGCTGCACCTGCGTTGACTGCAACGTCAACGGCGAAGGAGGTCAAGAAGCACTTCCTGCCCACGCGCCGTCGTATGGATCGCGAAATCAATAAAAACAAATTCGCCTACAAGGGCGAGGTGATGATGGGATTGACTGCCTCCTACGGCACGTTGTCGAGCGACGATACCGATATTATGCTCATCATCGACAACATCAATGCCGATGGTACGGTGGCCACCGTGAAGCCCTTTGTCGGCTACTTTTACAGCGACAACCATTGTATCGGCGTGCGTTTTGGCTACCGTCATTTGGGGGGTACGGTCAACAGAGCCGACATCGACTTGGGCGAGAGCAACGACATCCAGTTGGATATTCCCTATTTGGATCTCAAGAGCAACAACTATTCGTTTGGCGTCTTCCATCGCTCCTATGCCGGACTGGATCCCAAGGGGCGTTTCGGACTCTTCGCCGAGTTCGAATTGTCGCTGTCGACCGGCTCGTCGAACTTCGCTTACGAATCGGGAGATGTCATCAAACGTACCTTCAGTGACAATACGCAGCTCAAATTAGCGTTTAATCCGGGAGCGGCGGTCTACATCTTCCCCAACGTCTGTGCGACATTGTCGTTCGGATTGGGTGGTATACAGTACACCTCTGTGACCCAAAAAGATGCTGCCGGCAATAAAATCGGTACGCGAAAATCCTCGAATATGAAGTTCAAGCTCAATATTGCGGCCATCAACTTCGGTATGACCATCCACCTTTGGGACAAGAAAAAGAAGTAGCTATGAAATATTTGATGACCATACTTATCTCTCTCACGGCGCTTTTTGGGGTGTCGTGCATCGAAAATGACGTTCCTCATCCTGTCGTTGCGCTCTCGATTTTCGGCGTTCAAGGCGAAGGATTTACCGTTTCGTCGATCGACGTGGCCACGCGTACGGTCACTCTTCAACTTGACGAGCAGACCGACATACAAAATGTGCAGATCGACGGCGTGAGCTTCGATGCTACCATCCACAGCACCAGCCTCGACAAACAAACACTGCTGGAGCAGGTGCGCACCTCGCGCGAGCTGACCGGCCGCTTTGACCTGCGTACGCCGATTTACGTCACCTTGTCGCTCTACCAAGATTACGATTGGACGATTTGTGCCGAGCAGACCATCGACCGCCAATTTATCGTTGCCGGACAGGTCGGCGCGACCCAGATCGACGTCAATACACGCACCGTGACGGCTTATGTGGCCAAAGATGCCGATCTCAGCCACGTTGTGGTGTCGGCGCTCAAATTAGGCCCGGCTCCGAGCACCACCTATTCTCCCACCGCCGAGCAACTTTCGGGTACCTCATTTGAGACGGTGCGCTTTGTCGATGTCACACTCTTTGGTCGCACCGAGCGTTGGCTGCTTTATGTGCTGCCGACCACCAAAACAGTCTCCCTTGCCCAAGCCGATGCTTGGTCGCGCATTCTGTGGCTCTACGGCACAGGTATCGAGGGGGTGCAGCCGATGGGCTTCCGCTACAAGAAATCAACCGAAACGGCGTGGCTGGAGGTGCCCAATGTGACCATCGACGGCGGTAGCTTCACGGCGCATCCGATCGTTGAACCCTTGACCTCCTACGACGTGGTGGCCTATTGCGGCGAGGAGCAGAGCGCTGTTCAAACGCTTACAACCGAAGGCGAGCTGACGTTGGTGAACGGCGGCTTCGAGGAGTGGAGCATCATCAAGGATATTATCTACCCCTTTGCCGATCCCAAAGCTCCCTATTGGGGCACGGGCAACAAGGGCGCAGCCATTGCCGATGAGACGCTGACCGATAAATGCGATCCGCGACCCGGTTCGGCAGGGCAATTTGCCGCCGACCTCAAGTCGAAATTCGTGAATATTGCCGGCATCGGTAAATTTGCCGCTGGTAACCTCTTCGTGGGTGATTACGTGCGCAACGCTGGCACCAATGGCATCATTACCTTTGGCCGCCCCTTCACGTTGCGACCTACGGCACTACGCATTTGGGTGAAATATACGCGCGGAATGATCGACAAAATCAAGTCGGTACCTGCCGGTATGACCATCTCGGTGGGTGATCCTGATTTGGGCGTTGTCTACATTGCACTGGGTACTTGGACCAAGGAGGAGTATGGTTTGAACCGCGACAAGGAGCAGATCGGTACAGACGACTCACCCCTATGCATCGACACGCGCGACGTCTCGACGCTCTTCAATCCGCGTAGCCGGGCTGTGGTGGGTTACGGCGAGAAGCTCTTCACCGAATCGGTGACCACGTGGACGCAGGTCACCATCCCGATCCATTACAACGCGACCGACCTCCACCCGACGCATTTGGTGGTTGTCTGCTCGGCCTCGCGCTGGGGTGACTACTTCACCGGTAGCACCAAGAGCGAAATGTGGCTCGACGACTTTGAGTTGCTCTACGATTAGCTAATGTCGCGATTTTTGACGATTGCCGTGATCGGGCTGCTTTGTGTGACCCGTGCATCGGGGCAGCATTACGAAGAGCGGTTCGACGCCTTGAACCAAAGGCCGTGGCGCGTGCTGTTTCAGGATAGTGGCCGAGATGCGTGGCCACAAAAGTGGTTTCTGGACGGCGAAAAATCGGCGGTCACCAACACGCCGCAAGGAATGGAGATTGTCGCAGGTGCTGTGCCGCAACAGGATAGTTCGCACACGGTGCTATGGACTCGGCAAAATTTCGAGGGCGATTTGAAGATCGAATACGACTTCACGCGCCTCGACACGACCACGACCAATAGCGTAAACATCCTCTATATTCAAGCCACTGGAAGCGGCTTAAGCCCTTATGATAAGGACATTGCGTTGTGGTGCGATTTGCGCCGTGAGCCTGCTATGCCGTGCTATTTCGACCATATGAATAGCTACCACATCAGTTATGCCGTTGCCGACGGTGCGTCGGACGACTACCTGCGCGGACGGCGTTATGTGCCGGAAACGGGACGGGGTCTAAAGGGTACGGCGCTGACGCCGGAATATACGCGGACGGGACTTTTTTTGAGAAATGTCACC
>JAVVYP010000044.1:13889-14152 GCA_036651015.1 Alistipes sp.
TCTACGGCCTTGCGCCTGCGGCATTATAAATGAGTCTTGTCGAGTAATTGCTGCTGCGTGGCGTAGGCTTCGGCAATCACCTTGGTCGGATAGTCGTACATCTCCAAAATCCGGATGGCATTGCGTGTTGTCAATGGTCCTGCGTGTAGTTGGTAATCGAAAACTAAGCGGCCTTGAACCACCTCGCAAATAGCTTATTAGAAGCTGTTTGAAGGTGCCATCGCACGAGCTACACCCTCGGCGATTTGGTCAATGGCGCCCTG
>JAVVYP010000045.1:0-12225 GCA_036651015.1 Alistipes sp.
AGTAACAACGAAAAGGTGCAGATTTGCGATCCGTGGAATCCCGAAGTACCTGCTGGTGAATTTGGAGATAATTGCATTTCCGCCCACACCCACAAACCGATTGCCGGTTTGGATCCTTCGAAATATGGCTGTATTAATGTACCAACCTATAATAATAAAGCAGAAGAGATTACAGAGTGTGATTATCTTATAGACTGGTCAATGGGTGGTTATATGCAAAGTAATATTTTAGTTTTTGACGATTTACGATCAGTGTTACAAGATGAGTATGAAGGTCGTAATTTTAATTCGACTCCTGTCGGTCTATTGGCAAGTGATGGCGATATGTATAATTATCGTTTCAATGGAAGTTTATTATCAGAAATCACACCCGGACACCACGGATATGGAAAGTGGCTAAAAGATTGGTAATATATACTACCAATTAACCTAAAAAATTGACAACGATGAAACCACCTTATTCGATAGGCCAATAGATATATAGCGTGGATCTAATGCAACTTATTGTTGTGATCCATATTTATTGGCTGGTTTTTAGCACATAATTTTCTTTCATTTTAATAAAAATTTTATATGAAAAAGAATCTAATTTCTTTAGCTGCGCTTTTAGTAAGTGCTTGCACCTTGTTTTCTTGCCAAGAGAGTAACGAACCGATGGATGGCGCCAACGAAGCTGCCATAACCCGTGCTTATGGAGACAAAACACCCAAATTGGTGGCGTATGTCGAGATTAACGACACCAATCCGCTCAATGCGGCCGATTACTACTTGGGAGCAACCTCTCAAAACAAAGCATTGATCGATATTGTGGAGCTATTTGCGGCCAATATCCGTAAACGGAGTGTATCAGGTGTTTATGAACCCACTCTCTTTCTCAATGACAAACTGACCCGCGTCTTGGAACCCGATCCGGCCAACCCGACCACAACCGGTTATCACCAATATGTTGTCGGCTTGCAGAACCGAGGAATAAAGGTGTTGCTAACCATTTTGGGCGACCACCAAGGAATTGGTTTGGCCAATATGAATGCAACGCAGACTACCCAGTTTGCCGAAATTTTGGCCGGTACGGTAGCGAAATACGGTTTGGACGGTATCGGTTTCGACGATGAGTATGCCGACTACCCAGCGAGTGCTCCTATCAACTACACCTCGTATAGCGAGATTATCACCAAATTGCGCGCCAAAATGCCGGCCGGCAAATTGATCACCGTCTTCAATTGGGGTAATACCGATACAATTAGTGCCGCAGCACAAGCGTGCATTGATTTCTCCTATCCGGGCAACTTTCGTTATGATACTTTTGTTTCCACTCCGGGTATGAGTTTAACCAATGCACATTGGTCACCGATGGCGCTTAATCTTGGCGAATATTACAGCAGCACTTATTTAAGAACCATTAAAAGCAATGCAGCTAAAACTGCATCCGGTGGTTATGGTGCGATTATGACTTTCAATTTGCGTCAGCGCAGCAATCGCGATCCGCTGCCGGTTCTCAATGCTATTGCTGCCGGTGCTTATGCTTCGACAGCCACACGCGTAGCAAACTCAGGCGTTGGTTCAGGTGATCTGGCACAGGATTGGACATTTATCCCAGCCGGTTACGAGATTACGATGGATAACAAATAACCTCGACACTCTTTCAAACTGCTGCTTCGATAGCCGAGGCAGCAGTGCTGAAAAATGTATTTAGACCTAAAAAAACCGTGCCGCAAATTTGCGACACGGTTTTTTGGGTTATAGGTTGCGCGAGGGCTTACTCCTTGAGGATGTAGACCCACTCGTCACGACGTTGCATCTTGAAGGTCTCACGAGCAAACTCCTCGAGGTAGTCGTCGTAACGCAAATGCTCCAGCAAGGTGCTATCTTGGGCGATACGACCCCGGTAGTAGGCCATCTCGCGGCTCAGGGCATCGACTTGGCGCTTGATCTTCATCGCGTGGAGCAGATTGCGCCCCATCAGAAAAAGCGTGAAAATCAAGAAGGCAACCGTGGCAACCATCCAAAATCTACGGCCAAGCTGGATACTCATCGTGCAAACAACATCTAAGGAATACGCATATATTTGTGGGTCTGAATCGAGATGTTCCACCGCGGATGTGCCTTGACGTACTCAACCATGGCCGGCATCATTTGATCGGCAACACTCCACTCAGGTTGCAGAAAAAGCATACACGACGCCCCAACCTGCGCTGCATTGCGCTCAGCCCACGCAAAATCGGACTCCGTCTCGATGATCACTTTCAGCTCGTGGGCGCGAGCAAAAGCCTCGGACAAGGGCGGCTGCCGACGCTTCGGCGACAGGCAAACCCAGTCGAAACAGCCACTGAACGGATGGGTGCCCGAGGTCTCCAGAAAAATCTGCAACCCCCGAGCACGCAAAGTCTCGGTCAGCACACCCAAAGGATAGAGCAGAGGCTCGCCACCCGTGATGACGATAGCCTGTGCCGGACAAGAGACAGCACGCTCGATGACCGTCTGAACGGCAACCGGCGGATAGAGCTTCGGATTCCAAGTGTACTTGGCGTCGCACCAGCGACAACCGACATCACAGCCACCCAAACGAATGAAATAGGCCGGCTTGCCGGTATGGAAGCCCTCGCCTTGGATCGTATAGAAATCCTCGACAAGCGGCAACAAACGACCCCCGTCGAAAAGCGTCAAATCAATCGTAAGCGCCATTACTCGGTCAGCACGTAAATGTCTTTCAGACTGCGACCCAACTGGTTGTAGTCGAGACCATAGCCCACGATAAATTCGTTGCCGATCTCCATAGCGCGGTAGGCAATGGGCAGCTGCTTGCGGTAGGACGCCGGCTTGAAAAATAGCGTGCAGACGGCAATGCTCGCCGGGTGGTGCGACTCCAATTCGTGGATCATGTGTTCGATGCTCTCGCCCGTGTCGACGATGTCCTCGACGATGATCACGTGGCGACCCTCAATCGAATTGTTCAACCCGATCAGGCTGCGAACCTCGCCCGTCGATGAGGTGCCCTCGTAGGAGCACAACTTGACAAACGATAGCTCATTGTTGAACTCGATCTTCTTGATCAGGTCGCTCATAAACATAAACGAACCGTTCAGCACACCGACAAACAACGGCGTCTCCGTCTGACCATAGTCGGCATTGATGCGCCGAGCAACGGCAGAGACTGCCTCGTCGATCTTCTCGGCGGGAATCATGATTTTGAACTTCTTATCGTGAAGTTTTATAATATCCTTCATAATGAATTTCCCGAATTTTATGGTTAATTTTGCAAAAATATAGCTCTCGAAACAAGAAAAAAAGTGTTCAAACAAAAATAAATCAGAAAAATGAAACTTTGCAAATGGCTGCGAGCACGCACCCTCACCGAATGGATGATGCTGGTGGTGATCATCACACTACTGATTATGATCGCAACACGCTGGACAACAATCTCGCAATCAGCTGGTCAAGCAATCAAAAATCGCTTCGTGCCAACCGAGGAAAAACAAAATTAATCGCCCGTTGAAGCTGTTTCAATTTTTCGAAACAGCTGCTTAGACCAAACCCGAAAATCCCATAAAGGCCATTGCCAAAATGCCGGCCGTGATCAGCGCAATCGGAATGCCGCGGAAAGCTTTGGGCATCTCCTCGAATTCGAGGCGCTCGCGAATGCCGGCGAAAAGTACCAAAGCCAAGGCAAATCCAAGCGCCGTTCCTACCGAGTAGGCCACACTCTGCAATAGGCTGAACTCCTTCTGAATCATCAGAATAGCAATACCCAAAACCGCACAGTTGGTCGTGATCAACGGCAGAAAAATACCCAGCGCCTGATAGAGCGAGGGCGACAGCTTCTTCAGCATAATCTCGACCATCTGCACCAATGCCGCGATGACGAGAATGAAGACGATCGTCTGCATATAGACAATGTCGAGCGGCATCAGCACATAGGTCTGGATCAGCCAAGCAACAACGGCCGTGATCGCCATAACAAAGGTTACGGCAGCTCCCATACCCAGCGAGGTTTCGACCTTCGACGACACGCCCAAGAAGGGACAGATGCCGAGGAATTGCGCCAAAACAACGTTGTTGACGAAGATGGCACCGATTATAATTGCAAAATAGGATAGCTCCATAATTATCTCTTAACTAATTTGTTAAACAGCACCATAAGATAGCCCAACACCAAGAAAGCTCCCGGTGCAAGCACGAAAATCAACGGCGTATAATTGGCGATGCCGAGGTCGACACCAAAAACAGCACCACTGCCCAGCACCTCGCGAACAGCACCGACAACGGTCAGCGAGAGGGTGAAACCCAAGCCGCAGCCGATACCGTCGAGCATCGAGTCCAGCGGCGAATTTTTCGACGCAAAAGCCTCCGCACGACCCAAAATAATGCAGTTGACAACAATCAACGGAATAAAAACGCCCAAAGAGGCGTAGAGCGCCGGCACAAAGGCCTGCATCAACATCTGGATGACGGTCACAAACGAGGCGATAACCACGATGAAAGCCGGAATACGCACCTTGTCGGGGACAATGTTCTTGATCAGCGAGATCATAAAGTTCGACAGGATCAGCACCGCCATCGTGGCAAGTCCCATACCCATTCCGTTCTCGGCCGAGGTCGTCGTGCCCAACGTGGGGCACATTCCCAGCACCAAAACAAACGTCGGGTTGTTCTTGACAACGCCGCTCAATATCAGTTTCAACTTATTCATTGTTACCTCCCTCCTGAGCCGCCGGCTCGTTGATTTCTTCCGATGCACCCGAAGCTACATCACCCACCTCGGCACCCGTGGCAACCTCTTTGTAGGCCGCCCAAGCTCGGTTGATCGCGTCGACATAGGCGCGCGACGAAATTGTCGCCGCCGTCAGCGCATCGACATCGCCGCCGTCCTTGCGCACCGCGACACGACCTTCGACCAAAGCCATCTGCGCGGGGTTCTTGCCTTGGACACTCTTGAGCAGCGGATTGCCGTCGTCGGCCATCTTGGTACCCAGACCCGGGGTCTCACTCTGCTCCAAGACATTGACATTGAGCACTTCACCCACAGGGCTAAAGCCCACCATCAGACGAATCACGCCGCCAAAACCGGCCTTGGTCATCGACTGCACAGCGTAGCCCACCACTTGGTCGGCTTGCGTGGCCGTGTAGACCGTGATCGGCATCTTGTCGAGCTGGACTTCGCTCATCGTCGTCGCATCGAAATCGGGCAGCACCTCGTCCAAAGCGGCCACCAAGGCGGCTTGCTTGGCCGCAGCGATCGGCTCCATCGTGATTTCATTGACGATGCCAACGCCGGCCGATGCCACGAGGGTGATGCCGAAGAGGACAGCCGTCATATTTAAAAGTGTACTTTTCATACTTTCGTCTCCTCTTTATTGAACGCCAAAGCGTCTGGGTTTAACATATTTGTTGATCAGGGGAACCACGGCGTTCATGATCAGAATGGCAAACGACATGCCTTCGGGATAAGCACCCCACAGCCGGATCAGCATCGTAAGCACACCGATTCCCACGCCGAAGATCACACCGCCTTTCACGGTCATCGGCGAGGTCGAATAGTCGGTCGCCATAAAGATCGCGCCCAGCATTGCACCACCGGCCAGCACGTGGAACAGCGCATTTTGTGCACCCAGACCGATGATGTAGCCCAAGCTCAACGGCTCGCCATCGAACGAGATACCCGACACGGCCACCACGGCAGCAAACAGTGCCATCGTGCCAAGGATCGTCACGGGGATATGCCACGTGATCACGCGGCGCCAAAGCAGGTAGACAAAGCCGCACAGCAGAGCTGCCGCAGCCACCTCGCCCAGCGAACCGGGCATATTACCCAGCACCATATCCTGCACATCGAGCACATTGGGTGCCGCAATACCCTCTTTGACAGCAGCCAGCGGCGTGGCACCCGACAGGGCATCGAACGTACCGTTGAGCGGCAGCGGCCAAGTGGTCATCTGCACGGGATAGGCAATCAGCAGGAAAACACGACCTACAAGCGCCGGATTAAAGGGGTTTTTGCCCAGACCGCCAAAGGTCATCTTGGCAATTGCGATGGCCACAAAAGCGCCCATAACAACGATCCACCAAGGAATCGAGGCCGGCAAGTTAAAGGCCAACAGTACACCGGTGACCACAGCCGACCAGTTACCAATGGTCGATGCGCCACGCACCAAAAAGCGCTGAAGCAAGTACTCGACCACCACGCAGCTCGCCACCGACAACGCCGTGACACGCAACACGTCGGCTCCAAACACCAAGGTCGAAACGACCAGCGCCGGCATCAACGCGATCACCACGTCGCGCATAATTCGCGACGTCGATTGGGTCGATTGCACGTGGGGCGCAGGAGCAATAATGAGTTTATTTACCATAATATCTTCTGTTTTTCATTTACTTTTTGGGAGCAGCTGCGGCGGCACGCGCACGAATATTGCCCATCACGGTCTGTTTGCCCAGACGAACCCAGTCCAACAACGGCAGGTAGGAGGGGCACGACGACTGGCAGCAACCACACTCGATACACGAGGTGATCATCTGCGCTTCGAGCACATCCCACGCCTTCTTCTGTGCCATTTTCGAGAGGAGGTAGGGTTCAAGTCCCATTGGACAGGCAGACACACACTTAGCACACTTGATACACTGCGATGATTCACGACGCACAGCCTCACGACCCACCATCACGGTGATGCCCGAGCAGCCTTTGGTGACCGGCGAATCGAGGCAAACCATTGCACGCCCCATCATCGGGCCGCCATTGATCACCTTGCACGTTTCGGGAATTCCGCCGACCGCCTCCAACAGCGTGGTGATGGGCGTACCCATTCGCGTCAGCAGGTTTTTGGGTTGCTTGACGTGCTTGCCGGTGACGGTCACCACACGTTCGATCAGCGGTTTGTTCTTTTGCACAGCCTCGTAGACCGCAAAGGTCGTCGAAGCGTTGCATACCACGGCACCCACGTCGATCGGCAGGGCAGGCGGAGGCGGAACTTCGCGCCCCGTGATTGCAGCAATAAGCTGTTTCTCACCGCCTTGCGGATATTTAACCTGCAACGGCATAATCTCCACACCGGCATAGTGCGGAGCCAGTCCACGCAGCAAAGCAATGGCGTCGGGTTTGTTGTTTTCGATGCCCACATAGGCCTTCTGCACGTCGATGGCGCGCATCAGAATGGTCACTCCCGTCAACAGTTCTTCGCCCTTTTCAAGCATTGTACGATGGTCGGAGGTGAGGTAAGGCTCGCACTCCACACCGTTGATTATCAGGACTTGGGCTTTCTTGCCCGGAGGAATCGACAACTTCACGTGTGCCGGAAATGTTGCGCCACCCATACCGACGATGCCGGCATTTTTGATCTTTTCGATGATCTCTTTCGACGAGAGTGTGCATTCGCGCACCAGTTTGTCCGAGCGATCAATACCCTCGACCCACGCATCGCCTTCGCGTTGAATTTTGATCATCATCTGACGCAATCCTTGGCCGTTGGGTTGCAGTTCAACAGCGGTCACCATACCCGAAATCGGGGCGTGGATGTTGGCCGACATAAAGCTGGCGGCCTCCGCGATGAGCTGTCCGGTCAGCACCTTGTCGCCCTTGGCAACCTTCGCCACGGCAGGTGCGCCGATGTGCTGCGCGAGGGGAATCATCACCACCTCGGGCAACGGAAGATGCTCGATGGGCTTAGCGCAGCTCAACTTATTTTCCGACGGATGGACTCCGCCGATTGAAAATGTCTTCATATTTAAGTTTTTACGATTCGGTTATTGGGCTTTTGCGACGGGAGCGGCCGGTACCACGGGAGCCTTCGGCTCTTTGGGCAGCGGCTCCATATTGATCAGACGGATCGAACCGGTGGGGCATTCGTTCACGCACTTGCGGCACAATTTGCACTTCGCAGGGTCAATATAAGCCAAATTATTTTCAATCTTGATCGCATCAAAGGCACAGACCTTCTCACACTTGCCGCAGCCGATACACCCTGCTTTGCAAGCCTTGATCACCGCAGCGCCCTTGTCTTTCGACACACACGACACATAAACGGCACGGTCTTTCGGCCATTTTTTACGCAGCTCGATGATCATCTTGGGGCACGCCTTGACGCACGCACCGCAAGCGGTACACTTGGCGGCATCCACCTCGGGCAGCCCCGTTGTCGGGTTGATATGGATGGCATCGAAAGCACACGCCACCACGCAATCACCAAAGCCCAAGCAACCGAACGAACAGCCTGTTTCGCCGGCATAGAGCGACGAGGCCACGGCACACGCGTGCACACCGTTGTAGTCGTTGGTGCGCGGACGTTTCTCGCACGTACCGCCACAACGCACGGTAGCCACCTGCGGCTCCTTTTCGGCAGCCGCTTTGCCCAGATAGGTGGCAACGCTCTTCATACAGTTGCCACCGCCCACGGGGCAGTAGAGGGTCGAAATGTCCTCTTGTTTGACCAGTGCATCGGCCATACCGCGGCAACCAGCGAATCCGCAACCGCCGCAATTTGCGCCGGGCAGCATCTTCTCCACGTCGTCGATGCGCGGATCCTCTTCAACCTTGAATTTCTGCGCTACAAAGTAGAGAATCACCGCAGAGAGCACCCCCAACGCACACAGCGTCAGAATTGTGTACATTAATACTTCCATTATTCTTTGCTTATTGTAATATGAATTTTATTTTCAATGCGACCACGTGCCAGCCACAGCGCCCCGTAATAAAGCCCCACGCCAACCAAAGCGATCAGAGCACCGCAACCCTCGCTGCAATGCAGCAGGCTGATGGTGCACACCAACAGAATCAGCAGCAGCACAAGGGGCATCACATAGGCCAACACCACGGCGATCAACCCCGAGCGTTGCCGAATGCCCACCGTCACGTGCTCGCCCACCGCATATTCCGATGCCGTTGCGCTTCGCGCCTCGATGATCTTCTCCTGCGACTCGCTCAGTCCGCACGCCTCGCGCGCCTTGCACGTTCCACAAGCACTCTGCGACGTGATCCGCACAAAGACCGTTGCGCCCTCGATGCGTTCCACGACCCCACTATGTTCGATTTGCCCACGCACCCCTAATCGCCGTATTTATTGGTCAGCGGCATCAGTCGTTCGTGTCCGAAGGAACACATCGACAGACGCAGCACGGGTGGAAATTGGTAGCGTTTTTTCTCGTTGCGCATAATCATCGCGTGGATCTTTTCGACCACCGTCGAATCGAAACCGGCGTTGATGATCTCCTCGCGGTGCTGCCCCTCCTCGATCATTCGGAACAGAATGGCATCCACCACCTCGTAGGGCGGCAGAATATCGCTATCTTTTTGTCCCGGGTGCAGCTCCGATGAGGGGGCTTTGTCGAGAATATTTTCGGGTATTAGATTATCGTGCAGACGGTTGATGTAACGCGCAACATCGTACATTTCGCTCTTGTAAAGGTCTCCCGTGGGGCTGAAAGCACCGGCCGTATCGCCGTAGAGCGTACACAATCCCAGCGCATTTTCGCTTTTGTTCGACGCGTTGAGCAGGATATAGTCGGTTTTATTTTGCAAGGCCATCAGCAGGATGGTGCGGATACGGGTTTGGATATTCTCCTCGGTGGCATCGAATTGCCGACCTCCGATAACCGGTTTGAGGGTGTTGACCACGCTGTTGTAGATCTCCGAAATGGGAATCACATTGTAATCAATGCCGAGTTTATCGGCCAGCGCTTTGGCATCTTCGACCGAATGATCCGACGAGAAAGGCGACGGCATCAACAGTGCCCGGACGTTCTTGCTGCCCAGCGCATCAACGGCCATACAGGCCACAACGGCCGAATCTATGCCTCCCGAAAGCCCGATACACGCCTTTTTGTAGTCGTTTTTATGGAAAAAATCGCGCAGTCCACAGCACGCAGCTTCGTAGACCATCCGCGTACGGTCGTTGTAGGTCGAGGGGACAACCACCGGCTCGCCCGAATGGTTGGTATCGAAAATTTTGAAATCCTCCTGAAAATTTTTGAGCATCATCACCAACTCGCCGCGGTTGTTGAAGGCGCCCGAGGTGCCGTCGTAGACCAGATCGGTTGCACCGCCCACCTGATTGACCTGCACGATGTTTTTGCCCTCGACGAACGACATATTGCGCATCATCTCGTAGCGATGCGTCATCGTTCCTTTGCCATATTTGCGCGCATTGATCGAGATGATGGTCTCCACCGATTTGTCGAAATCGCGCTCGTGGCTCAAGTCGTCACCGACGATAATCACACATTTATGCCCCTTGATTGTCGCGTATTCGTAGCCTTTCGACGGGATCAGGAAGCCCATTTCACGACGTGCCGTAATGTGTTTTTTGCCAATGTAGCGCAGCACCTTGCGCTCTTGGATCAGCGCAGCAGCGCTAATGGTGCCGTCGGCGGTCAAGATCGGCAACCCCACAATGGCAGCTATACCCTCGCAGCACGAGGCAATCTCGACCAACGCATCTTCACAGAGTTCGAGAAACGTTGTCTTTCGCAGCAGATCGAAGGCCGGAGTACCACTCACGGCTTGTTCGGCGAAGATAACCAGGTCAGCGTGCTGAACCTTGGCTTTGTTGATTGAATCGATGATTTTCGAAGTGTTACCATCTACATCTCCGATCGTGTAATTCAACTGGGCAATGGCTATTTTCATCTAATACAAATTTTAGGCGGATTGAGGTCTGGTCTCTATAACTTTGCAAAGTTAAGGATAATTTGCAAAAGTCGGAACAATTTTCAATGTTAATAATTTAACATCTAATTGCGCGGCTCACAAGGGCGTTCGTGTCGTGTTAAAAAGACAGAAAGCCTCCGAAAAAATCCGGAAGCTCCCCTTATAATTTATTCGCTGTCGTTACTCTTGGGGTTGTTCCTCGTCGGGATCAACCACCAAAATGCGGCCGCAATATTCACAAACAATCAACTTTTTGCCTTGGCGAATGTCGGCTTGGCGTTGGGGCGGAATGTGGTTGAAGCAACCGCCACAGGCGTCACGGCGAACCGTCACCACAGCCAGTCCGTTGCGAACATTCCTGCGGATGCGTTCGTAAGCCAACAACAGTCGTTCGTCGATCTTGGCTTTGGCTTTCTCGGCCAACACGCCCAATTCGGCAACTTGCGGTTTGGTTTCGGCCTCGATGCAAGCCAGCTCCTCTTTTTTGGCAACCAAATCGGCCGCGCGGGCAGCGATCAGCGCTTCGGCCTCCTCGAGCAGCTGCTTCTTTGCTTTGACACCCACGGCATACTCCTTGAGTCGTTTTTCAGCCAACTCGATCTCCAATTCTTGGTACTCGACCTCCTTGGTGATAGCATCGAACTCGCGGTTGTTGCGGACGTTGTTCTGCTGTTCTTTATAGTTGGTGATCAACACCTTGGACTGGTCAACCTCGCGTTTACGCTGCTTGGTGAGCGTATTTAGCTCCTCGATTTCGTCATTGATGTGGTCGATGCGGGTCTGCATACCGGTCATCTCGTCCTCCAGATCCTGCACTTCAATCGGCAGTTCACCCTTCACCTTGTTGATTTCGTCGATTTTGCTGTCGATTTTTTGGAGTTCATAAAGTGCAATGATCTTCTCCTGCATCGAATAGTCAACCTCGACTATCTTTTTCTGTGTTGCCATATAATGTTGTATTGTTTTAAGCTTAAAACAAATAGTTCACCGGATTCCGGGAATTCTCACTCTTGCGAACCGCAAAGGTAAGTAAATTTTTTGATAAAATATCAAATAAGATTTGAATTGCGCAATATTCGCTTTCGAAGTGACCGACATCGGCCACCGTGAGCGCACCATCGGGGGTCATAAAGTCATTGTATTTCAGGTCGGAAGTTATGTAAATATCGGCCCCAGCACCCCGTGCATCGGCGATTAACGACGCCCCGGCACCTGTGCAGATGGCCACCCGCCGCACCTGCGAACGGACAATATCGCTGTGACGCACTACACGCACCGACAATCGCCGTTGCAAATCACGCAGAAAGGCCACTGTATCAACCTCTTCCGGCAACTCTCCAACCACTCCGAAACCGACTTTTTCGTCGTCGGCCGAGGGTTGCAACACACGAAGCCCCCCGACGCCCAACATTTCGGCCACGCGCCAGCTCATACCTTGCGGTGCACTGTCGAGGTTGGTGTGGCAGGCATAGAGCGCAACACCTTGGCGAATAGCACGTTCAACACAACGCTGCACCCCATCGGCCGCGTTGAAACGACGCAACGGATGGAAGACAATCGGGTGGTGCGTGATGATCAGATCGCACCCCTCA
>JAVVYP010000046.1:0-12164 GCA_036651015.1 Alistipes sp.
TGGAGAACTCGGCACGCTGGCCGTTGATCGTCACACGGCAGAAAATCGGAAGTTCCCCGCGTTTGGTCATGCGCTGCTTTTTTGCAATGCAGATTACTGAAAATGTGTTTCGTCCTTTCATAACTCAGTTTTTTGCGATTAAACTCTTTGTTCGCAAAGTTATGGAGGAAGCCCGCCCTCGAGAATGTGCAATTCAATGCAATAAGCAGTAAAACAATCTGTTATCGCCTTTAGCGAGAACAAAATCGACTGAATTGATTTTGTTCCCGATTTTGTTCCCGCAGAACTGCTTTTCGTCGCATTTCGTTGCATCGTCGGAAGCGGGAGTAGATAAAGAAAAACCCTGCAAACCAATGATTTGCAGGGTTTTTTGACGATCAACTACTTTGGTCTGGCGGTGCGTAGGGGACTCGAACCCCTGACCCCGTGCGTGACAGGCACGTATTCTAACCAACTGAACTAACGCACCAATTAGCTGATTGCGATTGCAAAGGTAGCAAAAAAATAATCAACTCCAAAGATTTTTTTCACTTTTTGAAAAAGGAAAATTGCACACTTCCGTAACTTCTTAATTGACAGAACTCCGCATAAGCAGAAAAATTCATTTTCTTGGAATGTTCAAAGACCAAGATGCCTTCGGGACGCAACAAGTCGCCCTCCAACACCAATTTTACGATCTCCTCACTACCCTCCAAGTCGTAAGGAGCATCCGAAAAAATCAAATCGAACTGCTTGCTACAACTTTTCAGGTAGCGAAAAGCGTTCGCCTTGACGGCATAGAGGTTGTCGATGCCCAATTGCGCAGCCGTCTCGCGGATAAAATTGTGGTGCACGGCGTTGATCTCGACGGCAATCACACTCCGCGCTCCGCGCGAAACAAGCTCATAACTGATAGATCCGGTACCGGCAAACAAATCCAACGCATCGCACTCCTCGTAATCCACCAAATTACTCAAGACGTTGAAAAGATTTTCTTTTGCAAAGTCGGTCGTTGGACGTGCACGCAGGTTGCGAGGCGGCGTGATGGTTCTGCCCCTAAATTTGCCACTAACTATTCGCATAGCACTCGTTTAAAGCGTTTACCAAGGAGTTTGCGTACGGGGGCACGCTGATCTCCCGTGAGGTGTAATTGGTAATTCGCAAGCGTAAATTCGCGGCCAAGTCGTTCGAAAAAATAGAGAACATCCGCATCCGTTGCGACCGGAAGCACCTCGGCAAAACGCAATTCTCCGTCATATACCTTTATATATAGGAGTCGAGCCTCACATCGAAGCCAAACGGTAGCCTCTGTCATCGAAGACGGCACACAGAGCAGTGGCGAGGTGAAATGCGCCCGATCACCGAGTTTGTCGGCAATGCGCCGCATTACCTTCGCAGACAACGCCATCACCGCAACACCCTCCGGGTGCGGATCGCTGAAGACCGTCACTTCGTCGGCAGCAGCCGGCATTCCGTTGGCCGCCAGCAGTGCCGAGGCATCAGCGGCATCGAACAACGCCGTGGGAACCAGCATCGTGCACCGCGTCAACAGCTCAACCTCCACCGCCTCTTGGTCAGCCGGCAGGGCATCAAGCGCTTGAAGGGTTCGACTCGAAAAAGAGTGTCCATCCAACGCGAGCTGAATGGACACCTTATGCGTGAATTGCGTCGTATTACTCCCAGTTTCCAGCTTCATTGTTTCCAGCCTCCATAGAACCGAACTTAACGCCGGGGTAACGGTTGAAGTTATTCACGTCTTCGTCGATCAAGTTGATGATCTGCTGACGGAAGTTAACCGTGTCAAGGAACATTTTGTAGGGTGCACGGCACTCCACAACGGGAATCACCACCTTCGACTCGGTAGCGATGATGCCGGCCTCCATAATGTACTCCTCCGTTTTGTTCGAACCCGGAATGAAGCGCATATCTTCGACCTGTGTGCGCGAAAGCTTCGCAGGTGAGAAGATAGTGTCGATCACAGCGATTTTGAACTGCTCGACATTTTTCTTACCCATCTTTTTCAAGACAGCCAACGCAACCGAGTCATCCTCATCGACGATCTTACGTTCGAGCGTCAACGTGTCGTTCAGCACGAATGCCGTCAAGGTGTCGAAGCTGGCCGTGAAGTGCTGGTACTTCGATTTGTAAGCACGCTGTGCTGTACGAATGCTTTGAATACGGTCAATGACCGAAGTTTTCTTTGCTTTCAGCTCTTCATCGAAACGAAGCGGCGTTCTGATCTGGGTGTAGATAATGTAGACCAGCGCCACGATAATTACGGCAAGAACGATTTGTGCAATTTTTTTCATTTTTTAATCTAATATTTGTTATTACTTTTGTACAAATTAAATAGTGAATGGTCAATACACGTATTGCGACCCAAATTTACGCTAAAATTTGTTTCGAAACAACCATTGGGCAAAAAAAAATCATAGAAAAATTGTCTGAATATATTGCAGACGAAGATTTTTCGAAGATTTTTGTACTCAACGGCTATGCCGGAACAGGTAAAACAACGTTAATTGCCGGTCTTGTCGGAGCACTCAAAGAGTTGAGCATCAAACCAATACTTCTCGCTCCGACGGGTCGTGCTGCCAAGGTATTGGCGCAGTATGCCCACGAAAAAGCGTTGACGATTCACAAACGCATTTATCGTCAGCGAACCAACGCCGAATACGAATCGAAGTTCACATTGAACCTCAATCCCGAGCACGATGCGATTTTCATCATCGACGAGGCTTCGATGCTCTCCGACGGCACCTCCGACGGGGCGCTGTTCGGCAGTGGCTCCCTACTGCAAGATTTGGTGCAATATGTGCGCAGCGGCCGCAATTGCCGACTCATATTGGTCGGTGACAGTGCCCAGCTACCGCCCGTGGGTGTGGACTTCAGTCCGGCGCTCGATCGGGGTTCGGTCGGTGTCTACGGCGAGGTGGTCTATGGCACGATGGACGACGTGGTGCGTCAGGAGGCGGAATCGGGCATCCTTTTCAACGCCACACTGGTGCGCTGTATGCTCGAAAAGAATCTCTGCGAAATTCCGCGCTTTGCAATGAATTTCCCCGATGTCGAAGCGGTGGAAGGGGGCGAGTTTCTCGATAAATTGCAAGATTGCTACGCCAAATATGGCCGCGAGGAGACCATCGTCATCACCCGTTCGAACAAGCGCGCCAATCGCTATAACGAGGGCATACGACGCAATGTATTGAGCGCTGAAGAGGCGATCGAAAGTGGTGATATGCTGATGATTGTGAAGAACAACTACTACTTTACTGAACATACCGAAGCGTGTCCGATGAACTTCATTGCCAACGGCGACATAGCGCGTCTCAAGCGCATCCGACGGTTCGAAGATTTCTACGGTTTTCACTTCGCCACCGCTGTGCTCGAATTTCCCGACTACGACGATACCGAAATCGAGTGCAAAATTTTGCTGGACACCATTGCCTCGGAGTCGCCGTCGCTCACGCGCGAGGAGAGTTCGCGCCTATTTACGGAGGTCGAGAAAGATTACGTAGACCTCAAAAGTAAGTTGAAACGATTCAAGGAGATTCGTGAAAATCCGCACTTCAACGCGCTGCAAATCAAGTTCTCCTATGCCGTCACCTGCCACAAAGCTCAAGGTGGACAGTGGAAGGCTGTTTTCGTAGATCGCTGTCTGTTTGGCGACGAGCAGATGACGCGCGATATGCTGCGCTGGCTCTACACCGCCCTGACGCGCGCCACCGAAAAACTCTATCTGGTCAATTTCGACAAAAAATTTTATGAATAGCGAGTGTCATCCCCTCGAACCCTTTCTGCCCGCCAATGCGCGAATTTTGATGCTCGGGAGTTTTCCGCCCAAACGCATCCGTTGGTCGATGGATTTCTACTACCCCAACCTGCAAAACGATATGTGGCGCATCGTCGGTTACTTGGCCACAGGAGATCCATCGCACTTCCTCACACCCGACAACCGGCACTTCGATCAGGCGCGAATCACGACGTATTGTTGTGAAAAAGGAATTGCACTCTACGATACGGCTATTGAAGTTATTCGATTGAGGGACAATGCGTCCGACAATTTTCTTCAAGTAGTACGTGAGGTTGATTTAGCCGCCTTACTCGCTCTTCTTCCCGAGTGCCACACCCTTGTTACCACGGGACAAAAGGCCACCGACACCCTGTGCGCCCTTACCGGCTGCGACCAACCAGCTGTCGGCGCGTGCGTAGCGTTCGAATATGCCGGGCGTCCAATGAGTTTGTGGCGTATGCCCTCCTCATCACGCGCCTATCCGCGTCCAGTGGCGTGGAAAGCCGAATTCTACCGCAGCGTCTTTCGTGCAAGCGGAATTCTTTAATACGCAGCAAAATGGCTGATTTTTTTGTTGCCGCGTGTGCAGGGTACCCAAAAATCAACTATCTTTGTCTATCAACCAATGAATAGTTTCTTGTGAATTCAGAAAACAGCATAGAAAAAAAGTACGCCGAGACACCGCTTATGAAGCAGTATTATGCGGTCAAGGCTGTGCATCCCGACGCCATTTTGCTCTTTCGGGTCGGGGATTTCTACGAGACCTTCGGCGCCGATGCTATCAAAGCAAGCGGCATTTTAGGCATCACACTCACGCGTCGTGCCAACGGAACGGCGTCCTACGTGGAGTTGGCTGGTTTTCCCTACCACGCCATCGACACCTACCTGCCCAAATTGGTGCGAGCCGGAGAACGTGTGGCCATCTGCGAGCAGTTGGAGGACCCCAAATCGGTGAAGGGGCTGGTCAAACGCGGTATCATTGAGCTGGTTACACCGGGCGTTGTATTGGGTGACAGCATCTTGGTCAACAAGGAGAACACCTATTTAGCCGCTGTGTATTTCGGTCGCCAAACAACAGGCGTGGCATTTTTGGATATTTCAACCGGCGAATTTTATGTGGCCGAGGGCACGGATCACTACATCGACAAACTCATTTCGAACCTCGCGCCGAAGGAGATCATCTACCAACGCGGCTTTGAAGATCGTTTTTCCGATGTTTTCGGCGCTAAGCTCTACACCTACAAACTCGATGAATGGGTCTTCTCGGAGGATATTAACCGCGAACGGCTCTGCAAACAATTCGGCACACAATCACTCAAAGGCTTCGGCGTGGAGCACTTCAGTAGTGGCATTTCAGCTGCCGGAGCCATACTCTACTACCTCGAATTTACCGAGCACCGCGGCATCAGCCACATTGCCTCCATTGCGCGCATCGACCAAGACGACTACGTGTGGGTCGATAAGTTTACCATTCGCAACTTGGAACTTTTCTCGTCGAATGCCTCACGTGACCGATGTGGTTTTGCCGATGTCATTGATCGCACCCTGACCCCAATGGGTGGTCGCTTACTCAAACGTTGGATTGCGCTGCCACTCAAAGATCCGGCAAAAATTGACGAACGGTTGGATGTGGTCGAGAAATTCACCCGTGAAGCCGATCTGACCGACACCATCCGCGAACAGGTGTCGCTGGTGGGCGATCTGGAGCGCATCGCAGCACGCATTGCCTCGTCGCGCGTGACGCCGCGCGAATTGGTGCAACTCAAAAATTCGTTGTCGGCTATCGAACTGCTCAAGGCTGCTCTCGATGCGACCGATGATCTGCGTCTGCACGCTTTGGCCGATCAAATTGATGTGCTGGCGACGGTTCGCGACCGCATAGCGCACGAAATTTATCCCGATCCGCTCAACAATCAGATTGTGAAGGGGGGCGTGATTGCCGACGGTGTCGATGCCGAATTGGACGATCTGCGGCGAATTGCCCTCCACGGCAAAGATTATTTGGCACGCATCCAGCAACGCGAAAGCGAAGCAACCGGCATCCCCTCACTCAAAATCAGTTATAACAACGTTTTCGGTTACTATATCGAAGTGCGCAATGCCCACAAAGAGAAGGTGCCGACAACGTGGGTGCGCAAACAAACACTCACCAACGCCGAACGGTATATCACCGAAGAGCTTAAGGAGTACGAAGAGAAAATATTGGGTGCCGAAGAGAAGATGCTGGTCATCGAACAGCGGATTTATGCCGATATTTTGTGCTTCATCGGCACATCTCTCGCCGCGATGTTGCGCGACGCGGCCGTGGTGTCGCGTATCGACTGCCTGCAATCCTTTGCACGCATTGCCTGCGAGCGGCGTTATGTGCGCCCGGTGCTCGACAACGGCACGCTGATCGACATTCGGCAGGGGCGTCATCCGGTGATCGAAACCCTGATGCCCGTGGGCGAAGAGTACATTCCCAACGATGTAAAGCTCGACGACAAGCAACAGCAGATTATGATGATCACAGGTCCCAATATGTCGGGTAAATCGGCACTGCTACGACAGACGGCGCTGATCATTCTGATGGCTCAAATGGGATCGTTCGTGCCGGCAAAATCGGCTCACATCGGCGTCGTGGACAAGATTTTCACGCGCGTCGGCGCCTCGGACAACATTTCGCAAGGCGAATCGACCTTTATGGTCGAGATGCTCGAATCGGCCAGCATTCTCAACAACATATCGGATCGCAGCATTGTTCTGCTCGACGAAATCGGCCGCGGCACAAGCACTTACGACGGCATTTCGATCGCGTGGGCGATGGTCGAATACCTCCACAACCACCCTACTGCCCACGCCAAAACGCTCTTTGCCACCCACTATCACGAATTGAACGAGATGGAGCAGATGTATCCGCGCGTCAAAAATTACCACGTGACCATCAAGGAGATCGACAACAAAATCGTCTTCCTGCGTAAACTCGAACGCGGCGGTACGGAGCACTCGTTTGGTATCCACGTGGCGCGGATGGCCGGAATGCCCACGTCGATCGTCTCACGTGCCGAGGAGATGCTGCGTAATTTGGAATTGGTTTACGGCAACAACGAAATTGTGCCGAGCAAAAGCCCTAAAAATCGCAAAAAACTCACTTCGGCATCCGTCAGAGAGGCTGTTGACAGCGGCGCATCACAAAACATGCAATTATCTATGTTTCAGTTGGATGATCCGGTATTAATCCAAATTCGCGACCAGATCAAAGGACTTGACATCAACTCATTGACCCCAATCGAAGCGCTCAATAAGCTCAACGAAATCAAAAAGATAACCGGATTATAACAGCAGGTAACGATACCAAAAATTGCATTAGTATCCTAAAAGTAAAACGCGAGGCCAATACGACCTCGCGTTGATTTTTGAACACGCGGAACACGCGTTGCTACGCCTTGGGCGCAACGTGGGGCAACGTAAACCAGAAAGTTGCACCTTTGCCCTCTTCGGATTCCACGCCAATCTGACCACCCATCGACTCGACGATCGACTTACAGATGGAAAGCCCGATGCCCACACCCTGCTGCTGGAAACCAATGGTTACAAAGCGTTTGAAAACGAGTTCCAGATTTTTTTGTTTGATTCCAATTCCCGTATCGCGAACGTAGAAATACAACTCTTTGTCGTGCATTTCAAATCCAAAAACGACCTCTCCCTTCTCCGTAAACTTAATGGCATTGGAGAGTAGATTCAAAATAACTTGTCTCAGACGCGTTCCGTCGGTATGTATACGACACGAAGGATATTGGCGCAGAAATTTGATACACACCGGGCTATCAGCCTGCTGTTTCATACAGCAGGCACCCTCCAACTCCTCCATAATGGTATTAAGCTCCTCGTCGGCATAGTTGAATTTCAAGGTGCCGGCCTCAATTTTCGACATATCAAGAATATCGTTGACCAACTGGAGCAACAATTCGTTGTTTGTGCGGATAATTCGCGCATATTCACGCTTCTCCTCGGCTGAATTATCTGCGATCAGCAACTCCGAAAAGCCGACAATTGCATTCAGCGGAGTGCGCAATTCGTGGCTTGTGTTGGCCAGAAACAGTGATTTCATCCGGTCGGACTCCTCGGCACGGATACGCGTTTCGTCCAACTCGCGCATCATATTTTTTTGCGCCGTGATGTCGTGCAGCGTCAGCAACATATGCGGCTGATTGTAGATCGAAATCAGATTTCCCGAGGCCGAGATCTCACAATTCACAACCTTAGAATGGTCGCTGGAGGTATAGAGCTCCATCGGAGCTTCGAGTCTCGAAAAATTTTTGTGTGTTCGAAATGCCTCGCTGATTGCCGCACGCACAGGACACGTTGTACAAAATTCGTGGGTACCACACACGCCGGCATCTTCGCCGTTTTTGCAATGCAGTAAATTTCCGACCTTGGGTGGCACCAGATCGGTCGTTGTTCCGGTCAACGCATAGTAATTGGTACGCAAAACATTGAAATCGGGATCCACCAACAACGCGTAAACATCTATGTTTTTGAGCAACAACTCGGTCAAGTCGTTTGTCTTCAACAAAAAGCGACGTTGGACACGTAATCGAGCGACCAACATAATAGACAACAATGCCAGCAAGGCGATACTGATCAATAAAAGTGAAGTCATTGCAGGGGACTTAATGTTAATAAACTACCAAATGTAAAAGTAGTAAATTAAATTTAATTTATAGAAGATTTAAACAAGAAAGACGCTCTAAAAACCGAGCGTCCTTCCACAATTCAGTTCTTTGTGTAGGCCAAAAGAGCTATTGTTAAACTATTTTCAAATTCTATTTGTTGATCTTCGCCCACGAATCTTTAAGCGTCACCGTGCGGTTGAAGATCAAATGGTCGGGTGTCGATTCTGTATCGGGACAGAAATAGCCCACGCGTTCGAACTGCACAGCCTGACCAATGGGCACCTCGCGCAACGAAGGTTCGAGAAAGCCTTTGATCGTGACCATTGATTCGGGATTGAGATTGTCTTCCCACGTTTGACCCTCAGCCACATCGTCGGGATTCTCCTTGGTGAAGAGCGGATTGAACAACCGAATTTCGGCCTCCACGGCATCTTGCGCCGACACCCAATGAATCACCCCCTTCACACGACGTCCGTCACTCGACGAACCGTTGCCCGAGAGTGGATCGTAGGTGCAACGCAACTCGACGATTTCGCCTTCGGCATTTTTGATAACCTCCTCACATTTGAGCAGATAAGCGTAGCGCAGACGCACCTCGCCACCCGGACGCAGACGGAAAAATTGCTTGGGAGGCTCCTCCATAAAGTCGTCACGCTCGATATAAATCTCACGCGAGAACGGAACTTGACGCTTGCCGGCTGCTTCGTTTTCGGGATTGTTGACCGCCGCAAATTGCTCAGTACGCCCCTCCTCGTAGTTGGTGATGACCACCTTCAGCGGATTCAGCACCGCCATACGACGCTCGGCAACTTTGTTGAGGTCTTCGCGCACACAAAACTCCAACCGACTGAAGTCGATCGTGTTATCGCGTTTGGCGACGCCCACCATTTCGGCAAAATTACGCACCGAGGCCGGCGTGTAACCTTTGCGGCGCAGGGCGCAGATGGTCGGCATTCGCGGATCATCCCAGCCCATCACGGCCTTCTCCTGCACCAGTTTGAGCAGTTTGCGTTTCGACATCATCGTATAAGTGAGGTTCAGTCGCGCAAATTCGTATTGATGCGACGGGAAGATCCCCAACGCTTGAATAAACCAATCGTAGAGCGGACGATGCACGTCGAATTCGAGGGTGCAGATCGAGTGGGTGATCTGCTCGATCGAGTCGCTTTCGCCGTGGGCGTAGTCGTACATCGGATAGATGCACCACTTATCACCCGTGCGGTGGTGGTCGGTATGGATAATGCGGTACATCAGTGGATCGCGGAAGAGCATATTGGGATGTGCCATATCAATTTTAGCACGCAGCACCTTTGCGCCGTCGGGAAATTCACCTTTGCGCATCCGCTCAAACAGATCGAGGTTCTCCTCAATCGAGCGGTCACGCCACGGCGAAGGCTTGCCGGCCTCGGAGACCGTGCCGCGCGTCTCGCGAATCTGTTCTTGATTCTGATCGTCCACATAAGCCAGCCCCTTACGAATCAGAACAACCGCCCACTCAAAGAGTTGGTCGAAGTAGTCGGAGGCGTAGCGTTCACGCGCCCAGTTGAAGCCCAGCCACTGAATATCGCGTTTGATGGAGTCCACATACTCGACATCCTCCTTAACCGGATTGGTGTCGTCGAAGCGCAAGTTGCATTCGCCGCCATACTTCTTGGCCAAACCGAAGTTGATGCAGATGCTCTTGGCGTGGCCAATATGCAGATAACCATTCGGCTCGGGCGGAAAACGAGTTTGAACGCGCGTTTCGCCCTTGGCGATGGACTCTTCGATGATCTCTTCGAGGAAGTTCAGCGACTTCTCTCGGGGTTCGTTTGTTTCGATTGACATATTATAGAACAAATTATTTTTTCTTGGTAAATATTTTTTGCAGACGCACGGACACCTCTAACAGTTGCTGTGTGCCCACCGACCGACCGTCGTAGTGAAAAAACATACCGGCTTTAACGCCCAACGTATTGTTGAAAAAATGACGGTCATAGCTGATATCGGTGCGGTTGTAGACCTTATGGCGTGTTCCGAAACCGACACTGTTGGCGTAGAGCGCCGCGCCGTAACTGCCATAGAATGGAATCTGATTTTGCCCTACATAGAGCATATTGCCCAGCGACAAGCCCCAGCGGCTCATCCGAATATCGAGCACACCGCCTTTGGGCGTCCACCTCTGCCCAATGTGGCGATCGCGCTGGAAACTTTGCAGATAACCCAACCGAATGTCGAAATCGAAAAAGGCGCTAAACCGCACACCAGCATAGGGATTGATCAAGATATTGTCCACCACGCCCTCGCCTTCAACCGGTGCCGAAGTCTTGGCAAAGTGAAGTAGCGACAGCGCATAGCCACCGTAGAGATACGCCCCGTTGTACTGCCCGGCCGAGAGAATGCGGAACTTTTCGCGACACGTGGACGACTGCATACCCTCCCAGTCGATCGCCATCTCAACAAAACCATTTTCCGTGTGATATTGTCCCATCACACCCTGTATGCGGTTGTGGTAGAAGAGAAACGAACGGTCAAAAAAAGCTTCGCCATAGTCGCCGCTCAACTTGGTGCGCGAGAAGATGCCGGCCACCGCAGTCACCTTGGGCGACTCATATTGATACCACATCAGCGGTTTGGCTTCGGTCAAAAACTTGGATTCGTCGCCGAAATTTTGCAACAGATCGACACCGATCATCAGCGTATTGTGCGCATCCCAACGCAAGCCGACCTGCGGCGTGAGACGGGCGCTAAAGAGGGTTTCTGACGTGTTGTAGCTCATATCGGCATACTCACGGTTATCGAAACGCGTATCGAAATCAAGCCCCACGACGAGTTGCTGCGCCGAAACCTCTGCAACCGCAGCCGCAAAGGCAAGCAAAAGTATAATTTTCCTATAAGAGATCATTTTCACAGTTTCCAAACCCCAAAAGTAGGGAAAAGATTTTAATTTTGTCTACTTTTGTGGCGTTAATATAAAGGTATATGCGTAAAATTACCAATGACGAACTGGGGCGTCCCACGGCCGGCGAGTTTGCAACGATGGAAAAAATGACGGTGACGGTGGTGCTCGACAACATCCGCTCGCAGCAGAATGTGGGTGCATTTTTCCGCACGGGCGACGCTTTTGCTGTGGAGCGCATTGCACTGTGCGGCATCACGGCGACACCTCCGGCGCGCGACATCCACAAAACGGCGCTTGGTGCCGAGCTGACCGTAGCTTGGCAATACTACCCCACCACCGAGGAGTGCATCGCACAGTTGCGCGGCGAGGGTTACGAGATCTATGCCGTGGAGCAGGTCGAAGGGGCTACAATGCTCGATGCATTCGAGGCACGTCCGGCGACAAAATATGCACTCGTCTTTGGCAACGAAGTCTTGGGTGTAGGCCAAGCAGCCGTCGATTTGTGCGACGGCGCAATCGAGATTCCGCAGATCGGCACCAAGCATTCGATCAACGTCTCGGTTTCGGGCGGCGTTGTTTTGTGGGATTTCTTTTGCCAAATCCACCCAAAGCGTTAACTTTGCCCCGATTTGAAATTTAAAATTCAGAAAAAATGTCAGTAGAAAGTACTGTACGGGCGGTTACGACCTACCGTTTGACGGAGATGAAGCAGCGCGGCGAGAAGATCGCGATGATCACCTCCTACGATTATTCGATGGCCAAGATTGTCGATGCCGCCGGAATCGACGTGATTTTGGTCGGAGACTCGGCTGCCAACGTGATGGCCGGCTATGAAACGACACTTCCGATCACCCTC
>JAVVYP010000047.1:0-11927 GCA_036651015.1 Alistipes sp.
TAAATGAGCATTGACAGCGCGTAAACAGGAACAAAAATAGCGCTAAAATAACTTTGGTAACAAATTAAAACAGCTTTTTAACGAAATACACCAATGACAACACCCAAACGATTTATCTGCGTTCTGATTGCCGCAGTGCTCATTTTTGATGCCGTGGCTGCTGATAGCCGCGTTGAAATCGACCTCGGACGGCGCGGTGCCGAGATACCAGCATCGCTCTACGGCGTCTTTTTCGAGGAGATCACCGGCTCGGGAGACGGCGGTTTGTATGCCGAAATGATCCGCAACCGCGGCTTCGAAGAGGGTGTGTTGCCCTCGGGCTGCACGCTCGATGCCGAAGGCTACGCGGCGGCGCCACACCGTCCCTGCTACTCCAACGACTCGATCAACCGCTTTCGCGTGCGATGGAGTAGTGACCTTGGAATGACCGGCTGGCGCACCCAGTATGCCGACGGTTCGCAAGCTGCCTCAACGCTGACCGACGAATATCCGTTGCGCGCCGCTACACCCCACGCTTTGCGTTTGGAGTTGTGTGCCGCACGGGGCGAAGTGTCCGCCGTCAACAGCGGTTATTGGGGCATAGCTGTCGAGCAAGGCAAGCACTATGAGTTGGAGTTTTATGTGCGCGCCGAAGGGACTCCGTGGTGTCGCGCTGCTGTGGTGAACGCCGCCGGCACTCGTCTGGCACAGCACGACCAACGGCTCACGGCCGACGGCCAATGGCACCGCTACACCGTCTCGTTCGCCCCATCGGCCACCGATAGCCACAGCACCCTCCAAATCACCTTTCCTGCCGAGGGTCGCGTGTGGCTCGACTATGTCTCGCTCTTTCCGCGCGACACCTACAAGGGTCGCCCCAACGGCTTGCGCAAAGATGTGGCAACGCTGATCGAGGAGCTTCATCCGGCCTTCATACGGTGGCCGGGCGGTTGCATTGTGGAGGGGTTGACGCTCGAAAATCGGGTGCAGTGGAAGCAGACGATCGGGGATCCGATCGACCGTCCGGGTGAGTATAATTTGTGGGGCTACCGCAGTACCTACGGCTTTGGTTACCACGAATTTCTGCAATATTGTGAAGATATCGGATCGCAGGGTATGTTTGTCTGCAACGCCGGTATGTCGTGCCTGTTCCGCAATGGTGATTACGTGCAAGGTGAGGCTTTGGAGCCTCTCATTCAAGAGGCGCTCGACGCCATTGAATATGCGTTGGGCGACGCCAAGACCACGCGCTGGGGTGCCGAACGAGCCAAAAATGGACACATAGCGCCTTTCCCGTTGAAGTACGTCGAGATCGGCAACGAGAATATCTTTGCCCGTTATGCCGACAACTACAACCGTTTTCACAAGGCCATCAAAGCAAAATACCCACAACTGACCCTCATTTCGGCCTTGATGTTCAGCGACGATGTCAAACGGCTGGATCGCGTGGAGGTGATTGATCCGCACTACTACGAGACAGCCGATTGGTTCTACAACAATGCCGATGTGTACGACAAGTTGCCCGCTTCGCTGCCCTACAAAATTTATGTCGGCGAATATGCTGCCACGGGTCACGCCAACCTCTATTCGTCACTCTCTGAGGCTGCCTATATGACTGGTGTCGAGCGTAATGCCGACAAAGTGCAGCTGGTCTCCTATGCGCCGCTGATCGAGAATGCGCACTATGGTCGCAACCACCTTGTTGTGCTCGACAACCGGCAAGCCTACGGCCGCACGAACTACCACGTGATGAAACTCTTTGCCGAAAATCGTCCGGATGTCAACACTCCGACGCGCATCACCGGTGAGATCACCGCCACACCCTGCGCGGCCAAAGGTTTCATCGGCTTGGGAACCGTCAACACCGCGGCTATGTTCCGAGACCTCAAAATCGTCAACCGCGGTCGCACACTTTACACGACCGATTGGAACGATTTGGAGCAACGTTGGACGCCGCTGCGCGGAGCGTGGAGTGTCCAAAACAACATTTTAACCCAATCCAATGTTGGCGGCGAGGCGCTGCTCTACCTCAAGGATCTGGAGCTGGGCGACTGCACGATCACCCTCAAGGCACGCAAAACAGCCGGCCGCGAAGGCTTCCGTGTGATCTTTGGGTTGCAGGACGAGCAACACTATTATATGGTCGATATGGGGGGCTACTCCAACGAATCGGTGCTCTTCCGTCAAGTTAGCGACAAGGGTTGGGTTTCGCTCTTCGACTACCGCAATCAGGAGCCAATCGAGGCCAATCAATGGTACGATGTGCGGCTCGAAATTCGCGGCAATGAATGGAAATGCTACCTCGATGGGGTGCTCAAAGAGAGCCACCGCCATACGCTGACCACCAAACATTACGCCGTGTCGGGCATAGATCGTGCGCGCCGTGAGTTGGTCGTTAAGTTGGTCAACGGCGAGAGTGAGCCGTGGCAAACCACCCTGTCGCTCAAAGGCGGCAGTGTAAGCCCCAGCGAGGCGCGCCGCATTGTGTTGTCGTCATCGTCGGCCAACGACGAAAACTCGTTCGACGAACCCGAGAAAATCATCGCTCGTGAGTCGGCATTTACCGTCAACGGTCGCACGATTCCTGTCGTGTGTGCCCCGACGTCGCTGACCGTTCTTCGCATCCCAATTCAACAATAATTTCGTAAACTATTCCGCAAACTACGTATGATCCGAAAACTTATTTTCCGCTCAATTGCCGTCCTTCTGTTGTTCGGCACCTCGTGCAGTAGCACCAAAAACCTCCAGAAAAGCCACTCCGGAAACCCCATTTTCCCGGGCTGGTATGCCGATCCCGAAGGTGTCGTATTCGGCAATCAATATTGGATTTTCCCGACTCTGTCCGATTATTACGCAATTCCGGGTGAGCCGAAACCAAACTTCTCGACCCAAAAAAGCGCGGCAATACACCAACATTACAACATCCAAACCTATATGGATGCCTTTTCGTCGAAGGACCTTGTGACGTGGACCAAACATCCGCGCATTATCTCCAACGAGCAGGTCAAATGGGTGAAATACGCAATGTGGGCACCGGCAATTTTGGAGCACAAGGGTCAATACTACCTCTTTTTCAGTGGTAACGACATCCAGAACGACCACGAATATGGAGGAATCGGTGTGGCTGTGGCCAGCCGTCCCGAAGGTCCCTACAAAGACGCACTGGGCAAGCCGCTCATCGACCGCATCATCAATGGTGCCCAGCCCATCGACCAATTTGTATTCCGCGACGATGACGGCACACATTATATGTATTATGGTGGTTGGCACCACTGCAATATGGTGAAGCTCGCCGACGACCTGCTGAGCATTGTGCCTTTCGATGACGGGCAGACCTACAAGACGGTTACCCCCGAAAATTACGTCGAGGGACCCTTTATGTTCAAACGCAACGGCAAATATTACTTTATGTGGAGCGAAGGCGGTTGGGGTGGTCCCGATTACAGCGTGGCCTATGCCATTGCCGACTCGCCCTTTGGCCCGTTCCAACGCATCGGCAAGATTCTCCAGCAGGATCCGGCCATCGCCACCGGAGCGGGTCACCACTCGGTGATCAAAGTTCCCGGAACCGATCAATATTATATCATCTACCACCGCCGGCCATTGGCTCACACCGATATGAACCACCGTCAGACCTGCATCGAGCGGATGGAGTTCGATGCCGAGGGACGAATACTGCCCGTGAAAATGACCTTCGAGGGGGTGCAGCCGATGCGAATTAAAGCTAAAAAATAAATTTGATATGATGATACGAAACTTTCTTATTGCAGCGCTCGCCGCCGGAGCAATCACGGCCTGCCAGTCGCCCAAAAATGACAACGGCATCGCACTTTTGGAGGCTGCCGACTTCCAGAGCCAAGTGGACGGTAAAAACGTCGAACTCTACACCCTGCAAAACGCCAATGGTATGTGCGTGCAGCTCACCTCCTTTGGGGCGCGTGTGGTTGCACTTTGGGTGCCGGCAGCGGACGGCAAATTCCGCGATGTGGTGTGGGGCTTTGAGAATCTCGACGGCTACCTGACAACCACCGACCACTATTGCGGACCGATTGTGGGTCGCTATGGAAACCGAATCGGCAAAGGGCAATTCACACTCGACAGCATCCCCTACCAGCTGTCGATCAACAATGGCGAAAACCACCTGCACGGCGGCGCCAAAGGTTTCGAGTGCCGCGTCTGGGACGCTCGCCAAACAACCTCTGCTGCCGGCGATCCGGCCATTGAGATGTCCTATCGCGCTGCCGACGGCGAAGAGGGATACCCGGGTAACCTCGATTTGACGGTCTGCTACTCGCTCACGCCCGACAACTGCTTGCAGATCGACTATGCAGCCACCACCGATGCGCCGACGATCCTCAATCCGACCAGCCACATCTACTACAATCTGCACGGCACGACGGCGCAATCGACCGATTCGCACCTGCTGACCATCTACGCCAGCCGCTTCACACCCACCGATGCCGGACTGATTTCCACGGGTGAAATTTGGCCGGTCGAAGCCACGCCACTCGACTTCCGCACAGCGCACGCAATTGGTGCGCGCATCGACTCACTCAGCTACGAACCGTTGGCTTTCGGCAACGGCTACGACCACAATTGGGTACTCGACAAGGGGCAGGCCGGCGCGTGCGAATTGGCAGCCGAGGTCTATGAGCCGGCTACCGGTATTCGGATGAAAATCTACACCGACCAGCCCGGATTCCAGTTCTATGCCGGTCAAGGTATGGACGGACGCGAGGTCGGCAAGCGCGGTGATCGCCACAATTTCCGCTCGGGTATCGCCCTCGAAACGCAGAACTTCCCCGATGCCCCCAACCACGCGAACTTTCCGTCGGCCGTCTTGCGTCCCGGAGAGCGCTACACACAGCATACCGCCTACGCTTTCGAGGTGGAGAATCGTTAAAAAAAGCTGTTTTAAATTCATTCAAAACAGCTTCTAACAAGCCCTAATTTTACGATTTCACCCCCGTCAGATACAACTCTGGCGGGGGTGATTTGCGTTTTGAGCGACTTGTTGGTCACCCTCTTTTACTTCTCGGTCAGGGCGCGGAAGATGCCCTGTTCGTCGTAGCCACATTGGGCGTAGAGTTGGGCTGGGGTGCCGTGGTAAACCCACGCATCGTCGATGCCCAGTGTGTGAACCGAGACCGGATGGTTGTGTCGGTTGAAAAATGCGGTAATGGCCTCACCTACACCACCGTGCAAACAACCGTCTTCGACGGTCACCACACGCCGGAAGCGCCGACCCACGCTCTCCAGCAACGCCTCGTCAAGGGGTTTTGCGAAGCGCAAATCGTAGTGAGCAACGCGGATTCCTTGGGCGGTAGCGCGCTCGGCAGCAGCCGCTGCGGCATTACCCACCGTGCCGATGGTCAGCAGAGCCACATCCTCACCCTCGCGCAAGTAGCGTCCCTGACCCACGGGCAACGCCTCGAAGGTCTCGTCGCGCCAAGCGACACCCTCACCGTGGCCGCGCGGATAGCGGATGATGAAGGGGTGGCCGTATTGCAGTGCCGTGTACATCATATTGCGCAGTTCGAGTTCGTTCATCGGGGCGGCAATGATTACGCCGGGGATAGCGCCGAAAGCGGCCATATCGAAGACTCCGTGGTGTGTCACACCATCTTCGCCGACCAATCCGCCGCGATCGAGACACATCACCACCGGCAAATCCTGAATGGCCACGTCGTGAATCACGTTGTCGTAGGCGCGTTGCATAAATGACGAATAGATGTTGCAAAACGGAATCAAACCCGAGGCGGCCAATCCGGCCGAGAAGGTCACGGCGTGTCCTTCGGCGATTCCGACGTCGAAACAACGCGCCGGAAAGGCTTGTTGGAGGGTGTTCATCGAGCAGCCCGACGTCATCGCCGGCGTGACACCCACCACGCGTTCATCGACACGTGCCAGATCGAGCAGTGTCTGCCCGAAAACATCTTGATAGCGCGCCACATCGCCCTGAGAGGTGACCCGTTCGCCGGTGTCGGGGTTGAATCGCCCGGGGGCGTGCCACTCCGACTGGTTGTGTTCGGCCGGCAGATACCCCTTGCCTTTGACCGTCATCACGTGCAGCAATTTGGGTCCTTCGATGTCGTGCAGGGCGCGCAACGTGCGAACCAATTCGGGCAAACTGTGTCCATCCACAGGGCCAAAATAGCGAAAATTAAAACTCTCGAAGAGGTTACTATTGTTCAGCAGCCCTTGTTTTACGGCATTTCCGGCTTTTTGACAGAGGTGCAGCAGGCGCGGTGTATGCGAAAGAAGGCTCCAAACGCGCTGTTTGAAGTGGTTGTAATGAACCGAAGTGGAGATTTTGAGGAGGTAATTTTTGAGCGCTCCGGTGACCTGATCAATGGCCATATTGTTGTCATTGAGGATCACCAGCAGGTTGGTGTGCTGGCTTGCGCCGGCGTTGTTAAGCCCCTCGAAGGCCAGTCCGCCGGTCATCGAACCGTCGCCGATGACCGCGACTACCTGATGGCGCTCACCACGCAGCTCGGCCGCCTTGGCCATTCCGAATGCTGCGGAGATCGACACCGAAGCGTGTCCGCCGCCGAAAGCATCGTATTCGCTCTCGGCAATGCGCGGAAAACCGCTGATGCCGTCTAACTGTCGTTTGGTGCGGAATGCCTCGCGGCGTCCTGTAATGATCTTGTGGGCGTAGGTCTGATGACCGACGTCCCAAATAACTTTGTCGGTGGGGGTGTCGAAGACATAGTGCAGCGCTGTGGCCAGCTCCACCGCCCCGAGGCTCGAAGCCAAGTGACCGGGATGCACGGCGCACTCGTCGATGATGTAGTGTCGCAGCTCATCGCAATAGACACGCAACTCCTCCTCCGAGAGTTTTTTAAGATCCCGAGGAGATGACACCCGATCGAGTAATTTATATTTTTCCAACTCCATTGTCTTACAAAGATACATATTAAATATGAAATGTTCTGAAAAAATCCTTATCTTCGCGTTACAATATAGCAAAACGCAAGATGAAATACAAGCGAATACTTCTCAAACTCAGCGGCGAGTCGTTGCAAGGTGACCAAAAACAGGGACTTTCACCTGTGGTGCTGCAATCCTACGCCGAACAAATCCGTGCGGCAGTTGCCACAGGTACCCAAATTGGCATTGTCATCGGCGGTGGTAATATTTTTCGCGGTCTGTCGGGAGCCAAAAAAGGCTTCGATCGCGTCAAGGGCGATCAGATGGGGATGCTGGCCACGATCATCAACTCGCTGGCGCTGCAATCGGCACTCGAGGATAACGGTGTGAAAGCCAAGGTGCTCACCTCGATCCGAATGGAACCCATTGGCGAGTACTACTCCAAAAGTCGCGCCATTGAGTACCTCGAAGCGGGTTTCGTGGTGATCATCGGCGGAGGCACCTCCAACCCCTACTTCACCACCGACTCGGCGTCGGCGTTGCGCGGCATCGAAATCGAAGCTGACGTGTTGCTCAAGGGGACTCGCGTGGACGGCGTCTATACGGCCGACCCCGAGAAAGATCCCTCGGCGACCAAGTTCGAGCAGATCACCTTCGACGAGGTCTATGCGCGCAATTTGCGCATTATGGACTTGACGGCCTTTACGCTTTGCAGCGAAAACAACCTGCAAATCATTGTCTTTGATATGGATACCGTGGGTAATCTCGGGCGCGTTCTTGCCGGTGAGACGATCGGAACTCTCGTTAAAAAGTAAACTTCACCTCATAATGGCAACCAAAAAGAGCAACAAATCACTGTGGATAATGTTGGCGTTGATCCTTGTGATCCTCGCCGTCCTGCTGCTGCCCTCGTGTGGCGGTGGCGGTAAAAAGTGTGATATAGAGACCACAACCCTCGTTCGTGTGGGGGATCAGGCGCCCGACTTCACGGTCGAGATGTTCGACGCGCAGCGCGTGCAGCTCTCGTCACTGCGCGGCAAAGTGGTGCTACTGAATTTTTGGGCGACGTGGTGTCCTCCTTGTCGCGAAGAGTTGACGCGTGTTCCGCGCGAGATCGTCGACCGTTTCGCCGATCAAGACTTCGTATTTTTGCCGATTTCTCGGGGTGAGGAGCGCGAAGCGGTGGCTGCCTTTCGTGAGAAAACCGGCTACACTTTCCCGATGGGTCTCGATCCCACGCAAACCATCTACAACTTTTATGCGTCGAATTTCATTCCTCGTAACTTCCTGATTGATCGCGATGGCAAGATCATCTTGATCACGGTGGGCTACGACGAAGCGGAGTTCAATGCGCTTATTCAAACCATCGAAAATACACTAAAATAGGCTCTTATATGGATACAAAGACAATTCTCAACGATGCCTCCGGCCGTATGCAGAAGGCAATCGACCACCTCGACGAGGAACTGCTGAATGTGCGTGCAGGAAAAGCATCGCCCAATGCGCTCAATGGCGTAATGGTCGATTATTTCGGTTCGCAAATGCCCGTGTCGGGCACGGCCAGTGTCACCGTACCCGATGCCAAGACTATTCTGATCCAACCGTGGGACAAAAATATGTTGCGCCCCATCGAGAAGGCGATTATCGACTCCAACATCGGACTCACCCCCTCCAACAACGGTGAAAGCATTCGTTTGTCGATTCCGCCGCTGACCGAGGAGCGCCGCAAAGAGTTGGTCAAACGCGTTCGCGGAGATGCCGAAACGGCGCGCATTAGCTTGCGCAACGCACGTCGCGATGCGGTCGAAGCCTTCAAGAAAGCGCAAAAGGATAGTAGTATGCCCGAAGACGAAGCCAAGGACGGTGAAGAGCTGTCGCAGAAGCTGTTGGAGAAATTCACCAAGCTCCTCGACGAGCTGCTCGCCAAAAAAGAGAAGGATATTATGACGGTGTAAGAAGCTGTTGTAGCACACCAATAAGCCCAAAAAGCCGGAACGATGTTGACTTCGTTCCGGCTTTTTTTGCGTTGCATTGTGTTGTGCTATCTCATCCTTGCATAGCGCATTGTGGGACGACCTTCGGCCGAGAGAACCAGCGAGTCGGGCGACAGGGTGTCGACCGTCCAAATGTCGTTGACGTTGATGGTCTGGCCGTTGCCGAGGCTCTGACCGCTCAAATACAGGGTGCCGTTGTCGAGCGTCCAGCTGTTGTAAACCAGCGTTGCCATATTGATCGACGCAGCTACTCCGTCGGCATTGAGTGTGACGCCCTGTACCCCCTCCATTCCGGGGATCGGCTCAATCCACGAGCCGATGATCGAAACAGGTGTGATCAAAATTTTCGACACAGCGCAAGTTTGGATCGACTTGCCCTCCAAAAATTTGCCTGTGTAGACAATCTGCACACTGTCGCCGATCACCAAACCGTCGGTCACGGTGCACTCAACCGGTGAGGGCACCATCTCTTTGGCCGCGTTGGTGGTGCTGAAGCACATTGTATCTGCACCGTTGATGATTGTCACCGTGTTCATCGTTGCATCAGCAACTACACCGGAGATGGTTTGGGGTCCTTTCTCTGCGCAACCTGCCAAAAGTGCAAGGGCAGCCACCCATACAATTGATTTTTTCATTTTTTAAGTTTTTACAGCTTCTTATTTTTGCATTGCCTTATAAACCACACCGGCTGCAAGTGCCGCCACGATGGGTATCAGGATGAACAACCAAAGTTGCTCCAACGCCCAGCCTCCCACAAAGATCGCTTGCGAGATACTGCGAGCCGGATTGACCGAGGTATTGGTCACCGGAATGCTGATTAAGTGGATCAACGTCAGCGCCAAACCGATCGCTACGCCGGCAAAACCTTTGGGTGCTTTGGCGTCGGTGGCGCCGAGGATGACGATCAGAAAGCCGAATGTAAGCACAAATTCGCTGATCAGTGCCGAGAGCAGCGAGTAGCCACCCGGTGAGTGTTCGCCGTAGCCGTTGGCTGCGAAGTCGCCGATCTCCTTGCCGCTGCCGGTGACAATCAAGTAGAGCACCCCGGCCGCGCAGAGGCCGCCCAAGATCTGTGACAGTACATAGGGCAAGATCTCTTTGCCGTCGATGCGTCCGCCAGCCCACAAGCCGATGGTGACCGCAGGGTTGAAGTGTGCGCCCGAAATCGGACCTAATGCGTAGACCATTGTCAAAACGGTCAATCCGAATGCCAACGCCACGCCCGCAAACCCGATCTGACTTCCGGCTAAAACGGCGCTACCGCAACCACCCAACACGAGCCAGAAAGTTCCTAAAAATTCCGCGTAATTTTTCTTCATACCAACACTCGTAGGCATCCCAAATGATTGGATCGCAGAAGAGGGAGCCTTTTTATCTTCTGCATCAAAGAGAGAATCAGAAACTGTTTTTAACTCCGGTAACAAATTCAAACAACTTCTCAACTATAAAATTACATAACTATTTTGATATTCAAACAAAAAAGCACATTTTTTTGATCAATTACGTTCAAAATACCCCCGATAGCAGCACCGCCACAATGTGACGGTCGTCTGCGGCACAGGAGGCGAACTCCTCATAGGTGTAGTTGAGTTGGCATTGCAGGTATTTGACAGGTATCCAGCGCAAACCGGCCGTGTAGTTGGTCTGTCGCGATGAGGAGAGGTCTATATTTTCGCGGAAAGTGTCGTAGCGCACGACCGGCATTAGGCTGCGCGTCACACGCCAGCCGGCCAGCGCATACCACCCCTCGCTGTCGAGCTTATCGGTTGTGCCTCCGATGTATTCGCCGCGCACGACCACCGCGCCGCGATCATAGCAGGCACCGACGCCGTAGCGTGTGCGGCGGAGATAATCTGCGCCGTATTCGCCCCAATAGTAAGAGCCTGAGAGCAGTAAGCCGCGTAGTGGTCGCAGCGATAGGCGCGCCACGACGTCCTTGCTTTTGTTTTTATCGCGCGTGTTGATCCCCTCGCCATTGAAGACTCCCAAGTCGTAATTGATGATGCAGTAGTCGTCGCGGCGGATGAATCCACCGTAAAGCGTAGCTCCCAAGTCGCGTCCAGCGGCCTTCACGCCGCAAAGATCATCGCCACCGACCAATTTTTGCAAGGCCAATGGCATCTCGATCAGCTCGGCGGTGATGGGTGAGTAGTCCGTATTTTCGATCGAGAAGGGCAACTTATACTCACCCAACTTAAAATTCAACGCTGTGAAAGGTCGGTAGCGCAGGTAGGCATCGACAATTTTGGGCGAGACAAATTCCAGCTGCACGCGGTAGTCCAATTTGGAGGCAATGTCTCCCGAAAGACTGAGCCGCACACGCTTGACCGAGAACGTGGATGAGGTGTTGCTCCACGCGTAGCCGGTTTGCAGGTAGCCCGAGAGGTGGGGCAGGTGGGCGACAATCTTATCCCAAGTCGAGGTGGTCGCCTTCAGGCTGTCGATCTCTGCCGCCAGCGAGGCCAGCGTTGGTTCTTGGGTTGCGGAGGCTTGGGCTGCCGCTGGTAGGGCGTGGGCGCACAACAGTCCGAACAGCAGTGCGGTTGAGATTAATTTCATGAAAATTGGGGTTTGTGTAGCGTAAAAACGGGGCTGAAAGAGCCGAAAAACAAGTGGCGTTTAGCGACGCATTGGAAACGAGAGTGTCCGTGCATCGAGATAAGCATCGGGGAAAGGGCTGTAATTCCACGCCTGACCGTTCGAGACGTTGAAGCCTTGCCCCAAACGCAGCGTGTTGTTGTTGATCACCGTCACGCGTGCAGGCAGGTGACGCTCTTCGATGACCACCAGCGAGCTCATCGAGACTTTGGGTTTGACCTTCATCGGCTCCATCGCCCTGTAATCGGGCTTCCACGGTGCGGTGTGTGCCAACGAGTCGGGCAGCACGAAATCCGGGGTGCGAAGCGAATCGCGCAACTCCCAGCCCAATCTTTTGTGTTCCTGTGCGTTAGCCGTCAAAGTGCCGACCAACAAAACGAAAATGATCCAACTTTTTTTCATCACAAGCTTATTTATATGTCAAGAAGCTGTTTTAATTTTATTGATAAGAATTGTTATGCACTATTTTTCGATGATTTT
>JAVVYP010000048.1:0-11835 GCA_036651015.1 Alistipes sp.
GCCATTGCCCTCGTTGCGCGGACGCTCACCGGCCGGACGACGCCGATTGCGGTTGTTGCGATTGCGGTTATTGTTGTTGCCCTCACGCGGCACACGTGGTTCACGCGGTTCACGCGGTTCACGATTTTCGATGTTCTTGTTCGGCTCGCTCTTCTCGCCAGCCGCAGCCGTCGGAAGATTCGATACCGGCCGCTCCGACTTCTCGCGCGGCGTATTTTCTCGCGGAGCACCGCCACGCTGCCCACCATTGCGCGGCTCACCATTGCGCGGCTCACCGCCACGCTGACGACGCGGATCCTGCTTGCGCTGTTGCTCCGGCCGTCCCTCTCGAGGTGCCTCGGTATGAGGCGCTTGCGCCCCATCCTGCGCACCGTTTTGCGGACGGCCATTGCGGTTGCGCCCCTTTTTGTTGCGCTTGGCAGCATCGAAACGCGTGATGCTATCCTCTTCCGAACGATACGTCGGCTCCTCGACAACGGGCTGCACAGGATCGGTAAATTGCAACTTATCGACCTTCTTGCCCGTCCGATTGATCGCCACAATCTCCTTGACGCGCGCCAGCGAGAGCGTGGTTACATTGACCAGCGAATCTTTACTCGACGAGAAGGTCATCGTCCCGGCCAAAATATCACTTTTGAATAGAAAATACTCACCATCAATGGCTTGCAGCGGCTCACGCAGACGCGGAAACTCCTTGCGTGCATCGACATAAGTGTCGTATTCGTACATCATACAGCACTTGAGTTTCGAGCACTGTCCGGCTAATTTTTGGGGGTTGAGCGAAATTTCCTGCGTGCGCGCGGCACCCGTGGTGACACTCGTAAAATTGGCAATCCACGAAGCGCAGCACAACTCACGTCCGCAAGCACCCAGACCGCCGATGCGGCCGGCCTCTTGGCGTGCGCCGATCTGCTTCATCTCGATGCGAATGTGAAATTGTTCGGCAAAGACCTTGATCAACTCACGAAAATCGACCCGTTCGTCAGCAATGTAATAGAAGATCGCTTTGATCATATCTCCCTGATACTCAACATCGCCAATCTTCATATTGAGACCCATATCAGCCGCAATTTGACGCGCTGCAATCATCGTTTCGTGCTCCTGAGCGATGGCCTCCTGCCAACGTTCGATGTCGAACGGTTTGGCCTTGCGATAGATCTTTTTAAACTCGCCGTTGAAGGGATTGAAGCCCGTGCGGCGAATCTGCTTGGCGACCATATCGCCCGTGAGCGAGATGATGCCGATGTCGTGTCCGGGCGATGCTTCGACCGCTACGATGTCTCCGGTTTTCAGTGGTAAACCGCTGGCATTCTGGAAGAACGAGCGTCGCGTATTTTTAAACCGCACCTCGATGATGTCGGTCGGGACGTTGGCCGGATACTCCTCCAGCCAAGGTGTCTCGTGCAGTTTGAAGCACCCCTCGCAAGCGGTCGCTTCGCACTCCGATCCGCAATCGCAGAACGTGCAGCCGCGGCCGACTTCGGGTTTACATTTGCGTGTATGTTGGTTTTCAGTATCCATTTTCGAATCGAAATAAACGTAATTTGTGTAAAAGTACGCAAATTATCTGAAATTTTGAATTTTAATTTGCAAATATTACTTGGGATTTGCCACGTGCAATTTTCGGATACTGTGGCGAATGCGCAGGATCATCAACACGGCGGCCGTTGAAAGGCCAAAGGTGAAGCCCAAAATCAGTCCGTCGGGACCCATTCCCATCGTAAAACCAAACAGATAACCGATGGGCAGATTGAGCAGCCAGTAGGCCGTAAAGGCGATCGGCATAATGATTTTCACATCTTGAATACCGCGCAAAATACCCACCGAAACATTCTGAATGCCGTCCGAAAGTTGGAACAGCGCGATGAAGACCATCAGCCGCGAAGCCACTTCGATCACCTCTTGGTTGGTGGTGAAGAGTTGCGGAATGTAGTTACGACAAGCGATAAAGACGATCGCGGCCAGCGTATTCCACACCAACGTAAGGTGATAGGAGGCTTTGGCGGCCATTGCCAAACCGCTGATATTGCGCACACCATAGCAGTGCGACACGCGGATTGTGGTCGCCGCACCGATCGACAGCACGATCATAAAGGCGCAGTTGGCCATCGTCGTGGTGATTTGGTTGGCGCCGATAATCGAAGCCCGTCCGAACCATCCCATCATAATGCCGGTGCCGACAAATGCCGAGGCCTCCAAAAACATCTGCGAAGAGATCGGAAGCCCCATACGCAGCAACTTACGAATGGCGGCAAACGAGTAGTTGAGCGGTGAAAAGCCGTCGAGGTAGCAGCGGTATTTGTCGCGTCGGTAAAAATATCCGATGATCAAAATCGGCATTATAATGCGCGAAAGCAGTGTTCCCAAGCCGGCACCCTCGGCGCCCATCATCGCAAAACCCATATTGCCGAAGATGAACAGCCAGTTGAACCCGACATTGGTCAGGTTGCTGATGATGGTGACAAACATCTCGACTTTGGTGTTGCCGACCCCCTCCAAAAACTGTTTAAAAGCAAAAAACAGCATTACGAACGGCATACTGAAAACCAGCATTCTGTAGTACGGAATCGCCATCTCAACCACCTCGGGCGGCTGATTCATATGCGACAGCAACGGGATGATCGCCAATTGGACAGTCGAAATCACCACGCCCAACAGCGTGTAGAAGAGAATGCCGTTTTGGAGGTAGCTCGACGATATTTTCTTATCGCCTTGTGCAAAAAGTTCGCCGATCAGCGGTGTCAGTCCCAGCGTGATGCCGATGCCGGCAATGAAGAGAATGAAGAACACGGATCCTCCGAACGACACGGCAGCCAGCGGCGTGGGGTCATCGCCACCGTAGTGGCCGACCATCACGTTGTCGGCGAATTGCACCATCACCTGTCCCACTTGGGTCAGCACGACGGGCAGCGCAAGTCGCAGGGTGGCTTTGTATTGCTCTTTGTATTTGGCGAAACTATACATTAATCAACTATTTTGGGCTGCAAAGGTACGAAATATTGTGCAACCACTCCGCATTCTAAATTAAAAATCGAGAATTTAAAATTAATAATTAGGAGTGCAGACAATTTGCGCAAAAGGAAAGCTAAATAATACACATTTAAAATTGAATTTTTAAAAGGGCTTTTCTTGATGTCCTTTTTCCGGAAAAAGGACGAAAAAGCGTCGCAAGGCGGAAATTATCGGGCAAAAAAGTTAAAATTTCAATTTACGCAAAGGCAAAGCCCCCTCCGAGGAGGGGGTTTGGGGGAGGGTCAGAATTGTAAACACGGCCTTTGGCCGTGCAAAAAAGGCTTAGAAGCACATATTGAGGCGCCTAAACGAAAGGCATTCGGATTTTATTTATCTTCTTCTTTCTTTCTTTTCGTGCAAGATTCTAAGCCACACGTAGTTTGACGCCCTGTGCTCTGTCCGATTCGACGACGACCGTGTCGCCGGCGTGGAGTTTGCCGTCGATGATGAGCGTCGAAAGCGGCTCCTCGACCTGATCCATCAGCGTGCGTTTCAACGCTCGGGCGCCGTATCGCGACTCGTAACCCATACTTGCCAGACGGCGCTTGGCACTGTCGGTGACCTTCACCTTGTAGCCCAGTCGTTGTGTGCGGTCAAACAATCCGCTCAGCTCCAACTCGATAATCTGCTCCACATCGGCGATCTCCAGCGTGCGAAACAGCACAATGTCGTCGATGCGGTTGAGAAATTCGGGGGCAAACGTGTGTTCCAGCGCCTTGCGATACTCGCCTTGAGGGGTCGCACGCACCGTAGCGCTCTTGGAGGTGGTGCTATATCCGACTTGTGTGGCCTTCTGCACCACCGCACGAGAACCGACGTTGGAGGTCATAATAATAATTGTGTTGCGGAAATCGACCTTGCGTCCCGAGCCATCGGTCAGATGCCCCTCGTCGAAAATTTGCAACAACGCATTGAAGACGTCGGGATGCGCTTTTTCGATCTCGTCGAACAAAACCACCGCATAAGGCTGACGGCGTACGGCCTCCGAAAGCTGTCCGCCCTCGCCGTAACCCACATAACCCGGAGGCGATCCGATCAGTCGCGCCACGTTGTGTTTTTCGCCGTATTCGCTCATATCAATGCGAATCAAACCGCGATTTTCATCGAATAGCCACTTCGATACCTCCTTGGCTAACAGCGTCTTGCCGACTCCTGTGGGGCCGACAAAGAGGAAAACACCGATTGGACGCTTCTCGTCTTTCAGACCGGTGCGCGAACGGCGAATGGTGCGTGAGAGTTTCTCGACGGCCTCATTTTGCCCCACCACGCGGCGCGCCAAATAGTCGTGCAGCGATTGCAGACGCCCCATCTCGCCGTCGGAAACACGCTCCACGGGGATGCCCGTCATCGTGGTAATGACCTGTTGGATATGCTCTTCGGTGATCTCCACCGGATGCTGCTCCAGTTCACGTCGCCACTCGGCACGACTGACACCGACCTGCGAGCGCAGCGCGATTTCGCGCAGACGGGCAGCCGCAGCCTGCTCGTACACCAGCGCCTCGACCGCCTCGCGCCGCTCCTGCTGCACCTGTTCCAAAGCGCGTTCCATTTCGCGCAACAAAGCCGGTTCATAGGCCGATTGCAGGTGCGCACGCGAGCCGGCTTCGTCCAGCACGTCGATGGCTTTGTCGGGGAAGTGGCGGTCGGTGATGTAACGTCCGGTCAGCGCCACGCAGGCCTTCAGCGCCTCGTCGGAGTAGTGCACTTTGTGGTGCTGCTCGTAGTGTGGGGCGATGTTGCGCAATATTTGGAGGGTCTGCTCGGGGGTTGTCGGCTCGACCACAACCCGTTGAAAACGACGCTCCAAGGCCGAATCCTTCTCGATATTTTCGCGGTATTCGTCGAGTGTGGTTGCGCCGATGGTTTGCAACTCACCGCGTGCAAGTGCCGGTTTGAGGATGTTGGCCGTATCGAGGCTGCCCTGTGTCGAACCGGCGCCGACGATGGTGTGAATTTCGTCGATAAAGAGGATCGTATCTTGATTTTTGCGCAACTCATCGAGCAGCTGCTGCATCCGCTCCTCAAATTCGCCGCGGAATTTGGTGCCTGCGACCAGCGACGAGACATCGAGCGAAAAAAGCGTTTTGTCGGCGATGGTGTAGGGCACCTCACCGCGTGCAATGCGCAGAGCCAGCCCCTCGACAATGGCACTTTTGCCCACACCGGCCTCGCCGATCAGGATCGGGTTGTTCTTCTTGCGGCGCGAAAGAATCTGCACCACGCGCTCGATCTCGGCGTCGCGCCCTACCACCGGATCAATTTTGCCCTCACGCGCCAGACGCGTCAGATTGGTGCCAAATTTATCGAGCAGGGTGTTCTGTGGCGCCTCGTATGATTTGTCATCTGTCGGCGTCACAGCATCTACATCGACCGTCAGCGACTGGATCTCGTTGCGCAGATCATCGCCCAACGACAATTTTGCAACTCCCTCGGCAATCGTCTCAGGCGTCACGCCATACATCTCCATCACGGCCGAAGTGGCCGTCGTGGAATCGGCAATAATCGCCTGCAAGGCGTGCGCGGTCGAGATGCTCCGAACATCGCCCGACGTGGCGCGCAACTCGTCCATAAAGAGCCGATAAAACACCTCAGGAGAGTGCTCTTCGGAGGGGGTGGCTGCCGCGATCTCGCGTTCAAGGCGCAGTCGCACCTGATACAATTCCCAATCCTTGAGCCGAAAAGATAACAATTGATAGGCCAACGATCCCTCTTCACTGAGCAGCTCCAGCGTCAAAAAATCCTTGAGCGAATGGGTGACCCCTGCCTTGGTTGTGTTGAATGCCGCTCGGGCTATGATTCCCTCAAGCGTCTTTGAAATTTTCAGTTGCATATTGCGTCGTCTTATTTGATTTCTGAGAGGATAACGCAGCAGGCAAGCCGAATATTATGTTAACATCTATTCCCCGAGGTGCAAAAACGAAAAAAATAAACCCCCGTAATGCCGAGGGTTCTAAATATGATACAGATAGCCCGAAGGGGTATTTTATTTGGTTTGGTCGCCCTCATCCGCACATTTGCGCGGCCACTCGCCGACCTCCATATCGCGCATATCGTCACCGTCGATGGTCAGTCGCACCGCGGTGCGCACCTTGTGCAGGCCGTAGTTGCCGGCACCTCCCGGGTTGATATGCAGCAGGTTGTAGACCGGATCGTAGACCACTTTGAGGATGTGGGAGTGGCCGGCGATGAAGAGTTTGGGGTGTAGCGCCTGAATTTTCTGCACCGCACGCGGATCGTACCGGCGCGGATAGCCGCCAATGTGGGTCATCAACACCTCGACCTGCTCGCAGCGAAACGAGGCAAAGCAGGGGTAGACGCGACGCACCATATCGCCGTCGATGTTGCCGAAGACGGCCGTCAGCGGCTTGAAAGCGGCGATTTGATCGGCTATCTCCAGCGAGCCAATGTCGCCGGCGTGCCAAATTTCATCGACATCTTTCAAAAAAACCTTCAACGTCTGGTCGAATGTGCCGTGGGTGTCGGAGATAATGCCAATGCGTTTCATTCGTACTTTCCTTTCCACAGCTCGCGCATTCGCTCGGCGATTTTGATCTCGGTGGGGTTCTGCGTGTTAGGCTCGTAGAACTTGGTGCCCGAAAGCCCCTCGGGCAGAAACTCCTGCTCGGCGAAGTTGCCGGCGAAGTCGTGGGCATATTTGTAACCCTTGCCATAGCCGATTTGATCCATCAATTTGGTGGGTGCATTACGTAGGTGGAGGGGTATGGGGCGGTTGGTGGTGTCGTGTTCGACCTGCGCCATTGCACGGTTGATAGCCATATAAGCTGAATTGCTCTTGGGGCTGGTGGCCAGATAGATAGCTGTTTCGGCCAAGGTAATGCGTGCCTCGGGCATTCCGATTTTGTGCACCGTGTCGAAGCAGGCATTGGCCAACAGCAGGGCGTTGGGATTGGCCAGCCCAATATCTTCGGAGGCCAGAATCACCAGCCGCCGCGCCAAGAAACGAGGCTCCTCGCCACCGGCTAACATCCTCGCTAAGTAGTAGATAGCGGCATTGGGGTCGCTGCCTCGCACCGACTTGATGAAGGCCGAGATGACATCGTAATGCTGTTCGCCATTTTTGTCGTAGAGGGCGATATTTTGTTGCAGGCAGTCGGTGACGCTGGCGTCGGTGAGCACCACTTTTCCCTCCGTGGCGCCGACAACAATGTCGAGGATGTTGAGCAATTTGCGCGCGTCACCTCCCGAAAAACGGAACAAAGCCACCGTCTCCTGCACCTCGATTTCGCGCGTTTTCAGCTCCACATCGGTGGTGAGGGCACGATCGAGCAGCGTCTGCAACTCGCTATCCTCCATTGGTTTGAGGATGTAAACTTGACAGCGGCTCAGCAGCGGCGGAATCACCTCGAACGAGGGGTTCTCGGTGGTGGCTCCGATCAGCGTGAAGATGCCCTGCTCGACGGCTCCCAACAGCGAATCCTGCTGGCTCTTGTTGAAGCGATGGATCTCGTCGATGAACAGAAAAGGCGGTTTGGTATCGAAAAATCGCTGTTTGCGCGCCGATTCGATCACCTCGCGCACATCTTTCACCCCCGACGAGACGGCCGAAAGGGTGAAAAACGGACGGTTGAGTTGGGTGGCCACGATGCGCGCAAGGGTGGTTTTGCCCACCCCGGGAGGCCCCCACAAGATGAAAGCCGGCACGTTGCCCGTCTCGAAGAACTTGCGGAATACGCCGTTTTTGCCCACAAGATGCTCTTGACCAATGTATTCGTCAATGGTCTTGGGGCGTAAGCGTTCGGCAAGCGGAATATTCATCTATTTTTCGGCTGGTTTGGTTAGTTGCAGGCACAACTCATCCAGCTGCGTTTGGTCGATCTGCGAGGGGGCATCGAGCATCACATCGCGGCCGGCGTTGTTCTTGGGGAAGGCAATGTAGTCGCGGATCGAGTCGGCGCCGCCAAAGAGCGAGCACAGACGGTCGAAACCGAAAGCCAAACCGCCGTGAGGGGGTGCCCCAAACTTGAAGGCATTCATCAGGAAGCCGAACTGAGCTTGCGCCTTTTCGGGCGTGAAGCCGAGGGCTTTGAAGATCTGCGCCTGCAACTTGGCGTCGTGGATACGGATCGAACCGCCGCCGATCTCCGTGCCGTTGCAGACAAAGTCGTAGGCGTTGGCGCGCACCCGCCCGGATCGCTCTCCATATATTGTGCGTCCTCTGGTTTGGGCGAGGTGAAGGGGTGGTGCATCGCGTAGAAACGCTGGGTTTCATCGTCCCATTCGAACATCGGGAAGTCGATGACCCACATCGGCGCAAACTTCTGTGGATCACGTAGTCCCAATTGTTGGGCGACCTCCAAACGCAGGGCGCAAAGTTGGGTCAGTGCCTTGAATTTCTTGCCGCAGACCACAAAGACCAGATCGCCGGCTTTGGCACCGCAACGGTCGGCCATAGCGCGTATCTGATCGGGTGTGTAGAATTTGTCGATCGACGATTTGACGCTGCCGTCGGCCTCCAAACGGATCCAAATCAGCCCCTTGGCGCCCACTTGCGGACGCTTCACAAAGTCGGTGAGCGCGTCGATCTGCTTGCGGGTGTAGGTGGCACAACCGGTTGCTGCAAAGCCCGTAACATACTCGGCATCATCGAATACCGAAAATCCGTGGCCTTGAGCCAGATCGGTCAGATTGGCGAATTTCATCCCGAAACGCAGGTCGGGTTTATCCGATCCGTATTGCTCCATCGCATCCATCCACGTCATCCGCAAGAACGGTTCTGTGAAGTCGATATGGAGCACCTCGTGGAACATATGTTTCGCCCAGCGCTCGAAAACCTCCAAAATATCCTCCTGCTCGACAAACGACATTTCGCAGTCGATTTGGGTGAATTCGGGTTGGCGGTCGGCGCGCAGATCCTCATCGCGGAAGCAGCGCACAATCTGGAAATATTTGTCGTAGCCGGCCACCATCAGCAGCTGTTTGAGCGTCTGCGGCGACTGGGGTAGGGCGTAAAATTGGTTGGGATTCATGCGGCTCGGCACCACAAAATCGCGCGCACCTTCGGGCGTGGAGCCGATCAAATAGGGGGTTTCGATCTCCAAGAAACCCTCGTTGTCGAGGAACGTGCGAATCGCCTGTGCCATTTTATGACGCAGAATCATAGCGCGTTGCAGCGGTGGGCGACGCAGGTCGAGGTAGCGATATTTCATCCGCAGGTCATCGCCGCCGTCCGACACCTCTTCGATGGTGAAGGGGGGTGTCTGCGCCTCATTGAGGATGATAACCTTCTCGGCTGCCACTTCAATGTCGCCAGTGGCCATTTTGGGGTTCTTCGACGAACGTTCGATCACCTTGCCGACCACCTGAATCACAAATTCGCGACCTAATTTTTCGGCGGTAGCGCGGGCTTCGGCAGGCGAATGCTCCTCGACGACGATCTGCGTCAGGCCGTAGCGGTCGCGCAGGTCGATGAAGGTCATTGCACCCAAATTCCGGACTTTCTGCACCCAACCGGCCAAGGTGACATTTTGATTCACGTTTTCGGCATTCAGACAGCCGCACGTATGAGTTCTGTACATAGCTTTCTATCTAATTTTGTTTTGTATTCGCAGAGATGATCTGCAAAGTTATATAAAAGATGCGAAAAAAGGATCGGTTCGCGCAAATTTCAAACGTTTCTTTCCGTCGACTTCAGAAATTTTACCTATTTTTGCCAAATACATACCCGTTATGGAACAGCAAACCGACGAAAAATTTATGCACCTCGCACTAAATGAGGCGCGCAAAGCGTTAAACGAACAAGAGGTGCCGATCGGCGCGGTCGTCGTCGCCGGCGGCGCAGTGATCGGTCGCGGTCACAACTTGGTCGAGACGCTGGCCGATCCCACGGCACACGCCGAGATGCAGGCACTGACGGCCGCAGCTTCGACTATGGGCGGCAAATATCTGCAAGACTGCACGTTGTATGTCACCGTCGAGCCGTGTATTATGTGTGCCGGTGCCATTGGTTGGGCGCAGGTGAGCCGCGTGGTGTGGGGCGCCGATGACCCCAAAAAAGGGTACCGCAGCTACTCCGATCGGGTTTTCCATCCCAAGACCACGATCACGCGTGGAGTGCTGCAAACTGAGTGTGAAGCGTTGATGAACTCGTTTTTTGCCGGACTGCGGGGGTGAAAAACCGTTTCGGAATTTTGGCCGAAAGATTTTTTTTTATATTTTTGTAATTAACGCATCTCGCCGATGCGTGCAAAATAGAAAACTTTAAAAATAATAGACTTAAAAAACATGAAAAAATTAATTGTATCGGTAATTGCGTTGCTGGCGTCTGTGTCGCTCTCGGCGCAGGATGTGACGGCACTCTACAACGAGGCGGCAGCAGCTTACGGCGCACGCGACTTTGCAGGCGCGGCCGCCATATTTCAAAAGGTTATTGACCAAGGTATGGACTCCGAGGGGGCCGCATCGCTGGTGGCTACGGCCAAATCGTCACTTCCGACCTGCTACTTTATGTTGGGCGGCGGCGGTATGAAATCCAAAAATTATGAGGTTGCTCTGAAGAATTTCATCAAGTCGGCCGATGTTGCCGAATTGTACGGTGACACCAACCAAATGGCCAAAGCCAAGGGCTGGATCGCCAAGATCTACCAAATCCAAGGCGGTGATGCCTACAACACCAAGGATTATGCGACAGCTGCCGGCATCTTTGCCAAGGGCTATGCTGCCGATCCCGACAACACGGGTATGGCGCTCAATTTGGCGATGAGCTATTGCGAGCTGGGTGAATACGCACAGGGAATGGAGGTCTACGAGGCAATCGCTGCCAAGACCCACCCCAAATATGCCGAGGATGCGGCCAAAGCCAACGAGATGATCACTTTCTACACCAACAATGAAGTGGCTAAATTGCAGGCTGCCAATAATTTCGACGGCATCATCGCAATGGCCGACGCACTGCTGGCCAAGAACCCGACCAGCGCACTGGCGCAGAACGTTCGCTTGCAGGCTTTTGCCAACAAGAAAGACTACGCCAAGGTGATCGAGCTGGGTGAGGGCGCTGCTGCCGCACAGGTCGATGCTGCCGATAAGAGCTTGATGTACTATCTGTTGGGTGCTGCTTACAACGCCAAAGAGATGAAGCCGCAGGCCATCGCCGCCTTCCAAAAGGTGACTGCCGGTGCCGCAGCTGCCAATGCCAAGACCGCACTGTCAGAACTCTCAAAATAACAATCAGTTGGGTGTGCAGACGTGCGCCACAACTAATTCCAAGTCCCGAACAAGCGTGCGGATACACGTTCCGTTCGGGACTTTCCTTTCAACAATAAGGGTCAAATTATGAAGAAACTGCTACTTATCACGACACTGCTGGCGCTGTTGGTCGGCTTGAGTTCTTGCGAAAGCGACGAAACGGTTTACGATCGCATTGTGGGGCGTGTATGGATCGGAAATTTGGGCTTTGTCTCCGATGACGCCTACCACTATCCGCTCGAAAGCGGTATCTATTTCGGCTCCGACGGCTTCGGCGACGACGAACTTTGCTACGCAGACGGCCAGTCCTACGCGAAGTTGCGTTGTCAGTGGTTCGTCGAGGATGGCGATCTTTACATTGACTACGGCCGTGTTGCCGATCCGCGTGAGTTGCGCAACGTCTATGTCGGCCACGGCTCATTGACCGGCGACCTGTTTGTCGGCGGATACAGCTACGGCACGGTCACACTCCATATGCAATAGCCGCCACAACAGCCCCGAGCGCGCATTGGCGTTTGATGGTTGTTGGTTGATGGTTGTTGTTTAGTTTTGCTTGTCGGTCTTGTTACTGCCGACCGCGGTGGCCTCACGGCCAAAGGCCGTGTTTGCAATTCTGACACG
>JAVVYP010000049.1:0-11823 GCA_036651015.1 Alistipes sp.
GAGGGGCTTTGCCTTTGCGCAAATTGCAATTCAATTTTTTTTGCCCGATAATTTCCGCCTTGCGACGCTTTTTCGTCCTTTTTCCGAAAAAAGGACATAAAAAAACGCCTTTTTAAATTTACATTTTTCAGTTTTGCTTGTTGGTTTTATTGTTGCCGCTCGCGCCAATGAACGGGGCGTAAAAGCAAAAAAGATCGGCACAAAAGAAGCAAATTCTTTTGTGCCGATCTTTTAGAAACTCCAAGATGCGTTATCCGAGGTAGGATTTCAGCAATTTGCTGCGCGACGAATGGCGCAAGCGGCGAATCGCCTTCTCCTTGATCTGACGGACACGTTCGCGCGTGAGGTCAAATTTCTCGCCGATCTCTTCGAGGGTCATCTCCGAATTGCCGATGCCGAAGAAATATTTGATGATGTCGCGTTCGCGGTCGGTGAGGGTTTCGAGTGCCCGATCGACCTCGGTCGAGAGCGACTCGTTCATCAATCCGCGGTCGGCATTGGGCGAGTCGGCATTGACCAGCACATCGAGCAGGCTGTTGTCCTCGCCGTCGGCAAAGGGTGCATCCACCGAGACGTGGCGGCCGGCGACACGCAGCGTGTCGGTCACCTTCTCCTTGGGTAGGTCGAGTTCGGTGGCCAGCTCCTCGGGCGACGGGGTACGTTCGTGCTCCTGCTCGAAACGGGCGAAAGCCTTGTTGATCTTGTTGAGCGATCCCACTTGGTTGAGCGGCAGCCGCACGATACGCGACTGTTCGGCCAACGCCTGAAGAATCGACTGGCGGATCCACCACACGGCATAGGAGATGAACTTGAAGCCGCGGGTCTCGTCGAACTTCTCGGCCGCTTTGATCAAGCCGAGGTTGCCCTCGTTGATCAAGTCCGGAAGGCTAAGCCCCTGATTTTGGTACTGTTTGGCAACGGAAACCACGAAACGTAGATTCGCTTTTGTCAGTTTTTCGAGGGCCTCTTGGTCCCCTTTTTTGATTCGTTGGGCGAGTTCTACCTCCTCCTCCACCGTGATGAGCTCCTCCTTGCCGATCTCCTGCAAGTACTTATCCAGCGACGCGCTCTCGCGGTTGGTGATGGATTTTGTGATTTTTAATTGCCGCATAGTGCTAACCTATCTTTTAACCTAAATTTTATTTTAAACTCCGCAAATACCTACTCTACAAGCGTATAGCTTGCCGCGCGGCCGTTGGGATAAATGCCGTCGATCGAGCGCACCTTGTCGGTCATACGCTGCATATCGGCGAGCGATCGGATCGGCCGGTCGTTGATGTGCGTGATTACAAATCCTTGTTTAACCCGAGCGCGCGCCAAAATACCATCGGCTTTGATGCCTACCACCTGCACGCCGCCCTTAATTTCGAGTTCGCGGCAAAGTTTGGTGCCTGCATCGGCGAATTTTCCGCCCAAAACATCGACAACATCGACATCCTCCCGGGTCATTAATTCTGTCTTACCGGCTTTATTACGCAAAGTGACGTCAATTTGTTTCACTGCACCCTCTCTTTTTACCGATAATTTCACCTTGTCGTTGGGACGGCGCTTGGCGATCTGCTCTTGGAGTGTCGAATTGTCGGTGATTTTCACACCGTCGATGGCCAAAATGACATCACCTTTGCGAATGCCTGCCTCGGAGGCCGAACCGCCCTCGACCACAGCGGCCACATAAGCACTGCCCAACTCCTTAATTCCCATCTCTTTGCCATCGCCGTCGATGAAATCCTGATCGACCAGACGGAATTGGATGCCCAGCATCGCGCGTTGCACCAGCCCGAACTCCTTGAGATCGACGACCACTTTGCGGACAATCGACTCGGGAATGGCAAACGAATAACCGACGTAACTGCCTGTCTGCGACTTGATCAGGGTGTTGATTCCGACCAATTCGCCGTGGGTGTTGACCAGCGCACCGCCCGAATTTCCCGGATTGACGGCCGCATCGGTTTGGATGAAGGCCTCGATGCTAAATTCGTTGGGAATAACCCCCAACTGTCGCGCCTTGGCACTCACGATGCCGGCCGTGATGGTCGATTGCAGGTCGAAAGGCGAGCCAATCGCCAACACCCATTCGCCCAAACGCAGTGCATCCGAGGAGCCGAAAGCCAGCGTCGGCAGCCCTGTGGCTTCGACTTTGAGCAGTGCCAAATCGGTGGCCGAGTCCTTGCCGATGAGCTTGGCGTCGAACTTGCGACCGTCGTTGAGCTTGATCCGCAACTTGGTTGCGCCGTCGACGACGTGGTTGTTGGTCACAATGTAGCCGTCGTCCGAAATGATGACGCCCGAACCTCCGGCGCGCTGCTCGCGAAACTGTGGCTCACCGCCACCGCGTTGTGCCCCCTGCGGAATGCCGAAAAACTCCAGAAATGGGTCGTAACCACGCCCTTGCGACATCTCGATCTGCTGCACGGACTCGATGTTGACCACCGCCTGCACCGCATTTTCGGCGGCATAGGTCAGGTCGGGATACTGCTCGGCCTGATACGAGGTGAATTGTGTGCCCAAGGCAGGCGTACGCTCGACCTGATGTTCGATATATGCGACTTTTTCGCTGTTGGTGCGGTTGACTGTCCAAGCCGTAATACCACCTGCGAGGGCGGAGACGGCGATGAATCCTAAAAATAAAAATGCCTTTTTCATACTACTAATTAAATGGTTAACGGTTTTGTTTTTAATCGTAGTCCAAATGTTTCGATAGGTCTTGTTTTTATGTTTGAATGACAAACGCAACAAAACGGGTCGTTATTATGCGACCGATTCAAAAAACCAAAAATCGAAGCAAGCGGTCACAGACACAACAAGAGGCGTGCCGAAATCGACACGCCTCTCGTAAAATAGCTTCTAAAAATTACAAACCGAACTCCTTGCGGATCTGCTCCACGGCATCGAGTTTCTCCCAACCGAAGAACTCGATTTCGCGCTTCACTTCGTGGCCGTTCTCCCAGCACGTCACCTGCTCGGTGTAGGGGCGGTTGCCGAAGTGCCCGTAGGACGCCGTGGCTTCGAAAATCGGGTTTTTCAGGCCGAAACGCTTCACGATAGCCGCAGGGCGCAGGTCGAAGAGCTTGCCGATGCGGCGCGCGATCTCGCCGTCGGTCATCCCCTTGAGTGCCTCGGGACGGGGTGAATTTTTGGTGTCAACGTAGATCGAAAGCGGCTGCGCGATGCCAATGGCATAGGAAAGCTCGACCAATATTTCGTCGGCTACGCCGGCTGCCACGAGGTTTTTGGCGATGTGGCGCGCAGCGTATGCGGCCGAACGATCGACCTTCGAGGAGTCTTTGCCCGAAAAGGCACCACCGCCGTGGGCACCGCGACCGCCGTAGCTGTCGACGATGATTTTGCGACCGGTCAGTCCCGTATCTCCGTGAGGGCCTCCGATGACAAACTTGCCGGTGGGGTTCACGTGCAGGATGAAATCGGTGCCGATCAACTCGGCCAATTTGTCGTTGGCACGCTCCAGACGCGCCTTGACACGCGGAATGAGAATCGTGCGAACGTCCTCTTTGATGCGCTGTTGCATCTGCTCCTCGGCCTGCTTCTCCGAGAGAGCATTTGTCGGCAAAATAAACTCATCGTGCTGGGTCGAGACCACAATGGTGTGGACGCGCAACGGACGATTACTCTGCTCGTCGTACTCGATGGTCACCTGACTCTTCGAGTCGGGACGCAGGTAGGTCATCACCTCGCCTTCGCGGCGAATGACGGCCAACTCCTTGAGGATCACGTGCGAGAGAATCAGTGTCGCCGGCATAAACTCGCGGGTTTCGTTGCAGGCATAGCCGAACATAATACCCTGATCACCGGCACCTTGCTCCTCCTCTTGTTCGCGACATACGCCGCGGTTGATGTCGGACGACTGTTCGTGGATAGCCGACAAAATGCCGCACGAGTTGCAGTCGAACTGGTACTCGCTCTTGGTGTAGCCGATGCGGCGAATGACGCCGCGCGTGACGGCTTGCACATCGACGTAGGCCTCCGAACGAACCTCGCCTGCGACAACCACCAATCCGGTGGTGCACAAGGTTTCACACGCGACCTTTGAATTGGGGTCGCGGCGCAGGAATTCGTCGAGAATGGCGTCTGAAATCTGATCTGAAACTTTATCGGGGTGTCCCTCGGACACCGATTCCGATGTAAATAAAAAGCCCATGTTATACATTTTTAATGGTTAAACGTATAAAATGGGAAAAATTGGCTGCTTGGAAATAAAAAATGTGCTGTTTTAGCGTTTTTTTTATTGTGGTTTGCAATCAGTCAAATCTTCCACATTTTCCCGCGTTACAGACGGGACTGCAAAGGTAGAACAAAAATTTAAGAAATCAAATTCAAACTGCTTCTTATTTTTTGTGCCTGTGTTGTTATTTCTCTTCGATGTTGCCCTCGATGTTGCCCTTTATGCGCTCTAAACCGCTACGTACGAGGGGAGTTGCGCCCAGCTGCTCGACAAATGTGGCCTGATCCATCGACCGCCACGCCGCCGCGTTCATCGTCAGCGGATCAAACAGCGGATCAAAAGCGCGGTTGGTGTGCATCGGCGCTTTTTGGTTGTGGGGGCAGCAGCTTTGGCAGCGGTCGCAGCCGAAGATCCAGCCGTCGAGGTCAATTTTGGCGGAGGGTTGCTGTTCGATGGTGTGGCAGGCTATGCAACGCCCCGTGTCGATCAATTTTGGCGACACAATGGCGCCCGTCGGACAACTCTCGATGCAGTTGTTGCATCGGCCGCAGCGTGATCCCTCGAAGGGGGTGTCGTAGCTCTCGGCCGCTTCGCAGAGGAGCAGTTCGCCCAATAATATATAGGTGCCGTGGGTGGGTGTCACCAGCAGCGACTGACGACCGATCCAGCCCAAACCGGCCTCCACGGCCAGCTGTTTCTCGGCCAGCGGTGCGGTGTCGACAAACGAGCGCCCCACCAATTCGGGGTGGGTTTTGCGTAGTGCGGTCAACATCCCCTCTAACATCTGCTTGATGGTGGTGTGGTAGTCGGTCGTGCAGCCATAGGAGGCGATTTTGGTGCGGTGGTCGGTGGGGTAGCCCTCGCCGATGGGGTTCTTGTAGGCAACGGCGCAAACCACGGCGGTCTGTGCCCCGATCAGCAATTTGCGCGGATCAAAGCGCTTCTCGACGTTGCGCTCCATATAGCCCAACGACGATTGATAACCGTGTTGGAGCCAGCTGCGAAACCACGCTTCGTTTTCCCACAGATGTCGGCACGAAGTAATGCCACAAAGGTCGAAACCGGCATCAACGGCAAGTTTTTTGATGTTCTCTTTGACGAGCATTGTGTTTTTTTGTTCCAAAAATAGTGCTTTTTAACTGAAAATTACTAATTTCGCAGCAGACTTTTGCGCTTTCGGGCGCAGCTAAAAGAGAATAGAGTATGACTATCAATACACTTTACGAACTGGTTGCCAATAGCTTAGAGAAGTTTGCGCAGAAAACAGCCTTCTCAATGTTCGAGGGCGAGGAGGTAACTTATGCCGAGGCAGGCCGCCGTATCGCTAAAGTTCAGGAGATTTTGACGGGTGCCGGGCTTTGTGCCGGAGATAAGGTGGCGTTGCTGAGTAGTAATATGCCCAACTGGCCGATCGCCTATTTCGCCATCACGGCAGCCGGTATGGTCGTTGTTCCGATCCTGCCCGACTTCTCGGGCGAGGAGTTGGATATGATCATCGAGCATTGCGAGGCCAAGGCACTTTTGGTTTCGGATAAACTCTTCACCAAACTTTCGAAAAAAACGGTCGGACGGCTCAATGTCGTCATTCGTACCAAAAATTTAGGCGTCGTCTCGCAACGGGTCAAACGCCCCGGGTCAATGGGCACGCCGCAACCCACCGATTTGGCGGCCATCATCTATACGTCGGGCACAACTTCCAAACCCAAAGGCGTGATGCTGACCCACGCGGCGCTCTGCGCACAGGTCGAGGTCGATTTTAAGATCTTTCCGCTCGTGCCCGAGGATGTTTTTCTCTCGGTGTTGCCGCTTTCGCACACCTACGAATGCTCGATCGGTATGATCTACCCCTTTGCGATGGGTGCTCGGGTGGTCTACCTCGATCGTCCGCCCACGGCCTCGGTGCTGATGCCGGCGTTGAAAGCCGTGCGCCCGACCCTGATGCTCATTGTACCGCTGATTATCGAAAAAATCTATCGCCATCAGATACTTGCCAAATTCAATTCAACGGGCTTTTGGCGAACTCTTTACGGCATTCCATTTATGCGCCGTTACCTCCATCGGGTCGCCGGAAAGAAGCTGATCGCGCTCTTTGGCGGTCGGGTGCGGTTCTTGGGAATCGGCGGCGCGAAACTCGATTTGGAAACCGAAAAGTTTTTGTTGGAGGCCAAAGTTCCCTATGCCATTGGCTATGGTTTGACCGAAACGGCACCTTTGCTGGCTGGTGCTTCGCCGGCGCAGGTGTGCTTGGGTTCGACAGGCCCTCAGGCGCCGGGGGTTGTGCTGCGGCTCGAAAATATCAATCCCGAGACCCATCAGGGTGAAGTTGTGGCTCTGTCGCCGAGCGTGATGTTGGGCTATTTCAAGAACCCCGAAGCTACCAAGGAGGTCTTCACCGCCGACGGCTGGTTCCGTACGGGTGACTTGGGCGAATTCGATAAGCAGGGTCGGCTTTACATCAAAGGGCGGCTCAAAAATATGATCGTCGGTGCCGGTGGCGAAAACATCTACCCCGAGGACATTGAAAGTGTGCTCAACTCCCACGTCTGTATTGCCGACTCGATTGTCACCGAACAAGAGGGGCGTTTGGTGGCGCTGGTGCACTTCAACCACGACGAAATCGAAGCGATGATCGACAATTGGCGCGAAGAGTGGGAGACCCAGAAAGAGGCTTGGGAGGCGAAAACCGAACAACTCAAAAAGGAGATTATGGAGTTTGTCAACAACAAGGTCAACCGCTTCTCACGCATCTCCGAGGTGGTCGAAGAGAAGGATGATTTTGTCAAAACCCCGACGCAGAAGATCCGGCGTTTCCTTTATAGCAAGAAAAACCCCAACGCCGAGAAGTAAGAAACAGCTTCTAAATCGCTAAAAAAAGCCCTGACTTTCCATAAAGTCAGGGCTTTTTAATTTGGAGTAGCTCGCTTACTTCGCGAAGCCTTTGCCGATTCCGAGGAAATCCTCGGCTTTGAGGGCTGCACCACCGATCAGGCCGCCGTCAACATCCTCTTTGGCGAAGATTTCGGCCGCGTTCGAAGGTTTGCACGAGCCACCGTAGAGAATGGCGGTCTCTTGGGCTGCTGCGCCGAACTTGGCGGCGAGCACCTTGCGGATGTAGGCGTGAATCTCCTGCGCCTGCTCCGAGCTGGCTGTTTTGCCGGTTCCGATTGCCCATACAGGCTCGTAAGCGACTACCAGCTGGGCATATTGCTCGGCGGTGAGGTTGTAAACGACCTCTTCGATCTGGGCTTTCACCACGTCGAAATGCTTGCCGGCCTCGCGCTCCTCCAGATTCTCACCTACACAGTAGATCGGAATCAGGTTGTTGGCATAGGCCTGCACCATCTTTTTGTTGAGCGTGGCCGACGTCTCGCCATAGTATTGACGACGCTCCGAGTGGCCGAGAATCACATATTTGCAACCCAGTGCGGCGATCATTGACGCGGCGATTTCGCCCGTGTAGGCACCTTTGGCCTCGGTGGCACAATCCTGTGCACCCACTGCGATGTCCGAACCCTTGAGGGCTGCGGCCACCTCCGACAGGTGGGTGAAGGGTGGGCAGACGATGAAACTTACGCACGAGCACACCTCGCCGCGATCGGCTACAATTGCTTTTGCCAATGCAACACCTTCGGCAGGAAGCGTGTTCATTTTCCAGTTGCCTGCAACAATTTTCTTTCTCATTTTTCTTCTGATTTTATTTTAAGTATGAATTTTTGTCTTAGAAGCTGTTTGAATTTGTTACCAAAGTTATTTTAGCGCTATTTTTGTTTCAGTTTTTGTTCTGTAAATCCGATTTTAGCAAGCTAAATGAAGATTTACAGAACAAAAACTGGGGCAAAAAGAGCCGAAAAGAACGAGAGTCATAAATTTAAAACAGCTTCTTACTCTTCGCACCATTTTTTGACCTCTTCGATCGAGGGGGCTTTGAGTCCGAGTTTGTTTTTCTTGTTGAAGCCGCACAGGTCGTTGAAGAACTTGCCGGCTGGGAGTTTGCGCAGCGATTCGACGGTCAGATAACCCATTTTTTGAATCACAGGAACCCACTCTTCGGCAATGCCGAGGGCCGTGTACTTCTCCGGCGCATCGCTCACGGCCTTCTTTTCGGGACGCATTTGTGGGAAAAAGAGCACATCTTGAATCGAGGGTTGGTTGGTCATAAACATCGTCAGACGGTCGATTCCCATACCCATACCCGAACAGGTCGGCATTCCGTATTCGAGTGCGCGGACGAAATCGGTGTCGATGAACATCGCCTCGTCGTCGCCCTTTTCCGAGAGATGCAGCTGCTCTTTGAAGCGCTCCATCTGGTCGATCGGATCGTTCAACTCCGAGTAGGCGTTGCAAAGCTCCTTGCCGTTGACAAAGAGTTCGAAACGCTCTGTCAATTCGGGGTTTGTGCGGTGACGCTTGCACAGTGGCGACATTTCGAGGGGGTAGTCGGTGACGAAGGTGGGCTGGATGAGATCGGCCTCGCAGAAGGTGCCGAAGAGGGCGTCGATCAACTTGCCGGTGCCCATCGTCTCGTCGGTCTCCACTTGCAACCTTTTGCAGGCGGCGCGCAGCTGCTCCTCGCTCTGTCCGGTGATGTCGTAGCCGGTTTTTTCGCGAATGGCATTGGTCATCGAGAGGCGGCGGAAGGGAGCCTTGAACGAAATCGGTTGGTCGCCGATCATCACCTCGGTGGTTTGGTTGGTGGCCAGCGCAACCCGTTCGAGCATCTGCTCGGTGAACTCCATCATCCAGAGGTAGTCTTGGTAGGCCACGTAAATCTCCATAACGGTAAATTCGGGGTTGTGGGTGCGATCCATTCCCTCGTTGCGAAAATTCTTGCCGAATTCGAAGACACCGTCGAAGCCGCCGACGATCAACTTCTTGAGGTACAGCTCGCTGGCGATACGCAGGTATTGATCCATATCGAGCGAATTGTGGTGGGTGATGAACGGACGCGCCGCAGCACCGCCCGGAATGGGTTGCAGAATGGGTGTTTCGACCTCGATGTAGCCCCGTTCGTTGAAGAAAGCGCGCATCGTGGCGACGATCTTGGCGCGTTTGACGAAGACGTCGCGCACCTGCGGATTGACCACCAGATCGACGTAGCGTTGGCGGTAGCGCACCTCCGGATCGGTGAAGGCATCGAAGGTCTGACCGTCCTTCTCCTTGACGATCGGCAGTGGCCGAATGGCCTTCGAGAGGAGGGTAAATTGGCGGCAATGAACCGACAATTCGCCGGTGTTGGTGTGGAAAGCATAGCCCTCGACCCCCACAAAATCGCCGATGTCGAGCAGCTTCTTGAAGACGGTGTTGTAGAGCGTCGGATCGCCCTCGGGGCAGATGTCGTCGCGGCGGATGTAGATTTGGATGCGCCCCGTGTGGTCCTGCAACTCGAAGAACGCGGCACTTCCCATAATGCGGCGCGTCATAATGCGGCCGGCAAGGCTGATGGTCTGGTAGTTGCCTTTCTGTTCGTCGAAATTGTCGGCCACCTCACGCGCCGTGGCCGTCACGTTGTAACGAGCGGCGGGGTAAGGCTCTATGCCCAATTCGCGCAGCGCGTCAAGCGATTGTCGCCGAAGTTGTTCCTGTTCACTGAGTTCAATGCTCATTGCTATGTTTTTTTAGAAACTGTTTCTAAGAGATAATGCGGCCTTGTTGGGCGCGCGGTTTGGCCGCCGTTTCTGTGCGAGCCCGCGATTACTTCAAGCTGTCGATCAAATCGGCAATGCGCGCGAAAACCTCGTCCATCGAGCCGGTGCCGTTGACCGAGGCATATTTGCCCTGTGCGGCGTAGTAGTCCGAGACGATGGCCGTCTGTTGCCGATAGACGTCGAGTCGGCCGCGAATCACCTCTTCCGAGGCGTCGTCAACACGTCCCGAATCCTTGCCTCGCAGCAAGATGCGCTGGATCAACTCCTCTTCGGGCACCAAAATATCGACCATAATATCCACTTTGAATCCGTGTTCGGATAGGATTTTGTCGAATTCGGCGGCTTGCACCGTGGTGCGCGGAAAACCATCGAAGATGCAGCCTTTGGCATTTTTGTGTTCGGCTACATAGGCGGCTACCATACCGATAACGATCTCATCGGGAGCGAGTTGCCCTTTTGTGATGTAGGTCTCCATACTGCGCCCCAGCTCCGTGCCGCGGCGAATTTGTTCGCGGATCACCTCGCCTGTCGAGACGTGGTTGATTCCGAAATGTTCTTTTAAGCGTTGTGCCTGAGTGCCTTTACCGCATCCGGGAGCGCCGAATAAAACAATATTGATCATAACTGAATCCGTTTTTGGATTAACTTGACAAAATTACGTTTTTTTTTGTAAAACGCCAAAGTTTCGTTAAATTTGTAAAAATTTTTATAATGGAGAAGAAAAATCGGACACAGCTTGCTTCGCTGGGGCAATTTGGATTGATCGACCACCTGACCAAAGGGTTCACGATGCGTAACGCCTCGACACTCAAGGGAGTAGGTGACGACGCGGCGGTCATTGTGCCGGCGCGCGGCGAGGCGCTGCTCTGCACGACCGACTCTTTTTACGAGGGGGTTGATTTCGATTTGACCTATTTTCCGCTCAAACACTTGGGCTATAAGGTTGTAACGGCCGGTGTGAGCGATATTTTGGCGATGAATGCCCTTCCGCAGCAGATCACCATCTCGCTGGGAGTGTCGTCGAAAATGTCGGTCGAGGCGCTCGATGCACTCTACGAGGGCATTGCTTTCGCTTGCGAGGAGCAGCAAATCGACTTGGTGGGCGGCGATACGCGCTCTTCGATGACCGGTTTGGTGATCACCATCACCACCCTCGGCCACGCCAAACCCGAAAAAATCGTCTACCGCAAAGGGGCGCAACTGAACGACCTGATCTGCATAACCGGCAATTTGGGCGCGGCTTATATGGGGCTGCAACTCCTTGAGCGCGAACGGCGTGTGTTGAGTGATGTCGAGAATCCAGAACCCCAATTCGAGGGCTACGAATACCTGCTCAAAAAATTTCTCAAACCGCGTCCGCGTACCGATATTATAGAGGTGCTTGGTGAGGAGAAGATCACCCCGACAGCGATGATCGACCTGACGGACGGCCTGTCGAGCGACCTGATGCAGCTGTGCCAAGCCTCGGCGTGTGGTGCTCGCATCTACCTCGATCGCATCCCGATCGCGCGCCAAACCTCCACGCTGGCCGAACAGATGCACCTCGATCCGGTCGTCGCGGCGCTCAATGGCGGCGAGGATTACGAACTGCTTTTCACCGTGCCACTCGCCCTGCAAGAGCAGATAATGCGTTTGGGCGTGGTCGATGTCATTGGCCACATTACCCCAGCCACCACGGGCACCTACTTGGTCACCCCCGACGGTCAGCAGATCAAATTACGGGCGCAAGGGTTTCCCGAAGAGTAGCGAATTGCGCAGGAGAGCCAATTTACATTAAATATCGAGCCGTCAACGACATCCGGGATCGCCGCAAAGGCTGTTTTTGCAGAAAAATGAATAATTTTTATTTATTCGTTCTTGATTCTTAATTTTAATTCCTATCTTTGCGATCCCTTATGGGAATTAATTAACCAATTAAACGTATTATGAACAATTACGAAACCGTTTTCATCGTCACGCCGGTTCTGTCCGATGCACAGGTACAGGAGGTTTGTGACA
>JAVVYP010000050.1:0-11487 GCA_036651015.1 Alistipes sp.
CTCTTTGATAAAGGCTGCATACTGCGTTTGATTCTGAGCGATCGTAGCTTTGTTGCCATCCAGCAAATCCGTCCACGTTTCGCCATCCGTGCTGACACTTACCGAGCACATTGTATGGGAATAATCAGCATCACTGTTAAAGGCCTCCAAACCAGTTACCTTCATCACACTTCCCAAATCTACTTGAACACCGAGATATGGGTAAGAATAGGGACCAGATTCGTCGTTGTTATCCGTTAATTCGGTGGTGACCCTCCAAATAGTACCCTCTTTTTCGGATTTAGCATACTTGACAACCCACGCTGTGCGGTCAGCAATACGTGCTCCCAACGGCTTCTCTCCTGTGAGTAAATTCAAACAAAAACTCTTGATAACCGAGATCGGATTACTGTCCAACTTCGGAGAGATGCGCAAACCGCTTGTTTGTGGCGTCATCTCGACAATTTTAACAGCGCCCAAATACTCGGTTTGCGGTTTGGTTGTGAGGGCAAAAGCCCAATCCGTAAATCTCATCGTGTCGCGCACAAAAAGCTGTCCGGCAGGAATTACCTTGGTCGAAGTCTGCACCATCAGCGAGTCCCGAATAGCGCCCCGAAGTGTGACAGTCACATCCGACGCACACACTTTAGACAATTTCAGAACAAGGGGAACGGCAACCTCACCTTTGATTCCATTGGCGGTATGTACCAAATTAAATGTCGGATTTCCGATTCCCAATGACTGTTTTTCGAGATAAACATAGGTCGAATCCCACGCATCAGGCTCTATTGGGTCATCGCTACAAGCCACAAGACTCGTCGTAAGCACCAAAATCAAAGAGCTGGCAACTATATATTTCAATTTTTCAATCATAATTTTACCTAAGAATTTAAATAAATACGCTTAAACGACTACTGCCACGGAGTTGCCTCGGCAGTCGACAAAATGCCCGGGATCCACGTCGGATCAATCTGTGCGGTCATCTTGTGACCGTGGCCCGTGCAATCCTCAAAGACATTTCCTTTGCCCTCGTTGAAACGCCAGTAGGCCTCAAGTCCTGTGGATTTCGAACTGGTAGTGGTCATGTTGTTCTGAATCTGAGCCGCCGTACGACATACCGACCAGATACGCGCCTCGGCCATCAAAACTTTACAACCGCGCCACCAGCCAGTACCTGCGCCATGCTCAGTGTTGCCACCACCGCCAAACCACGAAGCCTCCTTGAATTCGGGATCTGCGACACCATCCTTGCTACCTGCGAATACCCCGTTCACATAGAGTGTCACGGCGCTACCGTTGTAAGTTAAGGCGAGGTGTTGCCATTTGTTGGGCTTGAATGAGAACATCGGATTTAGATACCAACCCTGACCTTGGAACTGCACCTTGGAGTGCGCTTTGTGTTCTTTCTCATCGTTCTGCGGATCTTCAAAACGCAACAATACCGATCCGCCATTAGAGAAGACCGCACGGTTACGATCGGCTGTGTTGCTGACCTGAAAACGAATCTCGACTGTAAATTGGGGGTAGGTCTGCGGAAATCCCTCGGCAGTAAGCCCGGCACCTCCGTTGAACATCGGCAGCGAAGAGGCTAGAAGCGCCTCGGTTGTGATCACATAGGTCGCCGTGGTGGAGGTGGTGGGCACCGAACCATCGACACACTCCAAACGCAATGGCAACGCATAGCTTTCACCAATCAGGTCTGCCGTGAGCGGTTTAATGTGAATTTTGGTCGCTTCGGCGCTGTATTTACCAGCAGCGATTACCACCGTAGACTCCATTTCGTAGGCTGATTCGGGCAGGACAACAAAGCCCGATGCCTGTTGTTTGTTGTAACGTGCGAGCACCGCCTCGTCAACCACAAATTTCAGTTTGACATCTTTGGGTGCCGCCTCACTCAGGCAAGCCGTGATCTCGGTTTCGGCTCCGCGATCCGTGATCGTGGCTTTCGTGTTTTTGCCGGACGCACTCTCGCTGACGAAAGCGTGGAGGCCGAGCGTGCTGTACTCCGCATCGTTGCAGGCGGTCATTCCCCAGAGGGTTGCGGCACCGATAAGAGCCGCTATTTTAACACTATTTTTCATCTTAAATCTTGCTTTTTAGTTGTTGTAGCCTATTTTAAAGCCGGATTGGCTGCTTGAATAGCTCGGCGCATCCATTTATAGGCAGGGGTATTTGCCCCTTCGGCATCAAATCTATAACCGCCGAATCCACCCTTCAGAAAGCCGTTTATGGGTTGCCAGCGCGCCATACCGAGCAACGACGGACAAACCTCTTTCTTGAGTTTCGTACCATCGCGCAGCGCCCAAAAATAACCACCGTTGAGGGCATCTATGGCGCTCTCCAAGTTCTCGGTCACCATAAATTTATTGGTCAACTCCTCTTCCGTCTGCACCCCCTTGAACGTGTTAAGAACGGTTCCCAAACGGTAATCCATAGATAACTCATCGGTGCCTGCCGATGGCGACGGCGTGCCACCCGAAACAGAGTAGGCTTGTGCGATCAGGTAGTTAAAATAGACACACGTGCGTGTAGGAATATTGGTGATCTCACCATCGACAACCAATAATTTACCCGAAGAGGATTGTGGCCCTAAATACTTGCTCAGAATATCAAACATCCACTCAACATAGGTTGTGTTTTCATCGAGTTTGCCCGGAACTCCATCTACGTGCGGTTCAAAGTCAATATCGAGACCTGCGTAGTTATACTTGGTGAGGGTGTCCATAATGGCACGTGCATATTTGTCCATCGAGCCTTTGATAGCGGCCTCGTCACCATCGACCCAACCCCAAAATGCCTCACGGGTTTTCTCGTCGGTATTGTACTCTTCCGGCGTGAAGCTCTTGCCGACGTGCTGGAGAAAAACGCACACCAACACCTTCGTGCCACGTACATTTTGCACATAATTGAGGTCTTCAATCTTACTCTGTGACAAGCCCATTGCGTTGTCCCACAACGAGACCATATCCATACTGTCGGGAAGACCCGTCAACATATTGGCGGTCGATACCGAAGCGTTGCCCCAACCGCTGTACCAGCCGAATGAGAGGGAGTGTTTGGTGCTTTTATAGCTGCGCAGCGCGGCATAATAGCTCGCCGGACGCGCCGGAACGGTGTTGTCGTAATCGACCATCTTGGAGGCTTCCACCTCTGTCCAGTCGCTGCAATTCGCAAATGCCGTGGCAAACAACAGCACCACCGACAATGCCCATATATTTCTCTTTATCTTCATAATCAATACTTTTTTGTGGAGGGTTCAACCTTAATTTTTCTTCGCCCAAAAGAGATCTACCGACTCGTTGTCGGTACCACCCAACTGTGCAACAGCCTTGGTGTAGTTGGCGCGATTGAGGTTCTTCTCGGTGTAGGGATAGCGCAGACGACGCAGGCCGCGAGCGGTGGAGGTGATCGCTCCGTTGCTCAGGTTGTCGATCGTGGGTGCCAATTCGGGGTAGCCCGTGCGGCGAAATTCAGCCCACGCCTCAAGTCCCATCGGGAAGTTGGCAATCCATTTTTGGGTGATGATCTGTTCGAGCTTCTGCTCAGCAGTGCCCTCATCCGACCACTTGATCTTCACAGTTGTTGCGCGGTCGTAGTTGAATTTAGCACCTCGTGGATCGTCTTTGTGATCGGCAGGCTCGAGTGTGTTATTTGCCAAATAGGTGGCAATGGACTCCGAAGCGACTTTATGCTGCTCGCACGACAAGCTGATGCCTTTCTCGTAATTACTTTGTGCGGTACCAACAACCGTCCAGCCCTTCAGCGCAGCCTCGGCACGCAAAAACTGGGTCTCGGCAGCCACAAAGACCGGCAAGGAGGACGATGATTCGATCTTGGGCAACGAATAACCCTGCACAGCATCCTTCTGAAAATCGGCCGTACCAGCTCGCATTCCGATATAACGGTCGGTCACAAATCCCGATTTCTGGAAATAAGCGGGACACCGCGGATCGTTGTAGCCATTCATATAGTCGACAATCGACGAATTGACACGAATATCGCCCCACGAAGCACCGGCTAATTGGTAGGGATTACCCTGCACACCCGGATCCATCATCGCATTTTGCGCATTGGTCTCAATCAGACCGGCCGCGTGGGTCATAGCAGCTTCGGCAGCCGCTTTGTCGTTGGTGCGGATCGCCACACGCAGTGTCAAAGAGTTGGCCAAACGCGCCCAAGCGCTGTAATCACCGTTGAAAATAGGATCGTGGCCAGCCAAAGGTTTTGTCGAGGGGAAAGCCTCCGCATAGGCATAGAGCGTCGTGGCTGCCGACGAGAGATCCTCGATAATGTGTTTGTAGCTCTCTTCACTCGAATCATACTCGACGTAGAACGAGCCGTTGGCCACCTTGCTATAAGGAACGCCGCCGTAGCAATCAACCACACGCATCATCACCGCTGCACGTACCAACTGTGCCATTGCATAGTAGTGTCCCGATTTATTCGTTGCCTTCTCGATGTCGAAATAGTTGGCGTAGACCTTTGTGAACATCGTATTGTAGGGTCCCGCATTCCAACCATCCGAGGCATTAAAGGTATCAAAGTTCTGACCGCCCCAACGATTACTGAGTGTGAAGTAACCACCCAGCGAGCCAACCATCTGGTCAATCATCTGCGAGTCGTTCTGTTGTACAAACATCATCGCATCAATCATCGACGGAAGCAGCACCGTGGGGTCGGCTTTGTAGAGCGCATAGGGATCGGAGTTATACTCTTCGAAATTACCCGTACAACCCGTGAAACCTGCTACCGAAAGGAGTAAAAATGTTATTTTAAATATATTTTTCATAGTGTGAGGTTCGCTTTTAGAATTGCAATTTTACATTAAAGCCGATGTTTCTGGTACTCGGTTGCATAAAGTAATCGACACCCTGATAATAGTTGCTACCTGTTGCCGACGAAACTTCGGGATCAAACGGTGCTTTGCAGTAGATCATCCAGAGGTTTTTGGCCACAAATCCGACCGTCAATTTGGCTTTGTTGCGGAACCACTGTGCCGGCAATGTGTATTGGAGGCTCAGCTCCTGCAAACGGACGTTGGTGGCGCTATAAAGATAGTAGGCACCATAACCACCCTCGGCTGTTGAGATTGCCGAATAGTATTTTTGGGCATTGGCCATTCCCTTGTTGATGGGCACACCGCCTGCATCACGTGCATCGGCCGTAGCCTGCGAGGCTCCGTAGAAGTCCAAGCTGCCCTGTGTTGCCGAGTAGGCCAAACCGCCGATACGCGCCGCCAAGACAACGCCCAAATCAATGCCTTTGTAGCTGAAGTTATTGGCCCAGCCCATCGTGTAACGGGGTGCCAGCTCACCCACCTTGCGGAACTCGGTCTCGGCGATGGACAGATTACCGGTCGACGGATTGATGTCGATGTAGCCGTTCAGGTCGCGTTTGAGTTCGTGGTTGATGTAGATGTCGGTCATCGAACCGCCCTTGCGCAGAATAACCTGCGGTGCGACGTTGCTCGCGCCCAGCCAGTCTTTTTGAATCTCCTTGTCGGAGATCACCTCGCCGGTAGCGATATTGACCTGACCTTCGGCAAGATGCATAATTTTGTTGCGGTTCAGCGTCAGGGTATAAGAGCTGCTCCACATAAAATGGTTCCATTTGTTGTCGTAGCCCAACGAAAGTTCCAAACCTTGGTTCTGCACGTCACCGGCTTGCACCACCGATTGTTTGTAACCCGACGACTCCGGCAGTGGCTCATAGATGGTTTGGTGATAGGTGTTCGAACGGTAGTAGGTCGCATCTATCGAGATGTGTTTGAACAGGCGGGCATTGATACCCAACTCCCACGACTTGGTGTCCTCGGGTTTGAGGTTGTAGGCCGGATAGGTGTCCGGTTTGCTCCAGTTTTGCGTCTGCTCATCGAAATGGTAGGCCGGATGCGACAGGTAACGGGCAAATGCCGATGCCACCTTCGAATAGGAGCCGCGCACCTTCAAGAATGTGAGCCATTTGGGCATTGTCACCATATTTGAAACCACGGCCGACACACCCACCGAGGGGTAGAAGAACGAGGTATTTGCCGAGTAGGCCAATTGCGATGCCCAGTCGTTACGACCGGTCAATGTGAGGTAGACCATAGACCGCCAGCCCATCTCGACCGAGGCGTAAATCGACTGTGTTTGATCGTGCCAACCGTTTTGGATCGGTTTGAATTTCTCCTTGTAGTTGAGGTTGTTTTTGGCAAAATGGTTGACAATAATCAGGTTGCCAGCTCCACCATCCTGCTCGTAACGTTGGTCCTGAAGAGAGGCACCGATGTTGGCCATCAGCGTCCAATCGTCGCAGAAGGTTTTGTTGATGTTGAGCATCACATCGCCATAGAAGCTGCGTTCGTGCTGCGTCTGATCTTCGTAACCGCCATTGTCGCCGCAGAAAGTGGTCAGCGTCGAGGCGTACTTCTTCTGCGTGATGCGATACTCGGCATTGTCGACCTTTGCACGTCCGGTGATGTTCATCCAATCGGTAATGTTCCATTTGAGCGAGGCGTTGAGCATATAGCGGTGCTTATCCGACTCGCGCTGCATACGTTTTTGAATCCAGTAGGGGTTCTGCAACGAGTGTGCACCACTGCCGTAAGGCCAATATTGCACGTTATAACCGCGCACCGGATCCCAACGCTCGAAGAGACGAATTTCATCGAAGTCATCGCTGCGGGGGAAGAGGTAGAGCGACGGCAGTGGGTTGTAATACTTACCCTGCGAGACCATATTGGCATCGTGTTGGATGATGAAACTTGCACCAAAATCGAGCACCAATTTATCTTTGGCAAACGAGGTCGTATTGCGTGCCGTGAAGTTGTAGCGGTCGTAGGTGTTCTCGGGAATGATGCCCTGCGCATTGGTCGTAGAGGCCGAAATGTAGGTTTGGTTCTTCTGATTACCGGTCGACACCGACACCGAATTGATGACATTGGAGCCTGTGTTGAAGAACTTCTTTGCATCGAAATTGCTGGTCATCTGCTCGCCCCAGTTCATCAAGCCGGAGCTGGTACCGTAGGAGGTTTGCAGCTGGGGCATCTGATAGACTTTCGAGAAGGTCGTGGTGTTGCTGATGGTCACCGTCGTATGGTCTTTCGAACCGTGCTTGGTGTTGATGATCACCACGCCGTTGGCCGCATCCGAACCATAGAGTGCCGCAGCCGACGGACCAGTCAGCATATTCAAGGATTCAATATCCTCGGGGTTGATATCCGAGATACTCTCCGAACCGGTCTGAACATCGTATGCGCCGCCCTTGCCACCGAAATTGTGGTTGTACATCGGAATACCGTCGATCACATAGAGCACCGTATTGTCTTTTTCGATGGATTTCGCACCGCGCATTACCACGCGCACACCACCACCGGGACCATTGGCGCCGCTGTTGATCTGCACACCAGCCACCTTGCCGACCAGTGAATTCATAAAGTTGGCGTCTTTGACCGTCGTCAACTCTTCGGCTTTGACCTGCTGAACGCTATACGACAGCGCCTTCTCTTGACGCTTGATGCCGAGTGCCGTCACAACCACGTTCTCCATCTCCACGGCCGAGTCGGCCAAGGTGATTTTGAAATAAGTTTGCGTACCGACGGCAATCTCCTGCGTGGTGTAGCCCAAATAGGTAACCACCAACACGGGTGACTCGGCGGCCGGAATGGTGAAGGCGAATTTGCCATCGACATCGGTCGAGACACCCACCGTCGTTCCTTTGACAACAACCGAGGCGCCAATAATCGGCTGCCCATTGCTGCTCACCACCACACCTTTGACAGGAATCGGCTGACGGTCGATTTTAGAAAGCACAATGTACTTTCCGTCAATTTTATAATTTACATCCAAACCTTTGACCAGCTGGTTCATAGCTTCGGTCATCGGACGAGCTGTCACATTGACGCTCACAAGACTATTGATGTTGACATCCTTGTTCGATAGGAACAGGTAGGTGGTCTGGCGCTCAATTTCATTCATTACGCGCTCCATCGTGACGTTACTCATTTTGATCGTCACGCTTGAATTTTGCGCATAACCGGGTGTGTTGTAGCACAGGAAACACACAAAGAAAAAGAGCGTAAACCAGCTTTTAATTTGCTGAATACCTTTTTTGTTCATACTTTTGTGAATTGGGTTAAATGTTAGTTGGCTTTTGAAGCTAAAAATGACACTGCATCCCACAGCCTGCGAATGTTGCAACCATTCGTGGGCAATTTTTTTTGGGTTTACAGAGAGGATTGTGGTTGATTTTTCTACATAGTTTTTGGTTTATGATTTTTAGGTTTAAGGTTGGTTTTATTGAATGACAATTTGTTTACTATCTTCGCTCTTGGTGTAGGTAAAGGTCGATGAGAGTTGCAACAACCGCAATGCGGAGTCGATGCCGTCGGACAGGTAAATTTTACCGTGGTTGTATTCGATGGTCGGAATATCGTCACGCTTGATCAGAATGGTTACCCCGTAACACTTTTCGAATTTACGCATCAACTCGGCAAAGTTCAACCCCTTGAGACTAATCATTCCCTCGGTCCAAAGGTATTCGTCGGGATTGTCGATCACATCGACACTCAGGTGACCATCAATAAGATGCACCGATTCGTTGGGATTCAGCACGCAATATTCGTCGGGCAGCTGCCGATTGGCAACCTTCACGCGTCCGCGAAACAGGGCAGTCGAAAAGCTGTTGGTTTGCGCATCGGCCACCACGTCGAATTTGGTACCCAGCACCTCAACATCACAGGCAAAGGTCTCGACAACAAACGGATGATCGACATCGTGCGTCACGTCGAACATCGCCTCTCCCGACACCTTGACGCGTCGTTCGCCCCGGGCAAAAACCAGCGGATATTCGAGCCGAGAACCCGAATTGAGCCACACCTTTGTGCCGTCCTCCAATTTGAGACTCAGGTAGTGTCCGGCAGGCACGTCGAGCGTTGTCATACGCTTTGCCCACTCGTTCGTGCGATACTCCATCATTACATAGGCCAACCCGATGGTGAGCGCCAACGCTGCCGCAACACCGGCAACAGAGCGCGCAATGCGACCCATCAGCACCCCTCGCTTGGTGGTCTTGGGCTGCCGCAGATCTTCGGCGTAGAGTGCCGAGGCACAGTAGGCCTTGTCCAAGCGATTCAACTCATCTTGGTTTTCGGGATCGGCCGCCAGCCAGTCAATAACCAGCTGCATCTCGGCTTCGGTGGCCGTGTTGTCAATAAATTTGCAGAGTATTTCGGGAGTCATCATTCGTCTTTTTTATTCACGTTGTTATATAGATAACGAATAAGTGCGCTCGATTCCCAGTCGATGCGCACCTATTAGAATTAAAAATATATTTGAATAAATTACTTAGATATTTTAAATACTTACCGCCCTGAATTACAGCCAAATGAGCAATGCCGGAAGATAATCTTTCAACGCCACGCGCAACTGCCTGATCGCCTTCTCCAACTCGAACTCCACACGCCGTTCGGTGATGTCGTACTTCTGGGCAATCTCGCGATAGGGCATATCGTCGAAACGGCGAGCAACGAAGACTTCGCGCGTCAATTGGGGCAATGCGTCGAGCGAATGCTGCACAATGGCGGATAGCTCACCGCAAAACAAAGCACCCGGATCAAGCGCCTCGAGGGATCGAATATCGGTCTCCACCACCTGCTGATGCAGCTTCTGAATGTGGTGTTCGATTTCGGTATGCCGATTCCGCGCACGCAGATAATCCAGACACTTGTTGCGCACAATGGTCAGTATATAAGCCGGATAGTTGGGTTTTTCGGCCGGCAAGGGGGGGGGTAATTTGCCGTTCGCATCCCAAAATGCCATAAAGCTGTCGGAGACAATATCCTCTGCCGCCGCCTCGTCGCGCACATAACGGCGTGCGATGAGCGTAAAGCGAGGCCGGTAGTGCGTAAACAACAACCCAAACTCGGCAGCAGATAATGCAGTTATCTTATCGGCAGTATCCATAACAATCCCCTGATCCTCAGCGGTTTTATTTTACAGCAATCTCACCCACAAACAGATGTGCCGGCTCGCCCTTGGCACCGTGCCACGTCGGAATCGGGTTGACCGTGCGAGCAACCACACGCAGATAGCGTGCTTGGGTTGCCGGAAACGACACCTCGAAATTTTTGACACCGTCCGCGCTATCTGGCCGCTCTTCGGGCAGCTGCTGCGTGGCAACGGTGGTGAACTGTTGGCCGTCATCGGAGGTGGCGACCTCAATGGCCGAGGGCGGAAACACCCATTCACCCTTCTCGACGAGCGTCTCTACGTCAACCGAGGAGTAGCTCCCTGCACCCTGCATATCGAGGGTCACGTCGAGTGGCGCGTTCAGGAATCCAACCCACGCACCGTTGGTGTAGCCCGTGGCGCCGTGGTATCCATCGACCAACGCCAACGCGCCGCCATAGGTGTATTTCTGAGTCGGTTGCGTGTTGAACACGGCCGGCCGCCCCGTCGAGAGGCTGAAGGTAAATTGGTGTTCATAAATCGGCGTTTGGATCTTATCACGCAACACAACAGCCTTGAAAGTACAACTTTGCGTGAGCTTCACGGGCGCCGTATAGAGCAAGCTCGCGGCGGTTGGATCGCTGCCGTCGAGCGTATAGTAGATCGGGGCGTTGCCCTGCGTTGTGAGCTTCATCTCCACACAATGCTCCTCGGGACACACCTCAAATGCGGCCGAAACACCATAGATATTTTTGGCGAAATTGAAGCCCATCGCCGTATAGATCTCCTCCATTCGGAAGGTGCCGATGAAGCGCTTCCAATCTTTCACCTCGGGTTGGCACCATTGCACCTCGCTCAAGGCTGCCAAACGCGGCAGAAGCATATATTCCAGATGGTCGTTTTGGGCTATGTACTCGCTCCACATATTGGCCTGAATGCCGATAATGTGTTTCTGCTGCTCGGACGTCAGTTGATCCGAAAAAGCCGGATCGTAGGAGTAGACACGCTCCACGGGGATGTATCCCCCAATGCCGAACGGCTCCTGCGTTTGGTCGAGCGACTGGTAATAATCGAAATAGAAGTGCGAGTTGGGCGTCATAATAACATCGTGTCCCAATTTGGCCGCTTCGATGCCGCCCTCACTGCCGCGCCACGACATAACCGTCGCGTTGGGCGCAACCTTGCCTTCGAGAATCTCGTCCCAGCCGATAATGCGACGGCCTCGGGCGTTGAGAAAGGTCTCGATGCGCTCGGTAACATAGCTCTGCAAGTAGTGCTCGGCCTTGTGTTTGCCGTCGCCTTTCAGCCCCAAGGCCTTGATGCGCGCTTGGCACCTCGGGCAACTCTCCCAACGCACTTTGGGGCATTCGTCGCCACCGATGTGGATATACTCCGAGGGGAAAAGATCCAACACCTCCGTCAGCACCCCCTCCAAAAACTCAAAAGTCTTCTCCTGACCGGGGCACAACACCTCTTCCGAGACGCCCCAACGTCCCCACACCTCGTAGGGACCACCCGTGCAACCCAATTCGGGATAGGCCGTCAAGGCGGCCAACATATGCCCCGGCAGATCAATCTC
>JAVVYP010000051.1:0-11227 GCA_036651015.1 Alistipes sp.
ATTAGTGTAAATTTGTATATAGTTACCATAATTTTATTGAATGAATTTAAAACAGCCTCTAAAACCGCGTTTCAAGGGAACTTACTCCGTCCGCGGCACGATTCGCCCTTTGAGACTAACCATAGTTTGGCCACTCTTGTAGTTGATCTGGGCAAGGCATTCATTCGTGTTGTTATAGAGGGTCATCACCACGTTGTATTGCAGCCAATTGTGAGGTCCCCATATTTTCAGCGCAAACTGTCTGTCCCCACTCTTTCGCACCTTGCTTGGGGTGAGGGTTGCCGCCTTGTCTTCGATGTGCAGGTTGCTAAACTGGGAGAACGGAAAAAGATCGGGTGCAAAATGGATGATTCCCAAACTTCCCTGCATCGAGAGGTAGCTATCTGGTGAGTCCTTGACCGGCTGGTCTTTTTTGGGAAACAAGACCTGATCGACCTGCAAGACAAATCGTTGTATCTCTATCAAATGGAGGGCTTGTTGGTAGGCCTCCGATTGCGGGGTCTGATGATCGGATGTGGCGGCAAACTTTTGCGCGCGGCAGCCGGTCAACGTTACAAGCAGCACCAACAGCGCGGCAAATCTCACTGTGTTTTTCATAGGTCGAGTGGTTTTTAGGAGTTCGGGAACTGGGTACAATATAGGCAAAAAAAATTGACTTTCAATGCCCCCACCCTCCAAAAAAAATCACAAATCGCACTTTTTGTCGTCCGCGGCACGGGTGCGGCACCACGGAGCAATGCCACACGCGTCGCACTTGGGCGAGCGCGCCGTGCAGACGTAGCGGCCGTGGAGAATCAGCCAGTGGTGGGCGATGGGCAGCAGGTGCGAAGGGATGTTCTTCTCGAGCGTCAGCTCGGTTTGGAGTGGCGTCTTGGAGTTGAGCGTCAGCCCAATGCGGTTTGAAACCCGAAAGACGTGGGTATCGACCGGCATCACCTCACGCTGCCACAACACCGCCCCCAATACGTTGGCCGTCTTGCGCCCCACGCCCGGCAGACGCTGCATCTGCTCCAAATCTTCGGGCACCTCGCCGCCAAATTCCGCACAGAGCATACGCGCCATTGCCGCCAGATTTTTGGCTTTGTTGTTGGGATAGGAGATGCCTTTGATGTAGGGATAAATCTCGGCGGCGGTCGCCTCGGCCAACGCTTCGGGCGTCGGAAAAGCAGCGAAGAGCGCCGGTGTGGTCATATTGACGCGTTTGTCGGTGCACTGCGCCGAGAGGATCACGGCCACCAACAGCTGGTAGGCGCCTTGGTAGTGCAGCTCGCTTTCGGCCACAGGCATCTGCGCCGAGAACCAGCCGATAACACCTTCGTAACGCTGTTTTAGGGTCATTGTTTTTGGTTTTTAGGGCGGCGGAAGAGGATTTTCTTCACCAGCAACCCTGCCCCTTCGGGACAGAGCAGCAGCCGCGGACAGCGCCGCACATCGTCCCACCAACGGCTCAGATACTCCGCCACCGAACCGTTGTAGGAGAGCACCCACAACGCATCGGAAGATCTTTTGCGTTGCAGCCGAAACGCATAATCGCCTGAGCCATAGTGGTTGTCGAACCAAATTCCGAGGCCGCGAATCGAATCAACAAATTCGATACGTTTGCGGTAGTGGACGCTGTGGCTCACGCTGTCGGACAGCACGCGGTGCATCGCCGTGAAGAGCGGTTGGTAGCTCACCCGGCTGCACGCCGCAAACCAAAGCCACATCGGCGCATCATCGGTCTTCCACTCGGGATGCAGATCGGGGCGCACCTCGTCGTAATAGCGCGCGATCAGCTCGCGGCGCGCCAAAGTTGTGCAGTTGAAGATGGTGAAAGTAAGCAGCAGCTGACCAAAATCAGTGTGGTGAAGTTCCCGATCGGGTTGGCTGGTGTGGGTGACTTGAAAGAATCTGGAGGCGCGCGTGTAGCACATTCCACACGTCGGATCGGACTCCAAAAGATCGACCTGCCGCTGCAATTTGAGCGGATCGCACCACCAATCATCGCCGTCGCAATAGGCCACGTAACGGCCGCGGCAAGCCTCGAATGTTCGGCGGTAATTGGCTCTCCAACCGATGTTTACAGCCCCATCAACCAAGCGTATGCGATCGGGATAGGTGGCCACATAACGACGGCATATCTCCGCCGTGCGGTCGGTGCTGCAATCCTCGCCCAACACCAATTCGACGGCAAACGAGGTTTGTTGTGCCAACACACTTTCGATCGCCTCAGCAAGGTAGGCTTCGTGGTTGTAGGTGGTCATACAGACCGAGACCAACGGCGTTATTTCCATTTGATTACAGCTTCGTTAATTTGGCAAATTTCGCCAGCAGGGTTTTCTCGCCGGCATTGTCGAAGGCCACCACCAATTTATGATCGGTGGCAAGGGTCTCGATGCGTTGGATGATACCCACCCCAAAAGTCTGATGTTCAACGCGCTGACCCACTGTGTAATCGCTACTCGAGAGACTCTGCGCATCGGAATTTGCAGGCCGCACGCCCAATCGCCGCATCCCCTCGGTCGAGGGGCGCACGGGCGGCACCACAGCAGGCTCTGCACGGGCGGCACGTGGCTCTTGTGGTCGTTCGGAGTGGTTGAAGCGCTGCGCGGAACTCCCCGACGGCGCCCCCTGTTTTTTCTGCTGAAAACGGAAGTCGAAACGACGACGAAGCTCCTCGATGGCGACCGGCTTCTCACCGCCACTACGGGGAGATTGTTGACGTTCATCATCCTCATCCACAACATCTTCCAAATATTGGGCGTCGATCTCTCGCAGGAAACAACTGGGTCGCGAAAACTCCATATTGCCCCACTTGAAACGCATCTCGGCATAGGAGAGGGTGACCGCAATTTTTGCCCGGGTAAGCGCCACATAGAACAGCCGTCGCTCCTCCTCGAAACCATCGGCCGACTCCATTGCGCGCTGCGAGGGAAAGAGATTCTCCTCCAAGCCGACGATATATACAAAGTTGTATTCAAGCCCTTTGGCCGAATGGACGGTCATCAACGTCACCTTGTTTTTATCCTCGGGATCGTCTTTGTCCATATCGGTCATCAGCATCACATTCTGCAACCACTCCTCGATGGTGGCCTGCTCCTCGGCCTGCCGCTCGCCGCCTCGGATCTCGGCATCGCGCTGCTCGTTGAAGAGCTGCATCGAGTTGAGCAGCTCCTCGATGTTGTCGAGTGCCGAGGTCGCCTCGGGGGTGTTCTCGGCGCGATATGCCGCCAGAATCCCCGAACGTGCCGCAATCTCCAGACCGAAGTCGTAGATCCCCTTTTCGTTGTGGGCAAGCGACACGGCGCGGATCATCGCGACAAACTCGGTCACCTTGCGCGCAATGGTGCGCTGCACAGGATCGGTCGTCGGTTCGGCCACCAGCGTATCGACCGCCTCCCACATCGAAACTCCTTGCTGGGCAGCCAATTGCGCAATGCGTCCGACGGTCGTATCACCGATGCCGCGCGCCGGATAGTTGACAATGCGTTTGAAGGCCTCGTCGTCGCGCGGATTGATGACCAGCCGAATGTAGCCCAGCAAATCCTTGATCTCCTTGTGGTCGTAGAACGACGAACCTTTGTAGATGCGATAGGGAACGCCCCGACGGCGCAAGTTGTCTTCCAAAACCAGCGACTGGTTGTTGGTGCGGTAGAGGATCACCACCTCCGACCACTGCGCATTAGCCGCACGTACGCGATCCCGCAGGTCGGTAACGACATTTTCGGCCTCCTCGCGGTCGGTGTAAGCCTTCAAAATGCGAATCTTCTCGCCTTGGTCTCCCTCCGAAAAACAGGCCTTCTCCATCCGCTTTGCGTTGCGGACAATGACCGAGTTGGCCGCCTCGACGATGGTGCGTGTCGAACGGTAGTTCTGCTCCAGCTTGAAGACCTTGGCCGTGGGATAGTCCTTGCGAAAGGAGAGGATGTTCTCGATTTTGGCACCGCGGAACGAGTAGATCGACTGCGCATCGTCACCCACCACACAGACCTGCGAATGGTGCTGCGACAGACGGCGGATGATGATATATTGGGCGTAGTTGGTGTCCTGATACTCGTCCACCAAGATATATTTGAACTGCTCTTGATAGCGCGCCAGCACCTCGGGCGCATCGCGCAGCAGGATGTTGGTCTGCAACAGCAAGTCGTCGAAATCCATCGCACCGTTGCGTTTGCAGCGTTGACAATAGGTGTTGTAGATGTTGCCGAACTCGGGGATCTGCGCCTGCCGGTCTTCGGCGGCATAGGCCGCGCCGGCCGCGTAGGCGCCCGGGGTCACCAAGCTGTTTTTGGCAAAGGAGATGCGCGAGGCAATCAGGTTGGGTTTGTACTTCTCATCGGCGAGGTTCAGTTCGCGGACGATGGTTTTGATTAGATTCTTGCAATCCGCCGGTTCGTAGATGGTAAACGACTCGGGAAAGCCAATGCGGTCGGCATTCTCGCGCAAAATACGCGCAAAAACCGAGTGGAAGGTTCCCATACGTATGTAGCGGCTGCGCGCATCGGGCAGCATCAGGGCGATACGTTCGCGCATCTGTGCGGCGGCTTTGTTGGTGAAGGTCAGCGCCAAAATGCTGTGGGGCGCAACCCCCTTCTCGATCATATAGGCAATGCGCGAGGTCAGCACACGTGTTTTGCCCGAACCGGCGCCGGCAATGATCAGCGATGGCGAGTCGTAGTTGACCACGGCATCGCGCTGGGCAGGGTTGAGTCCTGCTAATATTTTCGTTTCATTCGATTCCATATCGCAAAGTTAACAAGAAATAAGAAAAACTTAAGGAAGAAAATAATATCTTTGCATTGCAAACGTTAAAAAATGTACGACAACAATACAAAACATACAAAATAGAACTATGAGCGACGTTATCAACATCAAAGAACTCAACGAGCGCATCGAACGCGAAAGCGTCTTCGTCGATACGCTCCGCACCGAAATGGGCAAAGTTATCGTGGGACAAAGCCACTTGGTGGACACCCTTTTGATTGGGCTACTGTCGAGCGGACACATCCTGTTGGAAGGTGTTCCCGGACTGGCCAAGACATTGGCTATTACAACGTTGGCCAAGGCTGTGGACGCCAATTTTTCGCGCATTCAATTCACCCCCGACCTGCTGCCGGCCGACTTGATCGGTACGCTGATCTACTCGCAGAAGAACGAGGAGTTTTTGGTCAAGAAAGGTCCCGTATTCGCCAACTTCGTGCTGGCGGATGAGATCAACCGATCGCCGGCCAAGGTGCAATCGGCACTGCTGGAGGCTATGCAGGAGCGTCAGGTGACCATCGGCGACACGACCTACCCCCTGCCGCAGCCCTTCTTGGTGTTGGCCACGCAAAACCCCTTGGAGCAGGAGGGAACCTATCCGCTGCCCGAGGCGCAAGTCGACCGTTTTATGCTCAAAGCCAAAATCTCCTACCCCAACAAGCAGGAGGAGCGCGACATTGTGCGGATGAATCTCAACGGAGGCGGAATGCCCCAAGTCAACAAGGTGATCACCCCCGAAGACATCATCAAAGCGCGCAAGGTGGTCGAAGATGTCTATATGGACGAGAAGATCGAGAAATATATCATCGACATCATCTTTGCCACCCGTGAACCGGCCGAATACAACCTCGACAAACTCCAGAACCTGATCTCCTACGGCGGTTCGCCCCGTGCGTCGATCTCGCTGGCGAAGGCCGCTCGCGCCTATGCCTTCATCCGTCGCCGCGGTTACGTCATTCCCGAAGATGTGCGCGCCGTGAGCCACGACGTGCTGCGTCACCGCATCGGGCTTACCTACGAGGCCGAGGCCGAAAACATCACCACCGAAGAGATCATCACCGACATTCTGAACAACGTAATCGTTCCATAATGATGAAGGAGACAGAGAACGATATTTTGAAACGTGTACGCAAGATCGAGATCAAAACCCGCGGGCTTTCGAACGAGATCTTCGCCGGAAAGTACCATACGGCTTTTCGCGGACGGGGCATGTCGTTTTCGGAAGTGAGGGAGTACCAAGCCGGTGACGACGTGCGCGACATCGACTGGAACGTCACGGCGCGTTCGTGCAAGCCCCACATCAAAATCTACGAGGAGGAGCGCGAATTGACGATGATGTTGCTCGTCGACGTGTCGGCCTCGCGCCTATTCGGCTCGACGGATCGCCTCAAAAAAAGTGTGATCACCGAAATCGCTGCCGTGTTGGCCTTCTCGGCCGCGCAGAACAACGACAAGGTGGGTTGCATCTTCTTCTCGGATAAAATCGAGAAGTTTATTCCCCCCAAAAAAGGACGTAGCCACATCCTGATGATCATCCACGAGTTGGTCAGCTTCACACCCGAATCGACCGGCACCAAGCTCTCGGAGCCGGTGCGTTTTCTGACCAACGTCAACAAAAAACGCTGCACAACCTTCATCTTGTCGGACTTTATGAATCCGCCCAAAGACCACTCGGCACTCGACGATGCGTTGAAAATCGCCCGTAACAAGCACGATTTGGTCGGCATCCGCGTCTATGATCCGCGCGAAACGGAACTTCCCAATGTGGGTATCGTGGCGTTGAAAGATGCCGAAAGCGGCCGCAAAGTGTGGGTCGACACCGCCTCACGCGCCGTGCGAGACCACTACGCCGAGGCGTGGCGCACGCGCAGCGAACAGATCGACGCCACGCTCACGCACAACCGCATTGACACGGCACTGATCTCGACCAGTGGCGACTATGTGGCCGAATTGATAAAACTTTTCAAACAGCGATGAAACGACTCCTTACAACAGCCCTGCTCCTGACTGCACTCGGCTTGCAAGCGCAAAACACGCCCACCGTCACGGCTCGCATCGAGCCTGACAGCATCGGAATTGGCGACCGTTTTGACTACATCATCGAGGTGCAGAAGGACTTGGTGCAGGTGGTCAACTTCCCCGAATTCGAAAGCCCGGAAGGCGACAACCGACTCGAATTGGTTGAGAGTTTGCCGGTTGACACACTCGAACGCAACGGCCGCCTACTCAAGTTGCGCAAGCGTTATCGGCTGGCCGCCTTCGACGAAGGACGCTACAATTTAGGCACCGCCGAGGTGCTTTATGCCGGCAAAAATATCGTGGACACACTCCGCAGCAGCGATTCGTTGCAGCTCGAAGTCGGCACATTCCAGATCGACTCCACCTCGCAGTCGATCTACGACATCAAGGGGCAGAAAGAGCTTCCGTTCCGCTTCGCCGAGATCAGTGGCTACCTCAAATGGGGGTTATTGGCGCTGCTGCTGCTGTTGGTGGCGGCCTACGCCCTGCGACGCATCTTGGCGCACTACGGCAAACGATTTGGCGACATTTTCAAACCCACGCCGCCGCTGCCGCCTCACGTGGTGGCCATCAAGGCGCTCGAGGCTCTCCACGACCAAAAATTGTGGCAGAACAACCGCCACAAGCAGTATTACTCGGCGCTGACCGACATCCTGCGCAACTACATCGCTGCACGCTGGCAGATCGGTGCGATGGAGATGACCTCCGACGAAATTCTCAAGTTGCTGCGTATGAGTGCAATGCCACAAAAGGCGGAGATGGATCTCGCTACAATCTTGCGCGAGGCCGATTTGGCCAAATTTGCCAAAGCAACACCCGAGGCCGAGCAGAACGAAGCCGACTACTTGAAGGCTTACTACTTCGTCGAGGAGACCAAAATCGTCGAGGAGCAGGAAGAGGAGGTGTCGGATCCGACAAAAATTGATGAAAACAATGCGTAAAATACTATCTATCTTGCTATTGCTCTTTGCGGCACAGATCGTTTCGGCGCAACAATTGCCCGAACGCAGTGCTGTGCGCAAGGGTAATCGGCAGTACAACAAGGGCAACTACGAGAAGAGCATCGAGCGTTACACGGAGGCACTTAAGGCCTCTCCGGCGTCGTTCGAAGCCGGCTACAACCTCGGAAATGCGCTCTACAAAGCCGAGCGTTTCGACCACGCCGAACAGACGATGCAGCAAGCTGCGGCCGACTCGTTACGCGCTACCGAAGAGCGTGCCGAGGCGTTCTACAACTTGGGCAATGCACAGTTCAAACAGAAAAAATACAAGGAGGCGCTCGAAAGCTACAAACAGTCGTTGCGGATGAATCCGGCCGATCAGGAGGCCAAATACAACTACGCCTACACCAAGCACTTGCTAGACCAAGACAAGGACAAGAATGGCGGTGGCGGTGACGACAAGCAGAACCAAGATAAAAATAAGGATCAGCAAAAGGATCAGCAAAAGGATCAGAAGCCGGGTGATCAAAAACAGGATCAGAAGCCCGGCGACAAAGGCGAGCAGCAAAATCCTTCGCAACCCGACAAAAAGGAGCAGGGTGAGGGGCAACCTCAGCCGACGCCCGGTGGAATTTCGCCGCAGGAGCAGGAGCAGATGCTCGAAGCCATCCAAGCACAGGAGGATAAGACCCAAGACAAACTCAAAGAGAAACAGGGTGTTGTGGTGCGTGGTAGCAAAAATTGGTAACCTTAATAATAGCAACAATGAAGAAAATTCTAATCCTTGCCGGGTGCGTATGTGGCACCATATTTTGGGCATCGGCACAGCAGGTTGCATCGTCGAAATGCACGCTTAAGGGATGTTGCACGGACAAAGAGTATTATATGGATCAAGCCATTGAGCTTTCGAAACAGAGCGTCGTCACCGGCGGAGGTCCCTTCGGAGCGGTCGTCGTCAAAGATGGAAAGGTCATAGCCGCAGCGTCGAACTCCGTAACGCAGACCAATGATCCCACAGCACACGCCGAAATTAACGCCATCCGCAAAGCCTGTTCGACGCTGAAAACCTTTTCGCTCGAAGGGTGCGAACTCTACACCTCGTGCGAACCCTGCCCGATGTGTTTGAGTGCGGCTTATTGGGCCAACATCAAAAAGATCTACTTTGGCAACACGCGCGCCGATGCAAAAAAAATCAATTTCGACGACTCCTTCATTTACGATGAAATCCCCCTTGACGTGAACAAACGCAGGATCCCGTCGGAGCGCGTTGGAGGCGACAAAGCGATCGAGGCCTTTAAGATGTGGACAGCCAAGAGTGACAAGATCGAGTATTGACTTTTCGGTAACAAATTCAAACAGCTTCTAAACTTTCCTGCAAACGGTCTCTTGCAGGATAGCTTGATCTGGGAGAATAAAAAATAAATTTTAAATTAGCTATGCACTTCGCATCCCCATACTACCTTTGGCTGCTGTTGGTTCTCATACCGATGGTCGCATACTACATTTGGCGCACGTTGCAGGGCAGCGCGGCGATCCAAATTTCGAGCGTTGCAGGCGTTGTGCACGCGCCAAGGACTGCGCGCTACTACCTGCGGCACCTGCCGTTTGTATTGCGCGCGGCAGCGGTGGCGCTACTCATCGTGGCTTTGGCGCGTCCGCAAGGCGTGGAACAGAACTCCAAAACCAACACCGAAGGTATCGACATTATGCTCTCGATCGACGTGTCGGGTTCGATGCTCGCTCGCGACTTCCGCCCCGACCGCATTACAGCCGCCAAGGAGGTGGCCGGCTCGTTCATCGCCGACCGCTATGGCGATCGCATCGGGTTGGTCGCTTTTGCCGGTGAGTCGTTCACACAAAGTCCGCTGACCACCGACCAAGGCACCTTGCAGACGCTGTTGGCACGCATTCGCAGCGGTCTGATCGAGGACGGCACGGCCATTGGCAACGGACTGGCCACGGCCATCAACCGCCTGCGCGAGAGCGAAGCCAAGTCGAAGGTGATCATCCTGCTGACCGATGGCGTGAACAACCGGGGTGAAATCGCGCCGCTGACCGCCGCCGAGATCGCCAAGAGCCAAGGCATCCGCGTCTATACGATCGGCGTCGGCACCGAGGGTATGGCGCCCTACCCGGCCGTCGATATGTTTGGCAATATGACTTTCGTGCAGCAGAAGGTCGAAATCGACGAGAAAATGCTCGCGTCGATCGCCGATATGACGGGCGGCAAGTACTTTCGCGCCACCGATAAAGCCAAACTCAAAGCGATCTACGACCAGATCAACACCCTTGAAAAGAGCAAGATTGAGGTCTCGGAGCATATTACCTACAACGAACTTTTTCTGCCGTGGGCGTTGGCCGGGTTGGCGTTGCTGCTGCTCGAATTTCTGATTGCCAACCTGCTCTTGAAACGTATTCCGTAAAGAAAATTTGCTATGTTTAGATTCGCAAACCCACAATATCTTTGGCTCCTGCTGCTTTTACCTGCGCTGATTCTGCTCTTTTGGCTGGTCGCGCGCAACCGCAAGAGACGAATCGCTCGCTTCGGAAACCCCGAGCTGATGCAAGAGCTGATGCCCGATGTGTCGACTGGACGTGTCGTGCTGAAATTTATGATTTTTTGCACGGCGCTCACCCTCATCGTGTTGGTCGCAGCGCGTCCGCAATTCGGTTCTAAACTGCGCGAGGAGAAGACCAAGGGCATCGAAATGATGCTGACGGTGGACGTCTCGACGTCGATGCTGGCCGAGGATTTCAAACCCAACCGCTTAGAGCGCACCAAATATGCAATCAATCAGCTCTTTGACGGGTTGCACCAAGACCGCGTCGGGCTGATCGTTTTCGCCGGTGAGCCGAAGGTGCAGCTGCCGATCACCTCCGATTTTAGGATGGCCAAGGCCTTTGCCAAGCGCATTGATCCCTCATTGGTATCGGTGCAGGGCACGGCCGTCGGCAAGGCGTTGGAGCAGGCGCTGCTGTCGTTTTCGGGCGACACCGAGCAGAACCACAGCCGCGTCATCATTCTCATTACAGACGGTGAAAACCACGACGACGATGCCGTAGCGGTGGCGCAGCGTGCCGCCGAGATGGGCATTCGCATCTTCACGATCGGCATCGGTACCCCCGAGGGTGCTCCGATTCAGATCGACGGTGAATTTATCAAGGACGAAAATGGCGAAATGGTGGTCTCGAAATTGGGCGAAGAGATGTTGATGCAGATCGCCGATGTCACCGGCGGCGCTTACGTCCGTTCATCGACACAGTCGATCGGTCTCGACGAGATCGTCAAGAGCATCAACGAGATGGAGAAGACCGAGTTGGCCAGCATCCGCTTCGAGGAGTTCAACGAGCAATACCAATATTTGCTGCTGGCGGCATTGGTGCTGCTGCTTGCCGAGCTGCTGTTGCTTGACCGCCGCAATCCGTTGCTCTCGCATCTCAATATTTTCCGCCAGAAAAAAGTAACAGTCTCCTAAGGAGCTGTTTTGAATTAATTAATCTCGTTCTTTTCGGCTCTTTTTGCCCCA
>JAVVYP010000052.1:0-10541 GCA_036651015.1 Alistipes sp.
GGCGGCGGCGTAAATGCGGTCTACTGTCTCTCTGTCGATCATACGGACAAAGATACGAATAATTAAAAATTAATAATTATGAATGGAGAAATATTTCTGAGCCGCATCCCATCGAAACGAAATGCCCTCTAAAAACGAGGAGAACCAAGAAGCTGTTTGAATTTGTTATCGAAGTTATTTCAGCGCGCTAAATGAGGATTTGCAGGGCGAAAAGAGCCGAAAAGAACGAGCGTCATAAATTTAAAACAGCTTCTAAGCATCAAAAAAACGGGATTCCGACATAAAATCGAAATCCCGCCAACATTTCACGGATGATAATGTCAATCACATTTTTTTAGCTTTATAGCCCCGAATCCATTCGATCATCTTTCCGTTCCAGACCGGATTGGTCGCCCATATCCATACAGCCTGTGCGGTGCAGTAAAACAAAAGCTGCGCCCACAGCCGACCTTCGTAGCGTTCGAGCGGAAATAGGCTCCAATGATAAACAACCCAAGGGATCAACGCATTAACCAATGTAAACAACGATATAGGCACGCTCGTCCATCTGCAAACGGCAATCATCACAAGATACAGCATCAGAAGCCAAGGGATGACCATCCCCGGTGTAATCATCACCACATCCGGTTGCCAGCATATGATATACAAACACGGGACAGCCATCAGCAAAATCTGGACAACAAGGAGCAGAAACTCCAAAAGATTCGAGGTAATTTTCATAATCTACATTTGCGACTCATCCATACTCGACACCTAATTTTGAGACATAATTTTCTGATAAATCATTGTTCTCAACTCATCTTGAAAAATCAGTCCTTGACCTCGATACCGTAGCGTTTGGCCACCATTTTCAAGGCATCGGGATAGGTCAGGCTCTCGTGTTCCATCAGGAAGGTCACGGCATTGCCGCCCTTGCCGCAGCCGAAACATTTGTAGAGACCCTTGGAGGGTGACACGACGAACGACGGGGTTTTCTCGTTGTGGAACGGACAACAGGCCTGATAGTTAACGCCCTTGCGTTTGAGCGTAACATATTCGCCGATAATATCCACGATATTGGCGGCGGCGTAAATGCGGTCTACTGTCTCTCTGTCGATCATACGGACAAAGATACGAATAATTAAAAATTAATAATAAAAATCTAAAAATTAAAAATTTGCCCACCGAAGATAACGATAGAATAATTCCACTTTTCATCCATAATTTTGAATTATTCGTATCTTTGTAGCTATGGATTTCAAACTTGTATCGGATTATGCCCCAATGGGCGACCAGCCGGAGGCGATCTCGCAACTGGTCGCCTCGATCGAACACGGATCGAAGCACAACACCCTGTTGGGTGTCACCGGCTCCGGAAAGACCTTCACCGTGGCCAACGTCATTGCGCAGCTGAATCGTCCGACACTGGTTTTGAGCCACAACAAAACCCTCGCGGCGCAGCTCTACGGTGAATTCAAAAATTTCTTCCCCGAAAATGCCGTCGAGTATTTCGTCTCCTATTACGACTACTACCAGCCCGAAGCCTACCTGCCCTCGACCGACACCTTCATCGAAAAAGATTTGGCGATCAATGCCGAGATCGAGAAGTTACGGCTGCGAACCTCCGCCACCCTGCTATCGGGGCGTCGTGACGTGATCGTCGTGTCGAGCGTGTCGTGTCTCTATGGCTGCGGCAATCCGGCGGATTTTCACGCCACAGCCATCCACCTCAAGGTCGGGCAGGTGGTCAGCTACAAACATTTTCTCTACAAGTTAGTCGAGGCGCTTTACACACGCACCGAGCGCAATTTGGAACCGGCAACCTTCCGCGTCAACGGCGACACGGTGGATATTATGGCCGCCTTCGGTGAATTTGGCAACCAGTGTTTCCGCGTGATGTTCTTCGACAACGAAGTCGAGGCGATTCAGACCATTGACCCCGTCACGGGGCAACGCATCCAAACGCTCGACGCGCTGACGCTCTACCCCACAAGTATGTTTGTAACCACCAAAGAGCGAATTTTCAGTGCCGTGCAGCAAATCTACCTCGACTTGGGCAAGCAGATCGAGCACTTCGAGCGCGACGGGCGAACGATGGAGGCGCAACGCATCAAACAGCGTGTGGAGTATGACCTCGAGATGATCAAAGAGTTGGGTTACTGCCCCGGCATCGAAAACTATTCGCGATACTTCGACGGCCGCGTCGAGGGCACACGTCCGTTTTGCCTGATCGACTACTTTCCCAAAGACTATATGATGGTCGTGGACGAGAGCCACGTCACCCTGCCGCAGGTTCGCGCAATGTATGGCGGCGACCGTGCGCGCAAAGAGAATTTGGTGGAGTACGGATTCCGACTGCCGGCCGCGCGCGACAACCGACCGGTGACCTTCGGGGAGTTCGAACAGCTGCAAGGCACGTCGATCTATGCCAGCGCCACACCCTCGGATTTTGAGTTGATGAAGAGCGAAGGGGTGATCGTCGAACAGTTGATCCGTCCCACGGGATTGGTCGATCCGCCGTTGGAGGTGCGCGTAACGATCAACCAAATAGACAACCTGATCGAGGAGATCGACAAACGGGTTAAAAACGACGACAAAGTGCTCGTCACCACCATCACCAAACGGATGGCCGAAGAGTTATCCAAATATTTCGATCGCGTGGGGGTACGCAACCGTTACATCCACTCGGACGTGGATACACTCGACCGCATCCAAATTTTGGAAGACCTGCGCGACGGACTCTTCGACGTGCTGGTAGGTGTCAACTTGCTGCGCGAGGGATTGGACTTGCCGGAGGTGGCTTTGGTGGCCATCTTGGATGCCGATAAAGAGGGATTTCTGCGCAACGTGCGATCGCTCACGCAGATCGCAGGACGTGCCGCGCGTCACTCACAGGGCAATGTCATTCTTTATGCCGACAAATGCACCGACTCAATGCGTCTGGCTATCGAGCAGAGTAATCGTCGCCGCGAAAAACAGATCGCCTACAACATCGCGCACGAAGTGTTGCCGCGTGCTGCCCAAAAGAGTGGCACCGGACAGAGTTCGCTGCTCGACAGCCGTGTTGATACCTCCAAAATTGATATGACCGTCCACCCTTTCGACGAGGGACACTACGGAATGGCTGCCGACGTGCAAAAGAGCTATGTGGCCAGCGAGAACGTCGACGCCCTGATCACCAAGGCACGCGAAGATATGGAACGTGCGGCCAAATCGTTGGATTTTCTGGCCGCCGCCCGATTCCGCGATCGGATGTACGAATTGCAAAAGATCAAAGAGAACAAATAGGCACCCACAACGGCTTGAAAATCAAGCCGAGCCTCGCCCGAAATTTCACACAGCTTCTAAATCACTATTCGGGCAAGGCGTGGCGGAAAGTGAAGTACTTGGCAGCCAAGAAGCTATAAATGGTGGTGAGCAGCGTTGTGAGCAGCATCGCCGGTGTCGGCCAAACGCCGCACACCTCGACAAAAAGCTTCATCCCAGCATAATTCAGCAACACCGATCCGACGATCGACAAGGCGTAACGCACCAGTTGCGTCCGCGTCCGCACGGAAGATTGGCGGAATGTGATTTGGCGGTTGAGCCAGAAACCGATAAAAAAGGTGATCGGGAAAACCAAGATCATCGCTGCAATGTGCGGTGAAACCACCACGAAGCCCAAATCAATGAAACGATGGGCCACGAGGTAGTTGTAGATCAGAAAATAGAAAAAAGGATTCAGCAACAGAAAGTTAACACCCCCACAAACGGCATAGCGAAACGTCTGAATCGGCATCAGAGAGGCGACGGGGCGAATGTAGAACCAATCGACAACCCGAATTAGCAGCGCCGACAGAGACATTAGCGCGCGGTATAAGTCCACATATCTGGAGCAAGGTCAACTTCGGCACGAATGAACTGCGTACACGACGCAGCGTCGGCGGCGTTGAATGGCGAGACGAGGAATTTGTGGTTGAAATCATAAATCTCGCAGCGGAGTGCCGGTTTCTTTGCTGCTGCTTCCGCCATAGCGCGTTGCGCATTGTCGGCGGTGCTAAAAACGCCCAACACCACATAGAAACGCCCGGCGACCAAGGAGGCCGGCGTCGTTGATGTTGCAGGGGCGACCGATGCGGTGGTCGTGGTGGCCGAAGCTGCGTTCGGGGCACTTTCGATCGTTGTAGGCGATGTTACAGCAGCGGAATCGACGGCTGCATTAGGCTCGACAAGGTCACGATCCGAAGACGGTGCGACCGACTGCGCCTCTTGTTGCTGCTCGGTTTGCGCCAAAGTTGTCAATTCGGTCTCTTGATCGGAATAGTTCATCAAAAATTGATACCCTCCGATACCTGCGGCAATCAAAATGGCTGCAATACCAATACCCAGCGCCCAATCGACACGTCGTTTGGATTGAATATGTATCGGTTCGCGTCCCTGCGGATTCAATCGCAAATCGAAGAGTTTATCGAGTTTGAGGTTCTTGAATTTCAACACGCCAACGCCTTCGATGGTCAGTGTATTTCCCGCATAAGTTTCGGACAACCAATTGTCGTAAATCGACTGCGCCCTCGCCACATCGCATTGGAGAGCAGCGGCAATTTCATCGACGAGCGACACTCCGCGTTGCGCCGTTTGGAACGACACCTCGCAGCAGGGGGGCTGCACACGTCCTTTGCTCAAACGCTGAGCGCCCAACCGCTCGGTGTAAAGCGAACCCACACCGGGTAAAAACACCTCGCCGCCACCAGCCAGCAGGTCACCGACCAATCGGTCGATTTGTTGGATCATCGGATTATTGCTCATCGTTTTTTGGTTTTAATAGGTGCCTTGGGGGTATGCGTCGAAGGGGCGTTCGTCAAGGTTTTTTCGGGTCTCGAAGCGCTCCAGTAAATCATATAGGCACCCAGCAGAATGAAGGGGACACTCAACCATTGTCCCATATCGAGCAACATTCCTTGCTCGAAGGCCACCTGCTCGGTTTTGATAAACTCGATGAAGAAGCGCGTCAGGAACACCCCGACCAAGCAAATACCGAAGAGCATTCCCGGACGACGTCGCGCGAGGTCTTTGCCGTAGTAGAGCCAGCAGAGGATGCCGAAGGTCACCAAATAACAAATGGCCTCATATACCTGCGTCGGGTGCACCGCAGCCGGCGCAAATTCCTGCACCCACTTTGCCGAGCGAACAAATTCCACGCCCCACGGTTGTGTGGTTGCCGTACCGAAAATCTCCGAATTAAACAGGTTCCCCAGTCGCACCAACGCCCCACCGATGCCCACGGGAATCGTAATGCGATCCAGCGACCAGATGTAGGGCAGCTTGTTTTTGCGCGAGAAAAGCCACAGTCCGACCAGCAAACCGATCGCGGCACCGTGGCTTGCCAGACCTCCGTCACGAAATCCCGTGATGATCGTCCACGGCGCGCGCAGGTACTCCATCGGATCGTAAAACAGGCAGTGTCCGAGTCGCGCACCGATGATGGTGGCCAACGTTCCGTAGATAAATATGGATTCGGAGACCGACGCCGGCAGCCCTTCGCGCTTGCAAAAATTGTCAAAAAACTTGGCTCCGACCAGAATCGCCAACGCCCACATCAGGCCGTAATAACGAATTTCGAGCGAACCGATCGAGAAAAATACCGGATCGAAATTCCAAACAATGCTTAACGATTGTATCATCTATTTTATATCTTGTAGGTTTATTTTTTTGAGCGTAAACGAGAAGGTAGTCCCGACGCCCAATTCGCTGCGCACCGAGATGCGTTCGCCGTGGGCTTCGATGATGTGTTTGACGATGGCCAAGCCCAAGCCGGTACCCCCCTGCTCGCGCGAACGACCCTTGTCGGTACGGTAGAAGCGCTCGAAAATCCGCGGCAGATCCTCTTTGCCGATACCCAACCCATTATCTTCGACCTCAACCAAGATTTTATCGAGCAGATCTCGGAAATGGACACGAATCACGCCCTCCTCTTTGCCGTAGTGGATTGCATTGATAATCAGATTAACAAGTATTTGACCCACATAGTGTTTGTCGGCCTGCACCCAAAACGGCGAAGGCAGGTTGTCGGATCCTTTGACCGTGATGACGATCTTTTTTTTGTCGGCCTCCATTTCGGCTTGTTCGGCAATCTCACGCGCAAGCGCCACGATGTCGAAACGCTCCATTTCAAGGCGGTTCATATTGCTCTCCAACTTGGAAATGGTATCCAAATCATCGACAATATTGATCAGGCGGTCGATACTCTTTTCGGCGCGTTCGAGGTATTTGTGGTTGATCAGCTCATCCTCCAGTCCGCCGTCTAAGAGCGTCGAAATGTAGCCTTGAATATTGAATATCGGGGTTTTCAGTTCGTGCGCCACATTGCCCAGATACTGTTTGCGAAACTGCTCAGTCTCTTTGAGTCGGGTAATTTCACGGTCGTTGGTGTCCGCCCACGCCGTCAGCTCCTCGCCGATGTTCTCCACACGTTTGTCCTTCAACTCGGAGAGGATCTCTTTGGTGTGAACATCACGCGAAAGCACAATCGAGTAGATGGGTTTGAGTTTGTAGGCCACATAGGCGCGAATGATGAACAATGCCACGAGCGACATCAACACAAACACGCCGGCAGCTACGCAGAGCACAATCCACCACACTCCCTCCAACAGGATCATTCCTGCGGCGACGAGAATCGTTGCGAGCAGCGCAATCCACAACGAAGCGCCCTCTTTTGTTTTGATCTGAGACATATTTACTTCTTATAATTGTGCATTAGGCGAGCAATGTATTTGCCCACAATATCAAATTCAATATTTACGACCGTTCCACAGTCGATTCGGCAAAAATTGGTGTGCTCGAAGGTGTAAGGAATAATCGCTACACGGAAACTATTCTCCTGCGAATCGCAGACCGTCAAGCTCACGCCGTTGACCGTCACCGAACCCTTCTCCACGGTGCAAAGGCCACCGCCCTGAGGTTCGTATTCGAAGGTGAAATACCAACTGCCGTCGGCATCCTCGCGTTTGGTGCAACGTGCCGTCTGGTCGACGTGTCCCTGCACAATGTGGCCGTCAAGCAGTGCATCGGGGCGCATCGACCGCTCCAAGTTCACCAAATCGCCCACGCAAAGCGTCCCAAGATTACTTCGATCGAGGGTCTCTTTCATCGCAGTGACCGTATAGGTGTCGTCCGAGATGTCCGTAACTGTCAAACATACGCCGTTATGTGCTATGCTCTGATCAATCTTCAAAGCCTGCGCAAAGTCCGCCCGAAGCGTAAAATCCTTATTTTGTCGGTCGGTATGAATTGCAATCACTGCTGCCGTACACTCCACAATACCTGAAAACATCGCTCCTAATTATTAATAATCAATTTACATTTCACTTTATACACCGACAATATATCATTGATGTTCAACACAATATCGTCGTAGTTCTCACGATCGCCAGCCACCAGCCGAATCTGTTCCGACTCCGCATTGGCACGAACTATGCGCAAAGTTACAATTTTTCGGCTGACTATCACATATTCTTCGCCCGGAATAATTGCATCTCGCTCGACAGCCTTCAACAAAACGATCGTTCCCGAGGGAAGCGCGTCGCCCATCGCACGTCCCATATAGTACATTGCCAGATCACACTCACCCACCGGCGAGACGATCAAATAGCTTTCGGCCTCCAACTGCTCCCAATGGACAATTTCGCGTTCGACATCGACCGGATAGAAGGGCACCTGCACGCCACGCAACCGCTCGTCGGAGAAAATCTGCCCCTCGCCCGTCAACAGCCATAACTTGTCAATCTGAGGGAATTTGGCAACAATGCGTTCTGCCAAATCAAACGATATTCCGTTATGTCCGCGTTTGATTTGATAGAGATTCTCGCCTCGCAAAAGTCCGATATGGCGTGCAAAATAGTTCGTCGACATATTTGCCCACTTGATCACCGCCTCTATTCTTTGCCAATTATTCTGCTTTTCTCTCATTTTTTTTAGCAATTATTAAAAAAAAATTGCACCTTTGCACTCTCGGTCTCGTAGTTCAATGGATAGAATATAAGATTCCGGTTCTTACGATAAAGGTTCGATTCCTTTCGGGACTACTTACACGGGTACAGCAAATTCTGTACTCGTGTTTTTTTATGCCAACACACAATATTTTATTGACAAAAATAACAACAAATTTGGTTCGAACAATAAAAATAGCACATTAAAGCATATTTATAGCATATTTGGACACCACGCCAAAAAAAAGTCCGGCAAAATGTCGGACGTAACACCTGCACAAGGGCAGCAAGAAAAACAGCTTCTTAGAAAGACAAACGCACGCCCAGACGCAGGGTGAGGGTCAATGGAGAGTCCGTACGGGCAGTGCGCAGTTGCGTTTGGTTGAGATAATACGACACTTCAGGCTCAAAATAGAGACCCACCAAACCGCCCAAACGATACTCGACACCGGCAGCACCGGCAACCGACCACTGCACACCCCCCTCATTGATCGACGTCGAGCCGAACTTGGCCGAGACACATTTTTCGACCATACCACCGGCACCTATATATAATAGGAAGTGACGACGTTGCATATAATTCCAGTTCAGTCGCAGTGGCACCCCGATGAAATGGAGCGTCTGCTTGAGATCATCCGCGCCGAAGGCCATTCGAACATCCGAACGCAGATACGAATAGTTCACGCCGCTCTCGAGTGAAAGCCCGTGGGCAAACTCCTTGCGCACCGCGAGACCAAAGCTGAGCGGCTGGTGGTGACGGAACGAACATTTGTCGTAATCGGCCAAGAGCATCTCCACCCCATCGACACCACCAGACAATGTCGTGTTGGCGAAAAAACGATTTACACGCCCCACCTCGCTGCTGCTGCCCGTCACGCCCCCACCGGCAAACAAAGCAAACGACGCTTGCTTGCGAGGTGGCACATAGGCCACAAAAGGCGCTTCGTCAAAAGACGAACGGGACGAAACTTTTGGCGTCGGCGTCTGCGTCGTTGTCTGCGTCGTTGCCGAAGCGGACTTTTTAGGCTGAATATTCGTTGTTTTCTGTGGTTCGGCAGCTGGTTGCGCGCGCGAGAAGGTCGATTGCGCAGTATCCTGCGCAGCCTCCAGCGAGACGGGTATCTGCAAAGTGGCGACCTGAGCACGAAGTCGCTGCACCACAGTCGATGTTGCCGGTTTTGCCGCCGCAACAGTTGTTGACTCAACCACCTCGGACGTCTCAGCCGTCTGCGTATGAATGACGCGATCCTTGGTCGATGTTTCCAGCGCCATCGTGCCACTTTCGGGCAACTCCGCGCGCCACAACAACGCCCCGGCAGCGACACAAATCACCAAAGCCGCCGCAACAGCAACACGCGGCCAATAGGTGCGCAGGAGAGACAAACGCGGAGGTTTTAGCTCGCGCTCCAAACGTGCCCAGCCGCCCTCCGGAGGTGTCATTTCGACGTCTCGGAGAGCCTTGCGCACTACATTTGTCCAATCTATCTCTTGTTTCATCCTTTTTTCAAATAAGCCCTAACTCGCTGTGCCAACAGCATTCGCGCACGGAAAAGTTGCGAAGAGGAGCTTTTCTCGTTGATTCCCAACATCTGCGCGATTTCACGGTGGGAATACTCCTCAATGCAGTAGAGGTTGAAAACCGTACGGTAGCCGTCGGGCAACTCAGCAACCATCCGCATCAACACCTCGTGGGGCACCAGCGCCACCTCTGCGCCATCGGGTTCCGGCACATCGGGCAAAGCGCGCCCCTCGTCGAGAACCACGCACCCCAGTCGATTGCGCGTACGTAGCCACTCCAGCGCCACATTGATCGTAATGCGCTCCATCCACGCACGCAACGAACCCGGTCCGCGGTAGGAGAAGCGGTCGAAAGCCCCATAAATCTTCAAGAACGCATCGTGCAACAGATCCTCGGCCGTAGGCCGATCGCCCGTATAACGCAGACAGACAGCCAGCAAGCGACCCGCGAAGCGATCGTACAACTCTTTGCGAGCCGCATCAATCCCCTCTCTGCACCCATCAGATAGCTTCTGTTCCTCTATTTCCATCTCTTAATTCCTACCTATAAACGGAGTTTGCACGAAAAGACTGCACGCCGATCATTTTTTTTCACTGTCAATGCAGTATTTCGGCAAAATTAGCATTTATCAAGCATAAAAATACCATAAAATCAATAGAAAAAATGAAAAAATTCGGTTTACTACTCCTCGCAGCCACGGCTGCACTCGTCTTCAGTTCGTGCAACGAAGAGAAGGGCGACTACCCTGCCTACGCCAACTTTGTCACTGTCAAAAGCCTCGACAAAGACTTTTTCCTTCAGCTCGACAACAACAAAACGGTCTACCCCAGCGACAAGACCCGTTTGGGTGTCTACGATGCCAAAGAGGGGCAGCGCGCAATCGTCTACTTCAACCTGTTGCCGCAAAAAGTCGAAGGTTACGACTACAATGCAGCGCTCTACCTCATCCAAAACATCTACACCGGCACCTCGCGCATCATCGACCAGCAGGCCGAATTGGACAAGGCAAGTGACGACAAGATAGACCTGATCAGCCGGCCTCAGCTCAACGAAAACTACCTGATGTTGGCCGTGGGTTA
>JAVVYP010000053.1:0-9407 GCA_036651015.1 Alistipes sp.
CGCCGTTCTTTGGCAAACTTGTAAGAGCTTTCTAAAAGAGCAATCTTACGCGTATTTTTCTCATTTAACAAACTATCACACAGCGATTTGTATTGTGCATAATAGGAATATGCCTCCTGAAAATTCCCCGTTGCAGCAGCGATGTCGGAGAGCATTTTGTTGCAATCTTTCAGCAAGGTGGTGTAGCCAATTGTCTCAGCCAATGCGCGTGCTTTATGGATGAGCGTCTTGGCTGTATTGTATTGTTTTTGTGCAATATACATTCCGCTCATCACTGAGTATACCTCGCCAATCGCGCTTTGCATATTGACTTTTTGTGCCAATTCCAGTGCTTGGTCGAGGCTTTGCAGGGCTTTGCCAAACTCTTTTTGGGTCGTGTAAATCGCCCCGATGTTCATCAAGTTGTTGATTCGCTGACCAATGTTGCCGTATTTGGACAAGGAGAGTGATTTCTGAAAATAGTCGAGCGCCTTGGGGTTGTTCATCTGCCGATAGATGTTGCCGATATTGGTATAGCAGACCGATATGTGTAGGGAGTCGTTCTGCTCTTGTGCCGATCGCAACGCTTTGTGAATTGTTTCCAGCGCTGCATCAAACTCATTTTGGTCGGATTGGACGCCGGCAATATTGATCAAATTGCTAATTCTGCTACGTGTCTCACCGCTTTTTTCGTTGAGTTCCAACGCGGAAATGTAATATTCGAGTGCTGTCGAGGAGTTACCTTGAACGTGATAGATCGCGGCCAGAGAGCCGTATGCCTTGGCCAACATAGATTTTTCATCTGCTTTTTCAGCCAGAATAATCGCCTCTTGAAGTTGTTGTGCGGCTTCGACCAGCTTGCCGCTACTTTTCATATTGAGAGAAATATTGAAACGGCACTTGATAATCAGCAGTCTGTCATCCAATTGCAACGCCAATTGTAGCGCTCTATCCTTGGCGTCATCACTGGTTTTGATGTCACCCATATCCTTTGTTACGTTGCCGATAGCAGTTAGGTAGTTGCACATACCTGCCTTATCTTCAATCTGTTTCGCGATTGCCAATGCTTTTTGGAAATAGTTGAGCGCTTCTCGTTTGTCGCTTTTTAGACATACAAGTCCCGAAACCCACAGGCTGGCAGCTTTGCCCTTGGGGTAGTTGAGCGTCGAGGAGGCCTTCCACGACTCTTCTGCGTGTGATTTCGCTTTTTGAGGGTTGTGCATAAACTCTTCATAGGCGAGCTTGTTGAGCAAATTCACCCTTGCCGTGTCTATTCGTGTATGCGTGGACAGCAGCGTTTCGAGGGAGTCAGCTTTTGAATTTTGTCCACTTGTTGTCGAGACAAATAGGAGCGTAATTAAAGTTGCTACAATTTTTATTTTCATCGAGATTACAGGCATCTAATCGTGTTTTTAACTATATATGCTACAAATATAGTGTTTCAAAACGACTCAAACAAGAGAATATTAATTTAATATTGTCTCATTGTGTAAACACATTAATTCGCAATTTCTTTGTCACCTTGATAAACCATAAATAACACTAAAATCCATCGTGTCGTCGCAAATATCGAAGGGAGTTTTCTGAAATTTATTATTGCGTTGTCCACTTTTTGTCACGGGTGTTTTTTTCGATGAGAACTTAGAATCCACTACCTTCGTTCTTGCGATACAGAGTTGATCGCTTTAACCCATTACACCTATATTATTATGAAAACAAAAAACTATTCGTTTGTTAAATGGACGCTCTCCGTTACTGCCGCATTTTTGATGATGACCGGTTGTAATCAAGATTTGAAGGACGACGTCGATGACCTGAAGAATCGGGTCACAACACTGGAAGAGTCCGTGGCGAAACTGGACATAGCAATTGAGCAGGGTAAGCTCATTACAGCGGTGACGCCCGTGGCAGCAACAGCAACCAACCCGGGTGGTTGGATGATCACCTTCTCCGACAAATCGACCATTGATATCAGCAATGGCGCGCAGGGTGCACAGGGTGATCAAGGCATCCAAGGGCCTCAGGGTCCTCAAGGCGAAACGCCTTATATTTGGATTAACAAGGGCGGAAATTGGGCTTCGAATTTGGGTTCCAAGCCCGCTGATTCCGACGCTGCTAAATACGAAATTCAAGTGAACGGACAAAGCGTCAAGGCTCAAGGCGTGTCGGTACGCGTAGTCAACAAAGGTGGCTTTATTGCCTTCGAGGAGTACGATGCTGCGACCTCTACGGTACTGAAGACCACCACGACAACCTTCCCCTTCGAGGGTGGTAAGGTCATCACGGCCATTGTCGAGACCGATGAATCGGTGACGTTCACGATCGACGGCAAGTCCTATTGCTTGGCCAAAGCCGGCGTCTATCCGACAAGCATCACCGTCATCCGTGACAAGGATTATATCCTCAAAGGGGGTCGCGTTGAGTTCAAGATCGCCGTCAACCCCTCCACGAGCAAGGTCTACGAGCAGGCAAAGTTCGGTCTTCATTTCGACCAGAGCTACACCCGTGCTTACGGCAACAACCCCGATTTCATCAAGATTGCCAGTGTCGTACCTTGCAGCGCCGAGAAAGACAAAGGACAATATATTATGACGCTCGAATGGGCTAAATCCTTCGACGATGTAGCCAAGGATGCCGCCATTTTCATCGTGCTCAATTACAGCGAATCCGCATACGTTATTTCGAGTACTCCGCTGATTATCAATGAGGAATACCGCTCAATTACAGATCGCGATGTGCAGCAGCTTGACGATGTTGTGCTGTTCTCCGACGAGACCTTCACCGACTCGGTTCGCCTGTCGTCTGCCTACCACCAAGATTATATCAACACGATCGAATACTCGCTCGCAGGCACTCCGATGGCTCTCAAAGACATGAAGCGCTACATAACCCCCGGCGGTGATAAGTTCAAATTCACCGTTCTGCCTGTCGCTGTTCCCCACGCAACTGTATGGCCTAAAGACGTCGTTGAGCGTTCGGTTACGGTTACCGCTTCGGTCACCGACAAGGGCGTTCCGGCCGTTCCCGTAACTCCTGCCAAACCCGAAATCGGACAGCCTGCTGTTCCGGGAATCCCTGCCATTGAGCCGGTGACAATTGATCGCGACTTCTTGGTGACGGTTTACCGTGCTCCTGCCGATGGTGTGATCAAGACTATTGATTATCAGGATAAATGGCTGCCTAACAGAACGGTAAATTACGTTTTGGAGTCAAAGTCGACCACCACATTCGCGGATAATGGTTACAAGGGTTCCGATTGGAACTTTGCCATCAAGACACAAGAGTTATTCAAAAAAGAGGGGCAAAATTGGACTGTAACCCCGATGACAGACAATATTACGGCTGATGTTACCGGCTTCAATGCGGCCAATGATTTTACCGCCAAACACCGCTTGCTTCCGACCATTGATGCTGGCACATACAAGATTGTGATGACCATCACCGCAACCGCCAAGACACAACGTCCTGCCGAGTTGAAACAATCGCGCGAATTCAAACTCGTAAAACTTGTCAACATCGTTGCGCCTAAGTTCAAAATTTACTACAAGGGCGGACATACGCTGATTGGTACTGGATCGGACACCTACTACACGACCAGCTTGCTTCCTGTGGCGATCACAGATTTGTTCGATGTTGAATCGAACGAGAACATCTCGAAAGCATCGGATGTAACTCCGAATGCGGCCCCCTTGGCCTACGATTTTGCCACCACCAGCCCCAGCCAAGGAGCACAAGGTGTACAGTTCTCGCCCTATCCGACAGTTACGGCTCCGGCCATAGGCGATTGGGGCTCGAAGATGTCGATCAAAAAATCAATCACAGCCCACGTGAAACTGGTAACCGGTCAATCGCTTCCGATCAGCATTCTGTGTAGAGAGGGTGACGAATTCCACGCCACAAGCGAGCTGTTTGTCAGCTACACACGCCTGAATCTGAAGAGCGTAGCCGCAAAGGTTTCTAAATTCAACGGCAATTACAGCGCAATGAAGCACGTCGGTATCAACATTGCCACCAGCTCGAATTTCACACCCTTGGATGTAGACCAGAAAATCCTCCATCCTACGATGATCGAAAGCATCTCTTACAGCGCAGTAGGCAATGTAAAGGCGGATGCCGGACAGGATCTTCCCGATGGATTGCAGGGCAAGCAAATCCTGCAAATCAACGGCGCTACCGGCGTGGTAACCTCGATTGACGGTATCACTTGGCAGAATCCGGAGGCAGTTCTCTACCAAGTCTTCCGCGTCACCTATAAGGATATTTGGGGCAATACGGCCAGCAAGGATGTCAATGTTTATGTCAAGAGCAACTCGATTCCTTCAATCAACTAATATTTAGAAAGCAGGGGTGATCCCCACGATTACCCCTGCTTTTACAAACATTTTTACATTATATTAACTACTTAAAAACTTTTATTATGAAAAAACTTTTTGCTTGCGCATTTGCCGTTGCGATGTTCTCGGCTTGCGGTATCGTGAAGACCCCCGTAACAGGTGCCTTCTACACCAATGTGAAAGATGGTTTGGCTGTGACCAACAACGTTGGTTCGTCGAAAGTCGGCACGGCCAAGGCCAAGGGCTATCTGGGCATTGTTGCTACGGGTGATGCCAGCATTCAGGCTGCTGCCAAAGATGCAGGTATTACGCGCATCCACCACGTAGATTACGAGTCGAAGTCGTATGTGGGTGTGTACAATTGCTACACCGTGATTGTCTACGGAGAGTAAATTCACGCAATTGTATTTCAGACGTTTTCAATGTGCTTCACCTTGAATTTGCAGGTGAAAGCACACTGAAACACGCAGAAACGGTTTTAATTTCTTTCCGAAATTGCAGAAATAAAATTTTGAAAAAATTTAAAACAGCTTCTTATCAAAAAAACAACAGATAGGGCTTTGTGTTCGATAATCCTGTCAAACTTAGGAGGTAGAAACTCCTTTTGGATTTTTTAAGAAAAAAAATGAAAATGAAAATGAAAAAATTAATTGCAATGGCTTTGGTAGCCTTCGCCATTGCTTCTTGCTCCAAAGAGAACACCTCCGTTGATCCCAATTTGGCACAGGGTGAGAGCACTTATGCCGGTGTTACGATCTCTTTTCCCACCAGCGTGACCACACCGGTTGCCCAATCCGCCACCCGTGCCGACGCCAACGCCAATGCGATGGAGACCGCTGTGAAAAGCATCGGTGTCTATGTTGCGGACAAAGTCAGCGAACTGGTTCACTGCGGTTTGTATAGTGCTTCCGATTTCAAACTCGTAGGCGAGAAGTACCAACTCACCACAGCACTGCTCACCACCAGCGGAGCGAAGACCTTCTACGTGGTGCTGAATCCTTCCACGCAACTCCACGCAAAGATTGTAGCTGCCGGTAAAAACAGCTTCAACGGCTCGCTGGCTCTGGTTGGCGAAACGTTCATCAACAAGAAAAGTAATGCGATCGAATCCTTGACGATGTCGAGTTTGTCGGGTGGCAAAGAGTACACGGTTGCCGTTCAAGACAAAGCAGCGGCACTGGCCGCACCTTTTGCCGTTGTCGTTGAGCGCAACACCGCCAAGGTGACTGTCAAATTTGCCAGCAGCTATGACGTTATCGGCGGCTCGGTCAGCTCGATGATGTTTGGTGCCGGTGTGATGCCGAAACAGAGCTACTTGATCCAAAATTTGATCAATCCTGCGCAACCTGCCTCCATCACCAATGTCTATACTCCGGCCAACAAGGTGGCAATGCCCGATCCGATCAGTGCTGCTGTCGACTACGCAGCTTACATTGCCAAATACTTCAGTGCCAATGTGGTGTTGCCTACGGAGTGGATTGATGTGCAAGCCGCTGCGGTTGCCAACAATGCGTTGCTTGGCTTCTACTGCCCGGAAAATGTGAACAAAAAAGACCTTCAGGAAAACACAACTTCGGCCATTATCAAAGCGGTGTTTACCCCTACGGCAGGTACGGCTGTGACGGCGTATAACGCAGCCACCAAGGAGACGACTTTGGGTGACATTACCACGGGTTCCTCCTTCTACAAACACAAATCGGATGGTGTCCTTTGGAGTGAGGCGGCCTACAATGCTGTGATGAGCAGCAGCGATATGACCTCTGACGCGTTCTCGGCTAAATATGAGGGTGGTGTTTGCTACTACCGTATTTGGGTGATGGGCGAGAATGCCACAGGTCCGGGCGAGGTAGGTGTACTGCGCAACAAATTCTATGTGCTGAACATCACCAAGATCAACGGCATCGGTACTCCGGCACACCCCAGCACCGGCAGCATTCCCGGTGAGGAAATCGAGACCCAGTGTCAGATCTCGGTGGATGTGACGTTGACCGACTGGTCGATGGTTGAATCGAACCACGAAATTTAGAAACAGGTTCTTTAATTTTTCAACGAAGGAGTGCCGATTTCAATAGGTCGGTCGGCACTCCTTTTCTTCTAATTTTTTTGACAATTCGCTATCGGAGATCTCCCCTATGCGGGTATTACGGTGACCATTTATGGTTATGTAGTCATAGATTTGGGTCACAACCTATAAAAATGAGAGAGATGAAAAATAAAATCAGAGGTTCCGTAGTGCTCGTCTGGACAATTTTGTCCACGATATTGTTTTTCGCGGCCTCGTGTCAAGAATCCGCCTCGGACGACCAAACGCCCACTTCGGGTTCTGTGGATGTGCAGGTTCGGATTAGCAATTCCGGCAGCTACACCTCCCGATCGCTCACCGCGGCCGAGGAGTGCGATATTCATGAAATTTATGTATTGGCCTTCAAGGGCGACGTGTTGTCCTATCTGCGTGCGGCCAAAGAGGTGAACAACCTCACCAAGACCTTCACCGCACCGCTCAAAGCGAGTAACTCGTCCAGCGACACCTATCATTTGGTGGTGCTGGCCAACGTCGGTCAAGCCATTGACGCGTTGCAAGCCAAACTCGCGGCGCACGAAACCGTCACCGCTGCCGAAGTCCAGACGCTGGTCTGCACCACGATCACGGGCAAACTCTACGCCACCGCGCCCAAGCAAATTGCGCTCTGGGGCGACATTGCCGGCGAGCAGGTGATTAGCGGAAGCACAGCCAAGCTCTCGGTGTCGTTGCTGCGTAGTGTGGCACGTGTCGATGTTGGACTTGGACAGCGCACACTCTCCAATGGCACTTACAGCTGGGACGGGCTCAAAGGTGGCGCGGCAATTCCTTTTGCCCTGCAAAGCATCCACCTCTATCGCCCCAACAACCAATATACAGTCATACCCCTTGCGGCCAATTACGATGCCGCTCAAGGTAAAGTCACAGCCCCGTCAGCGGTGGGTACACCCTTCACCGCGGCCGAGTCTGAAACCAATTTCGCCTACACCGACATCACCTCATCGCTCTATTCGACCTGCGACATCTACTGCCCCGAAGCCGACATCCGCATCACTGTCGACGGCAAATCGGGCGACCTGAACCACCTGAATCGTATGGCGTTGATTGTGGGCGGCTCTTTCTCGGCGAACGCCACGAGCTACTACCGATTGGACTTCACGGTGGGCAACGGCACCAGCAAGACGCTGACCAATGTGCTGCGCAACCACCTCTATCAATTCAACATCACCGCTGTTCAGGGCAACGGTGCCGCCACGCCTGCCGAAGCCTACGCCTCGACCTCGGTCAATATGGAGGCCACGGTGCTCGACTGGACGAGTGAGGCCGAAGATGTGATCTTCGATGGCGAACATTTCTTCTACATCCAAAGCAAGCGGATCACCCTCCAAGGCAACAAAAATCTGAGTGGTCACATCGGCATCGGCAGCGACTTAGCTCCCTCGTTGTGGGAGATGAGCCTCGACGGGGTGACCTTCACCACCGCCACCAGTGTGAGCAATGCCGATTTCACGATCACCAAACCCACGCTCTCCGAGGGTGGTTTTCTGACTGTTACCACACGCAATGTTGCCGCCACTAAACTCACCGCGCAGCTCACTTTGCGTGTCGGACGCTTGCAGTGCCAAGTGTCGCTTGTTCAAGACCCCGATGCGCCCGAAGCGTGGTATTTGGGGGGCGATTATCAAACCAACTTATAATAAATAGACACGACTATGATTGTGAAACCTATAAAATCAATTCTGAGGACACTGCTGGTGGCAGTCACTCTTCTCGCATCGTCCTGTGCCAAGGATTCCCTGCCGTGGAACGCCCCTTCGACGGACGATGGCGTGACGATCAGCTACACCATCGAGGGGCTGGTGACGCGTGCCAATGTTGCAGCGCAGCCCGATGAATGTGCTGTGCGTGAGGCGTGTCTAATCTTCTACAAAGCCGCCGACGACACCTATGTCTCGCACACCGTGGCCGAGGTGCTCACCAGTGGTTCGGCCTCAGGCAGCTTCAACATCAACCTGCCGGCCGGCATAATTGAGGGTGTGGATTACAAAGTCTTGGTGGTTGCCAACTACAAATTCTTTGTGGCGGACGCGATGCAGACGACCGATAAATATGTTCGGGGACTGACCACCAAGAAGTACGACGAGATGAAGGCCGCGATGAAGTCGCAGCTCGACACCAAATCGACCCGTGTCACCACGCCGCTGCCTATGTACGGCGAGAGCAAGCTCAAAGGGCCTGCTGCCGGTGCCCAAGAGGTAGGGCTTTCGGTGCTGTTGCGCCGTAGCGTGGCGCGTTTCGACCTCACGTGCCGCAGCACCGAACTCGACATCAAGTGGGTGAAGGTCTGCAACTACCGCACGCAAGGTTATATGTTCCACAACGATGTTGTGTCGGGACAGCTCGTCACCGGCACGGCGATGAACACCGCCACCTCCGATGCTGGGGTTGTGGTTCCGTCGGGTGTTGCCGGCGCGCAATCCACCGATGGCGGTCTCTATGCCTTTTCCAACACGGTTGCCTATCCGCAACAGAATGACGGGCTTACCACCTGCCTGATGATTGCCGGTGTCTACAAGGGCAAAGATGTCAACAACACCAAAGTCACCTACTACCGGCTCAACATCGCAGGTGTCAATGCCAGTCAGGTGCTCAAACTCAACAACGTCTACCGCATCACCATCAACAACGTCACTTCGGCCGGAAGCACCGACGAACAGCAGGCGATGACCAATGCCAGCAGCAGCCTCGGCTTCCAGATCAACGACTGGCAGACGGACGACAACACCAGCATCGTCACCGACGACAACGGCAATTTTGTCTCTGTGTCGCGTACTTCGGTGATTTTAGATAGCTCAAAGGGAGCCATCGAGAACATCAAAGTCTCGGTCAAAGCAGGCACCGCGTGGGGAGTTCGTTGGGTGACTTCGCCCCAAACGGCCTTCGATGCCACGGTAATCGACCCCACCTCGTTCGCTATCTCCACGCGTGCCGCCAACACGGCGAACCTGACCAACAACGCCAAATTGGAGGTCTACATCAAAGATATCACCCCCGCACTGGCTATCCCCATTGAT
>JAVVYP010000054.1:0-9270 GCA_036651015.1 Alistipes sp.
CAAGCTCGGGGATCGCCGAAGATATTTTTGATTACAAAGGCAAAGCCCCTCCCGAGGGAGGGGTTTGGGGTGGGGTCAGATTTGCAAACACGGCTGAAAGCCGTGCAAAAAAGGCTTAGAAGCACATATTGAGGTGAAAAAACGAAAGGCTTTCGAATACTAAAACCCACCTCAATTCGCGCAACTGTCGGTGCAATGCTCCCCCACAAATTCGAATTCGAGGGTTGCGTGACGGACGCCGGCAGCTGAAAGCAGCGTTTTAAGTTGTTGCTTCACGTGCTCCGTGTGGGTGAGATCGGAGATCACAACGTGCGCCGTGAGTGCATTTTCGGTGGTGCTGATCGCCCAAACGTGGATATGATGCACCGCCACAACATCGGGCACGGTGGTCATCTGCTGCTCCAAAGCCTCGATATGGATCCCCTCGGGCACTCCGTCGAGCGACAAACGCAGGCTATCGCGCGTGAGCGACCACACCGAGACCACAATCACCACCGCAATGACCAACCCCACGATCGGATCAATCAGCGTCCAGCCTGTCCACCCGATCACAACCCCCGAGATCAACACCCCCACCGAGACCAGCGCATCGGCGGCCATATGGAGGTAAGCCCCCTTGACATTGAGGTCTTTATCCTTGTCCTTGAGAAAGAGCCACGCGGTGAAACCATTGATCAGCACGCCGATACCAGCCGTCCACGCAATAGCACCGCCCTCAATCGGCACCGGATGCGCCATCCGCTGAATGCTCTCGGCGGCAATCACCCCGACGGCAATCAGCAAAATCACCGAGTTGAGCAACGAGATGAGCACCGTACTTTTTTTGTAACCATAGGTAAATTGGGGCGTGGCGTGCGCCTGCGCCAAACGAAAGGCCAACATCGCCAACAGCAGGCTGGCCACATCCGAAAGGTTGTGACCGGCATCGGAGAGTAGGCTCATCGAATCGTAGAGGATGCCGACCGTAAATTCAACGGCGACGAAGAGGACATTGAGGATGATGCCCCCTATAAACGCCCTATTGAGCGACGAGATGGCCGGCAGGTGATGGTGGTGTTCGTGTGCCATAGTTCGTATTGTAAATGTTTAACTCAATTGGAAACAGCTTCTTAGCGGCGTGAAATATCGACGTAGGTAGTTTGGAGCATCGTGCGCCCCACATCCAACAGCTCGGGGGCGGTCTGCGTGGTAACCCGATTGGCCGTTGCGTCCCACACAGCAGCACCCGACGCATCAACCACACCAAAACCGTCGTTGAAGGTGTAGTAGGCAAATTTGCGCGGGGAGGGGTTGGTTGACAAGATGTTTTTGCTATAATCGAAATCGTCGTGCGAGATCTCCATTTGCGCCAACAGCGTGGCACAAAGGTCAATCTGCGAGGCATACTCCTCAACCACCCGGGGCGTAGCCACCGCCCCACCCAGCCAAAGCATCGGAATGCGATGCCGCAACGGCTCGCTGTGCGTCAGGTTTTGGGGATAGGGGTAGCCGTGGTCGGCAATCAGCACAACCAGCAGGTTGTCCCAAGCCGGTGACGCCTTGAGACGGTCGATCATCCGCCCCACGCAATCATCGGTGAAAGCCATCGAATTGAGTAGTTTATCGTCGAACTTTGCAAAGGGCACCTCAAACGGCTCGTGGCTACTCAGGGTCAACAGACCAGCCAAGAAGGGTTGCCCCGACGCACTGCGCGCAAGAATTTGATCGGTGAAATAGTTGCACATCACCGCATCGTCATAGCCCCAGTCGGAGGCCTCTTCGGCAAAGTGCAGATCTTTGCGCCAAAAGAGCTTCTGCCAACCTGTGGCGTACATATACGAGGCTTGGTTGGTAAAGTTCAGGTCGCCGCCATAGGCGAAACTTGTGGCGTAATCTGCGCGCGCAAGTGAACGAGCCAACGACGGCAAGTTGCGGCTCTTGGTCGGCAGTTTCATGATCGAAATGCGCGTTTGCGCCGGAAAACCACTCAGAATAGCCACCTCACCGCGATCCGTGCGAAAGGAGTTGGCAAAAAAGTTCTCAAACCAAACACCCTCATTTTTAAAGCGTTGCATATTGGGCATAACAGGTTCGCCATCAACTGTTTCGTCCATCAACGTGCGGCCAAAACTCTCAAGGATAACCACCACCACATTGGGGCGCGTGGTGCGCAACACGCGTTCGGTGGTGCTCGATGAGCTGCCCTCGCCGCCGTTACCGCGCAACGCGGCAAACTTCGCTTCGCGCGTCGCCTCGTCGAAAAAGGGATACGCCGCGGCGTAGTCCTCACGGTCGCCCAAGCTCGACAGGAACGAAAAAATCGGATTCGTAGCCGCGTGGTTGAGAAACATATTGGCACTGAAATAGACCTTTGAAACATTGGCCACCGAGGCATCGACACCGCCACGAATCGCCAAAAAATCCAAGCCTGCGAGCAGCAACATCCCGACACTCCACGGCAAGGCCGCGCGCCACGGCAATCGTTGTCCATCAAAAAGTCGCAACACGCGCCGATAAGCCCAAATCATCAACGCAGCATAAGCCACACACAGCAGTGTTTGGCGCACACCCAACCAAAAATCGACACTGGCCAACGCCTCTCGAGGATCGGTCAGATAGATCAAGACCGTCGCGTCAATGCGGAAACCCCAAGCGGCATAGAGGCCGAGATCCACCGCGAAAATCACAGCAGCGACCAGCGCCACCGCGACAAAATAGCCGGTCAGCAACGCTCGCCACAGCCGCTCAGACAGCTTCACCCACAGCGAAAGGAGGGTCACCAACAGCGGCAAGGCGGTAATGTAGCCGGCAATCGTCAAGTCGAGCGAAAGACCGTGGAGGAGAACCTGCATCCACGCTCCAAAGGTCGCCGAAGCGGCCTGCGAGGCATAATAAAGTAGAAAAATGGGTTTCTGCACCACCATCAGCGCGACGGTCGTGCAGAACAGAGCAGCGACAAACAGCAGTTTTTTCTTCATTTCGCAACAACAGCTTTTCAGGTTGTCGAAGACGTAAAACACGCCACCGACAGCCGGTCGAAAACTGCCTATATCTTCTCGCCGTAGGCCAAATCGCCGGCATCACCGATGCCCGGAACAATGTAGGCGCGCGAGGTCAACTCTTCGTCAACGGCTGCCGCCCAGATGGTTGTCGATTGGCGCGGCAGATTTTTTTGGACGTAATCAATGCCTTGTTCGCTGGCAATAACCGCAGCAACGTGGGTGTGGCGCGGCGCACCGCCCTTTTCGCACAACGCCTTGTAGGTCAGCACCAACGACGAGCCTGTCGCCAGCATCGGGTCGACCAGCAGCAGGGTCTTACCCTCCAAATCGCCGCACGAGATGTACTCGACTTTGACGGTGAATTTGCCGTCCTTTGTGCTCTTGCGATACGCCGACACAAAGGCGTTCTGCGCATCGTCGAAATAGTTGAGAAAACCTTGGTGGTAGGGAAGTCCGGCGCGCAAAATGGTGGCTACCACGATCTGATCATCGGCCATCTCGACCGTCGCCTCACCGAGTGGCGTCTCGATCGTCGCAGGGGCATAGTTAAGCGTTTTCGAAATCTCGTAGGCCGTGATTTCACCAATGCGCTCCATATTGCGACGAAAGCGCATCGAATCTTTTTGGATCGCTTTGTCACGAATCTGAGCAATAAATTTGTTGAGAACTGTGTTCTGCTGATTCAGGATATGCAACGTCATAAAAGGATAAGTTTGGTTGATCAATAGAGGAAGTTGTTGAACGGATAGCGCCCGGCGTGCATCTCGCGCACCATACCATAGAGATCCGAGCGAAATTTTTCGAGGTTGGTGCGCTCGGTGGCCGAGAGAAAGATACACGGGGTGTTGGCCTGCGCAATCCAACTGCGCTTCAGGTCATCGAGCGAGCGATTTTCACGCGTGGCCGGAGTCAAGTCGTCGTCCTCCTTTTGAATATAGGTGTAGCGATCGACTTTGTTGAAGACCAAGTAGACCGGTTTTTCGCCGGCACCAATATCTTGGAGCGTCTGCTTGACAACGGCAATCTGCTCTTCGAACTGCGGATGCGAAATATCGACCACGTGCAGCAACAGATCGGCTTCGCGCACCTCATCGAGGGTCGATTTGAAGGATTCGATCAGCTCTGTCGGCAGCTTGCGGATGAAACCCACGGTGTCCGACAACAGAAAAGGCAAGTTGTCGAAAACCACCTTGCGAACGGTGGTGTCGAGGGTGGCAAAGAGTTTGTTTTCGGCAAAAACTTCGCTTTTAGCAATCAGATTCATCAACGTCGATTTGCCCACATTGGTGTAGCCCACCAGCGCCACACGCACCATTCCGCCACGGTTGGAGCGTTGGACAGCCATCTGACGGTCAATCTTTTGAAGATCCTCTTTGAGGCGAGCAATGCGATCGCGAATGACGCGTCGGTCGGTCTCAATCTCGCGCTCACCGGCACCGCCGCGCGTTCCTGTGCCGCCACGCTGGCGCTCCAAGTGTGTCCACATACCCGAAAGCCGCGGCAACATATATTTATAGTTGGCCAGCTGCACCTGCGTTTTGGAGTAGGCGGTCTGTGCCCGCGACAGAAAAATATCGAGAATCAGACGCGTGCGGTCGAGGATGCGACAAGGCATCACCTTGTCGATGTTGCGCGTCTGCGAGGGCGACAGTTCGTCGTCGAAGATCACCACGTCGATCTCCTGCTCGCGACAATATTCGGCGATTTCGTCCAGCTTGCCCGGTCCCACATAGATGCGAGCCGAGGGTTGGGGCATACGCTGCGTGAAGCGGCGCACACAAACAATGTGAGCCGTCTCGGCCAAAAATTCCAACTCATCGAAGAACTCTTCGGTCTGATGGGGTTCTTGGTTATCGCGGATGACGGCCACCAGCACAGCACGCTCGCGCTCGTCGGATGCCGTATTTTCGTTTTGAGGTCTGTTTTTATTCTCTTCCACCAATCGGCTTTTTTAACAATGAGCCTCGGTAAGAGCCGAAGCACTCTCTCGCACCGTGCACTCCGGTTGGGAGCAAACACTATGCTACAAATAAGGGTATCTGCCCAAAAGCAAGATACCCTTCATAAGATTGAAAGAACGCGTTAGTTCTGCACACGGAAATCAACGGGCAGGGTGTACTTGACACGTACAACCTGATTACGTTGCTTGCCGGGGCTCCACTTCGGCGACTTGGTCAGCACGCGCGTTGCCTCTTCCGAGAGCGAACGATCGGGCGTCTGAAGCACCTGAATGTTGGTCAAACGGCCGTCTTTCTCGATGACAAACGAGAGGACAACACGACCTTGAATACCGTTTTCGAGGGCAATCTGCGGGAATTTAACGTTGGTCTGCACCCAGTTACGGAATGTGTTGAGGTCACCTCCTTGGAACGAAGGCATCGTCTCGGCGATCAAGAACGGTTGGTCGTCCTCGATGGTCTCCTCTTTGGTGGCCACCTGTTGAACGATAGTCGTATTCTCGTCGAAGTCGGCGAAATCGACGTCGGTCTTGATTTTGGTGTCATTGGTCACGATCTGCAACAGGTCGGCGATCACCTTCACCTCCACCTTTTTGGGGGCTTCGGGCGGTTTCTGATCCTGACGGGTAATCTCGGTGATCTGCTCCTCGGCCAAGGCGTAGTTCAAGTCCATTTTCTCAATACGGTGCTCTTTCGGTGTGTAGCTGAAGGCGACAATGACAAGCGCAAGCGCAACAACCAAACCAATTTCGAGCAGAAGACCCCGCTTATTCTGAAGGTCCGCTTTGGGTGATTTTTTAATATCCATCTATTTTTTTATTTAATTTGTTCGGGTAACCAACGCACATAGACGCGCTATGCAGCACAAATATAGAGATAAAAAATCAAAATTGCGCTATTCCACCTAAAAATCTTCATTTTTTACCTACTTTTGTCCTATAAAATAGTAGCCCGAAAGGCAAAAATGGCACAATTAGAATCGTTATACGGCAAAAATCCCGAGCAACTTGCAGTTTTATGCCGCGAGGAGGGGATGCCTCGCTTCGCGGCAATGCAAATCGCGCGCTGGCTTTACTCCAAGCATACGGAAGATCCGACGCTGATGAGCAACCTCTCGGCAGCACACCGCGCGCGCCTCGCCGAACGGTTCGGCACCGTGCTCACGCCACCCGAAAAGGTCTCGATCTCGGCCGACGGAACCAAGAAATATCTCTTCCGCACCCAACACGGCGCCTTCATCGAATCGGCCTACATCCCCGACGGGGAGCGCGCCACACTCTGCGTTTCGTCGCAAGCCGGCTGCCGAATGGGCTGTAAATTCTGCGCCACAGGACGGCAGGGACTTGTTCACTCGCTCACGACGGCCGAAATTCTCAACCAGATCGTCTCGTTGCCCGAACGCGACACACTCACCAATGTGGTTTTTATGGGGATGGGCGAACCGCTGGACAACATGGACAATGTAATGCAAGCGCTCGACATCCTGACCTCCGAGTGGGGTTTCGGGTGGTCACCGACGCGCATTACCCTCTCCACGGCCGGCATCGCGCCCCAAATGCGACGGCTGATCGACACCTCGCGCGTGCATTTGGCCATCAGCCTGCACAACCCGTTTTCGGAGGAGCGCGCCGAGATTATGCCCATCGAACGGGCGTGGCCGATTGCCGAGGTGATCGACATTGTGCGTGAATACGACTTCTCGCGCCAGCGCCGCGTGTCGTTCGAGTACATTGTGATGAGTGGTCTGAACGATTCACCCCGCCACGTACGCGAATTGTGCCGGCTGCTCAATGGCATCAAATGCCGCATCAACCTCATCCACTTCCACAAAATTCCCGGATCGCCCTACTTCTCGCCCGATGATCAGGCGATGATCGTCCTGCGCGACACACTGACAGCCAAGGGGATTCAGACCACGATCCGCACCTCGCGCGGCGAAGACATTCAGGCCGCCTGTGGTTTGCTGAGCACCCAAGCGCTCGGCGACCAACAATAACGCACGATTTTTGAAGTGTAATTTAAAAACTCGATCCATGAAAAAACTGATTTTTGTACTCTTGCTCGCACTCGGTGGACTCACCGCGCAAGCACAGGTGGCGTTTGAGACCCAATCGACGGATGCCGTGCGCGCACTGGCCGTCAAAAGCAGCAAATTGGTCTTCATCGACCTCTACGCCACGTGGTGCGGCCCTTGTCGGATGATGGAACGCGATGTTTTCTCGCGCAAAGAGGTCGGCGAGTTTATGAATCAGCGTTTTGTGTGCGCCAAATACGACGTTGACAAGGCGTTGGGACAGGAGCTAATGCAGAAATACGGCAGCGGATCCATTCCGCTTTACCTCATTTTTAACACCAAAGGCGAACTCTTGGGGCGCATAGTAGGTGCCGTTGCGGCCGACGAATTTATGACCAACATCCGCACAATTCTCGCCAAAAAACCCGTCAAATAGGTAGGTGCTCTTCGACCGCACGACGCAGGTGATTGCTGTCCAGATGGGTGTAAATTTCGGTGGTCAGGATGCTCTCGTGACCGAGCATCTCCTGCACTTGGCGAATGCTCGCGCCGCCCTCAAGGAGGTGGGTGGCAAACGAATGGCGAAAGGTGTGTGGGCTGATGTGCTTGTCGATTCCGGCACGAAGGACGGCACCCTTGATAACCGTAAATATCATTACGCGAGTTAGTTGCGTGCCACGATTGTTGAGAAATACGATCTCCTCATTCGACCGCGTCGCGCGCCGCTCTTCGAGATAATATTGAATTTTTTCACGTGCCATCGAGCTGATGGGCACCAGCCGCTGCTTGTCACCCTTGCCGATGACGCGGATGTAGCCTTCGCCGAAAAACAGATCGTTCAAGCGCAACGAAATCAACTCCGACACACGTAACCCACACGAATAGAGCACCTCCAACATCGCGCTATCGCGACGTCCTTTGGTTGTCGAGACGTCGATGGAGGCGATGATACGGTCAATTTCGTCGGTGGAGAGCACGTCGGGCAGCTGGCGACCGAATTTGGGCGTGTCGATAAATTCCGTGGGCGAAGCTTCGATTTTATCGTTGATCATCAGAAAGTTATAGAAGCTGCGAATGCCGCTCAGATTGCGTGCCTGCGAGGTTTTTTCGCGACCTTGATCAAACAGCCGCGCCATATAGCGCTCGATCATCACGCGCTCGACCCTGTGAGGCGCAACGTCGTATTGACGCAGAATAAAATGGGCAAATTGACGCAGATCACGCATATACGACTCGACCGTGTTGTCCGAGAGCCGCTTCTCTAATTTAATATAGGTGCGGTAACGACGCCCCACCTCTTCCCATTTTTTTGTGCTTTCTGCCATCAATCACTTTATATATTCGAAGAAAATCTTAACTTTGCAAATGCGAAGGTATGAAATATTTTACATAATATGAACTATATGGCGCTAAATATTGCCTTTTCAGACGATGGGCAAGCCGACATTCCGGTGGTTGCGGCACTGGTGCACGTTCGAAAATAGCGGCCTAAATTGAGAAACTGTTTGTTGATATTTTGAAAACCTACAAAGGGCGCGGCGTGGTGCTCCATACGCTTAAATACGGTGATTCGTCGATGATTGCGTTCCTGTTGACCGACGTCGGAGGCCGCCGTAATTATATGGTGCAAGGGGTGCGCAGTAGCAAGGGACGCGGCTCGAAGCAAGGGCTTTTGCAGCCGATGTTTCCACTCGAATTCGAGGGACTGGAGTCGTCACGGCAGCAGATGCATCGGTTCAAAGAGATGCGCGCCGGATTTGTGTTGCAGAGCCTGCCGTTTGATGTTCGCAAATCGACGATGGCACTCTTTATGGCGGAGGTTTTGTACCGCTTGGTGCGCGAAAGCGAGGCCAACGAGGCGCTGTTCGATTTTGTGTGGGGCTGCGTCGGAGGGTTGGATATGCTGGAGGAGGGTGTGGCCAATTTTCACCTGTGGTTCTTGGCAAATTTGAGCCGCTATTTGGGTTTTTGCCCGGGCAACGACTACACCGAGGGGGCGTGGTTCGACATCCGCGAGGGGCTTTATACCGTTGTGCGCCCGACACATACAAGCGTTATGACACAGGAGTGCGCCCGGCTGCTCGAGCAGCTAATGCGGTGCGACGTGCGCAACTTGGCACAGCTTGAGCTGAACCGCGAACAGCGTGTGGAGTTTCTCAATGCCGTGTTGGCCTATTTTGGCTACCACCTCGATGCGGTCAGTGCCGTGCAGTCGGTGCGAATTTTACGCGAAGTATTTTAGAAGCTGTTTTAAATTCATTCAATAATTTTGTTATGACTCTTTTTCGCCCTTTTTTCGTGTCAATTTCGTTGCATA
>JAVVYP010000055.1:0-8209 GCA_036651015.1 Alistipes sp.
GATGATCCGCACGCCCAACTTCTCGGCTTTGCGACGCTTTTCAGGCCCCATATTCTCGCCTGCCACGATGTAATCCACGCTGCCCGACACGGCCGAGAGGTTGCGTCCTCCGTGTTGTTCGATCAGCTCCTTAAGCTCGTCGCGACTGTGGTCGGTGAATTTGCCCGAGATGACCAGACTTTTGCCGGCGAGGTTTTCGGAGGTTAATGTGCGCTCTTCGGCTTCGAAACAGAGGCCGGCGGCGCGCAACCGACCGATGATTTGCTGATTTTCTGCGTCGGCAAAGTAGTCGATGATGGCATCGGCGATGCGCTCTCCGACCTCCTCGGCTTGGGTCAGCTCTTCGCGCGTGGCCTGCATCAGGGCATCGAGTGTGCGAAAATGATCGGCGAGGTATTTGGCGGTGGTCTCACCTACATAACGGATTCCCAACCCAAAAAGTACGCGTTGGAAAGGAGCCGTCGTCGAATTGTGGATCGAGCGGATGATGTTTTCGGCGGACTTTTCGCCCAAACGGGGTAGGGTAGCAAGCTGTGCGGCTTGCAGATCATAGAGGTCGGCGATGTTATTTACCAATTCGTTTTGGTAGAGTAATTCGATGGTCTCTTCGCCCAAGCCGTCGATGTCCATCGCCTTGCGGCGGATGAAGTGGACGATGCGTCCGATGATCTGCGGCCGGCAGTGGCTGGCATTGGGACAGTAATTTTTGGCTTCACCCTCGTCGCGCACCAGCAGCGTGCCACACTCGGGGCAGTGGGTAATGTAGACGAAGGGTTGGCTGTCGGAGGGGCGCTCAGAAAGCTCCACACCGGTGATTTTGGGGATGATTTCGCCACCTTTTTCGACGTAGACCTTGTCGTGCAGTCGGATGTCTAACAGCGCCATCTGATCGGCATTGTGCAACGTGGCACGTTTGACGGTCGTTCCGGCCAGCAGCACCGGATCGAGGTTGGCTACGGGGGTGACGGCTCCCGTGCGTCCGACCTGAAAGTCGATGCTCGTCAGCCGTGTCAAGGCTTGTTCGGCCTTGAATTTGTAGGCCACAGCCCATTTGGGCGCCTTGGCGGTGAAGCCCAACTGACGCCGCACGGCGAAGTTGTTGACCTTGATCACCACACCATCGGTGGGAAAAGGTAGGGCGCGACGGGCTTCGTCCCAATGGTTGATATAGTCGTCGATCTCGTTGGTGGAGTGACAGATGCGCATCTTGTCCGAAATCTTGAAACCCCATTCCCGTGCCTTTTGCAGAGCTTGCCAATGGCTCTCAAAGGGCAGGTCGTCGCCGGCTAACTGATAGAGCGTGCAGTCGAGTCCGCGTTTGGCCACCACGGCCGAAGATTGTTGCTTGAGCGTCCCGGCTGCGGCGTTGCGCGGATTGGCAAAAAGAGCCTCTCCGGCCGCTTCGCGCTCGCTGTTCAAGCGATCAAACGAGGCATAAGGCATCAGAATTTCACCCCGAATCTCGAAAAAATCCGGCCAATCGTTTCCCATCAATTGCAACGGCACGGTGCGCACGGTGCGGATGTTGGCCGTCACGTCGTCGCCGCGTGTGCCGTCGCCGCGCGTCACGGCACGCAACAACCGTCCGTGTTCGTAGGTGAGCGAGATGGCCGTGCCGTCGAACTTCAATTCGCAGACCAATTCCGTTGCACCTACCTCGCGTTCAATGCGTTCGATGAATTCGTGCAGCTCGTCGAGCGAGTAGGTATTGCCCAGCGAGAGCATCTGAAAACGGTGTTCGACAGTCTGAAATTCGGCGGTTATGTCGCTGCCAACACGCACCGACGGTGAGTTGGGATCGGCGTATTCGGGGTGTTCGCGTTCGGCCTCTTGGAGTGCACGCATCAGCGCATCAAACTCGAAATCTGAGATCTCAGGTGCGTTTTCGACGTAATATTTTGAATTATGGTATTCGAGCTGGCGGCGCAGCTCTTCAATCTTTTCGCGTATCATATATATAGTATAGCTTGCGTAAAGGTACATATTTTGTTCAAAAGATGAAGTAATTTCAAAAAAAATGCAAAAAATAGCAACAGATGTGGTGCGATCTCCAAATTTTGCTTATAATTGCAGAAAATTTCGAAACACTATTATGGCGAACCCAACTACGGCGAAAAAACATATTGTTACAAGTTTCCGCAATCTGAGTCCAGAGATGCAGGCAGCAGTCAAAGTGAAATACCCTCTGGGTTTCACCGAGGCGATGATGCGCGTGGACAAACCCAACGGCGATTTTTTCTATGCCATTCCCTTCGACACCGATGAGGTTGCTTATATGTTGAAAATTGACGTCAAGATCGACGACAATTCACAGGAGGAGGACGAAAAGGACTACTACGACGACGACATCAAAGGCGCCGACGAAATTCAAGACGACGGCAGCTCCGACAGCAATGAAGAGTCGGACGACGATGTAAACATCTAATTATCAAGTAACTGTGATTTCATAATTGAAGGGTAGAGGGGCAATTGCAAATTGTTTCGTTCTGCCCTTAAATTGTTTTGCTGCTCTACGCACGGCGCGCGGACGCAAAACAATTTTCAATTATTATATTGTATAGCTCCTGTTTTCTGCACACTTTGTTGAAAAGTCGTCCGGCCGGTTTGGGTATTTCAGATAAAAGTTTGTACCTTTGGGTGCAAAAAATATCTTTTGCGACATAAAATTCAAACCGGATACAATGAAAAAAGTAGACGTTATCCTCGGCCTGCAATGGGGTGATGAGGGCAAAGGCAAAGTCGTGGATGTACTAACTCCGGCCTACGAGGTGGTGGCACGTTTTCAGGGCGGTCCCAATGCCGGTCACACCTTGGAGTTCAATGGCGAGAAATACGTACTCCGCTCGATTCCTTCGGGGATATTCCAAGGCGGAAAAACCAACATTATCGGTAATGGCGTGGTGCTCGACGTGATTCTCTTCCGTGAGGAGGCCGAAGCGCTTGCGGCCAGTGGCCACGATCTGACCCGACAACTCTGCATCTCGAAGAAAGCACACCTCATATTGCCGACACACCGAATGCTCGATGCTGCCTACGAGGCTGCCAAGGGTAGTGCCAAGATCGGTACCACGGGCAAGGGCATCGGCCCCACCTATACCGATAAAATCAGCCGCAACGGAATGCGTGTGGGCGATCTGCTGAGTCCCGATTGCGATGCAATTTACCAAAAAACCAAGGCGCGCCACGAACAGATCCTGCGTAACCTGAACTATACCTACGACATCACCGAGCTGGAGAAGCAGTGGTTTGATGCGGTGGAGTACCTCAAAAAGTTCCGCCTGATTGACAGCGAGTATGTGATCAACCACTACCTCGCTCAGGGCAAGCCTATTTTGGCCGAAGGTGCCCAAGGAACGCTGCTGGATGTCGATTTTGGCTCCTATCCGTTTGTCACCTCGTCGAATACGGTTTGTGCCGGCGTCTGCACCGGTTTGGGCGTTGCTCCGAACCGCATTGGCGAAGTTTTCGGTATCTTCAAAGCCTACTGCACGCGCGTGGGTAGCGGTCCTTTCCCCACCGAATTGTTCGATCAGACGGGAGCCGATCTGCGCAGCATTGGTCACGAATATGGTGCTGTCACGGGGCGCGAACGCCGCTGTGGATGGCTCGATATGGTGGCGCTCAAGTATTCGATTATGATCAACGGCGTGACGCAGCTCATTATGATGAAATCGGACGTGATGAACGACTTCGAGACGATCAAAGTGGCTACGGCCTACGAGATTGGCGGCGCAACAACCACCGAATTTCCCTACGAGGCTACCGATGATCTGAAACCGGTCTATACCGAGTTTGCTGGTTGGAAGTGCGACCTGCGTGCAGCGACGCATTACGAGCAGTTCCCGGCAGCCTTCAAACACTATGTCGAATTCATCGAACGCGAAACGGGCGTTCCGGTGAAGATTATTTCGGTGGGTCCCGATCGTGGCGAAACCATTGTCAGATAGCTATTAACTACAAATACCTACTATGAAAAAACAACTCAAAATTGTTGTATTGGCTAAGCAGGTGCCCGATACCCGTCACGTGGGTAAGGACGCGATGACCCCCGAAGGGACGGTCAACCGCTCGGCACTTCCGGCCATCTTCAATCCCGAAGATCTCAACGCCCTCGAAGCAGCTTTGTCGCTCAAAGATCGCGTGGCAGGTTCGACGGTACATATCCTTACGATGGGTCCTCAGCGTGCTGCCGATATTATTCGTGATGCGATGTTCCGTGGCGCCGATGGTGGTTACCTGCTGTCGGGTCGCGAATTTGCCGGTTCCGATACGCTGGCTACCTCCTATGCACTCTCGTGCGCACTGAAGCAAATCGCTCCCGACGTTATCGTTGCTGGCCGTCAGGCTATCGACGGCGACACGGCTCAGGTTGGACCGCAGGTAGCCGAGAAGTTGGGCTGGCCGCAGGTGACCTATGCCGAGCAGATCGTCGCCATTGGCCAGACGTCGCTGACCATCAAACGCCGATTGGCGTGTGGTACCGAGACGGTCGAATCTCCGATGCCGCTGGTTATTACGGTCAATGCGTCGGCTGCCGAGTGCCGTCCGCGCAATGCCAAACGGGTGCTGACCTGCAAAGGGGCACTATCTACCTCCGAGATCGCCGCAGCTCCCGACTCTCCGGCCGCCAAGCGTGCCGCCTCGAAGAGCTATCTGCATATCACCGAGTGGGCGGCCGCCGATGTCAATCCCGATCCGCAACAGCTGGGTCTCACAGGCTCTCCGACGAAGGTCAAGAAGATCGAAAATGTGGTGTTCCAAGCCAAGGAGGCCAAGGCACTCACCGCATCCGATGGCGATATCAATGAATTGATGGTTGAACTAATTGCGAGCCACACGCTCGGTTAATCGAAGGAGTAAAGATGAATAGTATATTCGTATATATCGAACTCGAAAACGGAATCGTTGCCGACGTCAGTTTGGAATTGCTGACCAAAGGGCGCGAACTGGCCGCCACACTGCACACCAAATTGGAGGCTGTGGTGCTGGGCGACGGAGTGAAGGGTATCGACAAGGAGTTGGCCAAATATGGCGCCGATACGGTGTGGGTGGCTGACGATCAAATTTTCGCACCTTTCCGCACGCTGCCTCATACGGCTGTGATGTGCGGTCTGATTGAGCAGGAAAAACCGCAAATTGTGCTCTTCGGTGCTACCTGCATCGGTCGCGATTTTGCGCCACGTGTCTCGTCGGCGCTGCATAGCGGCCTGACGGCCGACTGCACCCAGTTGGTGATTGGAGATCACACCGATCCCAAAACAGGAAAAAATTACACCGATCTGCTCTATCAGATCCGTCCGGCTTTCGGTGGTAACATCATCGCCACGATCGTCAATCCCGATCACCGTCCGCAAATGGCGACCATTCGCGAAGGCGTGATGCGCAAGGAGTACGCTGCTCAGGCGGCTGCCGGCGCGGTGAAACAGATCGACTGGCAAAAATTCGTCAAGGATACCGACCTCTCGGTGCGGATCATTGACCGCCAAATCGAAGAGCGCAAAATCAACATCAAAGGTGCCGATATTTTGGTGGCCGGCGGCTACGGTTTAGGCTCCAAAGAGAACTTCAAGTTGGTGCACGATTTGGCCGACGTGTTGGGTGCCGAAGTCGGCGCCAGCCGTGCAGCGGTCGATGCAGGTTTCGCCGACCACGCGCGTCAGGTCGGACAGACCGGTGTCACGGTGCGTCCCAAACTCTACATTGCCTGCGGTATTTCGGGTCAAATTCAACATACAGCCGGTATGGATCAGGCGGCGATGGTCATCTCGATCAACACCGATCCCGAGGCACCGATCAACCGTTTGGCCGACTATGCGATTACGGGCGATGTGAACGAGGTGATCCCCAAGATGATTAAGTATTACAAACAAAATTCGAAGTAATGGCTAATTTCTTTTCAGATAATAAGGATTTGCAGTTCCACTTGCAGCATCCGCTGATGCGCAAGATTGTGGAACTCAAGGAGCGCGGCTTTGCCGAGAAGGATCTCTACGACCACGCCGTGCAGGATTTCGATGATGCTATGGACTCTTATCGTCGGGTGCTCGAAATCACCGGCGACGTCTGTGGCGAGGTCATCGCGCCCAATGCCGAAGGGGTTGACCAAGAGGGACCGCGCGTGGTCAACGATCACGTGCAGTACGCTTCGGGTACGGTGGAGAATATGAACGCGATTGTCGCTGCCGGTCTGAGCGGATTGACGCTGCCGCGCAAGTACGACGGTTTGAACTTTCCGCTGGTTTGCTTCGTGATGGCCAACGAGATGGTGGCGCGTGCCGATGCCGGCTTCGAGAATATTTGGGGCTTGCAGGACTGTGCCGAGACGCTCAACGAGTTTGCCTCGGAGGAGATCAAACAAAAATTTCTGCCGTGGGTTTCGGCCGGTGCTACGTGTGCAATGGACCTCACCGAACCGGATGCCGGTTCGGATTTGGGGGCTGTGATGCTCAAAGCTACGTGGTCGGAGTCCAAACAGGTGTGGCTGCTCAACGGCGTCAAACGCTTCATCACCAATGGCGATGGCGACGTGTCGCTGGTGCTGGCTCGTACCGAAGAGGGTACCACCGACGCGCGCGGATTGTCGATGCTTGTCTACGACAAGCGTGACGGTGGGGTGAAGGTGCGCCGCATCGAGAACAAGCTGGGTATCAAAGGATCGCCTACCTGCGAATTGGTCTTTACGAATGCGCCGGCACAGCTGGTCGGAGACCGCAAATTGGGTCTGATCAAATATGTGATGTCGCTGATGAACGCCGCCCGTTTGGGAATCGGTGCTCAGTCGGTGGGTCTGGGTGAGGCCGCTTACCGTGAGGCGCTGAAGTATGCCCACGAACGCGAGCAGTTCGGCAAGCCGATCGTGCAGTTCGCTGCCGTTTCGGAGATGCTGGCCAATATGAAGGCCAAATTGCAGGGTGTGCGTGCACTGTTGTACGAGACCACGCGTTTTGTCGAGATCTACAAGCAGTATAACCATATTTCGCACGACCGTTCGCTCGAGAGTGAAGAGCGCGCCGAAGGTAAATTCTACAACCGTTTGGCCGATGGCTTTACGCCGCTGGTGAAGCTCTTTGCCTCGGAGTATGCCAACCAACAAGCCTACGATGCGGTGCAGATCCACGGTGGCTCGGGCTTTATGAAGGATTATCCTTGCGAACGGCTCTCACGCGATGCGCGTATTATGAATATCTACGAGGGAACCACGCAGTTGCAGGTGGTGGCGGCGATCAATGCCGTGACCAAAGGCACCTTCTTGGAGCAGATCGACAGCTATTTGTCGGAGAGCTATTCCGAGGCAATGCAGCCTGTGCTGACAAAGGTGGCCGCGTTGCGCGCAAAATTTGTTGAGATGGTTGCCCACGTCGAAGAGGGTGACAAGCAGGTGCGTGGCTTCAAGGATTTTCACGCCCGTCGCTTGGTCGAAACGGCCGGTCACATCATCATCACCCTGCTGCTGGTGCGTCAAGCCTCGGCGTGTGAGGAGTATGTTGCATCGGCGCAGGTCTTCTGCAAGCTCTCTGAAGGCAAGATCGCCGAGGCCGAGACCTATGTGATGAACTCCACGACGGACGACGTGGCGCTGTTTCGACAGGCTGAGCACGAAGCGTGCTAATAAACAGTAGCTTCTAAACGTTAAACGAATCAAAAATGATGATCAAGAAAGTGATTTTATGTGCCTGCCTGATCATATTGGCGGCGCCCGTCTTTGCACAAAAACAGGGTATGGCTCGTAGTGAGGTCTCTCTCGGCTACGGTATTGGCCCGGTGACCAATTGGATCGACACCTATGGCGATCTGTTGACCGACCTGTTTTCCGGCTCGGACTCCGATCTGACGACTTGGGGGGCTGCGACGTTGGGCTACAACTTTCGTCTGACGCGTAGTTTTAGCCTTGGCGCACAGGTCGTCTACTCGTCGAACAAGAGCGAGATGAAGAGTTCGGGTTTGCAAGTCAAGAACCGTTATTGGTCGGTGATGCCCAATGTCAAGTGGAGCTGGATGAACTTGAAGATTGTGTCGCTCTATTCGCGACTGGGTGCCGGTGCCACGTTCGCCAAATCGAAAGTGGGCGACAGTGCTGACACAGATACGCAATTTGCTTTCCAAGTGTCACCCATCGGTCTCGAAGTTGGCGGCAATTTGGCTGCTTACGCCGAACTTGGCATCGGTACTTCGGGCTGGCTGATGGCCGGCGTTCGCTACCGTTTTTGAA
>JAVVYP010000056.1:0-8081 GCA_036651015.1 Alistipes sp.
AAATGTTAAACTTTATGGAGCTTTTATTATCTTTAAGGAGGGACATTTATAACAATCACACATCAGTAACAAAGGTAGAAATTCTAACACATATTATGCAAAATGAGCAAGAGGCAGAGGCGTTATTAAAAGTGTGGAACTCTAAATCTTAATCTATTGCTTTGCAGCCATAAGTGTAAACTTGTATATAGTTACCAAAATTATAACAGCTTCTTATGGGGCGGAGTGCAGCGTTTTGCACTCCGCTGCTTTTTAGACGTTGTTTAAATAGATGATTTTCCGTTTTTTTTGTACCTTTGTAAAACCTTTCAAAAAAGGTTCAAAGCCAATGGAAATATCCAAAAAAGAACTCGGCCACCTGCAAGAACTGCTTGCTCGCCCACAACAGACAATCGTGATCGTCACCCACACCAATCCCGACGGCGATGCCATCGGGTCGTCGTTGGCGTGGGCTGAGGTGTTGCGGTCGATGGGGCACTCTGTGAGGTGCGTCGTGCCGAACAAATACCCCTACTTTCTCGATTGGATGCAGGGCTTGGAGCAGGTTGTGATCTTCAAACAAGACGAAGCCGGGCTGGCCACAAGCGCCATCGCCGAAGCCGATCTGATTTTTTGCCTCGATTTCAACTCCATATCGCGGCTCGAAATACTGAGCGACACGATCGCCGCCAACACCTCGGCACGACGCGTGCTGATTGACCACCACCTCTCACCCGACGCGGGTTTTGACGTGATGTTCTCCTACGCCGACGCCTCGAGCACCTGCTTCGTGGTCTACTCGCTGATCGAGGCACTATGCGGCACGCAGGCCATCACCGAACCGATGGCCGAAGCGCTCTACGTCGGAATGATGACCGATACCGGCAACTTCGCCTTCTCGTTTCTTACCCCGGCGCTCTTTCGCGCTGTGGCTGTGCTGGTTGAGCGTGGCATCCACATCCCCACCATCCACAACAACGTCTACAACGCCTACACCGAGGGACGTGCGCGGCTGTTTGGCTACGCCATCGACCGCAAAATGGAGGTCATCCACAACGGTGAAGTGGCCTATATGTCGCTGCTCGAAAACGAGATGCGACGTTTCCAATTTCAGCAGGGCGACAGCGAGGGATTTGTCAACTATGCGCTGACCATCAAGAAGATGAAGATGTCGGCGATGTTTCTTGCCCACCGCAAATTCATCCGCGTGTCGCTGCGTTCGCGCGGCGATGTGGACGTCAACCTCTTCGCTCGCAAGTACTTCGACGGCGGCGGTCACAAAAATGCGGCCGGCGGCAAGTCATTTCTCACGATGCAGGAGACCATTGACCGCTACATTGCCTCCGTCCGCGAGTTTGCCGACGAGGGTTTCTTGGGGTAGCTTGTATGGATGATTTTCGGCTCAATGTCTTTATCGTCGCGGCTCGCACGCTGAGTTTCACGCGCGCCGCCGATCAGCTTTGCATCTCACAACCAGCCGTCAGCCGCCATATCAGCGAGTTGGAGACCACCTACAAAGTTCAACTTTTCGTCCGCCACCGAAATCACTTGGCGCTGACCGATGCCGGTCGCACGATGCTCATCCACGCCGAACAATTGCAGGACGGCTACCGCCGCTTGCAATACGAAATGAGCCTCTGCACGAGCCAAATCGCCGGTGAATTGCGGTTGGGCGCCAGCACCACCATTGCGCAATATCTCTTGCCGTCGATCTTGGCCAAATTCAAAAGCCGCTTCCCGGAGGTGAAAATCTCGCTGCTCTCGGGCAACAGCGACCACGTGGAACAGGCGCTCGGCGAGCAGACCATCGACTTGGGAATGGTCGAGAGCATCAGTCGCCGCCAAGGGTTGCACTACACCGCTTTCAAGCCCGACGAATTGGTCTTGGTGGCGCGAACGGGTGGCGCTTATGCACGCATCGAATCGGTGACTGTCAGCGAATTGCAGCAGCTGCCGTTGGTTCTGCGCGAGGGCGGCTCGGGAACCCTCGAGGTGATCGTGGCAGCACTGGCGGCACAAGGCATACACCTCAGACAACTCAACATCGTGATGCGCCTCGGGACGACCGAAGGGATCAAGGCTTTTGTGCGCAATAGCGACGCTTTGGCGCTGGTTTCGGTGATTTCGGTAGTTGACGAGCTGCGCAGTGGCACGTTGCGCATCATCGACATCGAGGATTTGCCCCTGTGTCGCGAATTTGCCTTTGTACACACGGCCGTCGAACCGACCTCCCTCGCCCAACAGTTTATGCGCTTCGCAAACGCCCAGCTATAACATTTTGTTATCAAGCATAACAAAAACACGCTTTTAACCGCGTTTATTTGTGCGTATCTTTGTCGTCGGAAAACAAAATGTTATCGACGACCTATGCACATCACATTTCGGGAGCAGCACCTCCCACTTCTCAAAATCGGATTTATCGGACTCTTCGCAGCGGCATTTTTCTGCTCACCGGCCATCTCGTTGTTTGCCGGCATCCTCTACGCATTGTTGTTGGGCAACCCCTTTGCCAAGGCCAGCCGCACGCTGTCGAAACAGATGCTGCAATACTGCGTGGTGGGGCTGGGCTTCGGGATGAATCTCCACGCATCGCTGGCGGCAGGCCGCGAGGGGATGATCTTCACCGTTGTCTCGGTGGTGACGGTGATGGCCGTGGGGGTAGCGTTGGGTCACGTGCTGCGCGTGGGACGCAAAGGCGCCTACCTGATCTCGGCCGGCACGGCAATCTGCGGCGGCAGTGCCATTGCAGCGGTCGCGCCCGTCATCGACGCCGATGAAAACGAAACCTCACTCTCGCTGGCAACGATCTTTGTGCTGAATGCCATGGCGCTCTTTCTCTTTCCGGTGGTGGGGCGCTGGCTCGAGATGTCGCAGGGCGACTTCGGCTGCTGGGCGGCCATCGCCATCCACGACACCTCGTCGGTGGTTGGCGCCGGTGCGGCCTACGGCGAAGAGGCGCTAAAGGTGGCCACGACCGTCAAGCTCACACGGGCACTGTGGATCATTCCGCTGTCGATCTTCTCGATGGTCGTATTTCGCCGCAAAGGGGCGAAAATTCAGATTCCGTGGTTCATCGGCTGGTTTATCTTGGCGATGATCGTCAACACCTACATTGCACTTCCTGAGGTAGTTACACACAGCATCTCACACCTCGCCCGGGGCGGTCTCTCGGCCACACTCTTTCTGATCGGCGGCGGACTCTCCATCGAGGTGATCCGTCGCGTGGGTCTGCGGCCGCTGGTGCTGGGCGTGGTGCTTTGGGCGACGATTTCGCTGCTGTCGCTTACGGTAATTTTGGTAAAGTAGGATTTTCGTGCTCCGAATAGCAGAGCACCCGCTCCCGAACAAAGTCCGCAAAGAGACTCGCCTCGGCGTAGGTAACCGCTTCGGGATAGCTCATAATGACCAAGTGGTGGGTGCGGAACGGTTTGTGAAACGAGGGGTGCATATATTCGTAGGGGTTGGTCACAAAACCCAACCGTTCGTAAAAATGTTGCCGCCGGATCGAAATATCATCGATCGGAGGGTCGATTTCCAGCAGCACACGACCACCCTGCTGGCAAAAGAGCGTCAGAATTTTGGAGCCCATCTCCTGACCGCGCAGCTCGGCCGAGATCGCCAAATGTTCGATATAGCGAAATCCGTCGGCCTTCCAATAGAACAGCACTCCGACAAGGCGATCTCCTTGCAACCACACGCCATCGGCCTCGAATGCCGGATCGGAGAAGGCACGCATATAATCCGCCTCGTGCCATCGCTCCTCCTCGGGAAATGAAGATTCGTAGATTTGCCAAGCCTCAGCCCAACCGGCGTCGGTACAAGATTTGAAGGGGGTAAAGCGTAGTATTGGTGTCATTTTTATCTTTGTTTTGTCGCAAGATAGTAATTTTTTTGAATTCAAAACACAAAATGCAAGCCGCAAAACGCAAAAATGTGTGCTTTTTATTTGTAACTTTGTCGAATTATGAGAACAATGCGTTTTTTACTGCTGATCGTCTGGATGGTTGCCGGCATTGCTCCGGCCGCAGCTCAGGGATTGGTATTCAGTGACTTAAAAAAGGACGTCGGAACAATCTCCGAGGATGATGCACCGCGCCTCTACCGGTTTGCGTATCGCAACACGTCGAAAAAACCGGTGGTCATCCTGCGCGTGGTCACCACTTGCGGTTGCACGCAACCGGCATATTCGCGGCAGCCGATTGCCCCCGGCGGTGAGGGTGAGGTGAGCGTCACTTTTCATCCGCGCGGTCGTGCCGGATCGCTCCACAAAGCGCTGTTTGTCTATACGAACGAATCAGAGACGAAGCCGGTGGCCGAGTTGGCGCTAATCGGCGTGGTGGCTCCCACGACCGATCAATATTTCGGGTATCGCCACCACATCGGCCCCTTGCGTTTGCGACAAGAGGCGGTTAATTTTCGAACGGTGACGGCTGTGCAGCAACGCGTTATGCGTATCGAGGTGGTCAACGCCGGCCGTCGTCACCTGCGACTGAGTGCAATGGGGCTGCCTAAGTATGCCGCATTCCGCACCGAACCGGCGGTAATTGCACCCGACTCGGTCGCCGATTTGGTCTTCACGTTGCGTCCATCGAAGGCCGACGCGCCGGACACCCTCGACCAAATGATCTATCTCGACGGACTCGGTGAACCGTTGGCTCCTTCACGGCGCGCTATCCGCCTGCAAGCTATCATCCGATAGCCGCATCCAAAAAAGCCTTCAAAAGCCGCGCAAACAGCGTCAAAAGAGGGCGCCCAAGACCGATGTTGATCTTGGGCGCCCTCTCTTAGTTTTGTGTTGGTTGCGCGGTTACCAATAGGTAAGTGTGCGCGTGATGGGCATCTGAACGGCCGGATCGGCACTGGTGATGACCTTCAAACACTTGAGCCAGTTGCCGTTGGCATCAAGATCGGTGTATTCCTTGGTGAAGGCATCACCGAACCACTCGCTCTCCTGTCCTTTGGCGTAACGCACCGAGAAAAGTTCGCCGTCGGTATAGTAGAGGTACACAAGCCGAACCACCTGCTCTTCACCCTCGTAGATACTTTTTTCCTGTGGACCGTAGGGAAATCGAGAGTCGTATATGACCACTTCGCGCGTAGAAACCTCTTCGGGCTTCACGGTCAACATATTCGTAGCGAGTAGATTACCAGCTTCTCCCCACGTGTAGTTGGTGGTGGCTCTGGAGACTTGTTCTTGGTTGACAAAAGTCAGCGTAATGCTTTGCAGCGGATAGTGTTGGTAGAGGCTGGTGATCACCTGCTTCTGACCGCCCCACACAGCAGGGTAGCTTTCGTTGGCCACGCCATCCGCGTAATGCAGTGTATAGCCGTTGCTTCCGGTGACCTCGGTCACCCCTTGCAACAGCCAGATAGGACGATCCATCACCGCAAAAGGCATCGGAATATAATCTTTGTGGTCGCCGTAGCTGATCAGGTAGGTGACGGCGTCCGGCTCGCCCAATGTGTAGCGAGAGACCTTGGTCATCCGCCCCTGCGCATCATAGGTGTAGATGAAGGCATCGGCCGCAGGCCCCCAACCGCGCGTGCGGCGTTGGCTGGCAACACTCAGATCCTCACCGGTCGGATTGTAGAGGGTGACGTGTCCGGCATTGTCCAGCTCGGCCGTGAGCAGATTTATGGTGTAGGGATCTTCGGGATCGGTCATATCCGTAAATTGCTCCTCGATGTGTGCAACATTACCTTTGAGCAGCAGATAATCTCGGTGCGAGAGATCCCAAACCGATGTCGGCGTGTGACCCGGCCCCGGATCGTTGTTGATATCGTCGGAACAACTAACCGCAAAAAACAGCGTTGACAGCAGTAATACCAAATACTTTTTCATAGCTCTTGATTTATTTCCAAAGACGGAGAAAAGGGTTGTGCCCTCTTCTCCGTCTTATGGTTGTTTGTTGAAAGCCGTATTTATCGGTTAGTCAATATCACCGAACGTTACGTGGGTCGAATTGGTGCGGCATACTGCCACGCGGCCGTCGTCTTTGAGTCCGCCAACCTCCTCGAAGGCATCCCCTTTCAGGTCACCCAGTCGGAAATCATAGCTGTTCCACGCCCCGGGCGTTGTCAAGCGTAAGTTGGGGCAGTCGCTAACATCGAGCAGCGCGAAATGAGCGGGCTTGTTGCCAGCGGTCATCTTCACACTGATCGCAGGCAGTGTGGCAGCGGCAGAGTGGTTGATCGACAACATCTTCAGTTTCGGATTTTTGGTCGTAAAGTCCAGCGAACCGGTCGTAATGTTGTTGCCATTGAGATCCAAACGACTCAAATTCGGCAGTTGTGCTACATTGGGCACAGCCGTCAGACCGCAATTATTCATCGCAAGCATAACCAGCGACGGGATGTTGAGTGCCGGAGCCGACGCGAGCTTCATATCGGAGAACATAAGCGACTCCAATTTGGTCATACCCGAGAAATCAGCGGCGTTCAGAGAGGTAATGGTACTGCCTGAGAACCACAGCGATTGCAAGTTGGCGTTGTTCTTGACAGCAGCCGGGAGTGCGGTAAATTGGCAGCCCGCCAACTCGATACCGCGCAGCGTGGTGATTTGTCCGATCACGGCAGGCAGCGACGAGAGTTGGGTGTTCGAGAATTTCAGGTGGCTGATCTTCTGCGAGGTATCAAGCACGCCATCGCCGAACGTAGTCAGCGGATTGCGGCTCAGGTCGAGGCTTTCCAACCCTTTGGAGGCCTTCAGCGACACGTCGAAGCTGGTGATTTGATTGCCGCTCAAGTCGACCATACGAAGATCTTTGAGCGAAGAGATCGCCGCAGATATCGTAGTCAGCTTTTTGTTGTTGGTAAGGTTGATGGCAACCAACTCTTTGCACTTGCCGATCTGCTCGGGAAGCGCTTCGATGCCTGTATTGACCACTGTCAACACATTCAGGCGATCCAATTTGTCGAGATCCTTGAGCGTTTTGAGGTTGGGCAGTTCGGTGAAGGTGAGACCCGACAGCGTTTTGAGATTTGCAAACGGCAGCAGCGGAAATTCAGTAACCTCGGCAAAATCCTCGCCCGTGAAGTGTATGCTGGCAATGTAGTTGATATTGCCGTAGTCGTCCTCGTCGTATTCAACATAGGGCGTTTCGTGGTGACGTTTCTGCATATCGCGCAGATCCTCCTCGGCGAAATCCCACGGCCAAAGCTCCTCGTTGTCGCCAAAAAGTTCAAGGCAGAGACCCTTGAGGGCGTTACGCACAGCATCTTGCGGAAATTCAACCACACGAATCGAAAGCGGCAAATCAAAGGTTGTCAGCTCATTGGCTTTGACCTCGAAAGCGTTGTCCTCGTCGAGTTCGGCCTTGAAAAGCTGATCGGCGTTCTTGGCGTAGGCGATATACGAAACAAAGGTGTAGTTGCCAGCGGCCAAGCGGCAAGGTTGGGATGCGACCAATTTGTCGTCACCCGAAAGGCGCAAGCTCGGTAGTTCAAAGTTTTTGCCGTCCTGTGCCAAGGTGATCTTCACCGAGCCAATGTCGGTCATCGTGCTCAGTCCATAGACCGTACGCATCGAGAACTCGAAGACAACCCCCTCGGTAACGGGCTGCGTAGCAGGTTCGTCGTCGCTGCACCCGATCGTCACCGCGGCGGTGCAAAGAAGCAGCGCGGCGGCGAAGAAACGGATTGTATCTTTTAGTTTTTTCATCTGTATATTGCAGTATTTATTGCGTTTATCCTGTTATTTCTTGGGCGGGTTAACTTTTTCGGGCACGTTGTCGAATTTGGCCAAAACACCTCGCGAGTCCTTACCCTCCTGTTGGAAGATGAAGATGTACGGCTCCCAGTAGTAGAGATTGGGGTGCTTCAGAATCCATTCGGGCAGATTGCCGGTCAGACGGTTGTTGCTGATCTTGAGTGCCTTCATCTTGGGAAGTACTTTGGGCACACCAACCTCGGTCCAACCCTTTTGAACAGCCTCGTCCTCGGCGGTGTACTTGGGCGAAGCGTCCATCGTGGGCAGTGAGCCTTCGAAGTAGCAGAACGAGAGCGTCAAAGACTCCAAGTTGTCCCACTCGAGCAAGCGCTGCGGAATCGTGCCGCCGATACCCAAATCCTTTTTGATGTTGTTGCTCAGGTCATACACCTCC
>JAVVYP010000057.1:0-7873 GCA_036651015.1 Alistipes sp.
CGCCGCCGAACAGCGCTATCTGATACCGGTTATCGGCAGTGCGCTACACACCAAACTGTTAAGCGGTGGCTACGCCCCGTTTCTGACCGACTATTTGGCAGCTCCGACAGCACTTTTCACCCGGCTGCTCATCCAGCCGCGCCTCGACATCCGCACCGGACAATGCGGCACCACCGCCCCTCAATCCGCATCATTTCGAGCCGCCGACACCCTCGCACGCCGCCGCCAGCAGCAAAGCCTGTTGTCGCAAGCACGCACCCTACTGCGACGTGCTGCCGACCACCTCGCTGCGCACCCCACGGAGTTTCCGGAATACGATCCCCACACCGACATCACCAAACGCTGCACCATAGATGGATGCTTTGTACAGACTCATTAGCGGAGTCGCCGCCGCATTGGTGGCACTCTTTGCCCCGATCGGGCCACTCGTGGCCTGCACCGTGGTCTTCATTGGCGTGGATTTTCTCTCTGGCGTGGCCGCCGATCGCACCCAAACCCTCCGCGAAGGTCGTCCTTGGTATTTCGAGAGCCGCAAGGCTTGGCGCACGGTGCTCAAATTGACACTCACCGTCACCGCCATCGCTATGGCGTGGCTCATCGACAGCTGCATCTTGAACTTCCTGCAACTCAACTTGGCACGGCTCTTCACCGGTTTCATCTGCGGCGTGGAACTCTGGTCGTTCCTCGAAAACGCCTCGCAACTCTCTGACGCACCGCTTTTTCGCTGGTTGCAACGCTATGTGCATCGCCGCATTCGAAAGGAGGTCGAAGATGAGTAGGGGGCTTAGCAACTGCAATCCGGGCAACATCCGCCGTTCGAAGGTTCGCTACAAAGGCGAGGTACACCCCTCGCGCGATCCGGCATTCAAGCAATTCTCCTCGCTGGCGTGGGGTTATCGCGCCATTTTCAAGTTGCTGGACACCTATCGCATTCGCTATGGAATCGACACCATCGAGACGATGATCGCGCGCTGGGCACCGCCCTCGGAGAACCACACGCAGGGCTACATACGTGCCGTGAGTGACCAAGCAGGCCTACCGGCCGATCAAAGGCTCGACACCCACGATCGGCATACGATGATCCCGATTGCGGCGGCCATTTCGCGGGTCGAAAACGGCACGCCGGCCGATCGTGCCGAAATAGCACGCGGCTGGGAGCTTTTTATGTCGTAATTTTACCTATATTTGTCATCTAACCTCTCTTGGATGAAAACCGAATTCCTGTTTGCAAAACTCAACCGAATGCCTATGTTGAAGGCTGTGGTGCCGTTTGCAGCAGGAATTCTGCTTTCGGAATACTACCTGCTGCCGGCGTGGTTTCTCGTGGCGACACTCCTGACGACGGGCGTGGCGGCTTTGCTGCTCCGCTCGCCATTTTGTGCGTTGACAATGCTGCTGACGGCAGGTTTCGGTGTGGCACAGCTGCGCACCACACAACCCTCATTGCCACGCGATCTATACACCACCTATACCCTTTCAATCGAGGGCATTCCGGCCGATCGCGGCCGCTACACCGCAGCCGAGGGCGTCGTCACCGCTTGGCGCAACCCCCTCGATGGTCGGTGGTTGGCCGCCAACGACCGCATCTTGATTCGCGCCGACAGTCTGATTGTGTTGCAGGGTGGCGAACAGCTGCTCTGTCGGGGCAAAGTTCGCTCTTTTCGCAGCGGCTCAGCGAGTTTCAGGCAGCTGATGATCCGACGCGGATTTGTCGGCAACCTGTGGCTCGCCGAACGCGATATTCTCGAACGGCTGCCGACGGATCCACTCGGATTACACGCTCGAGCCGCCCATCGGCTTGCAAAATTAGGGCTGTCGGGCAACGCAGGAGCCGTTTGCCGTGCGATGACGGTCGCCGACCGCAGCGACATCACACCAGCACTTCGCGCAACCTATGCCCGTAGCGGTTTTTCACACCTGCTGGCCGTCTCGGGACTACACACGGGCATCGTCTTTTTGCTGATCAACTGGGCGCTGTGGTGGTTGCCACTGCTGCGACGCGGACACCTGATCCGCAACGTGGCGGCGGCCGCTTCGATCTGGTTTTTTGTCGCCGCCGCCGGTTTTCCGCCGAGTGCCGTACGTGCCGGCGTAATGTGCACCCTGTTGCAGTTCACACACTTTTCGGGGTCGGAATACAACGGGTTGAACACCCTCGCGATGGCCGCTTTCGGAATGCTGCTCTACCAGCCGGCGTGGCTGGGAGACCTCAGCTTTCAGCTCTCGTTTCTGGCCGTTGCAGCCATCCTTGCGTGGGGTGTGCCCTTGTGTCGGCGGTTGCACACGCGGTGGCGAGGGGCAAATTTACTAATAGATGCCTTGGCGATCAGCTTGGTGGCGACGTTGGCCACCGCACCGTTGGTCTCCCACACCTTCGGCATCATCGCCCTGACCGGCATTCTACTCAACCCCGTGGCCATCGCCTTGGCCAGTGTGGTTGTCTTGGGTGGGGTCGTTTGGCTGGTCGCCCCAATCGACCTACTTGCGCCGCTCTTTCGAGGGATCATCACCCCCATCGCCGACGCCCTCAACGCACTCGCACACCTCTCTGCCACATTTCCAAATGGAGTTTTGGCGTATAATTTGCCGACCCTTTCCACTGTGGCCGTATATCTGTTTTTCGGACTCGCCACTTTGGCTTTGTGGTCTATTGAACCGAAAAAAAGCGTACATTTGCGTCGATGATAACCTTCGAAGAGTATACCTGCCTATTGTCGGACGAGGTGCAGCGTGCGATTGCCGACAACCGCCACCGCACACCGATCGAGGTGGCGCTTGATGCGCGCGTACCACACGCACGCGTAGTCGCCACTCAGGTCAAATACCTCGCGCGCGCCGTCACAAAATTACCGTCGTATGCCGCCGCACAGTGCATCTTGCCGCCACGGGCCTTCGAGCAGGCTTCGAGCGAGGCGTGCGCCGCACACAAGACAATCACGGGCGACACGCTGCTCGATCTGACGTGCGGACTGGGAGTCGACACACTCTTTCTGAGCCGCCGTTTTCGCCACGTGACCACATTGGAGCGCGATCCGGTATTGGCCGCCGTGGCTGCGGAGAATTTTAGGCGGTTGGGGGCGACCAACATCGAGGTGGTCTGCACCTCGGCCGAAGCGTTTTTGCAACGCGAAACCCGCTGTTTCGACTGGATCTTTGCCGATCCCGACCGACGCAGTGCCGATGGCCGCAAAAAAGTGCGGTTGGAGGATTGCAGCCCCGATATACTGACGCTGCTGCCGCTTCTCGAACGGGCATCAGGGCGTCTGTGCCTCAAAAATTCGCCACTCTTCGACGTCGACGAGGCGCTGCGGCTCTTTCCCGACGCTCGCGTGGAGGTGGTCTCGCGCGGCGACGAATGCAAGGAGGTGAACATCTACGCCGACCACACGGGCCCCTCGATCAGAGCCACGGCACTCGATCGCGGCAGCTTTGAGTCCACCGCCGCCGAAGCTGCGGCCGACTTCGCCACACCTCCGGCGTTCGATCCATCGCGCTACCACTACCTTGTCATTCCCGACGTGGCGCTGCAAAAAGCGCGGCTAACGCGGCTTCACCTGCGCGGCAAAGCCGACCTCTGGAGCGACACCGGCTACGGCTTTGCAGTCGATGAGCCGCACGAGGTGATTGGCCGCGTTTTGGCCATCGAACAGATCGTCCCCTACGATCCGCGCACACTCAAACGGGCACTGCACGGCCGGGGTGCCGAGCTTCTCAAACGCGACTTTCCGCTCGCCCTCGAGGAGATTCAACGGCGGCTGGGGCTGCACGCAGGGGATGATGTGCGCCTTTGCTTCACAAAAATCGGGCGTGATTTTTGGGCAATTCGACTAAAATAAGTACATTTGACCGATTATGAAATTGAGCGAAATACTGACCTACTTCACCGACACGATTTTCCGCCGCGAAATTACCGAATGGCGAAATCCCGTGATGCGGTGGTTTGTGCAGCAATACAAATTGCTTTTTTACACCGCGCGCGGCTTGCTCGAACACGGCACAATCGTCCACAGTGCGGCCTTGACCTTCTACACGCTGATGTCAATCGTGCCCATCGTAGCTGTGGTTTTCGCGGTGGTCAAGGGGTTCGGACTGGCCGACGGCTTGATCGAGAATCTCTATGCGCTGTTTCCGCAAAGCCCCGAGGTGATTGATTACATCGTCGATTTCGCCGAAAATGCCTTGGCGCGCACCCAAGGCGGAGTGGTGGCCGCCGTGGCGTTGGTAATGCTTTTTTGGGCGGTCATTCGCGTTTTCGGCTCGATCGAAAGCGCCTTCAACAACATCTGGGAGGTCAAAGTCGAGCGCAATTTGGCACGACAATACACCGATTACATCGCCGTGGTGATGATCGTCCCGATCCTTTGGGTGGTGGCCAACACCGTCGGCAGCTACATCGAAGAGCTGCTGGGTTTCGACGGCAGTTGGTATTTTGTGGGACTCTCCCACTTGGCTTCGATGGTCGTCATTTGGGTGATGTTCACCTTCCTCTACCTGATCATTCCCAATGCCAAGGTGCATTTGGGTAGCGCCCTGATGGCCGGAATGGTCGCCGGCACCCTATTTCTACTCTTCCAGTGGGGCTACATCTACATTCAACGCTGGATGAGCTCCTACAACGCCATCTACGGCAGTTTTGCCGCCCTGCCGCTGCTGCTCATTTGGCTACAAACGTCGTGGCAAATTCTGCTATTTGGCGGCGAATTGTCGTTCGCCTACCAAAATATCGCGCGCTTCGCCGAGGAGCGCGAATCACTGCTGATCAGCTATGATCAGCGCCGCAAAGTGCTGTTGGCCACACTGCTGTGCATCGTGCGCCACTTCCGAGACCACGGAGGCGCCATCTCGGCCGACACCATTCGCGCCCAACTCGAACTGCCCACCCGTATTGTCAACGACGTGCTCTTCCAATTGGTGCAAGCCGGACAGCTGATCGCGGTGCGCAACGGTGACGGCGAACGCGATGTGGCCTACACCCCGGCACACGAAATCTCCTCGATGACCGTCTACGGCGTCTTGGAGGCCGTTGAACACACCGGGCAAACCGTCTTCGACTTTGCCCCTCGTCCCGAACTGTCGCGCATCGACCGCGAATTGGAGCTACTCAAAGAGCAGGCGCGCCATTCGCGTGACAATGTGCGGTTGGTCGATCTGCTCCAACCTCAAACCCCAACCCAAACTCAGGAACAATGATGCGCGTAGTTATCATCGGCAGCGGCAACCTTGCCGAATCGCTATCTCGCGCCGTGGCTGCCAGCCAGTCGACGCTCATACAACTCTTTGCACGCAACGAGAAGCGCGGCCGCATCGTCGCCGAGATGGCCTCCACGGTGTGGGAGTCCGCACCCGAGAGGCTCGCCACAGCCGACCTCTACCTGATTGCCGTCAGCGACCGCGCCGTCGAGGAGGTGGCCTCGTCGCTACCCTTCGCACCCGACGCCATCATCGCCCACACGGCCGGCAGCGTCTCGCTCGACGCGCTACCCGAGCGATTTGCGCACCGCGCCGTCTTCTATCCGTTGCAGACCTTCACCCGGGGGCGAGCCGTGGATTTCGCCCACATTCCGATCTTCATCGAGACCTCCACACCATCACTTCGCGCACCGATGGAGGCCTTCGCGCGCAGCCTCTCCGACACGGTGATTTATGCCGACACGGCACGCCGCACACAGGTACATTTGGCCGGGGTCTTCGCCTGCAACTTTGCCAATCAAATGTATGCCTTGGGCGAGCAGATCGTTCGTCGCGCCGGATTGGATTTCGAGGTACTGAAGCCCCTGATTGCCGAAACAGCCGCCAAAGCCCTCGACGCCCACTCGCCGGTCGAGGTGCAGACGGGCCCTGCCGTGCGTAACGATCAGGCAACGCAGGCGCGCCACCTTGCCCTGCTCTCCGACGACCCTCAAATCGAGAACATCTACTCAATAATTAGCAAAAATATATGGGAAATTTCAAAGAAGATATAGCGCGCACCGAAGCATTCGTCTTCGACGTGGATGGCGTGATGACCGACGGCGGCATCATCCCCACGGCCGAGGGGGACTTCATCCGCTGCTACAACGCCAAAGACGGCTATGCGCTGGCCTATGCCATCCGAATGGGTTACAAGGTCTGCATCATCACAGGCGGTCGGGGTCGCACGCTCGAAAATCGGCTCCAGATGCTGGGGATCACCCGCTACTACACCGACTGTATGGACAAAATCGCCGCAATGCGCAACTACTTCGCCGAGGAGGGAATCGACGCCGCCAACACCATTTATATGGGTGACGACATCCCCGATTTGGAGTGTATGCGCGAAGTCGGGATTCCGGTTTGTCCGGCCGATGCCGCAACCGAGGTGATCGAGGTCTCGCGCTACGTCTCCGAATTTCGGGGCGGCAAAGGTGCCGTGCGCGACATTGTGGAGCAGGTGCTCCGCGCGCGTGGCGACTGGGCACGCAACTCGCAGGGGGTCACCCCCTCGTCACTGGTCGCCTCGCGGTAAAGCGTCTCGCGATAACCCCACATAAAAGAGGCCGTGCAGTTTGCAAACTGCACGGCCTCTTTGTAAATAGTTGGTTGCGCGAGGCTACCAGATAATCACGCGGTCGGCTTCGGGCATAAACATCGCACCCTCGGTGATGCCAAAGGCGTCGTAGAACGATTGCAGGTTGCGCAGCGTAGCATTGACGCGCCACTTGCCCAGCGAGTGCACGTCGAGTTTGGTCAGGCGTGCAGCCTCTTCGTCGCGGATGTTCTGTGCCCACAGTGCGGCGTAGCCCAAGTAGAAACGCTGATCGGCGGTGAAGTTGTCGATCGGTGCAGGCGTGCTCTCGCCCAAGGCGTTGTGCAGTGCGGTGTGAGCGACACGCAGACCACCTTGGTCGGCGATATTCTCACCCAGCGACAGGGCACCGTTGGCGTGAATGGCCGGGATGCTATCGCGAGCCGGCAGCACCTCAATGGCATCGAATTGCTGCACCAGCACGGCTGTTTTGGCCTTGAAAGCCGCAGCATCGGCCTCTGTCCACCAGTTGTTCATATTGCCGTCTTTGTCGAACTGGCAACCTTGGTCGTCGAATCCGTGGGTCATCTCGTGGCCAATCACCACGCCGATAGCACCGTAGTTGACAGCATCGTCGGCCTCGGAGTTGTAGAACGGCGGTTGAAGAATCGCGGCCGGGAAGCAGATTTCGTTGGTCGTGGGGTTGTAGTAGGCGTTCACGGTTTGGGGTGACATCTGCCATTCGGCCTTATCGACCGGCTTGCCCAAGCGCGAAATATTGTCGGCGGTGTACCACGCAGAGGCGTTGATGATGTTCTCCCAGTAGCTCTTCGAGGGGTCGATGGTGAGCGTCGAGTAATCTTTCCACTTGTCGGGGTAGCCGATCTTCACGGTGAAGGCGGCCAACTTCTCGGCGGCTTTGGCTTTGGTGGCGTCCGACATCCAGTCGAGGGCTGCGATGTGCTCGCCAAGGGCTGTTTGCAGATTCTTGACCATCTCCAACATACGCACCTTATCTTTTTCGGGGAAGTATTTGGCAACATACATCTCGCCCACAGCCTCGCCCAGCGTGCTATTCGGAACCGACATAGCGCGTTTCCAGCGCGGTTTCTGCTCTTGGGTGCCCGACATAACGCGACCAAAGAATTCGAACGAAGCGTCGATGAAATCATCGCTCAAATAGTTCGAAGCGGCGTCAATATACTGTGCAGCAAGGTAGTAACGCAGATCCTCCAGCGGTGCTTTTTTCAGCAACTCGTTGGCGTTGGCGATCGACGAGGGGGTGCAGACGATGAGCGTGTCGAACTCACCGACACCCATTGCTTTGTTGTAAACAGCCCAGTCGATGGCGTCGTAGCTCTTTTCGAAGTCGGCTTTCGACATCGGATT
>JAVVYP010000058.1:0-7686 GCA_036651015.1 Alistipes sp.
AATGCAAAAAACAACTGGCACAGAGCGTTGAAAACACGTAGCAAACTACACAACTCTATGTGCTCAAAGCGGATAGATTCGTATTATTTCACCTTGATCAGGTTGCTTTTGGGAATGCGAACGCTGACGGAAAGGAGTGAGCCGAGGGTAATTACAAAACGATTTTTGCCGGCAATTTGGGTCAAAGTGCCCTCCATACCGGCGAGACTGCCACTTTTGATGACCACACGATCGCCCACCACATAACTCTCGGGCAGGATAACGACCTGCTCTTTCATCTCCCCGATCAGGCGGATGAAAGCGTCCATTTGAAGCTCAGGAATCGTGAGTATCTTCTTGTCGCGCAGGCGAATATAGTTCATCTTACCACCCGTGCAGGCCAGCAATGCAAAGGCGCGATCCCACGTAGTTTTGAAAAACACAAGGTTGGGAATGACGGCTCTTTCGGTCTCGCGCAGGCAAGTTTTGAATTTCTGAATTTTGCGGCAGGTGGGTATAAAGTAAAAAACGCCCTCTTTTTTGAGTACCTCCCGAATGGAAATCTCTTGGTTGAAACGCGTGCGTGCACAAATCCAATATTCCTCTGTGTCAGCCATTTACAAATAGAGATTAGTGTGTATTCTACACTTCCATTCCTATATGCCCCCACTGGGTGAGGCATACGTGAGTCGACAAATAGACTGCTCACTTTGGGGTTTATACGATTTCTTCATCTCAAGGAAACGGCACCTCAAAAGCCACCTATTTCGCATATTAATGGGACAAAAGTAAGCATAATTTTATCAAAAATCGAAGTAACCGGCCATAATTTTATTTTATTGCCGTTTGGCGCCGCGCTTTCTGTTGGCGCCGGATAAAATAACGATTAGATTGCCCCATCAAATCGCGCGCAAATCTCGAATAGGTTGTTATTCAGTAAAAAACAGCAGCATCCGAAAGTGGCAAAAAAGCGTTCGCGCCGCCTCGAGATCAATCAGACTGCCCCACCAATGGTCGTTTTCGTATTACATTTTGGTTAAATATCGCACGCGGAAGACGGATTGCCAAGATTGTTGCGTACTTTTGAGGTGGATTTAAAAATCCTCGAACAAAGTTAACCTATGGCAAAACACAAAATTCTGGTCGTTGATGACGAAGAGTCGTTGTGCGAGATTTTGCAATTCAACCTCGAAGTTGAAGGCTACGAAGTAAGCGTGGCACAGAGCGCCGAACAAGCCTTGGGGATGCACCCCGAGCAGTATTCGCTGATTTTGTTGGATGTGATGATGGGCGAGATGAGCGGTTTTAGGATGGCGCAACTGCTCAAAGCGCAACCCGAAACGGCGCGCATTCCGGTCATTTTCTGCACCGCCAAAGACACCGAAGACGACACGGTTGTCGGGCTGAATCTCGGCGCCGACGACTACATTGCCAAACCCTTTTCGATCCGCGAAGTGGTGGCGCGTGTGCGCAGTGTCCTGCGTCGCAGCGCGCAACAGCAAAGCTCAGAAGAGATGATTCGCTTCCAAGGAGTTGCCATAGATCGCAAGCGCAAAGCGTGCACGATCGACGGTGAAAAGCTATCTGTCACCAAAAAAGAGTTCGAGATTTTGGTGTTGTTGCTCACACATCCGGGCGTCATTTTCTCACGCGAGGAGATTCTCCACCGCATCTGGAGTGACGATGTGGTCGTCCTCGATCGCACCATCGACGTCAACATCACACGCTTGCGCCACAAAATCGAACCCTACGGCGAGCACATCGTAACCCGTCAAGGCTATGGCTACGGTTTTGAAGAGTAGGCTACCCTACCACCGACGTCTCTTCCTGCTGCTGCTGGCTTTTTCGTGGACGCTGGTTGTCTGCTTCATCCTATTTCAATATAGCCGCGAAAAGCAGTTCAAAGCCGAACGCGTCAACGCCCAGCTGCAACTCTTCAACCTGCGACTTTTAGACGCACTCGACGAAGGGGTGCCAGCCGCAACTTTCATCACCGACCACCGCAGCCCCTACGCCGATCTGCGTGTGACACTTGTCAACCACGCCGGCCGGGTCATCTTCGACACCTCGACCGACACGCTGCCGACGGCCAACCACCTCGACCGCCCCGAAATCGCCGAGGCCCTTGCCCACGGCACGGGCTACATCCTACGTCGCCACTCCGAGAGCACCCACCGCAACTATTTTTACGCAGCGATGAACGGCGACCGGCAGATCGTCCGTTCGGCGGTGCCCTACTCGTTACCGCTGACCGAGGTGCTGTCTGCCGACCGCGGATTCCTGTGGTTTATGTTGGGCATAACGCTGCTGATGAGCGTAATAGGCTACATTACCACACGACGTTTGGGGCACAACATCACCCGGCTCAACGAATTTGCCGAACGTGCCGAGCGCGGTGAGCGCATCGACGAACACCTCAATTTTCCGCACGACGAATTGGGTGATATCTCCAACCACATCATCCGCCTCTACTCCACCTTGCAACGCACCACGGCCGATCGCGATCGCGAACACGCCTTGGCGCTGCACGAGCAGCAGGAGACGATCCGCATCAAGAAGCAGCTCACCAACAACATCAACCACGAGTTGAAAACCCCGGTGGCGGTCATTCAGGGTTATTTGGAAACGGTGCTTGCCTCGCCCGAATTGGCGGCCGAGAAGCGCACCGATTTTCTCACCAAGAGCCTCGCCCAGAGCGAACGCCTGCGCCAGCTGCTCGCCGATGTGGCAACCATCACGCGTATGGACGATGCCCGGGAGGTGATCCAACGAGAGCGCGTGGTGATCAACGAGGTGATCAACGACATCACCGCCGATATGGAACTCAAGGCGCCCGAACAGCGGCTACGTGTAAATTGCGACTTCACACACCCCCTCGAAATCGTCGGCAGCCACTCGCTCATCAGCTCGATTTTCCGCAATTTGGCCGACAACGCCGCCGCTTATTCGGGCGGTCGCGACCTCTTCATCCAACTGTTGGCCGAGAACGACGAGGCGTGCACCATCCGCGTTGCCGACAATGGCATCGGCGTCGAAGAGGAGCACCTACCCCATCTTTTCGAACGCTTTTACCGCATTGACAAGGGTCGTTCGCGCAAGGCCGGCGGCACAGGATTGGGGTTGGCGATCGTCAAAAATGCCGTGATGCTCCACGGCGGCACCATCACGGCACACAACAGCGCACGCGGTGGACTCGAATTTATCTTTACACTCTGCAAACATTCATAACCTCGCAACTGCCTCGTAACCCTTTTGTAACATTTGCATTGTATTTTTGCACTACGTAAAAACGGATATTATGACCCCACTTTTCACCTTTATCGTTGTCGTCTTGGCTCTTTTGGCCGTGATGGGCATCGTCGTAGGCGTCGCCAATGACGCCGTCAACTTTCTCAACTCGGCTTTGGGTTCCAAAGTCGCGCCACGCCGCGTGATCTTGTGGGTGGCTGCCGCCGGTATCCTGATCGGCACGCTCACCTCAACGGGTATGATGGAGGTCGCACGCAGCGGTGTTTTCTATCCGGCGCAATTCTCCTTTCCGGAGATTATGATGCTGTTTTTCGGTATGATGTTGGGTAATGTGTTGCTGTTAGATCTTTTCAACACCCTCGGACTGCCCACCTCGACCACCGTATCTATGGTCTTCGGGTTGCTGGGTGCCGCCGTGGCTGCCGCGCTGTTCCACATTGCCGCCGATCCCTCGCTTCAAATCACCGACATTTCACAATTCATCAACACGGGTAAGGCGATGGTCATCATCGCGGCCATTCTGCTCTCGGTGGTGCTGGCCTTCGCCGCCGGCTCGCTCTTTATGTACATTTCGCGGCTGATCTTCTCGTTTCGCTACTCCTCGATGTTCCGCCGCTGGGGCGCCATTTGGTGCGGCATCTCGCTGGCCGGCATCCTCTATTTCGCGCTCTTCAAAGGACTTATCAGCACAGGGTTGATTCCCACGAAAATCGCAACATTCGGCAACGAACACGTGATGATGACCCTGCTGCTCTTCTGGGGTGGCTCGGCCGTCGTGCTCTGGTTCTTCCAGCTGCTGCGCTTGAATATTATGCGCATCACCATCCTTTCGGGCACCTTTGCGCTGGCTTTGGCCTTCGCCGGCAACGACTTGGTCAACTTCATCGGCGTACCGCTGGCCGGCTATGACTCCTACCGCATTGCACAACAGGCTGGTAGCGAAACCATTCTGATGGGCGAGTTGATGAATCCGGCGCGTGCCAATTTTCTGATGTTGCTGGCCGCCGGCGTGGTGATGATCCTCACCCTCTTCTTCTCTAAAAAATCGCGTCACGTCACCGAAACCGAACTTTCACTGGCCTCTCAGCACGAAGGCGAAGAACGCTTCGGTTCGACGCTCGTGTCGCGCAGTTTGGTGCGTGCAACCCTTGTGCTCAACACAATGTGGAGCAACGTGGTTCCGCCGCGCATCCAACAAGTCATTGACCGCCGTTTTGCAGCGCTGCCTCCCGAAGAGCGCTCGTCGGCACCCTACGATATGATCCGCGCCGTGGTGAACCTCACCGCCGCCTCGATTCTGATCGCCATTGCCACCTCCTACAAACTACCGCTCTCGACCACCTATGTCGTTTTTATGGTCGCTATGGGCTCGTCGCTGGCCGACCGTTCGTGGGGTCGCGAAAGTGCAGTTTATCGCATCACAGGCGTTATGGCCGTCATCTCGGGCTGGTTCATCACCGCCTTTGGAGGCTTCCTGATCGCACTCGTGGTGACACTCATCTTGCTCTGGGGCGGCTGGATCGCTGCCGTGAGTTTGACCCTGCTCTGCGCGTGGTTGCTCATCCGCAGCCACCGCAAAACCAAAGAACTCACCATTGCCGAACAGACGCGGCAACCACTCGATGTGGCCGAGACCCCCGACGAAGTGCTCTGTGCTTGCATCGGCGAGGTCTGCACCACGATGGAGCAGGTCACACGCATCTACAACCGCACGTTGGTGGCCGTCTTCAAGGAGAACCGCAAGGTGCTGCGCGAGATGGTGCAAGCATCGGACAAGCTCTTCGAAGATGCGCGCATCCGCAAATACGGCATTATGCCGACACTCCACCGCCTGCAAAGTTGCGACATCGACTCCAGCCACTTCTATGTGCAGGTGGTTGACTATCTGTCGGAGGTGACCAAGGCGCTCATCCACATTACCCGTCCGTCGTTCGAACACATTGACAACAACCACGAAGGGCTGTCGAAGGAGCAAATCGTAGATCTGATGCGCGTCAACGACCAAGTGGAGGCGATCTTCGACAAGATCAACGATATGCTTCGCACCAAAGATTTCGCGGCCTTGGATCAGGTTTTGGAGATGCGCGACCATCTTTTCGAGACCATCGTCGAGGCGATCAAAAACCAGCTGCGTCGCATCAACGGCAATCCGTCGGGAAGCACGCGCGCCAGTCTGCTGTACCTGACCATCCTCAACGAGACCAAGACGATGGTGCTTCAGAGCCGCAACCTGCTCAAATCACAACGCTATTTTCTGGAGCACACCAAATAGCCCACAATCCACCCAAACAAACCAGGTCGCGACTTTCAATCGCGACCTGTTTGTTTGGGGATTATCCCGCTCTGTTTTTATTTTTCCATATCGCGCAGGTGGAGTTCCAGCGCGCGCACCGAGATCTGAATCTCCCAAATCGAGACGCCCAGCGAGCCGATCAGCAGCAGCAAGGCCGCCCCGAAGACCCACGCCGAGAGCAGCGTGAAGCCCACATAGAGCAGCAACATCGTCACCACGCAGAGAAACAGACTCGACACCCCGAGGATCTGCATCGTGCGCGTCAAATGGAGCCGCCGCCGCAGGTTTTCGATCTGCGCCATCGTAACTTTAGACGGGTTTTGCAGGTGCTGGTCTTTGAGCACACGCACCAGCTGCGCATACGACAGGAAACGGTTGGTGTAGGCCAACAGGATCAGCGACACGGCCGAAAAGAGCAGAGCCGGCGTGGTAAGGGTTAATTCTTCCATAGGATAGGCGATTATAGGCTGCAAATTTACCAATAATTTTCATCGGATCAAACTCCGCACGGGTCGTCGCGAGAAAAGATGCTACCAGCACTCCGCCTGATCCTTCAATTCGGGGATCCGATCGCGGGTATAAACCGGATTTTTGATCCCCTGCCGCTTCTGGTCGGTGTAATCTTTGAGCAGCAACATCGCCTGACGCCCCAACAAAACGATGGCCACCAAGTTGATGAGTGTCATCAATGCCATCGTAACGTCCGCCAAATTCCACGCCAAGTCGAGCGTCATCAACGCTCCAAAGAGCACCATTCCCCCGACCGCCAACCGATAGGCCGTCAACACACTGCGTCGTTGGGTGATGAAACGAATGTTGGCCTCGCCATAGTAGTAGTTGCCAATGATGCTGCTGAAAGCGAACAGGAAGATCGCCACAGCGATGAAGATGCTGCCCACCGCGCCGATTTCGCTCACCAACGCCTGCTGAGTGAGCTGAATGCCCGACAGCGAAGCATTGGGACGCCCTCCGAAGAGGATGATGAAGGCCGTGCAGGTGCAGATCACCAGCGTGTCGGTGAAGACCCCCAAAGTCTGGATCAGCCCCTGCTTCACGGGATGCGACACGAGCGCCGTGGCCGCCACATTCGGTGCCGAACCCATACCGGCCTCGTTGCTGAATAGCCCCCGTTTGACCCCCTGCATCAACGCCGCACCGGCACTACCTCCCAACACCTGCTCCCAACCGAAAGCATTGACAAAGATCAGCTCCAACACCTCGGGCAGCCGTCGGAAGTTCAGCACGACGATGGTCAACGCCAGCAGAATATAACCCAATGCCATAACCGGCACAACGATGCTGCTCACACGGGCAATGCGGTGAATACCCCCGAAGATCACCACCAGCGACAGAGCCGTCAACGCCAGCCCCACCCACCGGTGATCCAGTCCGAAAGCACTCTCCCAAGCGGCACATATCGTGTTGCTTTGCACCGAGTTGAAGGCAAATCCGAAGGTCACGCAGATCAGCACGGCAAAGACCACACCCATCCAGCGGCGCCCTAATCCGCGCTCCATATAGTAGGCCGGCCCTCCGACAAACGAGTCGCGTCCCTTGCGCTTGTAGAGTTGCGCCAGCGTCGATTCGACGAAGGCGCTCGAGGCACCCAACAGCGCAATGATCCACATCCAGAAGACCGCTCCCGGCCCTCCGACAGCGATTGCCGTGGCCACACCGGCCAAATTTCCGGTACCCACACGCCCCGCCAACGAGATGGCAAAGGCCTGAAACGACGACACGTGGCGTTCGCCACGCACGCCCCCACCCGTCGCATCACCCAGCACACGCACAATTTCGCGCATCATACGAAATTGCACAAAACGGCTTTTGAGCGTAAACCACACCGCACAACCCAGCAGCAAGCCGATCAGCAGATACGACCACAGCACGTTGTTGACACTGGCAATCCAAAGGTTCAAGGTCTCCATAACCAACTGTTTTTTATCGTCCGACTCTTCACGAGCAAACGCTGCTCGTCAGCTGCTACAATCTTGGTGCTAAAGTCAAAAAGGGCACAAAAAAAAGATCCTTGCACATAGCCCCAAAGCTATCTACAAGGATCTTACCACATACTTCCGTCCAGCGGAAGTCGCAACTACCAACCCGGATTGTTCGCTCCAAATAGTTTATTGGCCGTAATCTCGGCCGTCGGAATCGCTGTCAAC
>JAVVYP010000059.1:0-6872 GCA_036651015.1 Alistipes sp.
GCAGTCGCCCGTTTTAGGAAAATCGAAGTTTTTTGCCCGATAATTTTCGCCTTGCGACGCTTTTTAGTCCTTTTTCCGGAAAAAGGACATCAAGAAAAGCCCTTTTTAAAATTCAATTCTTCATTGTTTTGGCAGTCAAACTACACCAATTACCGATTATCGCCGCTGCCTTTCAGAATGTTGCGTTGTTGCCGCGAACGGAGCTTCTCGACATTCATCTGTGCCACCTGATCCAGCTCAAAACCCAAATCTCGCGAGAGCGCGGCGCAATACCACAGCACGTCGCCGATCTCCTTGGCGATCTCCGCCTTGCGGTCGTCGGTGAACTGCTGCGCGTTGTCGCGAATGACCTTTTTGACCTTGTCGGCCACCTCGCCGGCCTCGCCCGTGAGGCCGAGTGTGGGGTAGATGATGCGTTGGCTGTCGGGATAAATCGCCGTTTCGAGTGCGTGTTGCTGGTATTCGTTGAGAGTCATCTTATTTTGATTTTTAACAGTTTCTAACAGTTGTTTACAGTTCGGCCACGGCTTTTTCCAATCCGATGCCGTGCGAAGCCTTGATCAACACCAAGGCATTTTCCACCGGATGGGCGCGCAGTTCAGCCACAAGGGCGTCGCAGGTGGCGTAGAGCGTGACGTTCTGCTCCCGTACGTCGGTATAGGCGTGCGCAAACTCTTGGCCGACGAGCATCAGTTGCGCCGCAGGCTCTTGCAAGGCCAGTTCGATCACGGCGCGATGTTCCTGCTCCGACCAACGGCCTAATTCGAGCATATCGCCGAGCATCAATATCTTCCGGTTGCGTTCGCCCAGCGGCTCGGTGATGAAATTGCGGAGCGACGCCTCCATACTCGAGGGATTGGCGTTGTAACAGTCCACGATGAGCGTGTTGCGGCCGGTGTCGAGCCGTTGCGAACGGTTGTTGTCGGGGCAGTAGCTGGTGATGGCGTGGCGGATGCGCGCGTCGTCGACGTCGAAGTAGCGGCCAATGGCGACCGCGGCGGCGATGTTGGCACGGTTGTAACCCCCCTGCAAATGGCTCTCGATGCCCTCGGCCAGCGCTGTGGAGTAGCGCTCGGTGGCCAAGGTCGGGCGCTCGGCAGCCATCGCGGTCAGCACCTCGTCCTCTGCCGGCACAAAGGCGCGGCCGCCGTTTTGAGCGAGGTAGTCGAACAGCTCACCCTTGCCGCGGCGAACCCCCTCCGCACCGCCGAAGCCGTCGAGGTGGGCGCGTCCGATGTTGGTCAGCAACCCGAAATTAGGCTCGGCGATGGAGGTCAATAGGGCGATTTCGCCGCAGGCGCTGGCGCCCATCTCCACGATGCCCAACTGTGTGTCGGTGCTCATCGCGAGCAGGGTCAACGGCACACCGATGTGGTTGTTGAGGTTGCCGTGGGTGGCGTAAACCTCGAATCGTTCGCTGAGCGTGCGGCTCACCAACTCCTTGGTGGTGGTTTTGCCGTTGCTGCCCGAAATGGCCAAAATTGGTATACCCAGCGCACGACGGTGGGTGCGTGCCAACTCCTGCAAGGCGCGCAACGTGTCGTCGACCAGCACAATGCGCGGATCACCGGCGGCGACGGAGGTATCATCGACCACCGCTGCCGCAGCCCCTTTGGTGAGCGCTTCAGCGGCAAAACGATTGCCGTCGAAGTTCGCGCCGTGGAGTGCGAAGAAGATCGAGTCAGCCTCGATGTGTCGCGTGTCGGTCGAGATGCGCGGATGTTGGCGAAATAGGGAATATAAATCGGACAAGGCGGTTAAATAATTAAAAATCAGCTTCTAAATAATTGAAGAGCAAACTTTGCGACGATCCTCGAGCTTGGTCGAGGGGTCAGGCGCATAACGATCAAACGTGCTTCTCTCCGTCGTTGAACTTCACCTCGTCGATGAATTTTTTGATGTTCTGCTCGTCGCTGCGAGGGCAGATCATCAGCACATCGTCGGTATCGACCACAATGTAATCTTTCAATCCGCTGATTACGGCAATCTTCTCCTTGGGCAGCGAAACGATGCTGTTGCGCGTATCATAGAGGTAGCAACCTTGGTCGGGAATGGCGTTGGCATAGCGATCTTTGCGAGCGTGCTGGTAGACCGAACCCCACGTTCCGACGTCGCTCCAGCCAAATTCGCCGCAGCGGACATAGACGTTGTCGGCCTTCTCCATAATGCCGTAGTCGATCGAAATGGCGCGACACTCCGAGAAGACCATTTCGACCACATTGCGCTCAGCATCGGTGCCGAGCGCCTGCATCAATCCGCTGAAAAGTGCGTGGTGTTCAGGCAGGTATTTGCGGAATGCCTCGACGATGGCTTGCACTTTCCAGATGAAGATGCCCGAATTCCAGAAAAACTCGCCACATTGCAGAAAGGTTTGTGCCAGCTCCAAATTGGGCTTTTCGGTGAAGCATTTGACCTTGCTGATCGGCTTGTTGTCCGAAACTTGGATGTAGCCGTAGCCGGTGTCGGGGCGGGTGGGTTTGATGCCCACGGTCAGCAGCGCGTCGTGGCGATCGGCAAATTCGATGCACTCGCCGATGATGGCGCGGAAGTCCTCCTCGTTGAGAATCAGGTGGTCGGCCGGGGTGACGATCATCTCGGCATCGGGATTTTGCTTGAGCAGCGAGTAGGCTGCGTAGGCCACGCAGGGGGCAGTGTTGCGGCCGATAGGCTCGCATAAAATCTGTTTTTCGCTGATCTCGGGCAGGTGCTCCAGCACCAGATCTTTGTATTTATGGTTGGTTACCACCAAAAAATTCTCGGCAGGCACCATTGTGGCGAATCGTTCGTAGGTGTGGCGAATGAAAGATTTACCCGTTCCCAACATATCTAAGAACTGTTTGGGCATCGTCTGGCGGCTCTTTGGCCAAAATCGGGTGCCGATTCCACCAGCCATTATCACACAATATTTATTGCTCATTCTGGTTATTAATAGGGTTATGTACGACAAAGATAAAAATATTTTGTAACTTTGCCGCCTTAGAATGATTAAATTTTCGCCTTGCGATGAAGATAAAACTGTTCACCATACCTAATTTATTGACACTCTCGAACCTCCTTTGCGGATCGTTCGCGACGGTTGCAGTGTTGGCGTACGGCGATTTGGAGTTGGCCTTTTGGCTGGTTATTGCCGCTGCTGTTTTCGATTTTTTCGACGGCTTTGTGGCGCGCCTGCTCCATTGCCCCTCTCCGATTGGTGTCGAGCTGGATTCGTTGGCCGATATGATCTCATTCGGGTTGGTGCCTACGGTGGTGGCTTATACGCTCTGGGACAATTCGTTGACGGCCGATTATGCACCGTGGATGGTCATTGGCGGCAGTGCCCTCTGCTTTCTGATTGTCGCTTTTTCGGCCTTGCGGCTGGCCAAATTCAACATCGACGAGACGCAGCACACCGAGTTCTGCGGTCTGCCGACGCCGGCCAATGCGCTGTTCTTCGTTGCACTGGGATGGCTTCAGCAACACGAGGGTTTCGGCGTGGGCGGCTACGTGCTGCTGTTTGTGCCGCTGATGGCGTGGTTGCTGATTTCGCCCGTGCGGATGTTTGCCCTCAAGTTCCAAGGCTTCGGCTGGAAGGGCAACCAGTTGCGTTATATATTCTTGGCAGTCAGTGCTATACTGCTTGCTGTGGGCGGCGTTTATGCGGTTTCGGTGATTATTTTGCTCTACATTCTGACCTCCGTGGTACGGTGGTTGTCGTGTCGGGCAGCAGGCTGCGAAAAGGCCTAATTGCATTTATTAAAAATAATTAATTATCTTTGCGGCGGATTCCGCGCTTTAGGTTCTATGTCGAGATTGGCGAATAGTATGGTGGTGGTTGTTTTGCTCGGTCTGCTTTTAGCAGTGCCGTGCGTCGCCCATTCGCAAGGTTTCAACGCCAAGGACTTGATGCGAGCCCAGCAACGTGGCGAGAAGGGCGCTCTCTATGGCAACAACCCCTACGACCAAACCGAAGAGGGTACCGAGGAGGGTGACGGCAAGCCACCGGCCGACACCACCAAAAAGGAACGCAAGATCCGCAAACCGCTCGAATCCTTTTTCTTCAGCGATTCGGTGCGCGCGTTGCACAATTTTCGTTGGAATGTCAAACGCGATTTCAACCGCGTCGAAATAGGACCGGTCGATACCACCTTGATGGATTGGAGGATCGACTATCCGTTTTACCGCGAGGGTGTTGGCGACATAGCGCAGGGCGCTTTGGGTCAAACCTCGCTGCCGCTCAATTACTTCGCGCGGCCTCGGTTCTTTGATTTTAGTTTTGCAAGCCCCTACTACGCCTACATCTACGATATGGAGAATGTGGCGTTCTACAACACCAAACGCCCGATGATCCGAATGACCTACATCGAGTCGGGTCAGAAGCGTTTCCGCGAGGAGAATTTCAACATTATGCACGCCCAGAACATCTCGCCGACGACGGGTTTCAACGTGGATTACAAGGCGCGCGGCACCCGAGGTCAGTACGTTCGCTCGCGCACCAAAAACCACAATTTGGCGGTCGCTTTCAACCATACGGGCAAACGTTATTCGGTGCACGCCGGCTACTACAACAACCACATTGAGCAGCAGGAAAACGGTGGCGTGGTGGGTGAATGGGCTGTGGCGGATACCACCTTCGAGATGCCTTCGGGTATCCCGATGAAGTTGGCCAATGCCAAGGCCGAAAACCTCTACCGCAACAATGCCTTTTTCATCACCCAAACCTATGGTATCCCGTTGCAAAGGGTCACCGAGAGCGACTTCTCGATTGCCGACTTGTCGACGGTTTTCATCGGCCATTCGTTTGAATATAGTTCGTGGAGCAAGGTCTATTCCGATGTGCGCGCCGACTACATCAACGAGCGCGACCATCGCGATGAGAACGGCAATTTCGTGCCCGAAACCTTGTCGTACTACAAAAACTGGTACATCAACCCCCAGCAGACGCGCGACTCGACCTACGAACGGGTGATTTCGAACCGCGTATTTGTGCAGGCGCAACCGTGGGATCGTAACGGGGTGGTGGGCACCATTGATGCCGGTATCGGCATTGATATGCACACCTACTCGCAATTTGCGATGAATGACTACTTGACGGGTGGCTACGAACGGGTCAACAAGACCAGCTATTTTGCCTATGGCGCCGTCGAGGGCAAGATAAAAAAATATGTCGATTGGGATGCGAACCTCAAGTTCTACCCATCGGGCTATCGAGGCGGAGACCTCACCATTGGTGCTCACTTGGCACTGAAAGGGGCAATCCGCAGACATCCCCTGATTCTCGAAGGGCGCTTCTCGATGGAGCGTCGCTCGCCGAACTATTGGCAGGAGAATCTATTCTCGAACCACTTTGTGTGGTCCACTCCTTTGAATAAGGAGAATGAAACTCGTTTTGAGGTGAAATTTTCGGTTCCTGATTTTGCATTTGAAGCAGGAGCTTGGCAAGGTATCATTTCCGACAAAATTTACTATGCGTCGGATAGCCAAATTGCTCAGCAATCGGATAACGTCAGCCTGACGAGTGTGTACGTTCGCAAAGATTTCCGCATTAGCGGACTTCATTTGGACCACAGGGTATTGTTGCAGTGGAGTACGAATCAAGAAGTTATACCTGTTCCGCTCGCGAGCGCCTTTCTTTCGTATTATTACGAATTTTGGGTTGTGCGTGATGTATTGCGTCTTCAGATCGGGTTGGACGGTCGCTATAATACCAAGTATTATGCGCCCAGTTACAATCCTGCGCTGTCGGCTTATTACAACCAACGGGAGGTTGAAGTAGGGGGTTATCCCTACCTCGATGCCTTCGTGATGGGAAAGTGGAAGAGAATGCGGATATTTCTAAAATATCAGCACGTCAATAAGGGCCTGTTTGGCAATGGTGAGTATTTTTCAGCCGCTCACTATCCGCTCAATCCGGGCATGTTTAAGATTGGCATCTCGTGGGGTTTCTACGATTAGCGTATTTTTCGGCACGGTGTGAACTGCCCGCAAAAAAATCATTTATGTTTAAAAAGACAGTTTTAACCTTTGCGTTTTTAACTATCCTTACCACTTTTTACGGCTTCAATGCCAATTTCAGTACATCTGTGACGGATGATTTGCTGACAACCAATGGCGCCGATTACGCAGCCTCACTGCTTGGCAGTGGCGATTTTGTGATCTCGGCCTATGACAATGTGATTCGCAATATCAGCGAAAAAGAGGGCAACGATTGGCGCTTGATGAGTGCCATTGCCTACCACGAATCGCGCTTCAAGCCCAACATCACTTCGCGCAGCGGAGCACGTGGCTTGATGCAAATTATGCCTTCGGTGGCTCGGCAATTCGATGTTGCACCGGCCTCTGTTTCCGATCCGGAAACCAACGTTTGGCTGGCCAATAAGCTGATGTCCAAGATTATGAACTCACTCCAACTTCCGCTCGACACCTCTGAGCGCGATCGAATGAGCATTACTTTGGCTTGCTATAACGGCGGCATCGGCCACGTTAGCGATGCGCGACGTTTGGCGCGCTTCCACGGCGAAGACCCCAACTCTTGGGAGGTCGTGGCGCGCTATCTGAGTCTGAAAGCCGATCCGGCTTATTACCAAAACGAGGTGGTCAAATGTGGCCGCTTCACAGGTATCCGTCAGACACGTGCCTACGTCGACGATGTGATCGGGCGCTACGACAAATATTGCCGCATCACCAGTCGATAAAGCAAAGAAAGTCTTTTGAAATTTTATTATTCAGTTTTGCTTGTTGGTTTTGTCGCTGCCGACCGCGGTGGCCTCACGGCGCTGCCGTGTTTACAAATCTGACACGATGCCAAAAAATCCGAATGCCTTCTGTTTTGGCACATCAATACGTGCTGCTAAGCGTATTTTGCACGGCCGTTGGCCGTGTTTGCAATTCTG
>JAVVYP010000060.1:0-6584 GCA_036651015.1 Alistipes sp.
AAAAGCCCTTTTAAAATTCAATTTTAAATTATTTTTGTCCTCAATTTACGGCTTTCAGCCGCAAATTGAACTTATAACGGCAATTGCCTCGTTTTATTTTAGCACGCCGCTATTCGCAGTTGCGGCAACAGAGGTTGCGGTCGCCATAGCCGTTGTCGATCTTGGTGACGTGGGGGAAAACCTTGGCCTCACGCACCCACGTTAGCGGAAAAGCGGCCACCTCACGGGTGTAGGGGTGTGCCCACTCGCCGCAGAGTTCGCTGGCGGTGTGGGGCGCATTGACCACCACGTTGTCTGCCTGACCCACCGCAGCTTCGCATTCGCGTTTGATCTGCACCAACGCTTCGATGAAACGATCCATTTCGGCCTTGGGTTCGCTCTCCGTCGGCTCGACCATCAACGTTTCGTGTACCGGAAACGAGAGGGTGGGGGCGTGAAAGCCGTAATCCATCAGTCGGTGCGCGATGTCGCCGCAGTCGATGTTGTACTCCTTTTTGAAGGCCGTGAGGTCGAGAATCATCTCGTGACCCACACGTCCTGTCTCGCCCGAATAGTAGGTGCGATACTCCGCTTTGAGTGCCGACGACATATAGTTGGCGTTGACGATGGCCATCTCCGTTGCGTGACGCAAACCGGCCTCGCCCAGCAGCTTGATATAACCATAAGTTATAGGTAGCAACAAGGCAGAGCCCCAAGGTGACGATGAGACGGCGGTGATGCCTTCGTCGCCACCGGTTGGCATAACAGAATGTGATGGCAGGAAGGCGCGCAGGTGTTCGGCTACGCAGATCGGACCGACGCCCGGGCCACCGCCTCCGTGAGGCATTGCAAAAGTTTTGTGCAGGTTCAAGTGGCAGACGTCCGCTCCGATGTAACCCGGGTTGGTAAGTCCCACTTGGGCGTTCATATTGGCGCCGTCCATATAGACTTGTCCGCCTGCATCGTGCACAGCATCCACGATTTCGCGAATGCGGCTCTCGAATACGCCGTGGGTCGATGGGTAGGTGACCATCAGACCGCACAACTCCGAGCTGTACTCTTGCGCCTTGGCCTCCAACTCCGCCACGTCGATATTTCCGTTGACATCGCAAGCGATGGTCACAATTTTCATACCAGCCATAGCCGCTGACGCCGGGTTGGTTCCGTGCGCGGAGGCCGGAATAAGCACCACGTTGCGGTAACCTTGTCCACGGCTTTGGTGGTAGGCGCGGATGACCATCAACCCGGCGTACTCGCCTGCGGCACCCGAATTGGGCTGCAACGAGCAGCCGGCAAAGCCCGTGATGGTGGCCAAATCGCTCTCCAGCTCAGCGATGAGCTGCATATAACCCTCCGCCTGATCGGCCGGTGCAAAGGGGTGCATATTTTGGAATCCAGCCAGCGACATCGACTGCATAAGTACGGCAGCGTTGAGTTTCATCGTGCACGAGCCGAGTGCAATCATCGAGTTGGCCAGCGAAATATCGCGCAATTCCAACTTTTTGATGTAACGCATCACGTCGCTCTCTGCGTGGTAGGTCTTGAAGACGGGCTCTTCGAGGAAGGCTGTCTGCCGACGCAGTGCGGTGGGGATGGTGTCTTCGGCGATGATCTTCACCGCTTTGGCCTTGCGACCCTTGGCGGCGGCGAAGATGCGAATCACCTCGGAGACCTCCTCAGCGGTGGTCACCTCGTCGAACGACATACGCACAGCACCCTCCGAAGGGTAGTAGAAGTTGATGCCGCTTTCGAGTGCCAACGACTGTACGACGGCGGCTTCGACCTCAACCTCGATCGTATCGAAAATGCGCTGTGACACGAGTTTGTAGTCCATTGCTTCGAGCGCGCGTGCCACGGTGGCCGCTGCTCTGTGTGCTGTTTGTGCGGCGCGGCGCAGACCGTCGGCGCCGTTGTAGACGCAGTAGAAACCCACCATCGAGGCCATCAGCGCCGAAGCGGTGCAGATGTTTGAGGTGGCTTTCTCGCGTTTGATGTGCTGCTCGCGCATCTGAAGCGACATACGCAGTGCGCGGTTGCCCAAGCGGTCGATCGAAATGCCGATAATGCGTCCCGGCATATGGCGCTTGAAGGCCTCGCGTGCGGTCATATAGCCGGCACTCGGACCGCCGAAGCCCATCGGTGTGCCCAGTCGCTGGGTGCTTCCGACGGCAATATCGGCGCCCCACTCCCCGGGTGAGCGGAGCAGTGCGAGTGACAGTAGGTCGGCAACAGCCGTCAGATAAGCCCCTTTGGCGTGCGCCGCAGCGGCAAAGTCGGAGTAGTCGCGCACCGAGCCGTCGGCTGCCGGATATTGAACGATGGCGCCGAACTCTTTGCCCGTAAATTCGTATTGGTCGTAGTCGTCGATGATCAGTTCAATGCCGAATGGTTCGCTGCGTGTGAGCAACACATCGAGTGTCTGCGGATAGAGGTTGCGATCCACAAACAGCTGGTTGCGCCCCTCTTTGATCGCCTCGCGTGAGCGGATGGCGAACATCATCAACATCGCCTCGGCGGTCGCTGTGCCCTCGTCGAGCAGCGAGCAGTTGCCGATCTCCATTCCCGTGAGCGAGATCATCGCGGTCTGGAAATTGAGCAGTGCATCGAGCCGTCCTTGCGAAATTTCGGCCTGATAGGGGGTGTAGGAGGTGTACCACGCCGGATTTTCGAAGATGTTGCGTGCGATGGCAGCCGGCACGGCGGTGGGGTAGTATCCCATACCGATGAACGACCTTAGGCAGCGATTGCGCTCGGCTATTTCGCGGATGTGGGAGGCAAACTCGTACTCGCTCATCCCCTCTTCGGGCAGCGCCAGCGGCTTTTTGAGGCGTATGGATTGCGGAATGACCTGTGCGATCAACTCTTTGAGTGAGTCTACGCCGATGACCTCAAGCATTGCTTTCAGGTCGGCCGGATTACTGACGCCGATATGGCGTTCGGAAAACTTGTCGAACATGGCTTAATCGTTATTTGAATTTTACTATTTTGTGTGCTATTTCTTGTTTTTATCTTTTGTCTGGATCCGCGAACTTGCTACTCTTTTCGAGATCATTGAGCAACCGAATAAGCGATCGTCCAACGGCGTACGCTAAATTGACGGGTACGGCGTTGCCGATTTGTTTGTATTTTGAAGACATTGAACCGGTAAAAGTCCAATTGTCGGGAAATGTTTGAATTCGGGCATATTCTCGCACGGTAAGAGGTCGGGTTTCGAGGGGGTGACACCGCTCGGTCTGTTTTTGGGCAGGGGCACAAGTCAAAGTCAAACTTGGCTCCTTGAGCGATAGGCGGCGGGCCATACCTGTCTTGCCTCCCCCCAATGCAAAGCTGCCCCCCATATACTCTTTTTGTACCTCTACGGGCAAATTACGCCAATCTCCTCCCATTGGAACCTGTTCGAGAACTCGCTGTTTTTGTGGCGGATATTTCTGTCCCTCCGACCGGGGAACATCCTCATCAAAGAGTTGTCCTTTGAAAAATGCGTCTTCCAAGGTCATAATGCGATGGTAAGGGGCTGGCCATTTGAATGTTGCATATGAAATCAAATCGTTGCGAATGCCAATGAGTAACAGTCGCTCTCTTTTTTGTGGAACCTGATACTTGATGGCTTTCAACACCCGAGGATCAACCAGTGTGTAGCCCAATTCTTGGATTGCATTTTTGATGGTTTGCAGCGTTTTCCCCTGATCGTGAGCCGCCAAACCCTTCACATTCTCACCCATAAATACTTTGGGTCGAATCTCTTTAATGGCGCGCGCCAACTCAAAAAACAGCGTGCCTCGTGTATCGCTAAATCCGCCTTGTTTCCCGGCAAATGAAAATGATTGGCAAGGGAAGCCGCCCGATATAAAATCCACTTTGTCTCGATAAGGGGTGAAGTCTATCTGACGAACATCTTGCTCTACCACATTCCATTGAGGCCGATTCGCGCGAAGCGTCTCACACGCATTATGATCAATTTCGTTGAGCATAACGTGTGAAAAACCAGCACGTTCTAAGCCTATGGCCAATCCGCCAGCACCTGCAAAAAGTTCAATCGAGGTGTAGTCGCGCAAAGGCTTGGTTTGCAACTCTTGTTCCCAATTAGATTCGACCATCTCTTTGATGGCCGGCACGTGCATAAGATCTTGGATCTTGAAAACCTTTCCTCGAGGTTGCTCTATTTGGGACACATACAAACCACTCGCCTCCCATTTTAATAGGGTGGCTTTGGATATGCCCATAATATCGGCAAAATTACTTGCTGAGATGAATTGATCCATTATTTTTTTTGGTAATTAAATCCATCGTAGGTCTCGAAAGATAATAAATATAAACTTTTCAAGGTGTCCGGTGACAAATTGTGTAGTTCTTGATAGACGCTATTTTGTATGTGACCTTGATGCAAGTTAGCAATCACATCATCCAAAATATCGGGCAGTGCTTTGCATAACTTATAAAAGGCGCTATCGTCATCGAATACGATGTCGTAAAATTTATCAATTGAAACACGCCGAATGTTTTTGTGTGACAGGGTATCCTTGTACCAAGGTATATCCTGTGATTTTGTGGCAATGACCTCTACTAACATACAAACGGCTTGGTCATCGTGCAGAATTTTATCCTGCATCTTCATATAAACCGATTTCGCAGCATTGCTGTTCATCGTGTTGTGTTTGTTCTTCAATTCGGCGTAGAGGTGCCGATCAACATTGATAATATCAAAACCTGTGTCGGGTACCTCCCAACCGCGACCTACTAATTTGAATAAATTTTGATGGAAATAGCCGATATGGTTGGAGTTTGTTTTGTCGATTTGTCGCACACATTCGGCTTCGATAATCTCCTCAAAACTTTTCCCATAGACTTTTGCATCAAAAGTTAATTTGATTGGATCTATAATATTTTCATTAAACTGCTTCAAATCAATGCAATGACGATATTTGAGCACGGTTTGTTTAACGTGTTCAAAAATGATTTCATCCGCAACAAATCCTAAATTATAGTTTTTCATTGTTTTTACGCTTGTTAGTAGTTGAAGCTGCTGCCGCCGATGAATTCGCGCAGGATCGACGTCGGGGGAATCTCGTCGGGGGCAATGGGGATGAAGTTGTCGAGGAATTTGAGCATACGGCGCGCTTCGTCGTACTCGGGAACCGTGTCGGGCACCTCGCGCAGGATCTTTTCGGCATAGGGGCGCAGCACCGAAATTTCGTAGAACAGCGACGAATTGAGCATCACGTCGGCATTTTCTTGGTAGGGGAAGATGTGTTTCTCCTCGCCGCGGCGGACGCTGGCCCAGCGCGAAAGGGTGGCGAGGGCATCGGCACCGCGCTGGCGGTAGTCGCGCGTCAGGCGTCGCAGCAGCCGGTTGTCGGTGGTGGCGATGCGTGTCAGGTTGTCCATAGCAACCGAGGTGAAACACGAAATGTAGATCCGGAATTTCTGATCTTCGGGGATGCTTGGGGTCAGGCGCGGATTGAGTCCGTGGATGCCCTCGACGATCAGGATCGACCGCTCATCGAGCACCAAGGGTTTCTGATGCCACGTGCGGTGACCGGTGATGAAGTCGTAGCGTGGAATATCAACACTCTCGCCGTGCATCAGCCGGCACAGTTGGTCGTTGAAAAGTTCAAGATCTATGGCCTCCAAGGCTTCGTAGTCGTAGTCGCCATTGGCGTCTTTGGGAGTTCGGTCGCGATCGACAAAGTAGTCGTCGAGCGAAATGGGCACCGGATGCAGTCCCAACACACCCAAATGGACACTCAGCCGCTTGGCCGAGGTGGTTTTGCCGCTGGATGAGGGTCCCGAAATGAGCACCACACGTGTGCCTCGAGTGCGGTTGGCCTCCAAGAGTGTGTCGGCGATCTCGGCGAATTTGCGTTCGTGGAACGCCTCAGCCACCTGAATCATCCCGACGGCATAGCCTGCGAGGACGTTGGCATTGACGGCGCCGACGGTGGGCACGCCCATAATTTCGACCCACGACTGGTATTCGCGGAAGATGTCGAACATCTTCTCTTGGTGAACGTTTTTATTGAGCTGATCGGGCGCCGTGCGTAGCGGTAATGCCAAATAGAAGCCCTTGTAGTAGGGTTCCAAATCGAACAGCGTGATGAAGCCTGTCGAGGGCGCCAATGAACCGTAGAAGTAGCCCCCGGCGTTGTCGAGCGTATAGAGTTGGCTGTAAAGTCGTGGACGGGTGTCGAGTAGCGTGATTTTGTCGACTGCGCCCTGCTGCTTGAAGTAGGCACGCACCTCGGTGGTGAGTGCGCGGGTGCGGACGATCGGCAGGTTTTGGGCGACCAGTGCGTGCATTCGCGCTTTGAGTGCGGCGAGCTGCTCGGGTGTGAAGGTCTCGATGCCGTCGATCTCGCAGTAGAAACCGCTCTGCCCCATCGAGTGGCGGATGTGAAGCGTGTGGCTGGGGTAGAGGTCGTACACGGCCTTCTGGAGGATAAACCACGAGGTGCGCTGGTAGACGCGAATGCCCTCGAACGAAGTAATATCGACGAATCGAATGGTGATTGGGGTATATATTTTGTAGTTGAGTTCCTTGATCCGGTTGTTGACAAATGCTGCCAAAAACGGATACTGCCCCGCCTCGATTCGATCGGCAACCTCAG
>JAVVYP010000061.1:0-6478 GCA_036651015.1 Alistipes sp.
AGCTATCGGAGGAGTTTCCGCAGTACGGTTGGGCAAAAAACAAAGGTTATCCAACCCGCTCACACCGCCTCGCCATCCGCGAATACGGTCTGACGCCCCATCACCGCCTAACCTTCAACCACGAAATCGGCGCATTGGAACTACCGTTCGAGGAGTCAGAAAACAAAAAGAGCTGAAGTTTACACTTCAGCTCTTTTTTGAAAGAGTTTCCTTGGATTTTGACCTTAGTACCCCATCGACTTGGAAGCCGCGTAGGAGACCTTCAGGGCGTTGGCACGACGAAGCTCTTGCTTCACGTCGGTCACAATACCCATTTTGGTTGTTTGGTCGGCCTTGAGGCAGACGGTCATCGCAGCGCGATCGACCTCGCTGAGCTTATCGCGCTCGGCGGCAACAAAGTCCAAAATATCCTTGGTTGATTTGTAGGAGTCATTCAACTGGATGCGCGGTGCCGTACCAAATTTGGACTGCATCGCCAGCGAAGGCTGTCCGATGTGGATGTAACTTACGAGCGATTTCTTCTCGAGTTTCTGCACCTCGGTAGCCTCGGGGAGTTTGTACCTCACCAGCAAATCCTGATCACGCATAGTCGTGGAGATCATGAAGAAGAACAGGATCATGAAGATCACGTCAGGAAGTGATGCTGTCGAGATGGGGGGCAGACCTTTGCCGCCCTTTTTTTTCATTACAGCCATAGCTACTTCTTTGCGTTAATGTTACGTGGTTCGGCCTCCGAAATTTTCAGAGGAACGGCATTTGAAACGGCCTTGCGTTGATCCTCGGTAAGATCCGAAAATTTGTTACCGAATTTCTGCGCAGCCACCTCATCGCGCACTTCGTTGAAAGCGCGTGTCAGCTCATTCTGCACCATAATATACGACTGATAGCCGGTATCACGGGTAGTTTGGAGCGAAACAACGCCTGCGCTCACGGGATAGACCCATTTGCCGCCGTCGGGAAGATCGATCTCCTTATCCTCCCGTTCGGGAAGATCAGGAGCATCCGTCGGGTTGAGGATAAACTCTTTGGTTTTATCCTTCAACTGATGGATGTCAATCACACTCTGCTTGCCGGGGGTTCCCACCATAATGTTACCGCTACCCGAAATGAGTACCAAGAGCAGGTTGCGTTCCTTGACCTTGATATCCTCCTGTTGTTGATTCTCGGGAGGTATCGGAGGGAGCATACGCACCAAACCGGTATCGACGTTCATCGTAGTGGCCACCAGGAAGAAGATAAGCAGCAGGAATGCGATATCGGCCATCGAGCCGGCATTGATTTCCTGTATTTTTCTTTTATCTGTTGACATTGTTATTTACTCCATTATTTGAATACGCTCCAAAATTCTGTTCCCACAGCGGCCAAGAAGGCTGCTACGATGGCAACATAGGTAACGAGTATGCTGGCATCGGTCAAAATGGTTTCACCACGACCGAAGACACCGCCGAGGGCTACGTTGGGAACCTCAATCGTGTGTGCTGCAGCAATGAAGTACGACACGCCCACGATGACGATTATCAACGCCACGGAGAGAATAGTTCCCTTAAGCCCCGCCGGATTTTGGATCAGTCCGAAGCCCGCGCAGAACAACGCAGCGCATATCGCGAACACCAACAGGGCATAGGTCCAGATGATGTTCAGGCTAATTGCCGTGTCAGAACCGCCGGTGGCCAACGCGTATACCAAAAGTATCGCGGTGATGGCCATCAGAATGCCCAACATTATGTTTAATATCTTTTTCATAATTGGTTGTTAACTCTTTTGCGTTGAATTATTTCTTGTTGTAAGCGACCAAGATGTCCATCAAGGTGATGGAAGCATCCTCCATATCGTTAACAAGGGCATCAATTTTCGAAACGATGTAGTTGTAGAACAGCTGAAGAATAACCGCAGCGATAAGACCCATAAGAGTAGTCAACAAGGCGACTTTGATACCACCGGCAACCAAGGTCGGGCTGATATCACCAGCTGCTTGGATCTGGTCGAAGGCTTGGATCATACCAACAACGGTACCCATAAATCCCAACATAGGAGACAGCGAAATGAACAAGCCGATCCAAGTCAAACCCGACTCCATTTGGCCAGTTTGAACCGAACCGTAGGAGACAACCGATTTCTCGACAGCGTCCAAACCTTGGTCGTAGCGATCAAGACCTTGGTAGTAGATCGAAGCGATTGGGCCACGGGTATTGCGGCAAACCTCTTTAGCAGCCTCGATACCGCCATTTTTGAGTGCATCCTCAACGGCTACAATCAGTTTTTTCGAGTTGATGGTCGAGAGCGACAGATAGAAAATACGCTCGATGGCAACAGCCAAACCGATTACAAGGAAGACCAAGATCGGGAGCATCCAAGCCCAGCCACCCTCGAGGAACTTCTGCATCATTACTTGGTGGAAGCTTTCGCCTGCAAGTTGGGTTTCAGCGACAGCAACTTCTTCTGTAGCTGTGGCGGCCTCTTGCGCGAACGCACCAACGGTACCCAGTGCGAACAGGGCAACCGACAGAATCAAAAACAGTTTTTTCATAGTTGTGTTAGATAAAATTAAATTTGATTAGTTGATTTTTATTTGTGTTTTGGTTAATTTCTACTTATTTATTCAAAAAATACATTTTTTTTGTCTTTTTCGGTCGTCAAGATCCTCATTTTTTACTTTTGACGCACGCCGAAAGACTTTTCGTCGTATGCGATCAAACTGAAAACAGGTCTCTTTAATCCGATATAATTCGTTGTAAATCAGCTTATAACTCATCAAAACCGCCCTTTCAAATCGGTCAATTCGATTCAATAGGGTACATTAACAGTGCGAAATATAGAAAAAAAATTTGTTCCGTGCAACGTCTTAGGCTGTAAATTCTCCGCGCAATGGTTTTCGAAGCAGCTCACGCGTCCGTTCGGCGGAGAGCCTTTTGCCCAAAACATACATCAATTTTGTCACAGCGGCTTCGGTGGTCATATCGTAACCACTCATAATACCGATTTTCCGCAAGCGCAGTCCTGTTTCGTAAAGCTCCATCGCCACCGTGCCGCTGTTGCACTGCGTGATGTTGAGGATGATCACACCCCGCGCAATAGCCTCTTCCAATACGCGGATGAACCCCTCGCTGGTCGGAGCGTTGCCGGCGCCAAAGGTCTCCAACACCACGGCGCGCAGACCGGGTGCCGCGAGCATCGCGCGCAGAATTGTCTCGCCGATGCCCGGGAAAATCTTGATGATCTCGATACCCTCGGCCAGCGAAGAGGCAATGTGCAACTCCGTCGGTTCGGCCACACTCGGAAGCATCGCTGCACGATTGTAGGCGATGTTGACCCCGACTTCGGCCAGCGGTGGGTAGTTGAACGAGCGGAAAGCACTCAGCTCCTCGGCACTGAGTTTGGTGGTGCGGTTGGCGCGAAAAAGGCGATTTTGGAAGTAGAGCGACACCTCGGGAACCTCCGGCCGGTCGTTGATGCGCGCACCGGCGATCTCTATGGCGGTGATCAGATTTTCGCGGCCATCGGTGCGCAGCACGCCGATCGGAATTTGACTGCCGGTGAAAACCACGGGCTTGGCGAGATTCTCCAACATAAAACTCAAGGCCGAGGCAGTGTAGGACATCGTGTCGGTGCCGTGCAGCACCACAAAGCCGTCGTAGCGCGTGTAGTTGTCGCGGATAAGCTCGGCGAGGGTGATCCAGTTGGCCGGAGCAACGTTCGAGGAGTCGATGACGGGATTCATCGTCAGCACCTCAATATCGACGTTCAGCCGCTTCAGCGAGGGGAATTCGTTGTAGATGCAGCTGAAGTCGAAGGGCACCAAGGCACCGGTTGCCGCGTCTGTTTTCATACCGATCGTACCGCCGGTATAGATCAAAAGAATCGAGGATTTCATAAGGTGTTATTATTTTGAATAGTGGTGAAAATTCGGGTTGCATTGGCCGTCGTTGCAGCAGCCACCTCGTCGGGTGTGATGCCGCGCAACGCAGCGATTTTGTCGCACACAAGGCGCACGTAGGCCGACTCGTTGCGCTCGCCGCGGTGGGGTGCCGGCGTGAGGTAGGGACAATCGGTTTCTACCACCAACTCATCAAGCTGCATTTGGCACACCACGTCGGCCAACTTGCTGTTTTTGAAGGTTACAACGCCTCCAATGCCGAAGACCATATCGCCCAATTTGCGCAATTCGCGGTAGGTCTCGACGCTACCCGTGAAGGCGTGGAAGACCCCACGCAGCCCCCGACCCTTATATTCGCTGAGCAAAGTCAGGGTCTCCGGCCACGCGTTGCGCGTATGGACGGCGATTGGCAGTTTGTGGTGAAGCGCCAAGTCAATTTGCCGGCGAAAAGCCTCGATCTGCTCGGCTTTGAAAGCTTGGCTCCAATAGAAATCCAAACCGATTTCGCCCACAGCACAAAAACCACCGATGCCTTCGGGCGGCGTGGCCAGATAACGTTCCACGAGCGCCAACTCCTCGCGCCACTGCGGATTGTCGTTGACCGAGGTCGGATGCAACCCCATCATCGGCACACATTGCGCGGAGTGGCGGCGACAGAGTTCGAACAGGCGGCCGTGGCTGCTGGCGTCGATGGCCGGCAGGAGCAACCGCTCGACCCCCTCGGCTGTGGCACGAGCAAGCGCCTCGTCGCGGTCGGCATCGAATTCGGGTTCGTAGAGGTGTGAGTGGGTATCTATGAGCTTCATCGTAGTTTCATATATCGGTTTCCGGGCAGCTGACGCACGGCGCCGGCCAACTCCAAACCCACGAGCAACGCGGCTAATTCGCCGGGATTGTGGCCGCACAACTCGCCAAGCCGCTCCGTGGGCAGGGGATCATCGGTGGTGAAACAGGCCAACAACTGTGCCTCATCGGGGGTGAGTTGGGTGGTGACGGATTGCGCACGAAGCATCGCAGGATCTGCGCCCAGATCCCACATCAACTCGCGGATAATGTCCTCAGCCGAGAGTACCAACTGTGCCTTGTGATTGCGAATCAGGTGGTTGGTGCCCGTCGATGCGCGGTCGGTGGCGCGCCCCGGGACTGCCATCACCGCGCGGTTATATTCGTCGGCACAGCGCGCTGTGACCAGCGAACCGCCGCTGTCGGGAGACTCAACAACCACGCAACCACCACTCAGACCGGCAATTATGCGGTTGCGCGCCAAATAAGCCGTGCCATTTTGTTTGTTTTGCGAGTGCAACTCGCAGACCAGCGCACCCCCATTATCGAGCATATCACGCGAGAGCGCCGTATGTTGGGTGGGCATCACGCCCGGCAGGGCATTGGCCAGAACGCCAACGGTTTGCACTCCGGCGGCCAGCGCTGCGCGGTGTGCCGCCGAGTCGATGCCGAAAGCCAATCCGCTGACAATACAGAGCCTCGGAATGCGCGCAGCAAGCTCTTCAATGAGCCGATTGCACATCAACTGCCCATAGGGGGTCGCCTCGCGCGTGCCAACCATCGAAATGCAGCGATCGGCGAGGGCAGCAACGTTGCCCCGACAGTATAAAACGGTGGGATAATCGGGAATTTCGCGCAACAAAGCCGGATATTCCGCATCGGTTGAGGCGATCGCCGTGATGCCGTTGCGACGACAGTAGCTCATCTCCTTTTCGGCCGACGCGAAAGCCACACGGCGGACAATCTGCTGCGCAAGATCCGCCCGCAGCTCGGCGAAATGGGTCAGCTCGTCGGCCGTGGCCGCAAAAATGCGCGGCGCATCGCCGAATATCTCCAGCAGATGCACGGCACCTTTCACACCGATCCCCGGCGTCATCTGAAGGGCGATATCCTCAATGGTCATAACCGCAAAATGATTGTTTTGAAGCTGTTAAAATTTGTTGTCGAAGTTATTTTAGAAGCTGTTTTTGTCCCTGTTTTTGTTCTGTGCGTCCTCATTTAGCGCGCTAAATGAGGCTTGACAAGGCAGAAAAAGGGGCGAAAAGAGCCGAAAAGAACGAGATTAATAAATTTAAAACAGCGTCTTAGCGTCTGGTAAAGGTAAATATTTTTGCGAAATAACGCAAAGTTCGGCCGAAGTTTTGCAGAATTTAGAATTGTTTGTATATTTGCACTCCCGATCCACCCTGAATTTGGTTCAAGTTTAGCTCCAGCCGTTGCAAAACGACTGCCAATCACACGATTGGATTTCGGAGCCGGATGTTTAAAGGCTGGTTGCTTGAAGAGTCGATTTTCGAAGTCGGATGTTGGCGGCTGATTTTTTGGTGGTGCGATTTTCGGAGCCGGATATTTGAAGGCTGAAATTTTGGAGCCGAATATTTGTGGTTTGAATTTCGAAGTCGGATGTTATTGGGAAATTAAGAAATGGTCTGATGGCCGAGTGGTTAGGCAAAGGTCTGCAAAACCTTGTACAGCGGTTCGAATCCGCTTCAGACCTCAAAGAGGGTTTTTAATTAGTTGTATAACAGCGAATTAAAGACCCTCCTTCATTTGGAGGGGCGGATATAGGGGCGCAAATTATTTAATAACCTCATTATTATT
>JAVVYP010000062.1:0-5713 GCA_036651015.1 Alistipes sp.
CTTTTTTTCTACCCTTTACAGGTAATGTCTGAAAGAACCTTACGCAACCCTCGCGCATCTGCGCCCGAACAAGGACTTGAACCTAGGACCCCATGATTAACAGTCATGTGCTCTAACCAACTGAGCTATTCGGGCTTCTTAACGCGGCTTTTCAACCGTTTCGGAGTGCAAATATAGGGCAAAATTTCATTCCCGCAAAATTATTGCACAAAATTTTCGTAAAAAATGTACCTTTGCGTATTATATTGAAGTATCAGATGATTTTTAAACGACAAATACTCCTCACTCTCGCCGCGCTGTTATGTCTGCTAAGTGCTCAGGCACAGCTTGTTTTCGAACCTGCCGTGTGGGATTTCGGATCAATCCGCGAGGCCGACGGTCGCGTGAGCCACACCTTCAGCGGTATCAACCGAGGTGACAAAGCTCTTGTAATCCTCGATGTTACAACAACTTGTGGTTGCACCGTGCCACGTTTTTCGCAACAACCCGTCGTCGTGGGCGGCCAGACGCAGATCACCGTGAGCTTCGACCCCACGAATCGTCCGGGCACCTTCACCAAGGAGTTGTGGGTCTACTCCACCGAACGGCGGCACATTGCCACACTCACCATTCGCGGCACAGTCACACCTCGGCCAAAGAGCATCGAGGAGCTTTATCCTGTCGATGCCGGCGGCGGCCTGCGACTCACCTCGACGCTCTGCGCCCTCTCCTATATATATCCGGGGCAACGTGCGCAGTCCACCATCGGTTATGCCAACACCACCGGCCGCACGCTCACCCTCACGCTCCAAATCACCGAAGGCAGTCAGCTGCTCACAATGGATTATCCGCGCACGATCGCCCCTGAGGAGCGTGGAGAGCTTAATTTCACCTACAACATACCGGCCGACAAACCGCGCTACGGCACCCTGCGCGACGTGCTGCAACCCGTCATTGACGGTCGCACATCGAATGCGCTCGTGATGATTCACGCCATTAGTGTCGACAATCCCACGAATATGCCAACACAATCGGTGCCGTGTGCACAATTGTCGGAAAATATGCTTAAATTTGGCACCATCAAACGCACAAGTGCTGTTGAGCGGCGCCCATTCACGCTCACCAATGCAGGTGACAGTGAGTTGATTGTAAGAGCCGTGGAATCTCCCGACGAGATCACCACGAGCCTCTATGCCGGACAACGTATCGCCCCCGGTGCATCGTTCACAGCACAAGTTGCGCTCCGTGCCACCACGCTCGATTTCGGTGCACTGAGTCGTTACGTGGTGTTGATCACCAACGATCCGGTACGACCAATGCGACGATTGCGTGTAACGGCCATTATTGAAGATTAAAAACTGTTTAAATAGCTCTAAATGTACCCCATTCTTGAAAAACGAAGCCTCGCCGAAGGCATCTGTCTGATGCGAATCCACGCACCGCGCGTGGCTCGCGCAGCACAGCCCGGGCAATTTGTCATCGTGCGCGCCGATGAGTACAGCGAACGCATTCCGCTTACCATCTCCGATTTCGACGCCACAGATGGTTCTGTAACCATCGTCACGCAGACCATCGGGGTCTCGACCCGCAAAATTTGCGCTTTGGAGGTCGGCGAATCGTTGACCGACGTTGCCGGCCCCTTGGGTCACCCCTCGGCCTTTGTCACAATGCCCCTCGAGGAGTTGCGTCAACAACATTTTCTCTTCATCGCCGGCGGCGTGGGCACGGCACCGGTCTATCCGCAGGTCAAATGGCTCCACGACCACGGTGTGAAGGCCGATGTGATTATTGGCGCCAAGACACGCGATATGCTGATCTACACCGAGCAGATGCGCGCCGTGGCCGACACACTTTTCATCGCCACCGACGACGGCAGCGAGGGCTTCAAAGGGCTGGTAACGCAGCTCATCGAGGAGCTTGTCACCCTCCAAGGCCGCCACTACGATCTCTGTGTGGCCATTGGCCCGATGATTATGATGAAATTTGTGGCGCTCACCACCCGCAAATTAGCGCTTCGCACCGTCGTGTCGCTCAATGCGCTGATGGTCGACGGCACGGGAATGTGTGGTGCCTGCCGCGTAACGGTGGACGGCAAGACGCGCTTCACGTGCGTCGATGGTCCCGAATTCGATGGCCACGCCGTCGATTTCGACGAGGCAATGCGTCGTCAGGGTATGTACCGCACGCAGGAGCAGCGTGCACTGGCCATCGCCGCCGAACGCGAGGCCGGTCACCAATGTAAAATCGGATTGGATAAATAGTGTATTATGGCAAATAAAATACCGCGCGTTGCTGTGCGCGAACAAGACCCCGTCATCCGCGCCACCAACTTCGAGGAGGTCTGCTACGGCTACGACCTCGCGGAGGCAACTCTCGAAGCGTCACGCTGCTTGAATTGCAAAAATCCGCGCTGCGTGACGGCGTGTCCGGTGAGCATCCGCATTCCGGAGTTCATCGCCGCATTGCACGCAGGCGACCTGCAAGGAGCCTCCGATCAGATCGCCGCCGACAGCTCGCTGCCTTCGATCTGTGGTCGCGTCTGTCCGCAGGAGTCGCAATGCGAGGGGTCGTGCATCTTGGGCATCAAGGGCGAGGCGGTGGCCATCGGTAAGCTCGAACGCTTCGTTGGCGACTGGAAATTAGAACACGGCACCGCCACGCAGCCCGTCTCGGCGCGCAACGGCCACAAAGTGGCGGTGGTTGGCAGTGGTCCCGCAGGTCTGGCCTGCGCAAGTGACTTGGCCAAAATGGGCTACGAGGTCAAAATCTTCGAGGCGCTCCACCAAGTGGGTGGCGTGCTGGTCTATGGCATCCCCGAATTCCGACTACCCAAGGCGCGCATCGTCGCACGCGAGATCGCCGAGGTTGAGAAGTTGGGCGTGGCGATCGAGACCGACGTGATCGTCGGTCGCACCGTCACCATCGACTCGCTGTTCGCCGACGAGGGTTTTGAGGCTGTTTTCATCGGTTCGGGAGCCGGACTTCCCCGTTTTATGGGCATTCCGGGCGAGAACCTCAACGGCGTGGTTTCGGCCAACGAATTTCTCACGCGCACCAACCTGATGCACGCCTACGATGCGCAGTACGACACGCCGATCTATGTCGGCCAGCGCGTGGTTGTGGTCGGTGGCGGCAACGTGGCAATGGACGCCGTGCGCACCGCCAAGCGGCTGGGAGCTGAGGCTACGATCGTCTACCGTCGCAGCGAAAAAGAGCTGCCGGCACGTGCCGAGGAGGTTCACCACGCCCAACAAGAGGGCATCTGCTTCCGAATGCTCACCAACCCCACCGCGGTGTTGGGCAACGACAAAGGTTGGGTCGAGGGGATCCGTTGCGTGGAGATGGAGTTGGGCGAAGCCGACGAAAGCGGACGGCGCTCGCCGATCGTGAAGGTCGGTTCCGACTTCGAGATCGCCTGCGACGTGGTCGTGATGGCACTGGGCACCTCGCCCAATCCGCTGATCGCCACCACCACGGCCGGACTTGAAACCACCCGTCGCGGCTGCATCACCGCCGATGAGCAGGGTGCCACCACGCGCGCAGGCGTCTTTGCCGGCGGCGACGCGGTGACAGGTGCCGCGACCGTGATTTTGGCAATGGGTGCTGGCCGTACCGCAGCCCGTGCGATCGACGCCTACATTAAGGAAAAAAATTTCAACCAAATAAAACAAACAAACGTATGAAAACAATCAAATTGGTAATTGCGGCTCTTGCTATCTATGGTATGACCGCTTGCTGCTGCGGCGAACCCAAAACATTCGCCGGCTTCATCGCCGATGCAACGATGAACAACGTCGTGGTCAAAGCTTTGACCAGCGACACCACCTACACCTTCTCGATCGACAAAGCCGATATGAGCGAGGCCAACGGTCTGCTCATCGGCTCGCCCACGCTGGTCGAGTACAAAGGCAAACTCCAAGAGCTGACACCGGCCCTGAAGATTTCGACCGACGCCACCTATGCCGAAGCCATCGGTACGTGGACGACACCCGATCCGATCAACCCCGATTCCGCTGTTATGGGCGTCAAATTGATGGTCGAAGGGGTTGCCGAGTCGATCAATATGGCCACGATGCGCTACACCTCGTGGGAGCTTCAGGGTCAACCCGAGACCATCCTGCTCAAAGGCATCAGCGAGGGTTCGGGTGAGCCGATCGAGTTCACGCAGACCGCGATGATCTCCAAAAACACCGAGGGTCGCACCATCCTCTCGGTCAACGACACCGAGCTGTTCTTCACCAAGAGCAACGAGTAGACGCCTGCGCGATCAAACAATTTTCAAAAAGCCAGCAAGTCTGGCTTTTTTTGTGGCCGGTATGAGCAAATGTTGGCGTTTAATTGCTAATTTTGTCTTAGAAACTCAAAACCAACCAACGATGAAAAAACTACTTTTAATCACGCTGTTCACAGCATTTGCTCTCACGCTTTCGGCCCAAGAACTCCGCTATGTCGATGCCACATCGCTCACGCTCATCAACAAAGCCCAAACCACCCGACAACCCTATCAGCGCATCGACTCGCTCGTCTATCCGGCGCTCACCTCCCCTGCAAAACGCTATTTCTGTCATTCGGCAGGCATCGCCGTGGTCTTCCGCACCAACAGCAGCACCATCGCCGCCCAATGGAGCAGTGGCTACCACCGACTTTACAACAACATGACCGGCATCGCTGCAACCGGATTGGATCTCTACATCCGTCGCGATGGCGTGTGGATTCCGGCCGGATTCGGATGTCAAGCCCCAACCAAAGCCGACCACAAGACGGTGATTGTTGCGCACATGAACAACACAGAAAAGGAGTGCTTGCTCTACCTGCCGCTTATGGACGAGGTCGTGAAACTCGAAATCGGCATCGACGCCGATGCACACATCGAACCGGCCGCCACCCCTTTTCGCCATCGGATCGTCGTGCTCGGATCGAGCATTACCCACGGCACGGCCGCCAGCCGTTCGGGAATGACCTATCTGGCACAACTGGAACGCAATATGGGACTTGAATTTTCGAATTTGGGCATCAGTGGCAACTGCAAACTCGAAGCCGAACAAGCACGCATCGTCGCTGAGACCGCCGCCGATGCCTTTGTTTTCGACTGTTTTTCAAACCCTTCAGACAAGATGATCAAGGAGCGACTGACCAATTTCGTGGCCATCATCCGCGCCAAACACCCCACCACGCCGCTCATCTTCCTGCAAACACTGGTTCGCGGCACAGGCAATTTCGACCTTGAACGTCGCGACTTCGAACAACGCAAACGCGATGCTGCGGTGCAAGGTATGCAACAATTGATCGCCGCAGGTGATCCGAATCTCTATTTTCTGCAAGCACCCGTAGCCCCCGGTGTGGACGGCACTGTCGATGGATGCCACCCCACCGACCTTGGTTTTCACCGTATAACCGAGCAGCTCGAACCGCAGCTCCGTGCGATCTTCGACCGCTACAATCTCCGCTAAATTTTCTCTCCGACACCCAAACGAGTGCGCCCCAAAAGTTTACGACAAACTTTTGGGGCGCACCCTCTTCAACGCTCCGCATCACGTGCGCCAAAACCAGCGAATACGCGTAAAAAACATCGTTACCAACAGCACCAATGAGGTCAACACAACGCCTTGCAAAAACCCAAGCCACGGCGAGGTGTGACACACCGCAACAAGGGGAGTAAAAAGCCCAGCAAGCTGCAACACCGGGATAATCAACAAATCTGCAGCCACATATGCCACCATCGGATTTTGCCCAC
>JAVVYP010000063.1:0-5648 GCA_036651015.1 Alistipes sp.
CTACCGCATTTCGCACGATGCTTTGGTGCGCGGTGGAAAGCTGTCATTTGAGTTACAAACAACGAAACCTTAGAAATAACTTTAGAAAACCAACCAAGCTATGAAGCATAAATTCATCATCGGATTTCAAATTTTGGCCGTTGCACTGCTCGCCTTTGCGTGTGGAAAAACAACAACGTCCGAGGAAAACTTGACCCAATATGTCGATCTGCGGATCGGCACGGGCGGCCACGGCCACGTCTTTGTGGGAGCTAATGTCCCTTATGGTATGGTGCAGTTGGGGCCAACCTCCATTCCACAATCGTGGGACTGGGTCTCGGGCTACCACATCTCCGACACGACGGTCATCGGATTTGCTCATACCCACCTCAATGGAACGGGTATAGGCGACCTGAGCGACATCTCGCTGATGCCTGTTGTGGGCGAGGTGCGGCTGGCGCGCGGTACCGAAGAGGATCCGCAATCGGGTATGTGGTCGTATTTCAGCCACGGCGATGAGCAGATGCGCCCGGGTTATTACGCCACGCGCCTGTTGCGCTATGGCGTTGACGTGCGGCTTACGGCCACCGAGCGCGTCGGATTACACCAATACACCTTTCCCCAATCGGATGAGGCAGCGGTGGTGATCGACCTCGAAAACGGCACCTGCTGGGACGCTCCCACCGAGGGCTATCTCGAGGTGATCAACAGCTATACGGTTTGCGGTTACCGCAACTCCAAAGGTTGGGCAAACGACCAACGGATCTTCTTTGTGGCCGAATTCTCGAAACCCTTTAGCAAATTCGAGCTCTTTGCCCCCGATTCACTGACCAATGGCGCGTGCGCAGTGGAGCAGCTCAAAGGTGAGCGCATCTATGGCAAGGCACTTTTTGAGACCACCGAAGGCGAGACGATCTCGGTCAAGGTGGCGTTGTCGCCTGTGAGCGTCGCCAATGCCCAATTGAATATGCAGAGCGAATTGCCGGCGTGGGACTTCGAGGCGACGGCCGAACAAGCCAATGCGAAATGGAACGCCGCACTGAGCAAGGCGCGGATCCAAACACCCGACGAACAAGTTAAGCGCATCTTCTATACGGCGCTCTACCACACCCAAATAGCCCCGTCGCTGTTCTGCGATGTCAACGGTGACTACCGTGGCGCGGATGGCAAAATGCACACCAACGACGGTTTTGTCAACTACACAACCTTCTCGCTCTGGGATACTTACCGCGCGGCGCAGCCGTTGATGACGTTGCTCTCGCCCGAGATGATGCCCGACATTGTCCAAACGATGCTGCACATCTACCAGCAGCAAGGCAAACTGCCTGTGTGGCACCTTATGGGGTGCGAAACCGACTGTATGGTCGGAAATCCGGGTGTGGCGGCACTGGCCGATGCGGTGTTGAAGGGTTACGACGGCGGCAACAAAGAGCTGGCTTACGAGGCGCTGAAAAACTCGGCGATGCTGGGTGAACGCGGAATGGATCTGCGGATGAAATACGGCTACATTCCTTGCGACAAATTCAGCGAGGCGGTGGCTTACGATATGGAGTATGCCTTGGCCGACGGGGCTGTGGCTCAGGTGGCGCAACAGATGGGCAAGAGCGAGGATTACGCCTATTTCCTCGACCGCAGCCACTCCTACCGCAACTTCTACGACCCTTCAACGCGTTTTATGCGCGGCAAGGACTCCCAAGGAGCGTTCCGCACGCCGTTCAATCCGTTTGCCTCGACCCACCGCGATGACGACTATTGCGAGGGCAACGCTTGGCAATATACGTGGTTGGCGCCCCACGATATGGAGGGTTTGGTCGCTTGCTTCGGCAGCCGCGAGGCCTTCATCGAAAAGTTGGATTCGCTCTTTGTCGTCGAATCTCAAGTGGCTGGTCTCAACACCTCGCCCGACATTAGCGGTTTGATCGGCCAATATGCCCACGGCAACGAGCCGAGTCACCACATTGTCTACTTCTATACGATGGCCGGACAACCGTGGAAAACGGCCGATCGTGTGCGTCAGATCCTTGCGACGATGTATCACGACCAGCCCGATGGCTTGTCGGGCAACGAGGATGTTGGACAAATGTCGGCGTGGTACGTGCTTTCGTCACTGGGATTCTACCAAGTGGAGCCGGCCGGAGGTCATTACATCTTCGGGTCGCCGCTTGTTGACAAGGCCGAATTGACGGTCTCTGGCGGCACGTTTACCGTGGTCGCCCACAACAACAGCGCTGCAAACAAATACATTCAACGCATCCGTCTCAACGGCCAGCCCTACACCAAAAATTATATCGCTTATGCCGATATTGTGACTGGCGGTACTTTGGAGTTCGAAATGGGTGCCGAGCCGGTTTCGTGGTTCGAGGAGTAACGATTCATTGGGCAATATAGCAACAAAAAACAGGTGGCGAAACTCTATGTTTCGCCACCTGTTTTTGTTGAACATTTTACCTGTTTGGTACGATTAACGCTTTAGAATTTGGAACTTGTTACTTGCTTTGGTCGATCTCTTTGGTTGTGTTGATGATGATCTTCGCGTTGATTGATGCGTCGCTGTCCTCGATCACACGCAAGGTGTCTTCGTTGAGCAGTCTCTCGAGCGAGATGGTGTCGTTGTCGATGATCAAGTCGCTTTGTATAACGCGCTCCACGGCGCTCTCTCCGCGGTGTAGCGGAATGTAGACGTTGTCGTGAATGGACACCGAAGCGCAAGCGATAATGCTGGCCAGCCACAACAGAAAGATTGCCAGCACCGTTTTGCCGCCCGGCTTGCGCGAGGCAACCAAGCACATCAGCACATAGATGAGTAGACACACGGGGATCAACGCGACAAATATACCAAGAACGGGAACCCAAAGGCTGAAGTTGGTTACGTCGAACATCGTGACGATTCCGGTGCCTCCGATCAGGAGGGCGAACAGTCCGATGATGAGCGCACAAGCTCCCAAAATTAATCCAAAGACGATGAGTCCGGCGAAGATTTTTAGGAGGATCAGCACGACCTTTCCGAAGACTGAAACTGCTTCAGCTACAATGGGTTTGGCTTTGCTGTCGGGAGCACTGCTGGCGGCCTCGGTGCTTTGGCGAATGGATTGTTCGGTGATGCGCTCTCCATTCATTTCGAGCCGCTGACGTGCCGTGATGGCGGCCGGAACGACGAACCACATAATCAGGTAGCAGACCACAAAGATGCCGAACAGGTTGCCCATCATGGAGCTTGTCCACGAAAGGAAGGGGAACCAACCGAAGACCGAAAGCACCATCGGCAGGAACATACAGAGCCGAATCCAAACGGGGTCGACGTCGAAATATTTGCCGATGCCGGCGCAAACACCGCCTAACTTGGCGTTTTCGGCGTCGCGATAGAGCCGCCGCGGTATGCGCGGTTCGGTGCTCTTACGCGGCTCGGTGGTGTCGGCTTCGGAGATAGCCTCGACGCTGCCCATCTGCTGAATGATGTTGAGTATGAGCGGTTTCTCGACAACGCGGTCGTTGTTTTGTGCCGAGAGAATCAGTTCGGCGATACGCGCTTCGATGTCGGCAACGATCTCGGCACCGTCGAAGGTGCCCTCGTAGGAGTGTTTCAGGCTTTCGAGATAACCCTCCAGCGCTTCATACGCATCGGCGTCCAGCGTGAAGGCAACACCCGAAATGCTGCATTTTTTGACTTCTTTCATATTTGTGCGTTCTTGGAGAGGTTAGTCGCGACTGACGTTGCCGCCGCTTGATTTGCTGATGGAGGTCTGGCACGAGCCGGTGTAGAAGATTGCAGAGCCACTCGAGGCGTCGGCGTTGAGCGTTTTTGTGCAGTGGATGGTGGCTTTCGCGGCACTCGAGGTGTCGACCTGCCAAGTGTCAACAACGCACTTCTCGGCATTGAGTTTCGAGGCGGAACTCAGGTCGGCGGTGGCGGTTGCAATGGTGCCCGACAGCTCTATTTTGGAGGCGCTGGATGCTTCGATTTCGCAGACATCTGCCTTCACGGCAGCTTCGATCTTGGCGGCACTCGAGGCGTCTATTTCGCATTTGGTGCTCTTTACTGCCGCCTTAATTTTGGCAGCACTCGAGGCGCTCATCGAAAATTCGGGCGCAGAGAGCAGCACGGCACTCGAAATTTGGGAGGCACTCGAGGCGTCCAAAGAGCGGATATGACCATTGGCAGGGACCAAGACCGTGACGTCGCTGTTGGAGATATTTTGAACGGATTTATCCATTCCGATCTGCAATTCGTCGCCGTCGACTTTGACAACCACCCAGTCGATCAGATTGTCGTCGGCCGTGATGGTGATTTTGTCGGTGGCTTGGGTGATGATTACCTTGACGGCGCGTGATGCGTCAATTTCGGAGAAATCGGGGGTGGCCATCGTGTGCGTTACCAATTTGCCGCTACCTTTGAGGTTTTTGCCATTGAAGATGGAAAATGCGAGCATACTGCCAATAGAGAGCATAGCCACCAAGACAAGAGCGATTACGAGTAATTTTTTCATAGCACTTATTTTTGAAGGTTAATTTTCATTTTTTCCGTTACGAATTGTTCGAATCTGTATGACGAGATCTTCCCACGCCTCATCGAGTGTGTGGAGATAATCACGTCCCTTCTCGGTGAGTGTGTAGTATTTGCGAGGAGGTCCTTGCGGCGACTCCTCCCAGCGGTAGATCAGCAAACCGGCATTTTTCTGCCGCGTAAGGATCGGATAGAGCGTTCCTTCGACCACAATCATCTCGGCAGCTTTTAGCTCGGCGATGATCTTCGGGGCATACGAATCTTCGCGTGAGAGGATCGCGAGGATGCAATACTCCAAAATTCCTTTGCGCATTTGCGCTTTTACATTATCTTCAGCCATAGTATTAGTCGGTTAGCATTTTGGGTGCTTGGGGCATAATTAGCCAAAGGATAATGTAGACCCAAAGCGAAAAACCGCCCAAAAGAATCAAAATTAAAGTTGCGATGCGAACCAGCGTGACGTTCAATCCAAAAAATTTCGCTAAGCCTCCGCAGACGCCTACCAGCATACCATCTCTTGTGCGGTATAGCCGTTCGTTGATTATTGCCATTTTTATTGTTTTTTATTGTTTATATCGTTGGTTTCAGGTGCTTTGGGAACGATGATCCATAGAATGATGTAGACCCAAATCGAAAGGCCACCAAAGAGAATCAGCAACAGCGTGATCAACCGCAGTAGGGTGGCATCGACGTTGAAAAACTCGGAGAGTCCGCCGCAGATGCCGGCGATCGAACGATCGGTGCGCGAACGGGTGAGCTTGCGTGGTGTGTCGGGCGCGGCATCCGTCGGTGGTTCGGTGGGGATCTGCTCACCAAACTCTTCGGGCGCCCCCATTTGGTCAATCGCGGCGTGCACCGCATCGAGTGTGATGACGCGCATCGGTGAGGCGACTCGTTCGCGGAAAATTTCGGCAATGCGCAACTCTACATCGTCCATTGTTTCGGTGTCGTTCACCGGTAGATGGTGACGAATTTGGTCTAAATAACCTCTTAGGACGGCGTGGGCATCTATATCGAGGGTAAATACTTCGGCGCCAATGTTTACATTAATTGTCTCTTTCATAGCCATTGATGGGTTATCGGAAATCTATTTTTGATGTTTTTTACTATTTCGATAATGCAAATATAATACAGATTTCAGTATTATGCAACACAAAGTACTGTTTTT
>JAVVYP010000064.1:0-5430 GCA_036651015.1 Alistipes sp.
TCTTCTACTACGCCGGACACGGCATCCCCGATGTGGAGACAGAAGCGGCCTACCTGTTACCCACAGATGGTTACGGGTCGAACGTCATCTCCGGTTATAAGTTGAGCGACCTCTACAAGTCACTCTCCAGCTACCCAACACAAGCGGCGATAGTCTTCCTTGATGCCTGCTTCTCAGGGGCACAGCGTAGTGGCGAAATGCTCGCCTCGGCACGCGGTGTGGCGATCAAGGTGAAGGAGGATGCTCCGGCAGGAAACATGGTCGTCTTTGCTGCCACACAGGGCGATCAGACGGCCTACCCCTATCGCGACAAAGGGCACGGGTTGTTTACCTACTACCTGCTCCAGAAGTTACAGCAGACAAAAGGCAACACCACACTGGGGGAATTGGCGACATTCTTGACCACCAATGTCCGCGAAAAATCTATCGTAACCAACCGCAAGAGCCAAATTCCCAGCATCACACCATCTGCCGCCATCGCGGAAGACTGGAAAACGCTGAGGTTGAAGTAGGTTATACGATGATTCTTGATGGGGATCTGTGTGGGGATCGAGGTCTGCGTATGGTAATAAAGATTGATCAGGATAAGGATCGACGTGCTAAATGTATTGCTGAATACAAGGACGTAACCAATTTTGACAACGCAGAGTAAGTTTTGCGCGGCATATCACTATAAATTGCAATGAGAACTGAAATTTCAGTTCTCATTGCAATTTATAGTGTTCTTGTTGTGTTTGTCAGGGAGGCGATGCCGGTCTGCACGCGTCGGTTTTATGGAGCCGATTGCCCTACGATATTCGATACTCTGTTTTGTGTTTGAGCGTGAAGCCACTGAATAGCGTTTGCGAGTATTTAATTTTGATTTTTGAGAATTATGCACTATCTTTGTAGATGAATTCTAACGAACCGGACATTCGTCCGATTTTCGAAAATCACTTGAACTGGAAATTATATGCAGGAATTGAATGCGCTCGAGGGTAAAAGCCTTGCCGAATTACGCGAAATTGCAAAAACGCTGGGCATCGAGAATGTTATGATCAAGAAACGCGAGTTGAAAGACAAAATTGTGGAAATAGCCGCTGCGACGGCTCCTGCTGACCACCCAAAGAAAGATCAAAAAGCAACTATCGAAGCACCCCTTGCGCCAAAATCTCGGGGTCGGCGTCCGCGCATTGCGCCGATCGAGGTTGCCGCGGCGGTTGCCAAACCTCCGCACGTCGCCATCGAGGAGGTCGAGCCTTTTGCCGAGGATGAACCGGAAATTTTTGAGACTGCGGTCGAAGAAGAACCCGTGAAAATAATTGAACCGATTGTTGCTGAGCAGGTTGTAGAAAAAGCCGCACCGATTCCGAACGAAGTGAAACGTCGCGGTCGTAAACCGAAAATTCAATCTGTTCCCTCCGCCCAGCCACTTGCTGCTGAGCCGATTACCAAACCATCTGTCGTTGTTCCTATTGCTGCACAGCCTGCCAAGCCGATGGCCACAGCTCCTGCCAACAATCCGAAACCGATCTTCACCCCCAAACCGTCCGCGTCGGCTGCCAATACCCGTCCTGCCCACGAGCCGGTGATTACCAAAGATGATTTTGCCGGCGAAATTGCCGGTGAGGGTGTGCTCGAAGTGATGCCCGATGGCTACGGATTTCTCCGTTCGCCCGACTACAACTACCTCAATTCTCCCGATGATGTCTATGTTTCGCCCTCGCAGATCAAACTTTTTGGTCTCAAACCCGGCGACACGGTCAACGGTGTGATTCGTCCGCCGAAGGAGGGCGAAAAATATTTTCCGCTGGTTCGGGTGACCGAAATCAACGGTCTTGCCCCCGAATTCATCCGCGACCGCGTGCAATTCGAATATATGACGCCGCTTTTCCCGAGTGAGAAATTCTGTTTGACGGGCAACGGCCACAACAATATGTCCAACCGCATTGTCGATCTTTTTTCGCCCATCGGCAAGGGGCAGCGCGCGTTGATCGTGGCGCAGCCCAAGACCGGTAAAACGATGCTGTTGCAGTCGATAGCCAATGCAATTGCCGACAACCATCCCGAGGTGTATATGATTGTCTTGCTGGTTGATGAGCGTCCCGAGGAGGTGACTGAAATGGCGCGCAATGTTAAGGCCGAGGTTGTCGCTTCGACCTTCGATGAGCAAGCTTCGCGCCACGTCAAGGTTGCCGAGATGGTGCTCGACAAAGCCAAGCGAATGGTTGAAAGCGGCCACGACGTGGTCATTTTCCTCGATTCGATTACGCGTTTGGCGCGTGCTTACAACTCCGTGCAGCCGGCTTCGGGCAAGGTGCTGTCGGGTGGTGTCGATGCCAATGCGCTCCACAAACCCAAGCGTTTTTTCGGTGCGGCGCGTAATACCGAGGAGAAGGGTTCGCTGACGATCATCGCGACGGCTCTTATCGACACGGGTTCCAAGATGGATGAGGTGATTTTTGAGGAGTTCAAGGGCACGGGCAATATGGAGTTGCAATTGGATCGCAAATTGGCCAACAAGCGGGTCTACCCTGCTGTCGATGTTATTGCGTCGGGTACGCGTCGCGAGGATTTGCTGTTGCCGCGCGAGGCTATGAACCGCACGTGGGTGCTGCGTAAGTACCTTTCGGATATGACGCCGGTCGAGGCTATGGAGTTCTTGCAGAAGCAGATGGGGCTTACCGAGACCAATGAGCAGTTCCTTGCCACGATGAATCATTAGCAATAAACCAATCCCTACTATAATGAAAAAACTTGTAATTTTTGTATCGTGCATTCTCTTCACCTGCGATGTTTTTGCGTGGGGTGCCAAGGGTCACGACGTGACGGCCTACATTGCCGAATGCCATCTGACCCCCGAGGCTGCCGAGAAAATCGACAAAATTCTGAATGGTCACTCGCCTGTTTATTACGCCAATTGGCTCGACGTTGCCAGCCACACGCCGGACTACGACTATACGCGGACGTGGCACTATCTGAACATCGACGAGGGCGAAACCATCGAATCTATGCCGCGTAATGCCAAAGGCGATTTGCAGACGGCGATCACCTCGCTGGTTGCCAAACTCAAGGCCGGCGGACTGTCGCCCAAGGAGGAGTCCGACGATCTCAAAATGCTGATCCACTTGGTTGGTGACCTTCATTGCCCGATGCACCACGGCCGACTTTCGGATTTGGGCGGCAACAAACGCCTTGCAATGATGTTTGGACGCAACTCCAACCTGCATTCGGCTTGGGATTCGGCGATTCCCGAGGCGGCTCACAAGTGGAGTTATAGCGAGTGGCGCGAGCAGATCGACCGCCTGACCGACGACGAAATTGTGTTGATTCAGGCCGGTGAGTTGCTGGACTGGGTTAATGAGACCCACGCTATCTGCGAAGAGGTTTATGCCAATTCGCCCGAGGGTGTCAAGATCTCCTACGATTATATTGACAAATATACGCCGGTCGTTGAGCAGCAATTTCTGCGTGGTGGCTACCGTTTAGCGCGTCTGCTGAACGAGATCTATCAATAGACTAAGAAGCTGACATCCATAATGAAAGCCCTCTTGCTGCTGCAAGGGGGCTTCTTTTTGTGTGCGGTGCTGTTGCGTGCGATCGCCGAGCTTGTCGAGGGGTTCTCGCCGATCCCCGAGCTTGTCGAGGGGTCAGGCGCACGAGGTTCTCGCCGAGACAAAGCCAACTTTGCGGCTGACATCTCGACAAGCTCGATGATCGCCGAGTATGTCGAGGGGTTCTCGCCGAAAAACAACGGTTCGCACGCCACTCGATGATCGCAAAAAATAAGAGCCGCTCTTTCGAACGGCTCTTACCTTTAAAAAAATAATTATGAAACACAATAAATTTAAAAATTTAATAAATTAAAAATTATTATTATGAAATGGAACCTTGTTATTTATTGACAACTTGTGCGCGACGCGCCATAACCGAGAAACCCTCTTCGCCGGGCAGATCCTGATCCACGCCGAAACCTTGAGCCGAGACGATGCGCGAAGCATCAATGCCGTGGCCTTCGAGGTATGCTTGCAGTGCGTCTGCACGCTCCTGCGAGAGTTCGGAGTTGATTTGGTCGGTGCCTGTCTTGTCGGCGTAACCCTTGATCGCGATTTTGCGATCGGGCATCTCCTTCAAGGCGTTGATGATTGTCGAGAGCTGGACTGCATATTTGTCGAAGTCGATCTCCGCGCTTCCGCGTTGGAAATAGACACTCGGCAGCGGCCAAGCCTCGGGAGTCGAAACAACGATCGGAGCAGCCTCCTGTTTGGGGACGTTGATGACGATTGTGTCGCGTTTAACCTCCTTGACGATCACGATTGCCTCGGGCACTTGTGCCGGTTTGGGAGCGCGATAGCGCGGATAAGCATACATCAACGCATCTTTCTTGTGGTGACGAGCGCCGATCTTCCAGACCATACCGATGCCGACGTGGCTCACGGTGTTATGGTTGTGGACGGTGCTGCTCTCGATACCGTCGAATTTGCTGTTGTTGATCCAGTTCATACCGGCACGCAGTTGCAGGTCAATGCACTTGCTGGCCTTGAAGCGCAGTGCTACATCGCCACCCAATCCGATTCCGTAGGGAGTCCACAATTTGGTTGCGAAGCGGTTGCCGCCCTCCATCGTGTAGAGTTTCGAGTTGAATTTTTGGAGGTAGATTCCGGGCGAAGCCAATACTGTCCAGCGGCGTTCGCGTGTTGGGAAGCTGAAGAGGTTGTTAACATTGATTTCAATGTTAAACCCTACGCTCCACATACGAATTTTGCTATACAAGTCTTTGCTTGCCATCGCCGATGCAGGTGCCTTGGGTCCGTAGATCATATAGGCATCCTCACCGATTAGGAAGTCGCGGTGCTTGTAGGCACCGGCTTTGTTCTGTGCGTATCCGAACGAAAGGCGTGTGCCGATCGTGGGAGTGATTTGATAGCCGACTTGCATATCGGCCATGATGCCCCAATAGGTTTCGTCGTAGGCCAATGACTTGAAGTCACCAGCGAAAAACGGCAAACCGAAATTGACACCTACACTCCACCTCGCATACTCACTATCGTGCTGCCACTTCGACTGCACGGGCTCCTGCTTGAACAGATCGGCATATTTCGTCTCTTCTTGGGCGAAGGACGAAACAGCGTAGCAGGTCGCAGCTGCGAGTAGAACGAAAGATAGTATTTTCTTCATAGGATTATTTTACTTATCAAAAAGGATTGGGAGAGGGGCATTTGGCTCCCCTCTCCTTTTCCAATATCAACTACTTAATTGCGTGTATTGCAAAGTATTTAGCATCACCCATTGCTTTGCCATCTTTCTTAGGCTGCACTTTGAAGGTGATAAAATAACCCTTTTCGTTCGCAAACGTAAATCCGGGAGCGAATGATACATAACCACCTTTTGATACAAGGAATGAAGACGTAGGAACTGTAGGACTTCCTGCTCCATATCCCTCGGCAGCGG
>JAVVYP010000065.1:0-5352 GCA_036651015.1 Alistipes sp.
GATATTTTTGGTTGCAAAGGACAAGCCCCTCCCGAGGGAGGGGTTTGGGGTGGGGTCAGAATTGTAAACACGGCGCAGCCGTGAATAAGACGCTCAACAGTACGTATAGAGGTAAAAAACAAAATGCTTTCGGCTTAATACTTAATTAGATGTATAAGAAAACCGCAACAGCCCTCTCGTGGGCATTGCATCCCTTTCTACTCCCGTTGTATATGATGGCGGTGCTGCTGACACTCACCGCTTTTGCCAACTATCCCCCCAACGTGAAAATCTACCTGCTGTGGGTGGTTGTGCTCTATGCGATGATCATTCCCATACTGATGTTAGGCGTGCTGCGCTCGCTGGGGCGAATTTCGGACTATCGCATTGATAATCGCAAGGAACGGCTGCTGCCATTGCTTGTGGGTGTGGTGTGTTATGTGCTTTGCGCGATGACCATTGCCAAAGTTCCCTCGGCAATCTTCCTGCGCAAATTTATGCTGGCGGCGGCCTGCTGCGAGGCAATGTGCTTGGTGGTCTCTCTCTATTGGAAAATCAGCCTCCATTTGACCGCATTGGGCGCAGCCGTAGCACTGTTGGTGGTGATGAATCTGGTTGGCGTCGGCGATATGCTTTATCCGTTGATCGTCACCATCTTAGCGGCCGGAGCACTCGCCTCGTCACGCCTCTATTTGGGCAAACATAACCCTTGGCAGATTGTCGCTGGTTTCAGTGGCGGTTTTGTGGTCACCTCGCTGGCAATGGTTCTCTTTTAACCGTTCCCGTCCCGATTCAGCTTCTTAGACGCATCCTTGTGCCAGCATTGCATTGGCAATCTTCATAAAGCCGCCGATGTTGGCGCCGACCACGTAGTTGATGTAACCATCGGGCTGGGTGCCGTATTTCACGCAAACCGCGTGGATGTTGCACATAATGGCGTGCAGTTTGGCGTCCACCTCTTCGGGTGCCCAGCTGAGCCGCATCGAATTTTGTGTCATCTCGAGTCCCGAAGTGGCCACACCTCCGGCGTTGGAGGCTTTGCCGGGCGCATAAAGCAATTTGTGCTGCTGGAAGAGACGAATTGCATCGGGTGTGGAGGGCATATTTGCCCCTTCGGCCACACACATACAACCGTTGTTGATCAGCGCCAGCGCCTGCTCGCCGTTCAGTTCGTTCTGTGTGGCACAGGGCATTGCCAAATCGCATTGTTCGCCCCACGGACGTTCGCCTGCGTGGTAAACAGCTGATGGATAGCGATCTGTGTACTCCTTGATGCGTCCGCGAAAGATGTTTTTCAGCTCCATCACGTAATCCAATTTTGCAGCGTCAATTCCCTCCTTGTCGTAGATGTAACCCGATGAATCGGAGAGTGTTACCACCTTGGCGCCCAGCTGTGTGGCTTTCTGACAGGCATATTGTGCCACGTTGCCCGAGCCGGAGATGCAAATCCGTTTGCCGGTGAAGTCCGTGCCGCGTGTGGCGAGCATCTCCTGTGCGAAGTAGCAGACGCCGTAGCCGGTGGCTTCGGGACGCAGCGGACTGCCGCCCCAGTCGCGACCTTTGCCGGTGAGGGTGCCTGTGAATTCGTTGCGCAGGCGTTTGTATTGGCCGAAAAGGAAGCCTATTTCGCGTCCGCCGACCCCGATGTCGCCGGCCGGAATGTCGCAATCTTGTCCGATATGGCGTTGCAACTCGGTCATAAACGACTGGCAGAATTTCATCACCTCGTTGTCCGATTTACCTTTGGGATTGAAGTCCGAACCGCCCTTGCCGCCACCCATTGGCAGTGTTGTGAGGCTGTTTTTGAAGGTCTGCTCGAAGGCCAAAAACTTCAGAATCGAGAGGTTGACCGAGGGGTGAAAGCGGATGCCGCCTTTGTAGGGGCCGATGGCGCTGTTCATCTGCACCCGGTAGCCGCGATTGATCTCGATTTCGCCCTTGTCATTGAGCCACGGCACGCGGAAAATCACGATGCGCTCGGCCTCGGCGATGCGCTCGAGAACCTTCATTTTTTGCAGGGCAGGGCTGGCTACGATGTGTGCGGCCAAGGATTCGGCCACCTCGTGGACAGCTTGGTGAAACTCGGTTTCGCCCGGATTGCGGGCGATGAGTCGGGTCATGAAATCGTCGACGTACTGTTGGGCTTGCTTTTCCATAAAATTGGAGGTTTTCGTTATTTTCGATGGCTAAAAATAGCTGTTTTGTGGCAATTCTGCAACATCTTTAAAAATTTGTTAAAATATTTTAGTTATCTCGGTTGTGCGGTTCGGTTGTTTTCCTTGCGATCGGTGCGTACGCGGCGGTTGCTGATTTCCAACTGTAACAAAAAATGACGGATTCACAGCGAATCCGTCACGTATAAAAGTTGTGAAAAAATTATGAACTTTTTTGATTTTAATGTTTACTCCAACTCATCGAGCCACGCGGCTGCCGAGGCATCCGACGGCATCCGCCAATCGCCACGCGGCGAGAGTGCCACCGATCCGATCTTGGGCCCGTCGGGCAGTGCCGAACGTTTGAACTGCTGGGCGAAGAAGCGACGGAAGAAGACACTGATCCAATGGTGGATCGTCGGGGCGTCGTAGGTGCCGTCAAAAGCCTGACAAGCAAGCATTTCGATCTTTACAGGTGAGTAGCCGGCACGCACGAAGTTGTAGAGGAAAAAGTCGTGCAGTTCGTAAGGACCTACCAAATCTTCGGTTTTTTGGGCGATTTTGCCCTTGGTATCCGCCGGCAGCAGCTCGGGGCTGACGGGGGTGGCAATCACATCTTGCAACGTGGCGCGTGTGACGGCATCGGGTTGGGTGTCGGCCACCCAGCGCATCAAATCGCGAACGAGGGTCTTGGGAACCGAACAATTGACGCCGTACATCGACATTTGATCGCCGTTGTAGGTCGCCCAGCCCAAGGCCAATTCGCTCAAATCACCGGTGCCGATCACCAAACCGCCCTCCATATTGGCCACATCCATCAGAATTTGCGTGCGTTCGCGCGCTTGGCAGTTCTCGTAGGTGGCCGAACGGTCGGCGAGTGAAAGCCCGATCTCTTTCAGGTGCAGTGTGCAGGCCTCGCGGATCGGAATTTCGCGTGCATTGACGCCCAACTCGCCCATCAGATCCGTGGCGTTTTTGTAGGTGCGATCGGTGGTGCCGAATCCGGGCATCGTGATGCAGATGATCCCTTGACGCGGTAACTGAAGTTTGTCGAAAGCGCGTACACAAACCATCAGGGCGAGGGTCGAATCCAATCCGCCCGAGATGCCGATAACCGCTTTTTTGCAGTGTGTGTGTGTGAGTCGTTGTGCCAATCCGTGCGATTGGATCTCGATGATCTCCGCGTAACGCTCTGCGCGAAGCGCCTCGTCCTGCGGTACAAAGGGCAGTGGGTCGATGTCGCGATCGAGAGCCGTGGCGCGCAACCCTTCGGGCACCTCCATTTCGATCACCGTGTTCTCGGTTGTCCCCTCGTTCGCGCGGAATGAGGTGTTGCGACGACGTTCGAACTCCAACCGCTCGAGGTCTACATCGGCCACCACCAACTGCTCGTCGAGTGAGAAGCGTGCCCCCTCGCGCAGGATGGTGCCATTCTCGGCGATGATGCCATTGCCGGCGAAGACCAGATCGGTCGTTGACTCGCCGAAGCCGGCTGAGCAATAGACGTAGGCCGAGAGTGTGCGTGCCGACTGTTGCGCCACCAGCTGTCGCAGGTAGGCGTATTTGCCGACCCCCTCGGGTGAGGCCGAGAGGTTGAAGATCACCTTGGCACCGTTGAGTGCGAGTTGTGACGAGGGTGGGGTGGCCACCCAAAGATCTTCGCACAGTTCGATGCCGAACTCTGCGCCGTTGATCTCGAAGGTCAGATCGGTGCCGAAATCGACGGCTTGACCGCCGACCAAGATCGTCTCTTCGCTTATACCGGCACCCGACGCAAACCAGCGGCTCTCGTAAAATTCGCCGTAATTGGGGATGTGGGTTTTGGGCACCACGCCCAAAATGCGGCCTTGTGTGAAGACCACGGCGCAGTTGTAGAGTGTCGAACCGTGGCGCAACGGCGCGCCGACGATGAGCGTCAACGGCAATTTGCGTGTGGCTTTAACCAGCTCTTCGAGTGCTACATCGGCCGCCTCCAACAACGTGGACTGCAACAGCAGATCGCCGCACGTGTAGGCGGTCATCGCCAATTCGGGGAAGACGACGATTTCGACCCCCCGTTGAGCAGCGCTATCGGCCAATGCCGCAATGCGCTCGGCATTGTAGTCGCAGTCGCCGACACGCAGATGCGGCACGGCGGCCGCTACTTTCAAAAAACCATAATCGTCCATAAATACTTCTTAGTTTGTTATCGTGCCCAAATCTGGGCGAGGTTCAGGATCACCTGCTCGGCCTTGTGCATTGTGGTGAGTGAGCAATATTCGAATTTGCCGTGGAAATTCATACCGCCCGTGAAGAGGTTGGGGCACGGAAGTCCCATAAACGAGAGCCGTGCGCCGTCCGTGCCGCCGCGAATGGGTCGCACGAGGGGTTCGATCTCCTCCATTTTCATCGCCTCGAGCGCCTTGTCGATCACCTGCGGATGGGGTGCGACCATCTTGCGCATATTGAAATACTGGTCTTTGAGTGTGAGTGAGACCACCCCGTCGCCATATTTTTTCTTCAACAGATCGACACACGACCACATAAAGACCTTTTTGGCCTCGAATTTCGCGGCATCGTGGTCGCGGATAATGTAGCTAATGGCCGCTTTCTCGACCGTGCCGTTGAGTCCAACGCAGTGGTAGAAACCCTCGTAGCCCTCGGTGTATTCGGGACGTTCGTTGGCCGGCAGCAACGCTTGGAGGTCGCAAGCCACTTGAATGGCGTTGATCATCTTGTTCTTGGCGTAGCCCGGATGGACGTTGCGCCCTTGAATTTCGATCTTGGCGCTGGCCGCGTTGAAATTCTCGTACTCCAATTCGCCCTCCATACCACCGTCGACCGTGTAGGCGAAGTCGGCGCCAAAGGCTTTGACATCGAAGAAATCGACGCCGCGACCGATCTCCTCATCGGGCGTGAAACCGAGGCGCAACTTGCCGTGCCGGATTTCGGGGTGTGTCATCAAGTACTCCGCGGCGGTCATAATCTCGGCCACGCCGGCTTTGTCATCGGCACCCAACAGCGTTGTGCCGTCGGTGTGGATGAGCGTGTGACCCTTGAAAAACGTAAGCTCCGGAAAATCTTCGACGCGCATTATGAGTTGTCCGTTGAGGACAATATCGCTGCCGTCATACTCCTCGATGATGCGCGGTTTGATCTGCGCACCAGTCATATCGGGCGAGGTGTCCACGTTGGCGATGAAGCCGATGACGGGGGCATTCTCGCACCCTTTCGAGGCCGG
>JAVVYP010000066.1:0-3996 GCA_036651015.1 Alistipes sp.
TTGGGTCAATCAATCCAAAACAGAGTCCATTGCCTTAGGTGCACCTATGGGAGCATGGCAGTATGTGAAACTCCTCTCTGCCATTGATTGCCGTTATATACGTATGCAGTACAACAATGCACCCGGCAGTGGTTCAAACTCGAAGTTTATCGGCAGCAACGAGTTCAACGCCATTGCCCCGAACAACTAAATTAGGTCGGACCTTTCAAATCCAATAAAATTATGAAACTTAACTATTTAATAGCCTCTTTAGCACTCTTCGCAGCCGCTACAAGCTGCCAAGAGGCCGCAGAGTATACTCCGTCGATCTACATAGCGGAGGCCCAAGTGGAGCCATCAAAGACCATTACCATCTACGAAGTGGGCGGCAAAGCCAAATGTTCGGTAGCCTCATCAGTTCTGGTGGACAAAGAGACCCACGTATCACTGGAAATACGCCCCGAATTGTTGGAGGCATACAACACAAAATACGGTAAAACGTGTGTTTTGCTTGATCCGGACAGTTACGAATTTTCCAAAAAAGAGGTAACCATTGCCGCCGGAGGTAATATGTCGGACGCCGCAGAGATTTCAATCACCAAAGCACTGGCTCCGGGTACATTCTACTGTCTGCCCATCCAAATTTCGAAATCCGATGGTTCACTAACCATCCTCGAACCCTCGCGCACTCTTTATATGATTTTCCGCGTTCCAGTCAAGAGCAAAGGCGTGTTCATCGGATATAGAAACAAGTGTATCGTTCCGGGATTCCACATTACCCCCAAAATGGGAGACGTCGATCTTGCTGCGCTGCCCGAACTGACGCTGGAGTGCCGCGTACTGGTCAAGGACTTTCAGAAAGGAGATCCATATATCAGCTCTGTGATGGGGTTGGAAGGCAATGTTTGTATCCGTTTTGGTGATGTGAAAATCGGATACGATGTACTCCAAGTCTGCAAAGGCGACTATCAACCGGCCGCCGTCAGCACACCTTGTGTTGTGAACAAATGGTATCACGTGGCTGCTGTATGGTCACCCACCTCGTTGAAAATTTTTATCGACGGTAAATTCATCACCGAGACCAAAACGCAAGGTGAAAAAGTCAATATCTCGGAGTTGCAAGAGTGGGCTGGAAATGGTGCATTGGGCTTCGCTTTGGGTGCTGGTTCCAACTACCAAGGCAACCGTCCGCTCAATGGCTATCTGGCTGAAGCACGTGTCTGGACGCGTGCACTGGACGCCGGCGAGATCGCCAATATCAAGGATCTGGTTATTGTCGATCCCAAATCGCCCGATCTGCTGGCTTATTGGAAGATGAACGAAGCAGAACCCTCTTCGGCAGCATTCCCTGTTTTCTCGAAGTATTGGCGCATCAAGAACAAGATCGTCGATCAGACCGGCCACGGCTACGATGCCTATGGTATGCAGGATACTCCGGAGTTCATCGACACGGTCTGGTAGCAGACAATGTGAATATTTCAAAGCAGACGGTGTAAAAGCCGTCTGCTTTTTTATTAACTTTACACCCTATATAACCTACTATGAAAAACCTCTATTTATCTTTTGCTGCCGTTGTTGGGTGTTGTGCCTGCACCTCCCAACAACCCACGACAACCGGCATCATACCGGTGCCGCAGCAGGTGGAGTGGCGCTGTGGCCAATTCGAGCGCACCGACACGCTCTATTACACCTCCAACCTCGAAGCTGCCGACCAAGCCGACCTCGAAGCGTGGATGGCCACGGCACCGATCGCATTGATACCGGCCGTCGAAGCCGAACAGGCCACCTTGACGTTGTCACGCACGGGCAAAGGCGAGCAAGCCGGTGAGAGCTACACGCTCGACGTCGATCGCAAGCGAATTGCGATCACCGCCGCCGAAACCACCGGCCTTTTTTACGGACTGCAATCGCTTATGCAGTTAGCCGATAACTTCGGCTACTGCATTCCGCGTGTACGGATCGAAGACGCACCACGCTTCGGCTACCGCGGAATGATGCTCGACGTGTCGCGTAATTTCCGCAGCAAAGAGTTCATCAAGCGTCAAATGGATCTGATGGCGCGCTACAAACTCAACCGCTTTCACTGGCACCTGACCGACGGTGCTGGCTGGCGCATCGAGATCAAAAGCCACCCCGAGCTGACCGAGGTGGCCGCTTGGCGTCCCTATGCCGATTGGGCAGCTTGGCAGGAGGGCGGACGCCGCTACTGCCGCCGCGACGATCCAAAGGCACAAGGGGGCTACTACACACAGGACGAGATTCGCGAGGTGGTCGAATATGCGCGCCAACGCCACATCACGGTCATCCCCGAGATCGAAATGCCCGGACACAGCGAAGAGGTGCTGGCCGTCTACCCTGCCCTCTCGTGCAGCGGCAAAGCCTACGTGGATTCGGATCTCTGCATTGGCAACGAAGCCGTTTACACGTTGCTCACCGACGTGCTGACCGAGGTGATGGAGCTGTTCCCCTCGGAATATATCCACATCGGAGGTGACGAGGCAAGCAAGCGCAGCTGGACCACTTGTCCCAAATGCCAAGCCCTGATGCAACGCGAAGGGATGCACTCGACCGACGAGCTACAAAGTTATTTGGTGCATCGCATCGAGCAATTTCTCAACGCCCACGGCCGCAACTTGTTGGGTTGGGACGAGATTCTGCAAGGAGGATTGGCGCCCAACGCTACGGTGATGTCGTGGCGCGGCATCGAGGGCGGCATCGAGGCTGCTCGACAAGGACACCACGCGGTGATGACCCCGGGCACCTACTGCTACCTCGACTACTGTCAGGACGATCCCACCCGTGAGCCGGCAGCGGCCGCGGCTTTCGTCACCCTGCGCACCGCCTACTCCTACGATCCTGCACCCGATTCACTGGAACAGGCGTGCAAGGCGATGATTCTCGGCGTGCAAGGCAATCTGTGGTGCGAGCACGTGGCCACCGATGACCACGCCGAACATATGCTGTGGCCGCGGATGCTGGCCATCGCCGAGGTGGGCTGGAGCTTGCCCGAGCGGAAAGATTACGACGACTTCCACGCACGCGCACTTCAGGCTGTGACGTGGATGCAGGAGCGTGGTCACACCCCCTTCGACCTGAAAAACGAAGTCGGAGCGCGCCCCGAATCACAGACTACAATCTCGTCGCTCGCCACCGGCAAAAAAGTTATTTACAACACGCCATACAGTCCGAAATATGCGGCCGCAGGCGACTCATCGCTCACCGACGGCATACGCGGCGACTGGAATTACGGCGACCACCGCTGGCTGGGCTGGCTCGACACCGACGTCGATGTGGTGGTCGATTTGGGCGCAGTGCAAACCATTCGCCACATCGCTGCCGACTTTATGCAGGGCTTCTATGCCGATATTTGGATGCCTCGAGCTGTCGAATTTGCCCTCTCCGACGATCAGATCACCTACCAACCGCTGGCCACAGCCGACAACACATTACCCTTCGATTTCAAACAAACAGCCTACCGCAATTTCGGCTGGACAGGCACAGCATCAGGTCGTTACGTGCGTATGACAGCACGCAGTAACGGACACGCCGGCGGCTGGCTCTTCACCGACGAAATCATCATCGAGTAAAAAGCTGCCGCAGACAGAATATTTTCTTATAAACCTTTCGAATTAAATTCTCATTGAACGATGCTGAGTCCGACCTGCATCCTAACAATTTTACATTGACTGGACAAAATGAAACAATACAACAGAATAATGCTCGGCAAAGGGGGCACCTATGCTGAACAATGCTTCAAGGAGGGATTTATCGGAGGCGACTTCGATATACGTCAAGATCTATCGAATTTTACAGATACCAAATAGATTTCAAATTACAGAAATAAGACGCCGCCAACGGTGACAAATTTGGCAAAAACAGGAGCAAAATTGCGTCTTCTTGAACCACTGTTGTAGACGGCTTACAGCTACTTTTTTCGCCCTTCTCTGTCCTGTTTCCACAGCTGATAGGAGTTGACGAAGTTCTGCCAAATAGCATACAACTACACCTCCACACCTC
>JAVVYP010000067.1:0-3720 GCA_036651015.1 Alistipes sp.
CGAGGGCAATGGTGGTAGCACCAATTCGGGCAACGGCGGCAATGCCGGCAATGCCAAAGCAGGCAACGGTGGTAACTCCGGTAACGGCGGCAACGGCAACGGCAACGGCGGCGAGACAAAATAGGCAATGAAATGGGGTGTGCGGCATAGGTCGATGATCGTTGTGGCTATCGTGGCGCTGTTCGCGACGAGCTGCGTTTCGCCACACGCTTCGGTGGTCACCGATGTGAATCCCGATGGCTGGACTGATCGCGCCACGATGACCTACTGCAATGCCGATACGACTTCGTTGTGCGATATGAACCTGTTTCTGCGCTGTGACGACTCGTTTGCCGAAGATACGCTCACCGTTCGCTTTGCAATTTGCACGCCCGATTCGTTGCGTTTTGAAGAGCCGTTTCGGCTGGTGTTGCCGCATACAAACTCTCCGGCAGCCTTGCGGCGCGAAGTGGTTGTCACTTATCGCCATCGCGTTCGATTGCTGCGCGCAGGCAATTACTACATTACAATAACGCCCGTTCGACCCGTTCAAGGAGTTGAGGCTGTGGGCGTTACCTTATCAATGTAAATAAAAATGGGCAAAGATAAACTGCGTAAGTTTCGCGAGAATCTGACTTTTGCGTGTTTCGTGCAACCCGAATTTGACGAGGTGTTCCGTGACGATCATCCGCTCAAGGGGCATTGGCACCGTGATTTTTTCCACAACGATCACCCCATCGTTCTTGAATTGGGCTGTGGTAAAGGCGAATACACCATCGCTTTGGCCGAGCGCGATCCCTCGCGCAACTACATCGGCATCGACATCAAAGGGGCGCGTATGTGGCGCGGTGCGAAGAGTGCCACCGAGCGCGGTATGGCCAATGTCGGCTTCTTGCGCACGCGCATCGAATTCATCAACGGACTCTTTGCCGAGGGCGAGGTGGCCGAAATCTGGATCACCTTCCCCGATCCGCAGCTCAAAAGCCGCCGCGCCAAAAAACGCCTTACCGCGCCGCAATTCCTTGAATACTACGCCCGACTGTTGCAGCCCGAGGGCATTATCAACCTCAAAACCGACTCCAAACACCTCTTTACCTACACTGCCGAGGTCATTCGCCACTTTGCGCTCGCGTGCGAGGTCTCGAACGAAGACATCTACGGATCGGGCTATGCCGATGAGTTGCTGTCGGTCAAGACGGCCTATGAACGGCAGTTTCTCTCGATGGGGTTGCCGATCACCTACACGCGTTTTTCGCTCGCTGGACGGCGTGATTTTCCGCGTTTCGACTGGGCGGAGGACGAAAAACAGGAGAAGGACAACGAACAAGAGCGTTGCCGCGTGCGCGATTAGCACCCCTTTTACAGCATCATGAACGCCGTTCTTCGCAAGAGGAGCGGCGTTTTGCTTAACTTTTTCGGGATTTCCCATATAAGAAGCTGTTTTAAAGGTATCCATATTTTTTGCATAAAACTACTAAATATTTAGTAGAAAAGTTGCATATCTAAAAATTTAGTAGTAAAATTGCATCAACAAACCGATAGAGATCAGGACAGCTATGAAAAATAAATTGACGGAATTGACGCGCGGCGAAGAGGAGATTATGCAGATTCTCTGGCAGTTGGGTGATGCGGTGGTCAACGACATTATCGCCCATACCACGGAGCCGCATCCCAAATATACAACCGTGGCAACATTTCTTAAGTTGCTGGAAAACAAGGGATTCGTGGGTTACCGCGTCGAGGGGAAAAGTCACCGCTACTACCCATTGGTGGGGCGTGAGGAGTATGCCAAGGGGGTGATGACGTCGATGTTGACCACCTATTTCGACGGGTCGCTGGTGCAATTGGTCTCGTTTTTCTCGCGTCACGAGGACATTTCGACCGCCGAAAAGCAAGAGATTCTCGAAATGATGCACGGAGTCAAAAAATAACCTAAAATTAATTGGTTATGAAAGAGTTGATGATCTACGCACTCGAAGTGTTGGCCTGCGGTGGCGTGCTGCTGGGAGCCTATACGATCCTGCTCGAACGACGCGTCAAAAGTCGTTGGTGTCGCGCTTATCTATTGATAACCACGCTTTTGTCCGCTATTATTCCGCTGTTGCGCATTCCCGTTTGGGCTGGCGAGGTCATCGAGACGGTGGCCACCCCGACCGCCGTGGAGAGTGGAGCGTGGACAGCCGAGGTTGTGGCCGCACCGACGCAAAGCCTCACGGCCGAGATGATTTGTGCCGCGATCTATGCGTTTGGGGTCGCGCTGATCCTCGGCGTGATGATCTACCAAATGCTGCGCATCCGCGGCTTGCGTCGACAAGCAACAATCAGTCACACAGCGCGTTTCAGTTTGGTGTGCACACCGCACAAGATTGCTTCGTTCTCCTTTTTCCGCACCATCTACGTCTGGGATCAAACTCCGGCCGAGGAGATGACGGCCATCGTGGCGCACGAAATGAGCCACATTACCCACCACCACTCGACCGAACGCATCGCAATGGAGTGTATGAAGGCTGCTCTGTGGTGGAATCCCTTTGTGTGGATCGCGGCACGGCGGCTGACCGAGGCCGAGGAGTTTGAGGCCGATAGCGATGTCATAGAGAGCGGTTATGACCTTGAAAACTATATGAATACACTTTTCAAACAGCTCTTTGGTTATAGTCCGGACATAGCCAACGGGTTGCGCAATTCATTAACTAAAAAACGATTTCAAATGATGACAAAATCCCAAAAAAGCAGGTATTCCCTGCTGCGACTGGCGGCAACTTTGCCTGCCCTGATAGGACTTTTGTGCGCGTTCTCGTTCACCACGCGTGCCGCCGTGATCCGGATGCGAGACGGTGATGCCGACAAAGTACTCATTTCTCAGGTTATCCTGCTCAATGGAAAACCAGTGACCACCGCTGAGGTTTATCACCTCGACCCTCTGTCGATCGACACGGCATATACGCTGAGGATGGGCGACATTCCGGCTCAGTATAAAGGAGCCGATATGGTGCACTACATCAACACCAAGGGTGCACCACGGTACAGCAAGCTCATTACTATCAGCGGTCGCGTTCACTATCCCGACGGCAAGCCGGCTTCCGGATACAACATCTTTGCAGGTAGTATTGGCTACATAATACCATCGACCCAATCTGAACTGGATCGTCTCGGCGCTGTCTCCGATGCGCAAGGTGGCTACACACTCAAAGCGCCTGCCAAAGGCAGCCTGTACAGCGGTAACTTCTTCGTCGCCACGATGAGTTCCTACGACAACGAAGGTGCGAATTCCTACCACCGAGATATCGAGGTTATCTATCCCGACAGTGCCAAATGGAAGTCGCGCATTGAGGCCGATGGTCGGATTACGCTACTGCCAGAGCGACGCCTCCCAGCACCCGTAGAGGCCGATGAGCCATTTTTGGTTGCCGAAACGATGCCCACGTTCCAAGGCGGTGACCTCAACACCTTCCGCCAATGGGTGCAGACGCAGTTGAGATACCCCGCAGAGGCACTTGCAAAGGGGATTCAAGGACGTGTCGTACTAACGTTCGTCATCGAAAAAGATGGTTCGGTTAGCAATGTCAAGGTACTTCAATCGCCCGATAAAATTCTCTCGGACGAGTCCATACGCATCCTGTCCCACTCCCCTCGGTGGAGTGCCGGCAAGCAACGGGGTGAGCCTGTGTGTGTGAAATACACCCTTCCTGTTGACTTTCGCACGATGAAAGAAAACAGCACAACGGCCGGTGGCAAGGAGGA
>JAVVYP010000068.1:0-3121 GCA_036651015.1 Alistipes sp.
CCCTCCCGAGGGAGGGGTTTGGGGTGGGGTCAGATTTGTAAACACGGCGAAGCCGTGAATAAGACGCTCAACAGCACGTATAGAGATAAAAAACAAAAGGCATTCGGATTTGTTAGCATCGGGTCAGAATTGTAAACACGGCTGAAAGCCGTGAATAAGACGCTCAACAGCACGTATAGAGATAAAAAACAAAATACTTTCTGATTTATTGGCATTTGGTAAGAATTGCAAACACGGCCTTTGGCCGTGAGGCCACCGCGGTCGACGCAACAAAACCAACAAGCGAAACTAAACGACAAAAAATAAACGTTACCTATGATCCAACACAAACTCAGCGGCGTGGGTGCCGCTATGATCACCCCTTTCACCCCTGACGGACGCGTAGATTACCCAGCACTCGCTCGTATGATCGACTACGTCATCGAGGGCGGCGTGGATTATATCGTTGCATTGGGCACTACGGCCGAGACCCCGACACTTTATATGCCCGAACGCGCCGTGATCGCAATGTTCATCACCAACCAAATTGCACACCGCGTGCCGCTGGTGATGGGTGTCGGTGGCAATGCCACCTCGGAGGTACTGGATCAGCTACGCGAATTTGATTTGCGCGGTGCCGATGCCATTTTGAGCGTCACGCCCTACTACAACAAACCGTCACAAGAGGGTCTCTATCAGCATTTTCGTACCGTATCGGAGCACTCGCCGCTGCCGATTTTGCTCTACAACATCCCGGGACGTTCGGGGGTTAATATGACCTCCGAAACCACCCTGCGCATCGCCCACGACTTTCGAAACGTGATCGGCATCAAGGAGGCATCGGGCGACATCGAGCAGATGCAACGCATTCTCGACAACCGTCCCGAGGGTTTTTTGGTGCTGTCGGGCGACGACGGTATGGCACTTGATTTGATGCGTCGAGGTGGTGACGGTGTGATTTCGGTGGCCGCAAATGCCTTTCCAAAACGCTTTATGGCCTGCCTGAATTGCGCCAAAGCCGGTGATTTCGACCGTGCCGACGCCCTTTTCAAATCGTTGGAGCAGACCGTGCACGCGCTTTTCGAAGAGGGCAATCCGGTCGGCGTGAAGTGTGCGCTCTCGGTGATGAATAAAATAGGTTCCACGATGCGCCTGCCGCTGATCGCCGGTTCGGTAGCCCTGCGCACCAAGTTTAAAGAGCTGATTGCCAAATACGATTTGTGCTAAACAGCTTCTAAACATAAAAGTCCACAAATATGAAAAAACTGTTGTTCCTGTTTCTCCTACTCCCGGCACTCGCTGCGGCCAAGGTACCTGTTGAGCAAGAGATCATCGACCAAACATTCGATGCCTCGTCGCCCCACTACTACACCTCGCTGATGATGCGTTACAACGCCGGCGATGCCACTTTGACCGATGAGGATTACCACTATCTCTACTACGGCTATGCCTACCAAGACGACTATAAGCCGCTGGCGACAAATCCGGCTTTGGATAAATTGTTGCTGCTCACTTCGGGTCTCGATGTCGACAATCCGCGTGTCGACACCCTCGAAACGCTGCTTACCGTCGGTCAGGATGCCCTCAAGCACGATCCGTTCAGCCCCAAAATTCTCAATTTGATCGCCTACGCCTACGGCGCCTTGGGCGACAAAGAGCAGGAGAAAGCCTACTACAACCGAATGAACGGCGTGCTGCGCACCATCATCGACTCGGGTGACGGATTCACGGATAAAACACCGCGCCACCTGCTGATGTTCGACCACGCTTCGGACGTTCTCACCTCCGAAGAGCTTTCTTTCGGCAAAAGCCGCATCATCAGCCGCACGGTGGAGTTTGTGCCGTTGACCGAGCCTTATGTTGTCGAGGGCAAAAAACGCAAAGGTTTCTACTTCGATTTCGGCCGTGTCTATTGGAATAAACCCGAAGGTTACACCTACAAACGCGACCGCACGTGGCAATTCAACAATCTCAAACCCCGCGAATACAAGTAGAAGCTGCTTTAAATTCATTCAATAATTTTGCTATGACTCTTTTTCGCCCTTTTTTCGTGTCAATTTCGTTGCATAGGCAACGCTATGCGCCTCAATCGGCGCGAAAAAATCATCGAAAAATAGTGCATAACAATTCTTATCAATAAAATTAAAACAGCTTCTAATGAAACGACTGTTATTATTTGCCTTGCTGCTGTCGGCAGCAGCTTGCAGCGAGGATAATGCGCCCACGCCGCAGATCAGTCTGTCGACGACAGAGGCCTTGCTGCGCAGTGATGCCGGCTCAACGGCAAGCATCATCGTGACTGCCGACGATGCGTGGACACTCACAACCATCAACAGTTCCGACTTCACCATCACCCCCCAAAGCGGCTCACGTGGCCAGACCACCGTCACCCTCACCGCCACGCAGCAGAACACCCAAAAGACGCGGCAGACGTTGGGCGAGGTGCACTTCACGCTGACCTACGGCGCGATGTCGTGTTCATTGTCGGTCGTCCAAAGTCCCGCTCTTGCACCACAAACTGTGCTGCTCTATATGCCGGGAACCTCACTATCAGGCTACTTCAAAAACAACATCAAAGCCATCGAAGCGGCCGTCACAGCCCACATTCCGGGCGACGGGCGTATCTTGGTTTGCTATCAACCAAAGAGTAACAACAAAGCCGAGTTGCTGGAGATCGCCTTCGACGGCGACACCCAAAAAAGCCGTACCACGACAATCAAGGAGTACGACCAGTTTGCCGCCAATGAGATCGCCAGTGTTCAACGTCTGCTGGCCGATATGGCTCTTGCAGCCCCGGCTCAACGTTATGGGTTGATCATCGGCTGCCACGGCAAGGCGTGGATTCCAGCCAGTGCAGGCGTTCTGTATAGGCGCAATCTGACCCACGACGACAACTGTTTGGGAACACCTTACCCCAATGCCCTGCCCACCCGATCCTTCGGAGATTCATCGTACCAACTCGACATCACCGACCTCGCTACGGCCATTGGCCACCAAACTTACAAGCTCGACTACCTGATTTTCGACGCCTGTTTTATGGCCAACATCGAGACACTCTATGATTTGCGCAACGTGGTCGGCGCGGTAATTGCCTCCCCCTGCGAGATTATGGCCGCCGGATTTCCTTACAGTCGCATTATCC
>JAVVYP010000069.1:0-3020 GCA_036651015.1 Alistipes sp.
CCTGCTTCGCGACGAGAATGCGCTCACGATCGACTACGCTGAGAAGTTCGATGCGCAGGATGCACGCTATACCTTTAAGATCGAGGATATCTCGCAAAGTCCCCTCCAAAAAGCCGAAGTTCCCGTGAAGATCAACGCCACGGCAGCCTATATCAAGGATTATATCGCCCTGAAGGCAATTTGGGAGTCCACTGGTGGCACAAAAGATCCCGACCGCAAGGCGTGGTACTACTTGGGTGACAACTATCCGGCTGGTGCAAACTGGGATTTCGACAAAGATGTCGATCTCTGGGGTCACCAACCCGGTGTGTTGCTCCACAACAACGGCCGCGTGGCGGCGCTGATGATCGGTGACTTCGATCCCTACGGAGCGATTCCTGCTGCGATCGGACAAATGACCGAGCTGACCGAGCTGGTACTCGGAACCCACAACGACACTTGTGCCGACGATGCAAAACCCGCTTTTGACAAGCACGGCGATCCGTTCAACGAATATATCAGCAAGACCTACGTTTCACGCATAAACAAGAACGGCTCGGGTTCGGAATTCAACGCCGGCACCTACCTCAAAAGAGGCCAATTCTCGAGCGTCAACCGTCTCGAACGTGCTCTGCGCGAGAATAATGCACGTGCGGTCAAGCAAAACGACACCGAACTTTTCAGTGCGATGCGGCTTGCCGGTCAGCTCAAACCGTGGAGAGGTGACGGCATTGCGGTCTACACCGACGTGCAATTCGGCTACCTGACCAACCACATCACTGGCATCTCCCCTGAGGTCAGCAAATGCACCAAATTGGAGACGATCTTTATCGCCAACTCACTCATCGAGGAGTTGCCGGAGACGCTCAGCCAATTGAAAAATCTGACGGGTCTTGAGTTGTACAACAACCCGAAGATGAAGAAATTCCCCACTGTTGTCGCTGGGATCACGGGGTTGATTCAGATCAATTTTGCCAACAATACCCAGTGGTCGTCCGACGAGATTCTTAATGGTATCAATGCGATGTTCGACCCAACGACGGGCGCCTCGGCTAAGACGCTTCAGCTGGTCTACTTCAACAACAACAACCTGACGGAGATGCCCGAAAATTTGAAACACGGCGCAAAACTCGGTATGATTCAGTTGTCGAACAACAAAATTGCGAAGCTTCACGCGCTGGGCACTGTGGGTCCCATCCAGTTCTTCTTGGACAACAACCGCCTGACGGGGCAACCTTTCCCCAACGATGGCAAGGATTTCTGCGTGATGGACGACATCGAGACCTTCTCGTGCGCGGGCAACCAGATCACCAACTTCCCCAAACACCTCTTCTCGTCGAAATCGCTCTATACGCTGGGCGCGATCAACTTCTCGCGCAACAAAATTTCGACCATTGACGGTAGTGACGGTGCTGAGTGGGACGACAAAGGTAATTTAACCAAACACTCCTCGTTCGGCGGTGTCAAATGTACACAGCTCAACCTGAATGATAACCTCTTCAAAGGCGGTATCCCCGATGCTTTTGCCACCTCCGACCCGATCTCCGAGTTCGAGAGTCTGAGTATGCAGATCAACAAACTCGACAGCGTTGGTTGGAAGGGTCTCAAAGGTATGTACTCCATCACGGCACTCGACTTGGAATCCAACAACATTTCGGTCTACACCAAGAACCCCAATTTCTTCTTGGGTCTCGAAGTTCCGTTCTTGACGGGTATCGACTTCAACCTCAATGCTTTTGCTGAGTTCCCGTCGCGTATGTTCAACGGCTATGGCATTATGCAGCTCTACTTTGAAAACCAAGCCGACCGTGTAACGGGCGAGCGTTGTTTCAAAAAGTGGCCGGCTGGCATTGAGACTTATGCCCAGCTCAAGGTGCTCCGTATGGCCGGAAACGACATCCGCAAGATCGACAAATTCCCCTACGGCGTCAACTTCTTCTCGATTGACGATAATCCGAATATCGAGATGGTAGTTCCTGACGATATGTGTGCGCGCATCACAGGTGGCACATTGAAGTTTGTCTACGACAGGACACAACTCTTCATTACGGGTTGTCCGGCACTCGGCATTGGCGAAGAATAGCAACGATAAATACAACGACACTATGAAATATATCAAGAGTTTTCTGATCCTCACGGCCGCGATCGGCATTGTAGCTTGTAGCGACGATGCGTCCTCCGTGGATTTCGGACTCAATACCACCGAAATTAAATTAGGTCCCGAGGGCGGCACGAAGAGCGTTCGCGTGGCTGCCGACAAGAGTTGGACAGCCTCGACCGACAAGTCTTGGATCCTGATCTCCCCGGCCAACGGAAGTGCCTCCACCGAGTGCAAAATCCGTATCGACTCGTCGCTGGTGAGCCACGCCGAAGAGGGCGAGGTAACCTTCGCCATCGAAGGTCAGGAGCGCAAGATCAAAATCACGCGCGAAGGTTTCCCCGTGCAGATCACCGTGCCCGAAGTGAGTCAGGCAATCAAATTGCCCAGCTACGCCGACTCGGATAACGCCTACTTCGATGTAGAGGTTGTCTCCAATGTGGATTTCGAGATTGTGGTTCCCGATGAGGCTGCGTGGGTTTACCCCAAGGAGTTCAAGCAGGTGCCCTCCATCGGCTATCGTCCGCGTACCACCAAAATCCGCTTCTTGTGGGACATCAACTCCAAACCAATGGAGCAGCTGGCCAATATCACCTTCAAACCCGCCGAGACCACAACCCGTCAAGACGCAATCAAAGTGACGCAAGAGGCTGCCCAGAAGATCGTTCCCAGCCGCGCCGGTGACTCGATCGCAGTCTTGGCTATCTCTCGCAACCTCCACACGTGGGGCACTGCGTTCGACTCCAGCAAGAGTATGATCTATTGGGACGACCTGATACTCTGGGAGGCCAAAGACGAACAAGTCAAGAAAGATCCTTCGCTGCTTGGCCGTGTGAGATTTGTTGAGTTCTACCTCAGCGATACCAAAATGTCGCTGCCCTACGAGATCCAATACCTCACGGCAGTCGATTCGCTGGTCATCTTCTCCAACTCCAACCGCCAT
>JAVVYP010000070.1:0-256 GCA_036651015.1 Alistipes sp.
AACATTCATTCCCGCCCAAACATCTTCACATATTGTTATATCTTTATCTAATCCAATATCCATATTTTTTTCTTCTTCGGTAATAGATGCGCAAAATCGACCTATTCTACGTTCATGTGCACCAGTTATTATTTGCAATCCATTCGCTGATATAAAATATTTCTTTATATATATTTTTGCGTGTGTGGCAAATAAAACTGAATCAGGGGCTATATTAACATTTTCATATATATATATATTATGAGAACCAGATATC
>JAVVYP010000070.1:266-2944 GCA_036651015.1 Alistipes sp.
GGTGCTATTACTGACGTTTCATCATAAAAACCAAAATGACCTGTCCGTATAATGTATTGAGAGAGTTGGTATTTTAAACTCTTAAAAAAGTTGTATATTAACTGTTTAATCATAGTTCGATATTTATACCGTTTCTGCGTAGGTGTCGGGGTGCTCCGGATCGAAGCACTCGTTGCACCACATAAAGGTTACCATATCTGTGTCGCCGAGGTTTTCGATGTTGTGGGTGTAGCCCGTGGGGATGTCCACAACCTCGATTTTGTCGCCCGACACCTTGTATTCGAGCACCGCGGCCGTGGGGTCGTCGATGCGGCGAAAACGAATCACACCGCAGCCGCTGACCACCACAAATTTCTCGTTTTTCGTGTGATGCCAATGGTTGCCCTTGGTGATGTGCGGCTTGGAGATGTTGACCGAAAACTGACCACAGTCGGCCGTGCGGAGGATCTCGGTGAAGCTGCCACGCGCATCGGCGTGCATCGTCAGCGGATAGGCGAAGTCCGCCGTCGGCAGGTAAGAGAGGTAGGTGGCATAGAGTTTTCGGGTGAAGGCATCGCGTGTGTTGGGCACGCTCAAATCGCTGCGGCTTGCGCGGAACGACTCAATCAGCGCGACAATCGCGCCCAAGCTCACCGTGTGCTCGGTCGGCACGCAGCAATAGTCGCCTGAGCGATGTTCGTCACCCGTGAGTGCGCCGATCAGCTCCGCCACCAAGTCGTCGATGTAGACCAAGTGCATCTCGACCGTGGGATCGTTGACTTGAATGGGTAGGTCGTGGGCGATGTTGTGGCAAAAAGTCGCCACGGCACTGTTGTAATTCGGGCGGCACCACTTGCCGAAAAGATTGGGGAAGCGGTAGACCAGCACCCGGGCACCCGTCTGCTCGGCATAGCGGAACATCAGCTCCTCGCCGGCGCGTTTCGAGGCTCCGTAGGGGTTGTCCAAGGCCGCCTGCGTCGAGGAGGAGATCATCACCGGACACGCATTGTGGTACTTGCGGAGGGTGTCGAGCAGAATCGAGGCGAAACCAAAATTGCCGGACATAAACTCCGCGGGGTCTTTCGGGCGGTTGACCCCCGCAAGGTTGAAGACAAAATCGGCCGTCTTGCAGTAGGTCTCCAGCTCCGCAGGGTCGCTGTCGATGTCGTATTCGAAGATGCAAAGATCCGCGCCCAATTTGGCGTTTTTAGCCCGCCCCTCGGCGATGTTGTGGAGTTGTGCAACGAGGTTTTTGCCGACAAACCCCCGCGCTCCCGTCACCAGAATTTTCATTATTCGCTCTTGATTTCAGAACCTTTGGTGGGAGCCGCCAGTCCCAAATCCTCGCGAATGAAGCTCAGTTTGAGCAGCAGCTTTTTCATCCCAGCCACATCCAGCCGCGCAGTGTTGTGCGAGTGGTAGTCCTCGATTTTGGCCATATCGGCGTTGCCCTCGGTGAAGAATTTGTCGTAGTTCAGGTCGCGCGTGTCGCACGGAATGCGGAAATAGTTGCCCATATCCTCGGCCTTGGCCATCTCCTCGCGCGTGACCAGCGTCTCGTAGAGTTTCTCGCCGTGGCGCGTGCCGATCGTGCGCACCTCGGTATCGGCGTTATAGAGCTTTTTGAGTGCCTCGGCCAGCACCGCGAGGGTCGCAGCTGGAGCCTTCTGCACAAACAAATCGCCGTTGTGGCCGTGCTCAAAGGCGTAGAGCACCAGATCGACCGCATCGTCGAGCGTCATCATAAAACGCGTCATATTGGCATCGGTGATCGTGATCGGCTGGCCGGCTTTGATCTGCTCGACCCACAGCGGAATGACCGAGCCACGCGAGGCCATCACATTGCCGTAACGTGTACAGCAGATGGTCGTTGCAGCCTCTTCGCCCAAGGCGCGCCCCTTGGCAATAGCCACCTTCTCCATCATCGCCTTCGAGATGCCCATCGCGTTGATCGGATAGGCGGCCTTGTCGGTCGAGAGCACCACGATGTTCTTAACGCCGTGTGCCACAGCCGATTCGAGAACGTTGTTCGTTCCCTCGACATTGGTGCGCACGGCCTGCATCGGGAAAAATTCGCACGACGGAACCTGCTTGAGTGCCGCCGCCGAGAAAACATAGTCCACGCCGGTCATCACACCGTCCACCGACTCGCGGTCGCGCACGTTGCCAATATAGAATTTGACCTTCGGATTTTGCAGCGCGTGCCGCATATCGTCCTGCTTCTTCTCGTCACGACTGAAGATCCGAATCTCGCGAATGTCGCTATCCAAAAACCGCCGCAACACCGCATTCCCGAACGACCCCGTGCCGCCCGTGATTAATAAAACTTTGTCTTTAAATAAGGACATAACTTATTGTTTTAGCATATTATCATATAAATCCATATATTCAGCATACCGCTCCTCTTTGTTATAACACATTTCTGCTCGCTTACGGCACGCAATAGAATAGGCAGATTTGCCTTTTGATTTTACCTCTTGGATAGCAGCTATCGAAGCTTCTACATTACCATTTTCAACAACAATACCCGTAGCTGAATCAATAGCTTCAGGGCTGCCTCCTGTACGATATGTAATAATTGGAGTTCCGCACGCTAATGCCTCCAAATTCACTGTGGGAAAAGTATCTTCATAGGTATAATTAATAAACACATCGGCCACAGAATACACTTCAGCCAATTCATCTACACTTTCTGTCCT
>JAVVYP010000071.1:0-2899 GCA_036651015.1 Alistipes sp.
CGACGTGGCATCCGATTGCTGATCGTCCTGCTCGGCCGCCGCATCGTAGTCGGTCTGAGCGACACCAGCAGCAGCTGCTTCGGCCGCCGCCGAGAGTTGGGCAAACGGCTCGAAGGAAGACTCCCCAGACGGCTCGACAAACGGCTCGACAAACGGCTCAACACCGTCATCGGCAACCACTTCGTCCTCGCCCGATTTCAGATCTTCGCGAACCTCAACCAACAGTGAACGAATGCGTTGCAAACGCTCCGTCAGCTCCGCATCGCGCGACACATCATCGTCGGTGCTGTGTTGCCGCAACGCCTTTTTCGCCCCCTCCAACGTCATTCCGCACTCTTTGACCAAGTGATAAATCAGCTTGATATTTTCAACATCTTGCGGTGTGAACAACCGATTTCCTTTCTTGTTGCGCTTGGGGCGCAGCACGCTAAATTGCGACTCCCAATGACGGAGCAACGACGCATTGACATCGAACATCTCGGCCACCTCTCCCATCGAATAAAAAAGTTTTTCAGCCATAGCTAACAACTTATTGTTTAATAATACGTAACGAGTTGGAATACATATTGTTGACTCTATTTCCAATTCTTTTCACAAAACCAATTGCCTGCCCGTTGGCACAGATCAAATTGATGCCCTCTTCAAAGTGCGCTGCGTCGAGATCTTGCTTTCGCAAAAAGCACAAAGCATCCTGCTCATCGAGCGCCACGGCAGCCACCGCCTCACGACGCAACTCCGCATAAAAAGCCAGTGCCGGATCGGGTTTCAGATGCCCTTTGAAAAGTTGTCCCATCGCCACGCCTGCGTAGATCACCGGAAGTGTTTCGGCAAGTGCTCTCATCGCATCGGCCTGCCGGGCACGATAGCCGTAAAGGGTATCGGCAACCGCCACAAAACGCATCTGCTCCGCATTGCAAACCCAACGGCTCAGCTCCGCCACCGCCGACTTATCCACCGGGGCAAAGACCACGCGCCGCGCCTTGGGCTGACGGCTTCGGGCACCACTGGCGGCCTTGCAAACCACAGCGGCAAAGAACCCCTCACCGCAGGCCTTATGCGGATAGAAACGGTAGGTGCGAAATGCCCCCACCCGACCGCAAACAATGCCCCAAGTAGCCTCCACAGCCACTGCATCGGCTTCGACAGCCTCGTCATCGACCTCAGCAAGCAGCCGTTCGAGCGCGCCTTCATCCTCATCGCGGTTGAAGGTACAGGTACTATAAATCAGCGTTCCGCCGGGCTTCAATGCTCGCCACGCCTCGCGCAAAATATCGTCTTGACGCGCCGCGCACTGCCGCACATTGCCTTCGCTCCACTCCGCACGCGCCTGCGCGTCCTTGCGAAACATCCCCTCGCCCGAGCAAGGTGCATCGACCGCCACCACGTCAAACCACCCCTCCCAGTCGCCGATCAGGCGCGGTTCGCAGGTGGTCACCACCACATTGCCCGTGCCCCACTTGCGCACATTATCGGCCAAAACTTGGGCACGACGGTGGTCAATCTCATTGGCGACGACCAATCCGTCCGCCCCCACCAATGAGGCGTAAAGCGTTGTTTTTCCGCCCGGAGCAGCGCACAAATCAAGAATTCGCGCTCCGCGCACCTCCACACCACTCAGCAGGTGACCCACAAATTGCGATGATGGTTCCTGCACATAGTAGGCGCCGGCGTGAAAATCGCTGTCAAGGGTAAACGGCGGTCGCTCCGCGAGGTAAAAACCTTGCTCACACCACGGAATCCGCCCTGCAATCCGCAATCGTTCGGGTACACGCTCCCCACATTTAGCCGCATTAAGGCGCACGGCGACAGGTGACTCGGTCTCCAAAGCCTCGCAAAGTGCACGCCCCTCGGCAGCACCCAAGTCACACTCGACACGTTCGACAAATTTTGCAGGAAGCATCATACTAAAAAGCTATTCTAAGAAGCGGTTTAAATACATAGTGCGTCCAGCCGCGCGTAGATCTTATCCAGCACCGCCTGATCCGTCACAAAATCTTCGCAATCCTTGTCGATCACCAGCACATTGCCATCGTAGAGCGTCTCGATCCAGTTGTCGTATTTGACATTGAGCCGTTTGAGGTACTGTTCGTCGATGTTCATCTCATATTCGCGGCCACGTTTACGGATCTGCGAAGTGAGCGTCGGCACGCTGGCCTTGAGGTAGATCAGCAAATCGGGTTTGGGAATCAAGGTTGACACCAAACCGAAAATCTTCATATAGGTTTCGATGTCGCGTGTCGCCATCAACCCCATTTCGTGGAGGTTATCCGCAAAAATGTGAGCATCCTCGTAGATGGTGCGATCCTGAAAAATCATCCCCTCACCACCGGCCGCAAGCATATTCATCGTCTGCTGAATACGGCTGCCCAGAAAGCTGATTTGAAGGTTGAACGACCAACGATTCATATCCAGATAGAAGTCCCCAATGTAGGGATTGTTGCTCTCCTCAAGGTATGATTTGGCCTTGTAGTGTTCGGTCAATAGCTGTGTCAGGGTTGTCTTTCCGCTGCCGATATTTCCCGCAATGGCAATGTACATAGTATATTTGTTTTACGTTAGTTGACTGTTTGTGTGCTCTATGTCACGGCTTGCAGCCGTGTTTATAAATTTGACCCCACCCCAAGCCCCTCCCTTGGGAGGGGGTGATGAGCAGATAAGGGTATATTTGTTTTACGTTAGTTGTCTGTTTGTGTGCTCCGTAGCACGGCTTGCAGCCGTGTTTATAAATTTGACCCCACCCCAAGCCCCTCCCTTGGGAGGGGGTGATGAGCAGATAAGGGTATATTTGTTTTACGTTAGTTATCTGTTTGTGTGCTCCGTAGCACGGCTTGCAGCCGTGTTTATAAATTTGACCCCACCCCAAGCCCCTCCCTTGGGAGGGGGTGATGAGCAGATAAGG
>JAVVYP010000072.1:0-2772 GCA_036651015.1 Alistipes sp.
CGGCAGTAAGCGTAACGGACATAGTAGCCGCAAACCCGAAAGGGTTGCTGCGGCAAAAAAAGTAAGGCAGAGATCTCAAAATCGCTGCCTTACTTTTTTTAGGATTGTCCTGCCTTATCAACTTGCCCCTTGTGGGCTTGAGTTGCAATCTCTATTGCTTTATCGAGCATCGTTGGTTTCAGTTAAAACATCGCGATGAATGCTACCAATTGTAGTTTGGCAACTCCCTTCTAAATTTGCTATCGGATTCAAAATCAATCCTGCGGCGCCCAGACAGCCGGCACGATTGCCCAATTCGGCAGACACCAATTGCGTCTGACTGCCACACACCGCCATCACTTGCTCGTTCACCTGCTCGCGCAACTTTGTGAGGTAGAAATCGCCCCACTCAGAGATGCCACCGCCAACCACAACTTTCTGCGGTGCAAAGAGGTTGATCATACCGGCAATACCCAGCCCGAGGTAGTGCCAATGCTCCTCCATAGCCTGCACGGCAGCCCTGTGTCCTTCGCCATACAAAAACACGATGTCTTTGCCGTCGACCTCCGCATCGCGACTCTCGCCGCAAGTCAACTCGCGAAAGCGCCGTATGAGTGCCGCCGTCGAGGCGTAATGTTCCAAGCATCCGATTCCTCCGCAGGCACACCGTTCGCCGTCGCATTTGATGGTGACGTGTCCCAGCTCCATTCCGCGGTTGCGGTAGCCACGATATAGTCGGCCGTCAATGAGCGCACCACAGCCAATGCCGGTACCCACGGTGACGAAAATTACATCGGTGTCTCCGCGTGCTGCGCCAAACATCCACTCTCCCAACGACATCACATTGGCACAATTGCTGACCGTAGTGCGCAATCCGCAACCCTCTTCGATGCGTTCGGCAAGGGCTATCTGCTCCCAACCCTCGATGTTTTCGGCACCTCCGAGCACCGTTCTGCCATCGGCCGAGACAACGCCCGGGGTGCCGATGCCGATACCCTCCAACTTCAACGCTGCCGACGAGGCATACTCTCCACAATCAGCAATGGCGTGCAACAACTGACTGATCACCTGTTCGGCGCCTTCGTGGGCGGAAGTCGAATGCTGTCCATTGAAAAGCACCTCGCCGCAGCTATCTACCACGGCGAATTTGAGCGCCGTACCACCTAAATCTATTCCAATTGCATATCGTTTCATAAATATTTTATTTTTAATATCATCGGTCATAATGGCCACTCCAAAAGTGTTAATTACGATCAGTCAGCGGTTTAAGATTGCGAATCAAAGGACGATCATCCACCTGTACAGCCCAATCATACATAGCGACACGCAGTCGCTGCAACTCGGCGGCATAGCGACGATCGACGGCCAAGTTGACCATCTCGCCGCCATCCTGCTCCAAATCGTAGAGCTGTTCGCGATTGCGCCCCCATTGGTAGAGCACATATTTGTAACGGTTGCCGATCACACTCCAGCCGCGAATGCGAGCGCTCGAGAGCAGTGTCTCGACAAAAATTTCGTTGTGCAGCGTCCGACTACGCCCCTCCACCACCGGCCGCAACGAGCGTCCGCGGTAACGCGTTGCATCCAGCGCCACGCCTGCATAGTCACAGATCGTCACATAGACATCAAGGCCGATATTCGAGAGCGCCTCCTTGTTCTGCACCCCCACAACGCCCTCTCCGCGCGGTGCTTTGACGATCAGCGGCACATTGATCACCTCCTCGGTAAGTGCCCATTTCTGATTCCAGCCGTGTGCCGCCACGCCGTCGCCGTGATCCGAACAAAACAACACCACCGAATTGTCGTACAAACCGCGCTCCTTGAGCACGGCCACCAATCGTCCGACCTCGCGGTCGGCACGCTCCACAAAGCGGTAATAGGCATACAGATAACGCCTCCAGTCGTCCTGCGTATAAGTATAGGTGTCGTGGAAACGCGGTGCGGCGGCTCGCTCAAGCGTGAGCGCCTCGGGTGCATAGGTCGAGGGCATAAAGTTGGCCGGTAGATTGGGACACGCCGCGGTGTCAAAGGGCGCCAACTCACCATATTGCAATGTTTCGTTGCGACCGTATTCGCAAATTTCGTGGGGATTGAGCAACGAGGCGACCAAAAACAGCGGCTTCGAAGCGTCGTACGCCTTCAGTGCCACCGCACAAGCATCGGCCAACGAGGGGTCGTCCATCGGACTAATGCGTCGGAAACCCGTCCCCGAATCGGGTAGGTTGACCTCGGGAATGTGCCACTTGCCGGCGTAGAGACATTCGTAGCCGGCAGCCGCCATCCGGTTGCCAATGCCGGCCTGCATATCGGCAGCATAGGGTCTTTTGTCGTTGTCGGTAGCCCCCACCTCGGAGGGCATCCGCCCTGTGATGAGCGATGCGCGACAAGGACCACTGAGCGGATAGGGCGAATAGGCGCGCGAAAGGCACACCCCGTCGGCCGCCAAGGCATCCATCGCAGGCGTTTGCACGTATGGGTTGCCGGCACAGCTCATCGCACGGGCGGTTTGCTGATCGGTCATAATGACGATGATATTGGGACCCGGGGAGCGCTGCGACTTGGGTGCGGCAGCCAATGTATCGGCAGCCGTGAGCGAGAGCGTCATCAGAGAACCCGTCCAAAGCGTCGGACGGATGCGGTTTTTCAGGTTGGACATAAAATAGGTCGGTTGGTTTTGGTAAGAAGCAGTGTGAATTTGTTATTGAAGTTATTTTAGCGCTATTTTGTTCCTCTATGCGTACTGTGAATCCGATTTAAGCACGCTAAATGAGGATTTACAGGGTAAAAACAGGG
>JAVVYP010000073.1:0-2659 GCA_036651015.1 Alistipes sp.
ACGCTCGCCGACCTCACGCCAGTCGATCACATTCCATAGCGCAGCCACGGCATCGGCGCGTCGATTGCGGTAGTCGATGTAGTAGGCGTGCTCCCAAACGTCGATGCACATCAGCGGATGCAACCCCTCCAACAGCGGATTGCCAGCGTTGGGCGAACTGACGATCTGCAAGCCGCCGGCTTTGTTCTCGACCAGCCACACCCAGCCCGAACCAAAGAGACCGATGGCGGCCTGTGTCATCTGCTTTTGCATTGCCTCAAACGAACCGAAACTTTTGTCGATGGCCGTCAGCAGCGCACCCGAGGGCGTCGGCTGCGGTTTGGGTGACAGTTGGGCGAAGTAAAACGCGTGGTTCCACGCCTGCGCCGCGTTGTTGAAAATCGGGCCACTGGCCGAGCGGATGATGTCCTCCAGCGGTTGATTGGCGTAGGGCGTATCGAGAATCAACTCGTTGAGCTTGGCCACATAACCCACATAGTGTTTGTCGTGGTGAAAGCGAAGCGTCTCCTCGGAGAGGTGCGGAGCGAGTGCATCGTAGGCGTAAGGCAGCTCTTGGGCTGTAAAACGCGTCTGTGCAAGGGTGTCGTTTGTCATAAACGGAATGATTAGAAGTGAAAGAATCAGAATTTTCATCGGGAAAGGGGCTATTGCTCTTCGAGCGGTTCGAACGCCCACTTGCCTTCGCCGCAGACGGGGCATATCCAGCCGTCAGGTAGATCGTCGAAAGAGGTTCCGGGAGAGATGTCCCCTTCGGGGTCACCCAGCGTGGGGTCATAGATGTATTCGCAGACGGTACAACGGTATTTTTTCATAATGCCCAAGATTAAAATTCAAAGACATTGTTACAAAGATAGTACCCTTCGCGAATATTTCGAATAATTTTCTGTATATTTACCTACGAAATCAACCAAAAAACCAGAAAATATGAAACTCCCCTATGCCGAGCCTTACAAAATCAAGATGACCGAACCCATCCGCACCTCGACACGCGAAGAGCGCGAAGTGTGGATCCGCGAGGCCAACTACAACCTCTTCAAACTCCACAGCGATCAGGTGGCCATCGACCTGCTGACCGACTCGGGTACCGGCTCGATGAGCGACCGCCAGTGGGCGGCGATGATGACCGGTGACGAGAGTTATGCCGGAGCCTCGTCGTTCTTTCGGCTCAAGGCGGCCATCGAACGGATCTTCGATATGCCCCACTTTCTGCCCACCCACCAAGGCCGTGCTGCCGAAAATGTGATCTTCTCGGCACTGCTCAAAGCCGGTGATATTGTGCCGGGTAACTCCCATTTCGACACCACCAAAGGACACATCGAGTTTCGTCACTGCCACGCCATAGATTGCACCATCGACGCGGCGGCCGACACCCAAAAGGAGCTGCCCTTCAAGGGCGAGATGGATCTGGGTAAGCTCGAAAAAGTGCTGAAGGAGAATCCGTGCGAGAAAATTCCGTGCGTGGTGCTGACCATCACCAACAACACCGCCGGCGGCCAACCCGTGTCGATGCGCAACATCCGCGAGACGGCCGAATTGTGTCGTCGCTACCGCGTGCCGTTGCTGTTGGATTCGGCGCGTTTTGCCGAAAATGCCTACTTCATCAAGACGCGCGAAACGGGTTATGCCGACAAAACAATCAAGGAGATTGTCCGCGAGACCTACACCTACGCCGATATTATGACCATTTCGGCCAAGAAAGACGGCGTTGTCAATATGGGCGGCTTCGTGGCAATGCGCTCCGAGGAACTTTTCCGCAAAGCAATGTCGTTCAACATTATGTTCGAGGGTTATATCACCTATGGCGGTATGTCGGGGCGCGATATGGACGCCTTGGCCGTGGGGTTGGACGAGAATACCGAGTTCGAACAACTCGATGCGCGCATCCGTCAGGTGAAACTGCTGGGCGACCTGCTCGACGAATACGGCGTTCCTTATCAGCGTCCTGCCGGTGGTCACGCCATCTTCATCGACGCCAAAAAGGTGCTTCCCAATCTGCCCAAAGAGCAGTTCATCGCCCAAACACTGGGTGTCGAATTGTACCTTGAAGCCGGCATTCGTGGCGTCGAGATTGGCTCGATCCTCGCCGACCGCGACCCCGATACCCACGAGAATCGCTATCCGGCACTCGAGTTGCTGCGTTTGGCCATTCCGCGCCGCGTCTACACCGACAACCACATCCGTGTGATCGCCGCCGCCTGCCGCAACATCTTCGAACGCCGCAACCAGATCACTACCGGCTACCGCATTACCTTCGAAGCCCCCATCCTGCGCCACTTCACCGTGGAGCTGGATCGCGTGACGCGATAGCATTCGCAAAAGAGACCTGTCTAACTTTGTAGACAGGTCTCTTTTTTTCGAAAACGATTTGAGCTTTTGATTGTTGTGCTAATTATTCACCCCGAATTGCCCAGCCGGTAATGGTTGAGATGTAGGGGATGATAAGCATTGCCATTTTCTGTTGGCCGACATAGTTGGGGTGTTCCGAAGCGCCCAAATCGGAAGTTCGGTTGCAGTAGTTTGGAAAAATTGCGGCAAAATATACGTTGGGATCGTTGGATTGTGCGACCGATGCCTGTACGGCTTCGAATGCTGGTCCCGAGACGCTTGGCGCGATACAGAGTATTGGGATAACGCCGTACATTGTGCGAATTTTTGCGAG
>JAVVYP010000074.1:0-2424 GCA_036651015.1 Alistipes sp.
AATCCTCGTAGGCCGTGATAATTGCCCCGTAGATGCTCAGCGGAAAAGTAACCGCCAAATTGAGAATCATCAGCAATAGAATCGTGCGCGCACGCTCCAATTCCAGCACAGTCAGCGTATCGCCGAAAATCGAATCGACATTGAAAAACAACACAGCACCAGCCGCGAGCGTCAACACTCCGATCACAGTGTAGAGTGCTGTAAATAAACCAAATAGGGAATACTGCTCTTCGGTTTTCCCCTCGGCCCTATATTTTGCCGTATACCGAATTATCGCATTTCCAAAGCCGCAATCGAGAATCGTCAGGTAGGCAATGACCGAGGCGGCCAGCGCATACAAGCCGTATTCGCTCTGACCCAGCATCCGTAGCATATAGGGCGTATAGGCCAGCCCCACAGCGGTATTCAGCCCCAGAACAACATAGTTCAGAACTGCCCCGGCTTTGAGTTGATTCATTCCTTGCTCCTTACGTCCATTAAAATTTTGTCTGTATTTTTTCCATCATCTCCTCTTGTGCGGCATCGGTGATGCGGGTGCAGAGGTTGTCGGTGGTGATGCCGAGGCAGAAAAGAGTCTCATCGCTGTCCGTCGGGCAGTGCACGTGTTGGTGTGAGTTCTGGTGATCCAGCAGCTGCGAGCGATCCAGTAGGTCGGCAATGTCGTTAGATAGTTGTTTGTCAACGAGATACACAGCACCTTGCATCGCGGCCTCATAGAGCAAATTGCAAAGGTGCAGCGATTCAGGGGAGAGGGGTGTTGTAGCGTGCCCTGCCGGATGGGTGGAAAGTGTTGCCCAAACCTCAGCAACGCCGTTCTCAGCAACCCCAGTTGCAGCCTGCTTGTCGATGCTCGCCAGCGTGCAGTAAGCGGTGTGTGCGAGACGTATGGCATCATCGTGCGACTCATCGAGAAACATATAGGAGTGCATACTCAGCAGAATCAGTCGTTGCAAGGCTTCGGCCGTTGAGAGCTGCGGCCAGTGACCTGTCGCATCCAATTCCGATGCCCACGCCGAGATCTGTTGCTTGAAAATCAACAGCCACGGATCATCCTCCGCAGGACAAGGATAGAGGTAGACTGCCAAACATTTCAGCAGAGGATAGGTGCTCGCTGCAAGCGGCAAAGTCGCGATGGTAGCCCCCGATAGCGTGTCGCTCAGCAACTCATTGGCCAGCTCGAAGCAACGCTCCTCACGCTTAGGGTCGCCCCCAAGGGTTGTGCCGCGCACAATGTAAAACATCGCATAGAGCAACTCCGCGCGCTGAGCCACATTAGTCTGTTTCGCGGTGCGGCGACACAAGGCATCGAAGAGCGCAGCCAACTTTTTGGCATATATTTCGCGCGCACCATACTCCTCATCCAGTGCGTTTGTCGCAACCATATTGTAGAGTGCCGCATAGATCCTTACCAATGCAAGCAGTGCTGCATCACTCTGACCTGCAAACTTTTGAGTATGCAGTATCGGAATCAACGCTTTGAGTTCGGCAGGTGTCATAACATTCAGATTTTCTCGACCAAAACACTTGGTAGCGAGGTGGTCGCTACGGCTGTCACACCGTCGATTTTGACGATCACACGCCGTTCGTGCTGCTTGGTGACGCGCATAAATACCCCCACCACGCCCACGAAAGGACCTCCTGTGATGCGCACACGATCGCCCTGTGTGAGGTCGATCTCCTCCGGATTGAGGAATAAAACGCGTTCTTGGGTGTTGCCGGCAACGGCGATAAAGCTGGCCATCTGCACTTCGGGCACCACCTGCGGCTCATCCCAGCCGCCTTCGGTGTGACACATCACGTAGCGCAACCACGGAAGTTGCTCACGCTTAATTGTTTCCAGCGTCTGTTTGGTGGTGTGGATGAAAATGTAGTTGTGAACAATGGCCTCGCGCACCCACACAAATCGCCCCAGGCGTCCCGTGCGCCGCACCAACCGTGTCGGCACAAAACTCTCGATGCCCAACTTGTCGAGCCGTTCCTGCGAGGGCAGTTCGCGCTGGTAGGTCACGCGAAGAACGAACCAAAAAATCGCCTCCGCCGGCTGAATTGTGTTACTCATACGGCCATTTATGGGTTACGTCGCTCGATGTTTTGTGGGGTGAATTACAGGCGTTTCGATGAGAAAAGGACATTTCTTGGGGACACTGAAACGGACGCAACGCGGTCTATATCAGTCATTTACATTACATCCACAAGGGCATACCTTCCTATTTTTGTACCGTTTCTATGTAAGAAACCACACAACACAGCTAATTCATTTGTACACTGCAAACTAACTATTGCAGTTCATCAATATTTTGCAAATAATTCTATAAATTATTTCGCTTTTGGGGCTAAAAAGAGTCTTTTTAGTCAAAATTTACACCTATTTTAATCTAAATGCAGTATTGAATCGGCCAAATAAGACATTTCGGTAAATAGCTT
>JAVVYP010000075.1:0-1852 GCA_036651015.1 Alistipes sp.
CACGAATGTTTCGTTGGTGATTATGTGCATATTTCGCCACATTCCACATTATGTGGTAATGTGATAATTGGTGAAGGTACTTGGATTGGCGCTGGTACCACAATTATTCAGGGCATTAAGATTGGTAAATGGTGTGTGATTGGAGCAGGCTCCGTTGTATCTAAAGATATTCCAGATAATGTATTGGCTGTCGGAAATCGGTGTAAAATCATTAAAAAAATATCAGACATATAAATCGTTGATTATGAATCAGAAACGAATTTACCTCTGCTTGGCCCATATGAGCGGTCGGGAGCAGGGTTTTATCAAAGAGGCGTTTGACACCAATTGGGTTGTTCCACTGGGGCCAAATGTAAATGCTTTTGAAGCGGAGCTTACGGATTTTTTCGGACACGACAAGCAGGTCGTGGCACTGTCGGCTGGCACGGCGGCCATCCATTTGGGACTGATCCAATTGGGTGTAGAAGCCGGCGATGAGGTTATATGTCAGTCGTTTACGTTTTGTGCATCGGCCAATCCTGTTGCCTATTTGGGCGGCATTCCCGTGTTTGTCGATAGCGAATCGGATACGTGGAATATGTCGCCCGTGTTGCTCGAAGAGGCGATCCGCGACCGCATTGCCAAGACAGGCAAGAAGCCCAAGGCCATCATTCCGGTTCACCTCTACGGTATGCCGGCCAAATTGGATGAAATTTGTGCCATTGCCGCCCGATACGAAATCCCGATCTTGGAGGATGCCGCCGAAGCCCTCGGTTCGGAGTTCAAAGGTCGCAAATGCGGAACGTTTGGCGATTTTGGTGCCTTGAGTTTCAATGGCAACAAGATGATCACCACATCGGGTGGTGGCGCGTTGATTGTCCCCAGCGAGTCCGCGAAAAAGGAGACGATGTTCTACGCCACGCAGGCGCGCGAACCCTTCCCCTATTATCAGCACGAAAAGATCGGTTACAACTACCGTATGAGCAACATTTGCGCCGGCATCGGACGGGGACAAATGTTTGTTCTTGAGGAACATATCGCACATCATCGCCACGTGCACGACCTCTACGAAAAGGCTTTTGCCCAGATGGATGGCATTACCCTGCACTCCAATCCGGATGCGCGCTTCGATGCCAACTATTGGCTCAGTACCATTCTGATTGACAAGCAGATCACTGGTTTCGACTACGAGGAGTTGCGCGTTGCACTCGATGCACAAGGCATCGAAACGCGTCCGCTGTGGAAACCGATGCACTTGCAACCTGTTTTTGCCAAAAATCCGAGCTACACGGACGGCACATCGGAGTACCTTTTCAACCGGGGACTTTGCATTCCGGCCGGTCCCTGCGTCACGGACGATGATGTCGCCTACATTGTCGATGCAATAAAATCGTGTATCAAAAAATAGGGTATGTTAATCGACCAGAAACTGCTTGATCAGGTGTCGCAGCAGGCGCAGGAGAGCCCGCGGCTGCGGATGAACCACAACTTTCACGATGCGCCGACCTCGCCGTCACAGCGGCTGCTGAACGCCTTGGAGCCGGGCACCGTGCTGCCGATTCATCGCCACCGTTACACCTCGGAGAGCTACGTGCTACTGCGCGGACGCATCGACGTGATGTTCTGCGACGCGGCCGGCCACACCACCGCCACCTTCCACCTCGATCCACTAATGGGCAACTACGGGGTTCAGATTCCGCGTGGCCAGTGGCACACATTGCAGGTGCTCGCGTCCGGCTCCGTGATCTTCGAGGCCAAGGATGGCCCCTATACGCCCCTCGCCCCCGAAGACCTGCTCGAGTAGCTATTTAGAAGCTGTTTTAAATTTATGACTCTCGTTCTTTTCGGCTCTTTTTGTCCCAGTTTCCGCCCT
>JAVVYP010000076.1:0-1334 GCA_036651015.1 Alistipes sp.
GGCGGCGGCGTAAATGCGGTCTACTGTCTCTCTGTCGATCATACGGACAAAGATACGAATAATTAAAAATTAATAATAAAAATCTAAAAATTAAAAATTTGCCCACCGAAGATAACGATAGAATAATTCCACTTTTCATCCATAATTTTGAATTATTCGTATCTTTGTAGCTATGGATTTCAAACTTGTATCGGATTATGCCCCAATGGGCGACCAGCCGGAGGCGATCTCGCAACTGGTCGCCTCGATCGAACACGGATCGAAGCACAACACCCTGTTGGGTGTCACCGGCTCCGGAAAGACCTTCACCGTGGCCAACGTCATTGCGCAGCTGAATCGTCCGACACTGGTTTTGAGCCACAACAAAACCCTCGCGGCGCAGCTCTACGGTGAATTCAAAAATTTCTTCCCCGAAAATGCCGTCGAGTATTTCGTCTCCTATTACGACTACTACCAGCCCGAAGCCTACCTGCCCTCGACCGACACCTTCATCGAAAAAGATTTGGCGATCAATGCCGAGATCGAGAAGTTACGGCTGCGAACCTCCGCCACCCTGCTATCGGGGCGTCGTGACGTGATCGTCGTGTCGAGCGTGTCGTGTCTCTATGGCTGCGGCAATCCGGCGGATTTTCACGCCACAGCCATCCACCTCAAGGTCGGGCAGGTGGTCAGCTACAAACATTTTCTCTACAAGTTAGTCGAGGCGCTTTACACACGCACCGAGCGCAATTTGGAACCGGCAACCTTCCGCGTCAACGGCGACACGGTGGATATTATGGCCGCCTTCGGTGAATTTGGCAACCAGTGTTTCCGCGTGATGTTCTTCGACAACGAAGTCGAGGCGATTCAGACCATTGACCCCGTCACGGGGCAACGCATCCAAACGCTCGACGCGCTGACGCTCTACCCCACAAGTATGTTTGTAACCACCAAAGAGCGAATTTTCAGTGCCGTGCAGCAAATCTACCTCGACTTGGGCAAGCAGATCGAGCACTTCGAGCGCGACGGGCGAACGATGGAGGCGCAACGCATCAAACAGCGTGTGGAGTATGACCTCGAGATGATCAAAGAGTTGGGTTACTGCCCCGGCATCGAAAACTATTCGCGATACTTCGACGGCCGCGTCGAGGGCACACGTCCGTTTTGCCTGATCGACTACTTTCCCAAAGACTATATGATGGTCGTGGACGAGAGCCACGTCACCCTGCCGCAGGTTCGCGCAATGTATGGCGGCGACCGTGCGCGCAAAGAGAATTTGGTGGAGTACGGATTCCGACTGCCGGCCGCGCGCGACAACCGACCGGTGACCTTTGGGGAGTTCGAACAGCTGCAAG
>JAVVYP010000077.1:0-1194 GCA_036651015.1 Alistipes sp.
CATACCTGGATCCATATAATGGTTACCATCTACAATGTTCTTATAGATACGGGTACGACCTTCAACGTCATCCGACTTAACAGTAAGCATTTCTTGAAGCGTGTAAGCTGCGCCATATGCTTCAAGCGCCCAGACCTCCATCTCACCGAAACGCTGACCACCGAATTGAGCTTTACCGCCCAATGGTTGTTGAGTCACAAGTGAGTAAGAACCTGTAGAACGCGCGTGCATCTTGTCGTCTACCAAGTGGTTCAGTTTCAACATGTACATGTAACCTACAGTTACAGGACGGTCAAACTGTTCACCTGTACGACCATCATACAATACTGTTTGACCAGTACGTGAAATGTTCGCAAGCTCTAACAAGTCTTTGATTTGTGATTCTTCAGCACCATCGAATACTGGTGTTGCAAGTGGAACACCTGCACGTAAGTTACCTGAAAGCACCAAAATTTCATCATCAGTTAAGCTATCAAGATCTTCTTGCTCGCCACCAACTTTGTTATAAATCTTGTCTAAGAATCCACGAAGCTCAAGTACAGTACGTTGCGCTTTTAACATCTTGTCGATTTCTTCGCCAAGACCTTTCGCTGCCATACCTAAGTGAGTCTCTAGAATCTGACCCACGTTCATACGTGACGGTACACCCAGTGGGTTCAATACGATGTCGACTGGAACACCATTGGCATCGTGCGGCATGTCTTCAACAGGTAAGATGTTAGAAACAACACCCTTGTTACCGTGACGACCCGCCATCTTATCACCCGGTTGGATGCGACGTTTAACAGCCAAGTAAACCTTAACAACTTTCAATACACCTGTTGTTAATTCATCACCTGTAGAAAGTTTGCGTTTTTTCTCTGCAAATTTCTCATCAATTTCAAAGCTCTTCTCTTTCAAGAAGACTTGAATTTGAGTTAAACGCTCTGCAATAGCTTCATCAGTCGGTTGGATTTCAAGTAAATCAACCAACTCTAAACCAGACAATACGTCTGCAGAAAGCTTATCGCCACGCTTGGTTGTACCACCACCGTTAGACTCTTGACCTGTCAACAAACGAACAATACGTTCACGTGCTGCTTCTTCGAAGATTTTGTATTCTTCTTTCAAGTCTTTACGGTATGAATCAAGCTGAGCTTTTTCAATTGCTTGCGCACGTTCGTCTTTTTCAAGACCGTCACGTGTAAACACTTG
>JAVVYP010000078.1:0-945 GCA_036651015.1 Alistipes sp.
CTTTTTAGGTTGCATTATGGCTGTGGATGGAGACATCGACAAAACAGAACACGCGCTTTGGTGCTTAATAACATCCGTCTGCAATTTACCCTCAATGACATTAGGTGAGGCTAAGGAAGAAATAGGGAAATTATTATAGAAAAGATCATCAAAATTAAATACACTACTCTTTATGTCAATTCTGAAAATTATCGCTTTAATTATAGTGGTTCCTATTCTTTTACGTCTAATTGCAGGCCCCATTCTTGGAATTATTTGCGCCATATGGGAGGCAATTTTTGAAGATAAAAAATAATCTCAACGAATCAATTTAGAGGCTGTTTTAATTTTATTGATAAGAATTGTTATGCACTATTTTCGATGATTTTTTCGCGCCGATTGAGGCGCATAGCGTTGTCTATGCAACGAACCGACGCTGCGAGCGAGGGCAGAGTTATGCTTGCATAAGCTATGCTGAGCCGCGAGGAGGAAAACAAGCGTAGCGCAGTTAAATTGACACGAAAAATGGGCGAAAAAGAGTCATAACAAAATTATTGAATGAATTTAAAACAGCTTCTTGTAATATAATATTATGTAGTAGATTTGTAAATGAATCAAAAATAACTAATGATATGACAAAGATTTATTGGATTGTGTTTGTCCCTTTTATAATATTCTTTATATGTGCAATGATTGGAGGATTTTATCAAGCATATAAAGACATAACAAAGAAATAAGAACCGCGCATATGAAGAAATATATACTGTTAGTTGCCTTTGCATTTTTTGCACATTCATTATACGCTCAATTCTATGCAGGACGACACTATACAACATTGGAATACCAGATTAATAAGATGAATCAGATGAATATTCCACCGTTGGAACACGACATTAATCAGACGTATTCCAGCAAGATAAATATTCTAAATGCGCCATTGGAATACGATGCTCTTGCAGGATTTAC
>JAVVYP010000079.1:0-253 GCA_036651015.1 Alistipes sp.
CCCGGAACGCCGCATGGCGCAGGGGATTGAAAATCTCCCCGGCTCCTTAGAAGAGGCGGTAGTGAAGCTGGAGAACGACCCCCTGATTTTAGAGGCACTGGGCGGCCATGTCTCCTCCAACTTCATCGAGGGCAAGAAAAAAGAGTGGGAAGAATACCGCACCCGCGTCTCCTCCTGGGAGCGGGAGAAATACATTATGAACTACTAAACAGCATAATATAGAAGGGCAGAGGGCGTTAAAATCCTCTGCTCA
>JAVVYP010000079.1:263-934 GCA_036651015.1 Alistipes sp.
GGCAATGACTACGTCTATCTGGATTGCACAGAGTCCGTGCCGGAAAATTTACCCGAACTGGCGAAAAAGGTTTCAAACCGCGACTATTCCATCGGTTCGGATGGGCTGATTTGCATCTGCGCGTCCTATGTGGCAGATTTCAGAATGAGAATGTTCAACGCCGACGGCTCCGAGGGCGAGATGTGCGGCAACGGAATTCGCTGTGTGGGCAAATTTGTCTATGACAAAGGGCTGACCCGCCATAAAACCATCACCGTGGAGACTGGGGCAGGTATCAAAATGCTGATGCTCCATGTGGTGGACGGCAGTGTCCAATCCGTTACGGTGGATATGGGAAAGCCCGTTACAACGCCGGTCTGTACCATTTCTGTCAAGGGTGAGGACTATGACGTGCTGCCGGTATCCATGGGTAACCCCCACATCGTTTTATTCCTAAAGGATATTGACAGTTTAGACCTGCCGGAAATTGGGCCTGTTTTTGAAAATCACCCCCAATTTCCCGACCGTACCAACACGGAATTTGTAGAGGTGTTAAGCCCAACCCACCTGAAAATGCGGGTGTGGGAGCGGGGGAGCGGCGAAACGCGTGCCTGCGGTACGGGAGCCTGTGCCACGCTGGTGGCGGCGGCACTGTCGGGCCACTCAGCGCGGGCGGCCACCGTGTCCCTTTT
>JAVVYP010000080.1:0-616 GCA_036651015.1 Alistipes sp.
ATGTAATGATGCCGACAATAATTCAGCTCCTTCTCGGCGGCACTAAATCCCTTGCGAGCAATGAGGTTACGAACAGCATCTTCCCGCAAACGTGCAACATGCAGCAACTCATCTGTTGAGGCGGCAAATACCCGCTGCGCATCGCCAAAGGTCTCTAACAAGTGCACAACACCCTTGATTCCTAAGCCAGGTGTCAGCGTGAGGGCAATATCTTCTAAGGTCATAAAACTGCAATAAAAAGGTGGCGAAGAGCTATGATAAATAGGATTTACTATGCGTGTTCCGAGAGGTAAAGGTAAAAAAAAATCATCAAATAATGGAATGTGCTCCTGAAGTTTTGCAAAATAGAGAAAAGTTCGTATATTTGCATTCCCGAAAGCTCGACTTCGCCTCTGCGGAAGGTTCGTTTTTAGGTGCAAATTAAGGTCTGATGGCCGAGTGGCTAGGCAAAGGTCTGCAAAACCTTGTACAGCGGTTCGAATCCGCTTCAGACCTCAAAACAAAAAACGCTAACAGTTTGATTATTCAAATGTTAGCGTTTTTGTTTTGTTGTAACAACCTCGATTTTTCGGCACACTAATACTTATCTCTGCTGTTGGAGGCAAAGATATTAAAG
>JAVVYP010000080.1:626-886 GCA_036651015.1 Alistipes sp.
ACAAAGACAATAATCGCTACCCACATCTATTCTTGCTTTTTAAAGAATATTCCTATATAGGCTAAAGCGAATAAAACGCTATGACTATTCCCATTTTGTTTTGCCCTCCCGATGGGCTTCGTGTTTTATCGGGGTCATAATTTCATATAAAGATATTAATTATTTTTCAGAGTCTGTTTAAAAACATTTATAGGTTGGCTTTAATATGTAAAAAAAATGCGATTCCCTTTACATATTAAGATGAACATGTAAAAAAAACG
>JAVVYP010000081.1:0-873 GCA_036651015.1 Alistipes sp.
TTTTGCTGTGTAAAGGTAGAGAAAAAAATAGATTTACCACACATTAGTTGCTTAATAATTACCAAAAAGGAAATAATAACGCAGAATAAGTCATAAAAACAAAATAAATAGTTATCTTTGTAATCACTTTTACACACATTGTGATGCAAAAGTGTAATTCGCATTTGTAAAATTAATAAAAAAACAGATGACTAAAATTGAAAACGCCTTGTCACGTACCACCGATACCAAGGCTTTATTTATAGGCGAGGGGGCCTTGTCGCGCGTGGCCGAGATGTTTCGGCAACTTTTCCCGTCATCGCGGGCGATCGTAATTGCCGATAGCAACACCTATGCGGTTGCGGGCGAGGCTGTTGTCCGACTGCTTGAGGAGGCAACTATTCCGCAAGATGCGCCCTTTGTTTTCACGGATCCGAAACTCTATGCCGAATGGCAATTTGCAGAGCAGTTGGAGCAGGTTCTTTCGCAGACAGAGGCCATTCCGGTGGCTGTGGGTTCGGGGGTGGTCAACGACCTGACAAAATTGGTGTCGCATCACTGCGCCCGTCGTTATATGTGTGTGGGCACGGCTGCTTCGATGGATGGTTACACCGCTTATGGAGCCTCTATCACCAAGGAGGGCAACAAACAGACTTTCAGCTGTCCGGCACCGCTGGGCATGCTGCTGGATCCCCGAATCGCAGCGGCGGCACCGTCAAAGATGTCAGCCGCGGGCTATGCGGATTTGATGGCCAAAATTCCTGCCGCGGCGGACTGGATATTGGCAGATGCTGTGGGAAGTGATCCGATGGATCCCTTTGCTTTTTCCGTTGTGCAGGATGGGTTGAAAGAGGCACTATCCGATCCGGAAGGAGTGCGCAATGGGGATGTAAA
>JAVVYP010000082.1:0-869 GCA_036651015.1 Alistipes sp.
GCTTTGATGTATAGTATGGTTCAGAAAAATTTATATTTTTCTCTCTTTCAGGTGTAATTGTCATACCAGCTATAATAATATCTAATTTGCCCGTTTGTAAAGCAGGAATAAGTCCATCAAACTGAATATTTTTTAATATAACTTCTTTATTTAAAAGTTTTCCTATCTCTTTAATTAAATCAATATCAAACCCTTTAATTTCACCATTTTCAATATATTCAAAAGGTGGAAATTCAGTAGCATCTGTTCCAACATAAAGTTTTTCTTGAGAATATAAATTTGTTTCTAATAAAAGTAATGGTAAGAATAATAATTTTATAAACTTTCTTTTCATAATATTTCCTCCTAAAAAATTAAATAAAAAAAAGCAAACTAACACCTAATTGATGTAAGTCTGCTTAAATTATAAAAGTATAATAAAAATCCATCCTAAAATTAAAAATTAAAAATTAAAAATTAAAAATTAAATTTTTTAGGTAAATAAATATATACATCTTAGACATACAAAATAAGGTTTCAATTAAATTAATATTAAAAAGATTACATAGCCTTACTAATGTTGTCCTTAACATAAATCTACCTCCTAAAAATTATTAGTGTAATAGTATCATGCTTAGATTTTTTAGTCAATAAAAATTTAAATATTTAAATTAAAAAAATTAAAATTTCCTTAAAAATTTTCTTTCAATAAAGGATAATATAATTTATAGATTTTCACTAAAACTAATCTATATTTTTTTATTCTTAAGATTTATATTATTTTATAGTATAATATATTGAAAGTATTTTAAATCAATAAAGGAGATAAATTTGGAAAATAAAATAAAAGATATACTAATCGAACTTAAAGAATCAGACAAATTTGAATG
>JAVVYP010000083.1:0-792 GCA_036651015.1 Alistipes sp.
ACATTGCTTGTTATGCGGCTGACCCCTCGACAAGCTCGGGGATCGCCGTATTTTTGTGGCTATTTAGAAGCTGTTTTTTAGCGGCTGTTTGAATTTGTTGCCAAAGTTTATTTAAGCGTTATTTTTGTTCTCTATTTTCGGCGATCCCCGAGCCTGTCGAGGGGTCAGCCGCTGTCGTTCGTTTGCCTTTGTGGGACAAGGCAGATAGTATTTCAAAATTGCCCTCAATCAAGGCCTGTTTTTTAGAGTGAGACCACTTGTGTAGTTGCTGTTCAATATGAAATGCTGTCGCAATACAAGGGTAATGTTGAAGATACACCAATTTTACAGGTCGATGGCGACGTGTGTAATTGGCACCAACTCCTGCTTGGTGTTCTTGCAATCTTTTATCTATATTGACCGTACTTCCAACGTAAAATGTTCCATTTTGACAGCGTAAAATATAGAGATAGCCCTCCATAACATCTTATCGTATGTCGAAATTGAGGAGTTCGTGGCCTTCGAGCGTGGCGCGCAGATTGTCGCCTGGGTGCACTGCCCCCACCCCTTGGGGGGTGCCGGTGTAGATCAGGTCGCCGATGCGCAGGGTCGTGTATTGCGAGACGGCGGCGATGATGCTGTTCACCGTGAAGAGCATCTCGCCCGTGAAGCCCTGCTGGCGCACTTCACCGTTGATGGTCAGGCGGATGCCGATGTCGGTCAGGTCGGCAAACGTGCTGCCGGACACGAACGGAGCAAGCACTGCCGCGCCGTCGAAGGACTTGGCGATTTCCCAGGGCAGGCCCTTGGATT
>JAVVYP010000084.1:0-771 GCA_036651015.1 Alistipes sp.
GATTGCTTTCAAGGGAAGCGTCATCACCATCACCCACGACCGCAGCTTTCTGGACCGAATTGCCACCCGCATTGTGGAGTTGGATCGAGGCAACCTGCTCTCCTACCCTGGCAACTTTGCCCAGTACGTGCTGCAAAAGGAAGAGCAACTTGCTCAAGAGGCGGTCATCAACGCCAAGGCCGACAAGCTGCTGGCCCAGGAAGAAATCTGGATCCGCAAAGGCGTGGAAGCCCGCCGCACCCGCAGCCAGAGCCGCATTACCCGCCTACAAGAAATGCGCGCCAACCGTTCCGCGCGCCGTGATGTGCAGGGCAGCGTGAACATGGATATTGCATCTGGCAAGGGCGATAGCTACCAGGGCAAGATCGTGGCCGAACTGACCGATGTCAGCAAGACCTACGGCGCAAAGAAGATTGTTGAAAAATTCAGCGGCACCATTTTGCGTGGTGACAAGGTCGGTCTGCTCGGCCCCAACGGCGCCGGCAAGACAACGCTGCTGAAGATGATTCTGGGCGAGTTGGCTCCGGACAGCGGCACTGTGCGCCAGGGTGGCAATATGCAGGTGGCCTACTTTGACCAGATGCGCCATCAGGTCGATCTGGATGCGACGCTGGAAGACTTCATCAGCCCCGGCAGCGAGTGGATCGAGATCGGCAATCAGAAAAAGCACGTCAAGAGCTATCTGGCTGACTTCCTGTTCTCCCCCGCCCGTGCGCACTCGCCTGTGCGCTCTCTGTCGGGTGGTGAGCGCAACCGCTTGCTGCTGGCCCG
>JAVVYP010000085.1:0-569 GCA_036651015.1 Alistipes sp.
CTAAACGTCAAGGATATTGCTATATGATTGGTACACATATAGGTAGACAGGGGAGTGCATATTTGGCGCGTTTCCGGCAAGAAGATATTTGCAGGCAATCTTCCTACGAATATTGGAACGGATTGAAGAACAGATGGATTGTTGGAGACGAAAAATCGGCAACAGCCATTTTTGATGGAACGATCGGTGAACTGTCTTTTGCGTATTTAGAAAAATATCGATGCTGGATCGTCCTATATTTTGATGTTCAGCGTTATGCCATTTGTTATCGTACGGCTACAACACTGAATGGCGCTTGGTCGGCTGAGCAAATGTTGGTTGATGGAGATATCTATCCTGCCAGTACCAATGGCGACGAAATTTACTATACGATGTCGCAATGGTATCCTTATAATGTTTTTTTGATGAGGGCTAAAATTGTGCTGCGTTAAGCTGCGTTAAAGATTTTTTAATTTGACAATCAAGTGACTATTTTGTGCGGAACATCTGTTTGATGTCGTTCCACGAACCGTCGTTTGCGGCGGGGGTAATGCCGAGCAAGTGGCAGAGGATGAGATAGATATTCTGAT
>JAVVYP010000086.1:0-567 GCA_036651015.1 Alistipes sp.
AAAGATACAATTTTGAAAGCAACTCACAACTATTCACGCATTACTTGTACAAGGAGGCGTGCTGTATTTAATATGTCAAAGATACAATTTTGAAAGCAACTCACAACGGGGAACGATTACACGTGGAGAATCGTCAGGCTGTATTTAATATGTCAAAGATACAATTTTGAAAGCAACTCACAACGGGTTCGGCATTTTTTGAAACAGCGTCAATGCTGTATTTAATATGTCAAAGATACAATTTTGAAAGCAACTCACAACTCGGCGTGGTCGTCGATTCGCGCGTCTCCCGCTGTATTTAATATGTCAAAGATACAATTTTGAAAGCAACTCACAACTACCGTGATCCCGTTGTCGAAAAAACAACGGCTGTATTTAATATGTCAAAGATACAATTTTGAAAGCAACTCACAACATCTGCTGCAAGATTAAAGCCCTTGAGTGTGCTGTATTTAATATGTCAAAGATACAATTTTGAAAGCAACTCACAACGGGAACGTGGAAATTATCTTGTTAAGTGTTGCTGTATTTAATATGTCAAAGATACAATTTTGAAAGCAACTCACA
>JAVVYP010000087.1:0-548 GCA_036651015.1 Alistipes sp.
TGGCTCGTTCTCCACCCCATCGAGTTGTTTTGGCATCACCGGTAGCGTATTCAATAGCATCGAGAGCGTCCTGAATCAAACCATCGACCTGCTTGTCGTCATAATAGTCGCCGTTGCGACCATCGCACGACATACCGGCATTGCAAACAAACATCGCTTTGGCGCCCATATCTTCACAATATTGCAAAAATTCGTGGTAACCAAAACCGTTGGTGGCGTGGTAGCCCCAAAGATTATATTCGCCTTTACGAAGTTCCGGCTTGCCGATGGTGTTTTTCCAGTTGACACGATTTTCGATGGTTAGTTCGGCAACACATTGAGCGACATCCTTGCGTAATCCGTTCGGCCGATTGTGGAAAGTTTGCTGTGGGAAAAGTGACACATAGTCGATCTCAACCTCGCCCGCCGATTCGAATTTTAGCGCAAAGCGCCCATCGTTGATTGTCTGTGGTGAAGTCAGAACGGTTTCGAAGAATTTCCACGTGTCATTGCCTTGGAGTGTAAATCGCTTTGAGGTGAGAACCTGATTTTCAGCGGAGAGTATCTCG
>JAVVYP010000088.1:0-536 GCA_036651015.1 Alistipes sp.
GTTGAACGATTTTTTGCATTGTTTTCACATCGGGTGGATGTTTCAATTATCGCGCCTGATGCGCGTAATGCCTCCCCGATCGGATAAAGATACGGAAAAAAATCAAAAATCAAAATGGATGATGCAAACTTTTTTCGGCGGGTCGTTGCCCTCTTTGGCAACGACCGAGGTTGTCAAAAGGGGAACTCGTTGTTGCTATTCGTGGATGTTTTTCACTATCCGTTCGCGTCCGCTGCGTGGGAGGGGGGTTTGTCCGAAGCGGGTGGCAAACTCCGTCTCACTCATCGCCCGCCATGCGTCGGCATCGAGCTGTCGCGGGTCGAACACAGGGTCGAAACGGGGGTTGGTGTGCAGGGGTGCCTTCTGATTGTAGGGGCAGCAGCTCTGGCAGCGGTCGCAGCCGAAGATCCAGCCGTCGGTGTCGATCGGTGTGGTTGGTTCGCGCTCAATGGTGTGGCAGGCAATACATTGCGCCGTGTCGACCACGCGTGGTGCGACGATCGCCTCGGTCGGGCAGCTCTCGATGCAGTTGTTGC
>JAVVYP010000089.1:0-535 GCA_036651015.1 Alistipes sp.
GAAAAGCTTACGGTAACTATATAAGCATGGCTCCACTTGATGATCCTGAAATTGCAATATTTTCAACAATATACGATGGTAACAGAGGTAGTGAAGGAGCAACTATTCATAAAGCAATTTATGAAGCTTATTTTAAAGAACAATTATTAAAAATAGATCCAAGTTATGCTTCTAAATCAGAATCCTTTAGAAAGTATGTATTAGAATCTCCTCTTAAGGATAATAAAGATGATAATATAAAACTAGAAGAAGCTACACCGATAAAACCAGAAACAACAACACCATAGGGAAATAGAGATGCTAACTGGCATCTCTATTTTTTTGAATTTAAAATTAAAAATTAAAAATTTAAAATTAAAAATTAAAAATTTAAAATGATGGTGGAAGTTCTTGCAGAATCTCTTTAATTAAACTCTCTAAACTAAGCTCTGCTTAGTTTATTCCAGAATTTTTAATTTTACATTTTAACTTTTACATTACTTATAAATACAAATATTGTTAAAATTTTATTAAATAGTTATAATATTTTTTATTT
>JAVVYP010000090.1:0-527 GCA_036651015.1 Alistipes sp.
TTTGAGCATAGGCATACTGCAGTTATGTAGAATATTACGAATAATAAATAAATGTCTTAGAAAGGAATTTTATATGTCTGGTATGCTAATAGATATCGAAGGATAGTTTGAAATAATTTGCTGCATAATAGTTTAGGTGATTTTATTATGCTGAGCCTTGATTAAAGAATTCATATTATGGATTTCAATTATTTAGCTCCAGGTTTTTAATGGTTTGCTGAGTAAATATTGCTATAATTCATGTAGACTTCCCCTTATCCATAGTTTTGTGGTGGGACAATATAAAATAAAATCTTTCCTTTGCCTCTGGATTGGATGCATATAGAGTATTTGAAGTATAGTAATCTTGCTAAGTTTTCTTTAAATTTTTACAAAAATTAAAAATTAAAAATTAAAAATTAAAAATTAAAAATTAAAAATTAAAAGCAAAGGCTTGTATATTTCTAATATCGTGCTCGAGTTATATTTTTGGCTTTATCAGACTTAGATTTTACTGACTGAATTTTGTGATGCTTGATTTTTTAAAC
>JAVVYP010000091.1:0-520 GCA_036651015.1 Alistipes sp.
GAATTAATCACTACATTTGAATCTTAAAAAGACACTAAACAGAGAACTCATGATCGTTTCCGTCATCATTACCATCTATAATGAGGAAAAATATCTTTCGGAAAGCATCGACAGCGTGTTGGCTCAGACCATGACCGACTTTGAAGTATTACTCATCGACGACGGTAGCACAGATGCTTCGGGCGCAATATGCGATCGATATGCCACTCAAGATCAGCGCATTCGCGTATTTCACCAACCCAATGGCGGCTTGTGTGCCGCGCGCAATCTCGGTTTAGACCACGCGCAAGGCACCTTCATCGTCTTTGTCGATGCCGACGATTGGGTCGACCCCAACCACCTGCAACGGTTCACCGAGAACTCACTCGGCACCCAAGGGGTGGTCTTCACAGGCATCGTGCGACACGAGATCAACGGCGGACTATCCAAATATTCGTTCGCACTCCAAGAGCGTCACGGCGAACATTGCATCGAGGCAATCAACATCCTGCGACGCCACAACAGCGTCGGCTGGGTGGTT